>NZ_JBIBJI010000011.1:0-264434 GCF_042958345.1 Streptomyces sp. NPDC007983
TCGTCGCTGAGTTGCCTACGTGTCACACCCAGCGTCCTACCAGGTCCTGCCCCCGCAAGGGACCAAAACCCGAGATTGATCACGACCTCACACAGACCCTAGGACACCACGTCCTTGCGGCCGAAGCCGCGGAAGGCGAGGGCGACGAGCACCAGCGCGTACGTCACCGACACCGCCGTCCCCTTCAGCATTCCACCCCACTCCAGGTGGGGCTGGAGCGCGTCGGCCCAGGCGAACTGCCAGTGCGCGGGCAGGAACTCGCGCCAGGAGCCCAGCGCCGTGACGGCGTCCAGCACATTGCCCACGATGGTCAGCCCGACCGCGCCGCCCACCGCGCCCAGCGGTGCGTCCGTCACGGTCGAGAGCCAGAACGCGAGGGCGGCGGTGACCAGTTGGGACAGGAAGATGTACGCGACCACCAGGGCGAGCCGGGCGAGGGCGTCGCCCGTGCCCAGCTCGCCACCGGTGGGCAGGCGCAGCGGCCCCCAGCCGTACGCCACCGTGCCCACCAGCAGCGCGACGAGCGGCAGCAGCACCATCGCCGCCGCGCTGAACGCCAGCGCCACGGCCAGCTTTCCGGCCAGCAGCCGGGCCCGGGGCACGGGCGCGGCGAGCAGATAGCGCAGCGAGGACCAGTTGGCCTCCGAGGCGACGGTGTCACCGCAGAACAGCGCCACGGGCACGACCAGCAGGAAGGCCGCCGAGACGAAGAGCGCGGTGGCCGCGAGGTTGGCGCCCGAGGAGGTGGCGGTTTCCATCAGGGTGACCCGGTCGTCCCGCCCGTCGGGGGTGCCGCCGATCGCGAACGCGGCGACGAGGACGAACGGCAGCGCGGCCAGCACCACGCCCATCACCAGGGTGCGGCGGCGGCGCAGCTGCCGTACCGCCTCGACCCGCAGGGGCAGGGTGTGGCGCGCCCGGTAGCCGGGCGCCGCCTCCGTCGCGGAGCTCACGGAGCTCACGGAGCCGCTCATGCGGACCTTCCTTCGATCAGCGTCAGGAACGCGTCCTCCAGGCGCCGGTTGGGCCCGAAGCTGGTCACCGGGATCTCCAGCCGCACCAGTTCGGCGAGCAGCCGCGCCGGGGTGGCGCCGTCGATCAGGACGAGCAGTCCGGTGTCGGTGCGCGCCGCGGAGGTGATGCCGGGCAGGGCGCTCACCTTGTCGACCAGGGCGTCGCTCAGTTCGCCCTCGTGGCCGACCAGCAGACTCTCCCCGGTGCCGGTGATCTCCCCGACCGGGCCCGCCTGCACCAGTCGGCCACGGTCCATGACGACCAGATGGGTGCAGGACTGTTCGACCTCGGCCAGGAGATGGCTGGAGACGATCACCGTGCGGCCGTCGGCCGCGTACCGGATCATCACCTCGCGCATCTCGCGGATCTGGGGCGGGTCGAGCCCGTTGGTCGGCTCGTCCAGGATGAGCAGATCCGGCAGGCCCAGCATGGCCTGGGCGATGGCGAGCCGCTGCCGCATGCCCTGGGAGTACGTGCGCACCGCGCGCTCCAGCGCGTCGCCGAGCCCGGCGATCTCCAGCGCCTCGTCGAGGTGCGCGTCCTCGGCGGGCCGTCCGGTGGCGCGCCAGTACAGCTCCAGGTTGGCGCGTCCGGTCAGATGCGGCAGGAAACCCGCGCCCTCGACGAAGGCACCCACCCGGGACAGGACGGGTGCGCCGGGCCTGATGGCCTGTCCGAAGACGCGGATCTCCCCGCCGTCCGGGCTGATGAGCCCCATCAGCATGCGCAGCGTGGTGGTCTTTCCGGCGCCGTTCGGGCCGAGCAGCCCGAGCACCTGTCCCTTCTCGACGCGGAAGGAGAGGTCGCGTACGGCGTACCGGTCGGCGGACTTGGCGTAGCGCTTGCTGAGGTCGGTGATCTGCAGCGGTACGTCGGCCAGCGCCGGGTCGTGCGGTGGCGCGGCCGTCGGCCGACGGCCGGTCAGCAGCAGGGCGAGCGCCACCACGGCGCCGCCCAGGGGCAGCCCCCACACCCACCACGGCAGGGAGGCGGGCTGGGTGTGCACCCCGGGCGCGGTGGGCACGGTGAGGCCGTCGCCCGCGAGTGCGACGCGGTACGTGGCGGGCTGCGCCGGGGACGCGTAGCCGAGGTCGGTGGAGGCGAGCACGAGCCGCAGGGAGTGGCCCGCGATGATCTCGTGGTCGACGGCGGGCAGCCGGAGCGTGGCGGTCTTCCCCTTCTTCGCGTCGGTGACGCGTACGGGGGCGACGAGCTGGGAGGGCAGCACCTGCTGTCCGTCCGGCCCGACGTCGTACACCTTGGCGAAGAGCACGGCGTCGTCGGTGTCCGCCCGGACGCGGACCTTCACCTCGGGCGTCCCGGTGATGCGCAGGGGTTTCCCGAGCGGTGCGGAGTCGAAGCGGGCGAACTGGCCGGGGATGTCGAGGGAGAGGCCGATCCCGAGCGAGGACGCCTGGGACAGCGCGGCGATGCCCGGCACCGCGGAGACCGACGGCGGTCCGCCGCCGGGCGGGTTCGCGAACGACTGCTCGCGGCCGCGCAGCGCCACGGTTCGCCGGCCGTCCTCCAGTCCGGGGTAGCGGTCGCCGGTGGCGCCGCGCATCTGGAGGGCGCCGTTGGTGGAGTCGACGCCGCCGGCGCGGGTGACCCGGAAGGCGGGCCCGGTGTCGGTGCCCCGGTCGCCCTTGAGGTAGCGGTCGAACCAGTCCCGGGTGCGTGCCTGGACGCGCCCGGTCTCGCGGTCGCCGCCGTCGTGTCCCCCGTCGGTCCAGTCCACGTCGACCGGGGCGCCGTTGGCCTTGATCGCCTTGGCCATCGCATCGGCCTGGCCGAGCGGGAAGAGGGAGTCGGACTGGCCCTGGAAGATCAGCGTCGGGGTCTTGATCCGGTCGGCCACGGCGGACGGGCTGCGGGCCTCCAGCATGCGCCGGGCCGCCTCGTCCGGCTTCCCGGCGACCGCGACGCGCTCGTACATCGCGCACAGTTGCTTCTCGAACCGTCCGCAGCCCTGATTCCGCCCGTCCGCGGTGGGCGGGGCGCTCGGGCCGCTCGGGGCGGCCTGACCGCCCTGACTTCCCTGACCGCCCTGACTGCCCTGACCGCCCTGACTGCCCTGACCGCCTCCGCCGCCCTGACCGCCTCCGGGCGCGTTTTCGGAGTCCTGGGAGCCCTGGCCTTCCTGTCCGCCGCCGGAGAGACCGGCCGAGCCGGTGGTGAAGAAGAGCCCGGCCCACAGCTTCTTGAAGACGCCGTTCGGGAAGAGCGCGTCGGCCAGGTTCCAGTAGGTGATCTCGGGCGCGATGGCGTCGACCCGCCGGTCGTACCCCGCGGCGAGCAGCGACAGCGCGCCGCCGTACGAGGCACCGGCGACGCCCACGCGCGGATCGCCCCGGGCGTCGAGCCGCACCTCGGGCCGCTTCGCCAGCCAGTCGATCAGCCGCCGGGCGTCGGCCACCTCGTGGTCCGGGTCATTGATCCCGATCTTGCCGGTCGATCTGCCGAAGCCACGCGCCGACCAGGTCAGCACGGCGTAACCGTCCCGGGCCAGGCCCTCGGCCTGCTGCCGGACGTCCTCCTTGCTGCCCCCGAAGCCATGGGCGAGCAGCACCGCGGGGCGGCGGCCCTGGCCCGCAGTGAAGTACGAAGTGTCGAGGCGCGTCCCCGGCATGTCCAGCACCCGGTCCTCACGGTGCACGGCGGGCCGGTCGTCGGCGGCTACGGCGGCCCAGGTGCCCGTGCCCGCGAGGACGGCGACGGCGGCCACCGTCGCGAGCAGCCGCCGACCGCGCAGGGTCTTTCGGAGATCCATGACAGAACCCTAGGCATGAGATGCCGACGTCGGAGCTGACATCAGACGGATTCCGTCCTGCTTCTCAAGGAGTATCCGGCCACGCGCCGTACACCGAGTGCGGTACGCCGCGGAGCCCGCCGGCCGACGGGCTGCTGCTGCGGGGCGGTCCAGCGGCCGCGTGCTCAACGGCGCTGTCGCGGGACCGCTGTTCCGGGCGTCAATGATTCACATCGGCCCGTAGCGGGGTGCGCGCGGGCGACGAAGAAAGCGCACAAGCGCGGTCAGGAATAATCCTTGCCCATCACACTCGTAAAGGTTTCCGGGTCGACGGTGAATCCGCGGATGACGCCGTGGATTCCCCATTCCCCCGATTCGTCCCGGGTGAACTCCGCGACCGTGGCCGCTGTGGCTCCGGAGACGCCGGTGAAATCACCTTCCAGCAGCTCGGTATATCCCTCGACAATCCGGACGCTGGCGTTCCGGACATCGCCGAAGGTCTTCCGCCCGGCGCTCTGCTGGATGGCCACACCCACCACGACGCGGGAGTACTCCTCCGACAGCCGCTCGAACTCCAGCGTCATCGCCTCGTCGGTGCCCAGTCCCTGGCCCGTGCGGCTGTCCCGGTTGAGGTAGATCGTGCCGTCGGGCGACCGGCTGTCGAAATGCACCAGGTACGCGGGTTCACCGTACGGATCGGACGCACGGTAGGTGCCGGCGACGATGTCGAGATCATTGGCCGGTTCACCACTGGCGCTGGGGTCCCACTTGAGCGCCACCTCGATTTTCCCGAGCCCCTTGTTCAGACCACTCATCCAGACTTCCCTTTCGCCTTACCGGTGTTGAATACGCGTCCGGTCAATCCTATCGTGCGCAAGGCCAGTTGAGGCTTTGGCCAGGGACGGAGCGCCCGGCGCTCCGGGTGATCGGCGATCTTCCCGGGCCGCCCGGCATTCCCCCGGTGTCCCTCCCGCGAGGGCGGCTCTCTACTATGGGCCTCCGTACTAACGGAGGTAAGCGTCTGACGGCGGAAGGAAGCGTCCATGCGGCGGCTGGGGGATCTCGAGGCGGAGATCATGGATCGCCTGTGGACGTGGCGGCGCCCGGCGACGGTGCGGGAGATCGTCGACGACATCAACACACAGCGGCCGGTCGCCTACACCACGGTGATGACCGTGGCCACCATCCTCTACAACAAGGGCTTGCTGCAGCGCGGCAAAGAGGGCCGGGCCTGGCTGTACTCGCCGGTGCGCAGCCGTGAGGAGTACTCCGCCGCGCTGATGGAGGACGCGCTGGGCACCAGCCAGGACCGCCCCGCGGCCCTCGCTCATTTCGTCGAGCAGATGGGCCCCGAGGAGGTCAGCGCCCTGCGCAAGGCGCTGCGGGCGGCCGGGCGGCGGAACCAGGAGTGATTCCGGCGCTCGCCCTGGCCTGCTATGCGGCCGCGGTCGGCACCCTGGCCCCGCGGGCCCTGCTGCGCAGCGCCTGGCCGCACCGCTCCCCCGCACTCGCCGTGGCCGCCTGGCAGGGACTGAGCGCGTCGTTCACGGTCGCGCTGGCGCTGGCCGCGTACCACTTGGCCGTCCCGACCGGACACCTTGGCGCGGGGATGTCCGGCTTCCTCCACTTCTGCGGGGTGACCTGGCACGCCCGCGTCCCGCTGCCCGCCCCCTTCGACGTCCCGGCCGCCGTGCTTCCGCTCCTCGTGGCGCTGCTCACGCTCGTCCGCTTCGGCCACGAGGTGCTGCGGGCGCGGCGGGCCCGCTCCCGCCACATGGGCGTGCTGGACGTGGTCGGGCGGCGCTCGGCGCGGCTGCGCGCCACCGTCCTCGACCATGAGGTGCCCGCCGTGTACTGCTTGCCGGGCCGCTGCCCGCGCGTGGTCGTCAGCACGGGCGCGCTGCGCGCGCTGTCCGGCGCCCAGCTCGACGCCGTACTGGACCACGAGCGCGCCCACATCGCGGGCCGCCACCATCTGGCGCTGGCCGCCGCCGAGGCGTTCGCCAGGGCCTTCCGGTGGCTGCCGCTGGCGCGGGCCGCCCGGGAGCAGACGGCGATGCTGCTGGAGATGGCGGCGGACGACCGCGCGCTGCGCCGCCACTCGCGCGAGACACTCGCCACGGCGCTGTACGAGATGGCGGCGGGCCGCACCCCTCGCGGGGCGTTCGCGGCCGGTGGCCCCGGCGCCCTGGTACGGCTGCGCCGCATGCTGGGCCCGTACCGCCGCCCGAACCCCGCCCTCCGGCTCGCGGTGGCCACGGCCGCCGCGCCCCTCCCGCTGCTGCCGGTGGTGATCGGCTGCGCCCCGGGGATGATGTAGCCACCCTGGGGCACCGCGACCGCCCGGATTCAGAGCCGGTCGAGTCGATCAGAGCCGGTCGAGGATCTTCCGCAGGGTGGTCACCTCGGCGGACTGGTTCTTGATGACGTCCCCGGCGAGCTTCTTGGCCGCGGCGGTACGGCCGCTCTTCTGCTCGTCCTCGGCCATGGTGATCGCGCCCTTGTGGTGGTGGATCATCATCTGCGCGAAGGCGCGGTCGAAGTCGGCGCCCTTGGCGGCCTTCAGCCGGTCCATGTCCTTCTGGGACATCATCCCGGCCATGCCGTCCGATCCGTGATCCATGCCGGGCATGGAGTCCGAGGACGGCGAAACCGGCTTGCCCCAGGCGTTCAGCCAGGACTTCATGGTCGTGATCTCGGGGTCCTGGGCCTTCTCGATCTTCCCGGCCAGGGAGGTGATCTGCCCGTCCCCGGCGCGGCCGTCCGCCAGCTTCGCCATCTCCAGCGCCTGCTGGTGGTGCGGGATCATCATCTGCGCGAACGAGACGTCCGCGTCGTTGAAGTCACCCCGCGCCGGGGTAGCGGTGGCCTTCGCGGAGGCGGAGGAGTCCTTGCTCCCGTGATCCATGCCCTTCATGTCGTCGTTCCCGCCGCAGGCGGCGAGCAGCAGCCCGCCCGTGGCGACGATGCCCACCACCGCCAGGCGGCGGCCTCGGGGACGGCGGGGTGCGTGCTGGAAGTTGGTCATGCCGATGTACTTCATGCCGTGTGTGATGTCGGTGTTCCAATGTCTGCGTTCTGCTGGGTGGCGGGGGTACGGCCTATATCCGCAGGACCGACAAGGTGGCGAGGCCGGGACTCGGCGAGGGAGGGGCGGGCCGCGGTACGGCGGCCACCGGGGCGGACCGGGGCGGGGGCGGGCCACGGCGCCGTACGAGAGCGGCGTGCGGTACGGCCGTGAGTCCCGAAGTCGTCGTGAGAGGGCATGGCGGGCTTGTCCGCTCGCGCCCACCCCATCGCCCCGTCCCCCATCGCCCCGTGCGTCCCGCCGGTGGCGTGTGCCGAGGCGCCCATGCCCGCGCCCGTGCCGCCATCGGGGTGCCCCATGGAGTGCATCAACAGCACACCGAGCGCGAGCACGACGACGAACAGGAGGCGTCGCAGGACACCGCCCGCTCGCACACGTCCGCTCGCGTTCACACCGCTCCTCCGACGACGACAAGGACGGGTGGCCCGTCGCGACCACCTTACTGCTAAGGCAATTAGTAGCATGACAGGGTTCCGCCGACCGCCGGGGCGGGGGCCGGGCGAGGGGATGCCACCATGGAGGGTAAAACACCTGAAAATACGGACATAGTCTTATAGAGAGACTGGCCTCGAGGGCCCGGCCAGTCCGTCCGGGCCTCGCAGAGCGCAGGTGATCGCGTGGGTGTAAACGATCGGCACCCGGCACAGGACCACGCCCCGGCGCAGGAGCATGCCCCCGCCTGGGAGGCGGAGCGGGCACGGCTGAGTCTGCTCGAAACCGCGAGTGAGGGGCTGGGGGACGCCGAGTTGCTGCGGCTGGCACTCGACCATCTGGTGGCCGGGCTTCAGGGCCTGGGCGGCATGGCGCATCTGCGCAGGCCGGACGGTCTGGGGCTGCGGCTGGTGGCGACCTGTGGTCTCAGCGGTTCGCTGCTCGGACCGTGGCAGACCATCGAGTGGGGCGAAACGGCCGCTCCGATGGCCGCCTTCCACGGTGGCGCCGCCGTCTGGGCCGCCGACCCGGCAAGCCGCGATTCCCTCGCCCGGAGCATCCCGCCGGGTATCTGCATGGCGGCCGTCCCGGTGCCGATGACCGCGGGCGCGCCGCTCGCGGTGCTGTCGGTGCTGACGTCCACGCCGCGGGCGGGTGACGCGGCCCAGCGCGCTCTGGCCCGGACGGTCACCGGCTGGCTGGCCCAGCGGCTGCGGCTGCTGGCGGAGGGGGCCGGAGACGCAGACCGGGCCCGGCGGCAGGAGGAACGCCGGGCGCAGGAGCAGCGGTCCGGCCCCTGGCTGCAGGGGGCGCTGCGTACGGCCCGGATCGGCGCCTGGGAGTGGGATCTCCGTGGCGCCACCCTGACCTGCGACGATCAGGCGCAGACGCTGCTGGGGTTCGAGCCCGGCGCCTTCGACGGCCAGGTCAACACGTGGCTGAGCGCCATCCACCCCGAGGACATGCCCTGGGTGCAGGCGGTCTCCAGCGCCGAGTCGCTGCGCGGCCGCAGCGAGTACAGCGTCGAATACCGGGTGCGGCAGCCCGACGGGACGTACCGGTGGGTGCAGGCGCGCGGGACCGTGGCCGCGCTGACGGACGGTGTTCCGGCCCGGGTGGTCGGCACGCTGTGGGACATCACCGAGACCCGCCGCTCCCGGGACGCCTTCAGCCGTGCCCTGCGGTACATGGGCGACGGGTTCCTGGTGGTCGACGAGGACGGGCGGATCACGTTCGGCAATGTCGAGGCCGAGCGTTTCCTCGGGGCGTCCGGGGAACTGCGGGGCCAGGTGCTGTGGGAGCTTCCGCGGGCGCGGGCGATCGGAGTGGAGCCGCGGTTCCGGCGGGCGGCGGCAGCGCGGGCTCCCATCAACTTCCACGCCCGCTGGCCGAACAGCAACCGCTGGTACCACATCCGGCTGGTCCCGGTGCCCGACGGGATGACCGTGCACATCACGGATGTCACCGACCGCCGGGCACTGGACGCCGAGCGCTCGGCCGCCGCACAAGCCGCCACCGAGCGCGCCACCCGGATCGCGGAGCTGACCAGTGCCTTCGCCGAGGCGCTGACCACGCGGGACGTGGTGAAGGCGGTGGCCGACCGAGTGCTGCCGCCGTTCGGGGCGACCGGGCTGATCTGCCAGCTCATCGAGGACAAGCGGCTGCGGGTGGTGGGGTCCACCGGCTACTCGGACACGTTCCTCGGCTTCCTCGACAACGTTCCGGTGCCGCCGGAAGCCCCGCTCCACTCGCCCGTCACCGAGGTCCTCGGCTCCCGCAGCCCGCTGTTCATCTCCTCGCCCGAGGACTACGCCAAGCGCTACCCGGAGACGGTCGGCTATCTGCCGCTGAGCGAGAAGAAGGCCTGGGTGTTCCTGCCCCTGGTGGCCTCGGACCACCGGGCCGGTTACTGCGTCGTCTCCTTCGACCGGCCGCGCCACTTCAGCGAGGAGGAGCGCACCCTGCTGACCGCGATCAGCGGGCTGGTCGCCCAGGCGCTGGAGCGGGCCCGGCTGTACGACGCCGAGCACACCCGTGCCCAGGAGCTGCAGCGCGGGCTGCTTCCCCGTACCCTGCCCGCGCTGCCCGCCGTCACGGCCGCCGCGCGCTATCTGCCGGCCGGGGAGGGCATGGAGGTGGGCGGCGACTGGTACGACCTGATCCCGCTGTCCGGGGAGCGGGTCGCGCTGGTCATCGGCGACGTCATGGGCCACGGGCTGTCGGAGGCGGCCACCATGGGGCGGCTGCGCACCGCCGTGCACACACTCGCCGATCTGGAGCTGCCGCCCGATGAGCTGCTGACGCATCTCAACGATCTCGTGGGCGCGCTCGGCGACGACTTCTACGCCACGTGTCTGTACGCCATCTACGATCCGACCACCAGCGTGTGTGCCTTCGCGTGCGCGGGTCATCCGCCGCCCGCCATCATCCACCCCGATGGCACGGTGCACTCCCCCGGTTTCTCCCCCGACCCGCCGCTCGGCGCCGCGACCCCGCCGTTCGAGACCATCGAGGTGCAGCTGCCGGAGGACAGCATCCTGGTGCTGTGCACGGACGGGCTGATCGAGTCCGCGACCCGGGACATCGATCACGGCATGGCGTATCTCTCCCGCACCCTGGCAGGCGCGCTGGCCACGACACCGGACCTGCTTCCGCGGCCGAGCGCCACCGGTGGCGGTTCGGTGGTGGACGGGGGCGGGGACCGTGTCCTCGGCCATCTCGACCGGCTGTGCGACACCCTCGTCGCCGCCCTGCTGCCCGAGCAGTCGCGCACCCAGGACGATGCGGCGCTGCTGGTGGCCCGTACGCATTCGATGACCGCGGACAGCATCGCGTCCTGGCGGCTGCCCGATGCGCCGATCGCCGCCGGGGAGGCCCGCCATCATGTCCGGGACCAGCTCGGCGCCTGGCAGCTGGACGAGCTGGCCATGACCACCGAGCTGCTGGTCAGCGAGCTGGTCGGCAATGTGGTCCGGCATGCCAAGGGCCCGATCAGGCTGCGCCTGCTGCGCAGCCGCAGCCTGATCTGCGAGGTGTCGGACGGCAGCCCCACCACGCCGCGGATCCGCCGGGCGTCCGACACCGACGAGGGCGGGCGGGGCCTTCAGCTGGTGTCCGCGCTCTCCCACCGCTGGGGCACCCGCTTCACCCCGACGGGCAAGTGCATCTGGGCGGAGCAGTCGCTGCCCGCGGGCTGATCGCTCGAGGGACCGGTCGGGTCAGGCGGCCGGGCGGCCGGACACCTCGCTCGCCAGCGCCTCGATGTCGGCGGCGGTCGCCAGGTCCGGATCGCCCACGGTCATCCGGGAGGCTCCGGCGGGCAGTCCCCGGGCCCCTTGTGCGTGCTTGATCCGGCCGATGCTGGGGCCGAGGAGACCGACGGTACGGTCCACCCGGTCCTGGAGGGCGGCGAGCCGGGCCGGGTCGGTGGTGTCGTCGCGCAGCGCCGCGGCCAGGTCGAGGAAGGGTTCGGGGAAGGCGGCCGAGCAGCCGGAGACCACCCCGGCGCCACCGGCAGCCAGGACGTCGGCGAGCCGCTGGTCGTTGCCGGAGTAGACCTCGAACTCCTCCGGGAGTTCGGCGCGGTAGGCGGCAACTTCGGTCGAAGGGGTACCGCTCAGCTTGACGCCGGCCAGCCCGCAGGAGGCGGCCAGCTTGCCGAATTCCACGGGCCCGACCGTCAGACCGCTGCGCTCGGGGAAGAGGTACGCGTACAGCTGGACATCGGGGGCGGCGAGCCGGATCCGGCTGAAGTACGTCTCCAGTTCGTCCGCGCTCGCGGGCAGGTAGTACGGGGTGAGCGCGGCGACGCGGCGGACACCGGCCGCCACTGCGGCCCGGGTGAGCCGGACGGCGGTGTGCGCGTCGGCGGCGCCGATGTGCGCGATCACGCCGTCGGCACCCGCCTCCTGCAGCGCGGTCTCGACCAGCAGCAGCCGTTCGCCCTCGCTCAGCGCGGGGAACTCTCCGGTGGTTCCGGCCACGAGCAGCTGTCCGGTGGTGCGGGCGGCGAAGCCGTACTGGGCGCGTGCCGCGTCCAGGTCGAGATCGCCACTGGGGGTGAACGGCGTGGTGAGCGCGGTGACGACGGTGCGCTGACGGTCCATGGGCCTGACTCCTCACTCGGAAAACCGTTATCCGTTTTCGGTTAACCGTTGACAGAGATCGTAACCGTGGCGAAAACTCATGCCACCCCCCAGGGCCCCACCACATCACTCCAGGAGCCGCATGTGATGTCCGAACATCTCGTGACCCTGTACCACCTGAACGATCTCGGCGCCGATGAGCTGCGCCGGCTGCTGCCCGGCCACCCCGATCTGCGCATCACCGAGATCGGGCCGGACGAGGACCCGCACGACCACCGGGACGCGCTCGCCGATGCCACCATCGTGCTCGCCCCGCTGGAGAAGGAGCGCAGGATCTCCGCGGAGCTGCTCGACGGGATGGAGCGCTGCCGTCTCGTGCAGTCGGTGGCCGTCGGCTTCGACGGCGTCGACCACCTCGCCGCCGCCGAGCGCTCGATCCCGGTCGCGAACCTCCCCGGCTTCAACACCGACGCCGTGGCCGACTGGACCGTGGGCGCCCTGCTCTCCCTCCTGCGCCGCTACGCGGCGGGTCACGCGAAGATCGAAAACAGTGGCTGGGGGCCCGAGGGGCTGCGGGGGCGCGATCTGTCCGCGCTCACGGTGGGTATCGCCGGGTTCGGCAGTATCGGCCGCGCCGTCGCGCGCCGCCTCGACGGGTTCGGCAGCGACGTCCTGGTGCACGACCCGGTGCCCTCCGAGCCGGACCGTACGTATGTCAGCCTGGACGATCTGGCCTCGCGCTCGAATGTGCTGACGCTGCACATGCCGCTGAACGAGGCCACCCGTGGTGTCGTCGGGGAGGCCCTGCTCTCCCGGATGCCCCGGGGCTCGTATGTCCTCAACGCCGGACGTGGCGGTGTGCTGGACGAGGACGCGCTGGTCGGGGCACTGGACTCGGGGCAGCTGGCGGGCGCCGCGCTCGATGTGTTCGCCGAGGAGCCGCTGCCCGCCGGCTCCCCGCTGCGCGGCCGGTCCGACGTGCTGCTCACCCCGCACACGGCCGGGGTGACGGTCGAGGCGTACCACGCCATCCGGGCGCGGCTCGTCGAGAGCGTGGACCGGGTGCTGTCGGGCGAGGCCCCCCGCAACGTGGTCAACGGCGTCATCAGCGGCGGCGTCCGGCCGTCGGCGGGGGTGTGAGCGACGTGGCTCTCGGCAAGACCTCCGTGCGGGCGCCCGTCGCCGCCGCTCCGAAAAGACCGGGGGGACGCGTCGGCAAGGTCCGCTTCGTCGTCCTCGGGCTGCTGTTCGCGGGCATCACCATCAACTACATCGACCGCGCCACGCTCAGCGTCGCGCTGCCGCACATCACCGATGACCTCGGCCTGTCCGACGGGGTCGGCGGACTGCTGCTGTCGGCGTTCTTCTGGACCTACGCCTTCGGCCAGATGCCCGGCGGCTGGCTCGCCGACAAGGTCGGCCCGCGCATCATGCTGGCCATCGCGAGCCTGTGGTGGGGACTGGCCACCGCGGCGATGGGTCTGGCCCGCGGCGTGACGTCGCTGGTGGGCCTGCGCGCCCTGCTCGGCATCGGCGAAGCCCCCAGCTTCCCCGCCAGCGCCAAGGTGGTCTCCCGCTGGTTCCCGGCCTCCGAGCGCAGCTTCGCCTCGGCGACCTTCAACAACGGCAACGCGGTCGGCGGCGCCCTGTCCATCCCGCTGGTCACCCTGGTGGTCACCGGCCTCGGCTGGCGCTGGGCGTTCGCCATCGCGGGCGGCCTCGGCGCGCTGTGGGCCATCGGCTGGTGGCTCTACTACCGCGACCCGAAGGACCACCCGAAGCTGGGCGCCGCGGAGCTGGAGTACATCGAGTCCGGGCAGGAGCAGACCACGGCGGAGGAGAGCGCGGCCAGTGCCCGCATCGGCTGGCGGGACCTGTTCCGCTTCCGGATGATCTGGGCGATGATGCTCGGCTTCTTCTGCGTCAACTTCGTGGCCTACTTCTTCATCACCTGGTTCCCGACCTATCTGGTGGACAACTACCACCTGGACGCGCTGCACTTCGGCTTCCTCGGCATGATTCCGGGCATCGCCTCCATGCTGGGCGGCTGGAGCGGCGGCCTGTTCTCCGACTGGCTGGTGCGGCGCGGCACCGAGCGTACGAAGGCGCGGAAGATCCCGCTGGTCGGCGGCTTGCTGGGCACCTCGGTGATCGCGCTCGCGGTCGTCTCACCGGGCGTCGGCACGGCGCTGACCGCGCTGTCGGTCTCGTACTTCTGCTCCACCTTCGCGGCGGCCAGCGTCTGGGCGCTGCCCGCCGATGTGGCCCCGACGGCCGCGCACGTCGGCTCGATCGCCGGAATCCAGAACACGGCGGCCAACATCGCGGGCATCCTCTCCCCGCTGCTGCTCGGCGTACTCAAGGGCATCACCCACTCGTTCGTGCTGCCCCTGACCCTGGCGGGGTGTGTGGCCCTGCTCGGCGCCGCCACCTATGCCTTCCTGCTGCCGAAGGTCGAGCGCCTGAAGATGGCGGGGTGAGAAGGGAATCGGAATGATGGGGGAGGGCCCCCGCCGCGCCCTGGTGAAGAGGGCGCGGCGGGGGCCCGGGTGGGTCAGCGGTCGCTTTCCTGGAGGAGCGAGCGCACCATGCGGCACGTGGTGTTGGACGGCGGGTGCACCCCGATCCGGACCGCGGTGGCACGTATCTTGCGGTTGCGCGCCTGCTCGGGGCGGTACACACCGGAGTTGAGCAGGGCGATGGCCAGGCGCATGGCCTTCAGCCGGCGGTTGTGGGTCTCGTACCACTCACGCGGACGCCCGGCGGGCATGCGCTTCTTGGGCAGGGTCGTAAAGCTCGGCAGGTCCGGAAGAGGGGTTGCGGCAGCGGCCATCGGCATCCTCCTGGGACAGTCGGTCTCGCTCTCTTTCACTGCCTCCATTCTACGGCGGGGCACTGACAAAGCCTCCTGGTCAGACGCCAGATGACCGGGATTGAACGGGCGTGGCGGGAGGCGTCTCGCGGTACGGTTGCGCCATGGAGATCTGGATCAATCCGGCGTGCTCGAAGTGCCGCAGCGCGCTCAGTCTGCTCGACGCGGAAGGCGCCGGGTACACCGTCCGCCGCTACCTGGAGGACGTACCCAGCCCGGACGAGATCCGCGGCGTACTGGCCCGGCTCGGACTCGAACCGTGGGACATCACCCGGACGCAGGAGGCCGCGGCGAAGGAGCTGGGGCTGAAGGACTGGCCGCGCGACGAGAGCGCGCGCGACCGCTGGATCACGGCGCTCGCCGAACACCCCAAGCTGATCCAGCGGCCGATCATCACCGCCGACGACGGTTCCGCGGTGGTGGGACGGACGGAGGAGGCGGTACGGGAGGCACTGTCGCGCTCCACGGAGTGACCGGGGCGCGCCACGAGATCGGCCCTGGTCCCCGTGGAGCACACGGGGACCAGGGCCCACGGCCGTAGGGGGTGTGCGCCGCCTCAGCGGCCCCGGCCGGTGGTCGGCTGCGGACGCAGCAGGAAGCGCTGTGTCTTGCCGCTGGAGGTCTTGGGCAGCTCGTCCACGAAGTGGATCCGGCGCGGGTACGCGTGCTTGGCGAACCGGTCCCGGACGAGCTGCTGCAGCTCGGTGGCGAGCGCCTCCCCCGGCCGGGCACCGGGGCGCAGGACGACGAAGGCCTCGATGACCTCGCCGTACTCGTCGTCGGGGATGCCCACCGCGGCGGCCTCCGTCACGGCGTCGTGCTCCTGCAGCACGCTCTCCACCTCGAAGGGGCCGATGCGGTAGCCCGCCATCAAGATGACGTCGTCGCCGCGCCCGGAGAAGAACAGATCGCCCTCCTCGTCCTGCGCCGCGGTGTCGCCGGTGTAGAACCACCGCCCGTCGGGGCTGAACTTCTCGGCCGTACGCTCGGGGGCGCCCAGGTAGCCCCTGAACCACATCAGCGGGCTGTCCGCGATGTCGATCGCCACCCGGCCGGGGACGCCCGTCGCCGCCTCGGCGGAGTTGGTGTCCTCGCGCAGGATCTTCACCGACCAGCCGGGCAGCGGGCGGCCCATGGAACGGGACTTGAGGTCGGTGCGCAGCGCCGCGTTCCAGGCGTGGGCGATGACCATGCCGGTCTCGGTCAGGCCGTAGTGGTCGCGTACGGGGACACCGAGCGCCTCGCGCGCCCAGTCGACGACGTCCGGGGGCAGCGGTTCACCGGCCGCGGAGCAGCAGCGCAGCCGCAGGTCACCGGGGGCGGCGCCCGATGCCCGCAGCTTGCGGTAGACGGTGGGCCCGGCGGTGAAGTTGGTGACGCCGTAGCGGGACAGCACGTTCCAGGTGTCCTCGGCTGAGAACAGGCTGTTGAACAGCAGGCTGCGGCGGCCGAGGGCGAGCGGAGCGATGATGGCGTAGTACAGGCCGTACGCCCACCCCGGGTCGGCGGCGTTCCAGAACACATCGGTGGTCTGGTGGTCCAGGCCGAACTCCTGGTACATCGCGAAGCCCGCGACGGCGTTCAGCGGGATCGGGACGGCCTTCGGGGAGCCCGCGGTGCCGGAGGTGAACAGCTCCACGATGGTGGCGTCGCCGCCCACCGCCACCGGCTCGGGCTGCGCGGTGTGCGACTCCAGCAGCTCCGAGAAGGCGAGGTCGGTGCCGGTGACCGGGCCGGTCGTGATGATCTGCCAGGGCCGCTCACCGGGGAAGCCGGCCTCCGGGTCCAGCTTCGGGCGCTGATCGGCGTCGGTGATCACGGCCTTGGTGCCGTTGCCGATGGTGCGCAGCGCGATGGCCGGCGGGGCGAACGCGGTGAACAGCGGCACCTGGACGGCCCCGAGCCGCCAGATGGCGAGGGACGCGATGAGCAGTTCGGCGGACTTGCTCATCAGGGTGGCGACCCGGTCGCCCGCTCCGACGCCCAGGGCGGCCAGGGCGCTTGCCATGCGCGACGAGCGGTCGCGGAGCTCACCGAACGTCATGTCATGGCCGGTCAGGTCCTTGCTCACCACGGTGAACGCCACGGCGTCGGACGGATGCCGGTCGCACAGCAGGTACGCGGTGCACGCCGCTGGCTCACCGAAGGTCTTGAGCAGGTCAGCCATGCGCTGTTCTGGGCTGGTCAAGAGGGCTCCTTGGACTGGTTTCCACACGTCGCGCCATACAGGAGGTCGGCGGCACCTTCCCGTTGGCCTGTACACGCTATCGCGCTTTTCGATGTGCTCCGCAGCCGTGTGCGGTGGGATTCCGGCTCGTCAGCGCGGTTTCACCCACCGGGTTTCCGCCGCGGCTCGGTGGCGGCTTCGTCGCGGCTCGGTCGCGGCTCGGTCGCGGCTCGGTCGCGGCTCGGTCGCGGCTCGGTCGCGGCTCGGCGGCGGAAGCCACAGCGGCACTCTGGCGTCACCCCGGCCCCCGGCCTACCGTTGCAGCGGTAGTGATACCGCTCGTACGGCTGGTCATGTCTGAGTACACCTTCCGGACAAGAGGTGAGCCTTGTTCCTCCGCCGAAGACGAGTCCGCCGATTAACGGTCGTCGCCACGCTCCTCGCCGCCCTGGCCGCCATCGCGGCGGGGCCCGCGGGGGCCGCACCCGACCGTACGCCGAGCGCCCGGCCGCCCCTCGTCGACCCGATCGACCCCCAGCGCTGGCGCAACCCCGACGACATGACATGGGCCGACTACCGCGCGGTCCCCGGCACCCGCTGGGCCGACCCGGACGTCAAGCCCACCCGGCGCACCTTCAGGGGCGCGCTGGTGCTCCTGGACTACCCGGACGAGGAGTTCACGGTCAGCCAACCGGCGGGCTCGACCCTGTTCGGCAACCCGCAGCCGTCCGCCTCCGGCATACCGCGTGACCGCCTGCCCCAGTTCTACGAGGACTTCCTCAACAAGCCCGGCGCGCTCAACAACGGTCACACCATCAACGAGTACTGGATGGAGGACTCCGGTGGCCGCATCGGCGTCGACCTGACGGCCTTCGGGGTGTACCGCATGCCCGCGAAGTCCTACCAGTACGGGGTGGAGGACTCGATGAACCCGGGCGCCTGCCCGGCCGGGGACACCTGCGACATGGACATCCGGGCCGACGGGAAGGCGGCCTGGACCGCCGACGTGGGCGGTGAGGAGACCAAGAAGTTCGACTTCGTCTTCTATCTCACCGCCGGGCAGGACGAGTCCTCCACCTGGCAGGAGTTCGGCCAGATGAAGTTCGCCGACCGGCAGGACGTACCGGCCGTGTGGGGTCCGCCGGTCGCCACCGGGAGCAACGCGGCGGCGACGCGCTACGTACCGTGGACGTCGTGGCAGGCCGCGGCCCGTATCTGGCCCAACGCGGAGGACGGCTCGTCCCTCCAGACCGAAAGCTCCGGCATGGCCGTGTACGCCCATGAACTCAGCCACATCCTGGGCATAGGCGACAACTACAACAACCCCTACGGCACTCCCCTCAGCCGCTCCTACACCGGCATCTGGGGCATGCTCTCCCGCGGCTCGTTCAACGGCCCCGGCGGCCCGCACACCCGGTGGCGGATACCCTCCACCGCCGGCGGTTCGATGGGCGCCCAGCATGTGCTGCGCGACAAGCTGAAGCTGGGCATCGTGGACGAGAAGAACGTGCTGCGCCTGGACCGGGACGCGCTGGCGGGCTCCGGTCTCGCCGTCGCCCGGGTCACGGCGCGTTCCGCGCCCCCGGGCGGCAAGGGGCTCGCGGGCGTCAACATCACCATGGGCAGCGATCTGTCACCGTCCTGCGACCGGAAGACCGACCCTCTGTGCGACGGCGGCGGCTACGACAACTACACCGTCGAGGTCGTGGACCGCATGGGCATGGACTCGTTCACCCCGGACAACGGCGTGCTGATCAGCAAGACGAAGAACAAGGACCAGGCCCCGTTCGCCTGGGTGATCGACGCCCACCCCGAGGACATCGACATGGTGGACTTCCAGCGCCCCGACGGCACCACGCAGAAGATCACCATGGGCGACTACCGGCAGCTCAGCGACGCGCTCTTCCACGCCGGGACCGACTCCGGCAGCCAGTACGAGTACATCGACCAGGCCAACCGGCTGCACTTCTACGTCCTCGACCTCAAGCGCGACCGGTCCGGGGTGCTCTCGTACACCATCGCCGTCAAATCCCTGGACGGCTCCGGGCCGCAGCGGCGTGGCGTCGATCTGGACCGTGGCGTGGCGAAGGGCCACCCCTCGAAGGGCCGCGCCATGTGCACCTTCGACCTCGCCAACACCGGCCGCGCCGGAAACGCGGGCGCCCATCTGGACTCGGATGTCTACCGGCTGTCGGCCACGGCCACCGGCCGGGGCTGGTCCACGTGGCTGCCCAACCAGCTCGCCACCGCCAGGGCCGGGTCCTCGGTGGATGTGGGCGTGGCCGTGACCGCGAAGAAGGGGGCCGACCGGCACGGCAAGGTCGTCCTCACCGCCCGCTCCGAGAGCGACCCGCACAAGACGGCCAGGGCCTCGTGCGCGGTGCGCACACGGTAGGCGCTGTACGTACCGGGATCTGAGGACGGCCCGCCGGGACACCGGCGGGCCGCTCCCGTACGTACGTCAGTCGGAGTGCAGGGGCACCCGGAGGGTGTCCGGCTCACAGCCGTGCGTCCCCGCGATGATCCGCGCCGCGCCCATGGTGAGCGGCACCAGGCTCTGCTGGTCCACCTTGTCAGGGGTGTCCCTCGGGTCGAAGATGTACATCGGCGTGGTGATCAGCTGCACGAGTGGCACACCCGTGTAGTAGAAGTACGCGCCGTCGGTGGCCGGGTTCGGTGCGAACGCGGTCGGCGACAGGATCCACGAGCGGCGCAGATCCTCCGCCGCGATCGAATCGGCCACCAGCCGCTCCAGCGCGGGCGCCTGGGTGGTGAACCACCAGCGCACCTCCGGGTCGTCGGTGGGCACGACCTCGCCGTCGACCACGACGGCCTGGCGGGCGGCGTGTTCCAGATGCATTTCGAGGACGACCTGCGGAAACAGCTCCGGATGCGCCGCGATGAACGCCTGGGTGCCCGCTGCCCCGGCCATATGGCCCGACGTCAGCAGGAACAGCATGTTGTGCGGGCGCAGCTCCTGGGGCACCGACGCCCAGAACCTGGCCTGCGCCAGGACGAGCGCCACCCCCGACGCGTCCTCCACCGCCGAGGCCCACGGTCCGTCATGGTGTGACCCGATGATCACCCAGTGGTCCGAGGCGCCGGGCAGGGTGCCCACCACGTTGTGGGTGGTCTCCTCGGTGATGGTGGCATCGGAGATGATCCGGCCCTCGCACGCGCCGGAAGCCATCAGCTCACGGACCCGCTCGCCGTCGCTGCCGCTCAGCCAGATACCGGGGATCGAGCGCAGCTCGGCGTCATAGGGCCAGTAGAAGTCGCTCGTCTCCCAGGGCACACCGGTGAGCAGCCCGACGTACGCCGTCGCCCCGTCCTTGATGGCGACGTCGAAGTCCAGCACATGCGGAAGGTCGAACGGCACGGTCTGGACCAGATCGGGGAAGACGCCCTCGGGGTCATAGGCGTCGGTGGCCCGGGCCTGCACCTCCGTCTGCGGCAGCTGGGTGAAGCCGATCTCCTGGACGGCGATGCCACCGCCCACGCCGCCGTCCTCCATCCGCACCAGCCGCCCCTCGGTGCCCTCGGTGGGGGTGGTGTACGGCAGGGCGAGGCCGGTGAAGCGGGTCACGTCGCCGGGGCGGCCGACGGGCCAGATCTCGAAGGCGGCGGAGCGCGGCCGCCAGACCGGTGTGGCCAGCGGCTCCAGCCGAACGTCCTCCAACCCCGTTTCCCGGAACTGTTCGGCGGCCCACTCCTCGGTCCAGCTGTCGGCGGAATAGCCCGCCCGGCGAATCCCTTGGCTGACGATCAGTTCGATCCATCCCATCATCTCCTTCGAGGTGGGTGCCCGATCGACGTACTTCTCCAGCGCCGGCCAGCCGTTCATCGCCATCCTCCTTCATCCCGACGTCCGGTTCATGCTCGGCGGGCGGTCTAAAGCTGGGCTAATGAGGCGCGGGTACGAAGCCCGGGCGAGGAGGGCAAGCCACGCGTTAGCGCACCTTTAGGGACGGCACAAATGATGGTCGCCGTATCCACTCCAGGGCTCGCCACGCGGCTCAGCCGCAGGTCAGCGCCCGATCATCCCGATTACCGGCCCGATGACTGATGGGAGTCGCGTGTGCGTGAGTCGTGTATGCGTACCGAGAAGGCAGCAGGACAGGGCTCGCAGCGCCCTGCGCGCCTGACGCGATGGTTGCGCCGTGCCCCGGTCGGCGTCGTCGGGGTGGCCGCCGTGGGCGCGGCCACCATGGGGCTGGTGGCGTTCGCCGTCACTCCGGTGAACGCCGAACCCGACGCCGCGGAGAAACCGTCGCGCGCCACTTCCACGAACCCGCTGCCCGCGCCGCCGCAGATGCGCGCACTGGATTTCCTCCTCGGGTCCTACACGTGCGCGTACACACCCCCGCCGGGCAGTAGGGCGGCGGTGATGCACCTGACCACGAAGCGGGCCATGGGCGGGCATTACTTCTACACCGACGCGACCCTGGAACCGGGCCATGTGGTCGGCCGGTCGTCGTTCGGATGGGATCCCGTGGACGGAAAGTTCATCGTCCAGTACCACGACAACTGGGGCTCGTCCGCGAACTACTCCTCGCCCGGCTGGAGGAACGGCCACCTGGTGTTCAAGGGGCCACTCAGCCAGGTGGTCACGCCCAGCGCCGCCGGAAAGACCGACGGCGTGAACATGGACGTGGTGGACGATTACCACATGCTCGGTCCAGGACATTTCAAGGACGCCACGAGTTTCACCTTCCCCGACGGAACTACCTTGCGCGGCAGCTACGACTGCCGTCGCCAATAGCGGTTTGCCGAGGGAAGTAGGTGCGCCTGCCATGGCGAACAATGAAGAGAAGCTTCTCGACTATCTGAAGCGTGTGACGGCGGATCTGCGCCAGACACAGCGCCGCCTCAAGGATGTCGAGTCGGCCGGACACGAGCCGGTCGCCATCGTGGGGATGTCGTGCCGATTCCCTGGCGGGGTGCGCTCCCCGGAAGAGCTGTGGGAGCTGGTCGCCACCGAGCGGGACGCCATCACGGAGCTGCCCACGGACCGCAACTGGGACCTGGACGCCCTCTTCCACCCCGACCCGGAGCACCCCGGCACCAGCTACTGCCGCGAGGGCGGCTTCCTCGACGACCCCGCGGGATTCGACGCCGCGTTCTTCGGCATCAGCCCACGCGAGGCCCTGGGCATGGCGCCGCAGCAGCGGCTCGCCCTGGAGGCGTCGTGGGAGGCCATCGAGTACGCGGGCATCGATCCGGAATCGCTGCGGGGCAGCCTCACCGGCACCTTCATCGGCTGCGACCACCTCGACTACTGCACGGACGCCTCCCAGGTGCCCGAGGGCTCGGCCGGGTACTTCACCATCGGCAGCTCCGCGAGCGTGGTGTCCGGCCGGGTCGCGTACACCCTGGGCCTGGAGGGCGCCGCGGTGACGGTGGACACCGCGTGCTCCTCCTCGCTGGTCGCCATGCACCTCGCCTGCCAGGCGATCCGGCAGGGCGAATGCGAGCTGGCGCTGGCCGGTGGGGTCGCCGTGATGTCCTCGACGGCTCCCTTCATCGGCTTCAGCGAGCTGCGCGGGCTCGCCCCGGACGGCAGGTCCAAGGCGTTCTCGGCGAACAGCGACGGCATGACCCTGTCCGAGGGCGTCGGTGTCCTGCTGCTGGAGCGGCTGTCGGACGCCCGGCGCAACGGCCACCAGGTGCTGGCGGTCATCCGGGGTACGGCGGTCAACCAGGACGGCGCCAGCAACGGTCTGACGGCACCGAACGGGCCCTCCCAGCAGCGGGTGATCCGGCAGGCGCTCACCAACGCCCGTCTGGCCCCGTCCGAGGTGGACGCGGTCGAGGCGCACGGCACCGGGACCACCCTCGGCGACCCGATCGAGGCCCAGGCGCTGCTGGCCACGTACGGACAGGAGCGGTCGGAGGACCGGCCTCTGTGGCTCGGTTCCATCAAGTCCAACATCGGCCACTCCCAGATGGCAGCGGGTGCCGCGGGCGTCATCAAGATGGTGATGGCGATGCGGCACGGGCTCCTGCCCGCCTCGCTGCACATCGACGAGCCGACCCCGCACGTGGACTGGAGCGCGGGCGGGGTGCGGCTGCTGACCGAGGCGGCGGAGTGGCCTCGGGGTGAGCATCCGCGCCGGGCGGGCGTGTCGTCGTTCGGCATCTCGGGTACGAACGCGCACCTGATCCTGGAGCAGGCCCCGGACGCGGCGGAGGTTACGCCACCGGTAGCAGAGGCGGCCGGGGCCTGCGGGATCGTACCGTGGGTGGTGTCGGCGAGGAGTACGGAGGCGCTGCGCGGCCAAGCGGCGGCCCTGCTTGACCGGGTGACGGCGCACGACGACGTATCGCCGGTCGAGGTGGGCTGGTCACTGCTCAAGACCCGTTCGCTCTTCGACAACCGAGCCGTCGTGATCGGGGAAAGCCGCGAGGAACTGACGGCGGGCTTGCAGGCGCTCGCGACCGGGGCGCCGCATCCCGGGGTGGTACATCCCGGAGGGCCGGCGAGTGCTTCGGGTCAGACGGTGTTCTTGTTCAGCGGTCAGGGCAGCCAGCGTCCCGGCATGGGCGCAGCCCTCTATGACCGATTCCCCGTCTTCGCCGAAGCCTTCGACGAGGTCTGCACCCTTCTCGACCCCCACCTGGAGCAGCCGCTACGCCAGGTCGTCTTCAGCCAGGACCCCGAACAGGCACAGCTGCTGGACCACACCACCTACGCCCAAGCCGGGCTCTTCGCACTCCACATCGCCCTGGCCCGGCTTTTGGCATCAGTCGGCATTCACCCGGACACCGTCATCGGCCACTCCATCGGCGAAATCGCCGCCGCCCACATCGCAGGGGTCTTCGACCTTCCCGATGCCTGCCGGCTCGTGGCTGCTAGGGCCACGCTCATGGGCCAACTCCCCACCGGCGGCACCATGGCCACCATCGCCGCCACCCCCCACGAACTCCACCACGACCTCGCGGCGAGCAATGGCCAAGTCAGCATCGCCGCGCTCAACACCCCCACCAACACCGTCATCTCAGGCCCCACCGCGCTCGTCCAACAGATCAGTGCTACCTGGGCCGAACGCGGCCGCAAGACGCGGATGCTCTCCGTCAGCCACGCCTTCCACTCACCGCTGATGGACCCCATCCTCGAACCCTTCGCCCAGGCCATCAGCCACCTCACCTACCACCCACCCACCATCCCCCTCATCAGCAACCTCACCGGACAACCCGCCAACGACCACATCACCACACCCGACTACTGGGCCCAGCACATCCGCCAACCCGTCCACTTCCACCCCGCCATCACCCACACCGCACCCCACACCCACACCTACCTCGAACTCGGCCCCGACCCCACCCTCACCACCGCCACCCAACACACCCTCCACCACCACAACCACCCCACACCCCACCTCACCGCCACCCTCACCCACAAACAACCCGAAGTCCAGGCGTTCACCAACGCCCTGGCACGACTCCACACCACTGGGGCCGACATCGACTGGACACCCTGGTTCCCAGCCAGCCCGGCTCCGCGGCTCGTCGCGTTGCCGACGTACGCCTTCCAGCACCAGCGATTCTGGCTCGCTCCGCCCGATGCCCGTAACAGCGGCGCCGGTGTGGGGACCGACCCGGCCGAGGCACAGCTGTGGCACGCCATCGAAGAGCTGGACGTCGACGCCCTCACCAGCACGCTCCAGTTGGAGAAGAACAGTCCCGGCATCGACGCGCTCCTGCCCGCCCTCCCGGTCCTGTCGGCCTGGCGGCGTCAGCATCGCGAGCAGGCGGTCATCCACTCATGGCGCTACCGGACCACCTGGCAGCAGCTGCCCGACTCCACCACGGCGGCCCTGAGCGGTTCCTGGCTGGTGGTTGTCCCCGTCGGTCAGGAAGACCACGCCGCGGTCCAGACCGTCGTCCAAGCGCTTCAGTCCCATGGAGCCACCGCGTCCATCCATGCGCTCCCTACGGAGGACTCACGTCGCGATGTCCTCACCGAGCGGCTGACGCAACTCGCCGAAGACGCCCCGATCTCGGGTGTGCTGAGCCTGCTCGCCCTGGACACGGCGGCGCACACCGAACACTCCGCCGTCCCTACCGGGCTCATCGGTACGGTCACACTGCTCCAGGCGCTCGGCGACACCGGCATCACCGCTCCCCTGTGGTGTCTCACGCAGGGCGCGGTCGCCGCCAGCCGTACGGATCTACTCCCCCACCCGGCCCAGGCCCAGGTCTGGGGGCTCGGCCGGGTCGCCGCCCTCGAACACCCGCAACGATGGGGTGGGCTCATCGATTTGCCCACCACCGTGACCCACCACACCGCCGACCAGCTGGCCGCCCTGCTGGTCTCGGGACAGCCCGAGGACCAAGCCGCGATCCGCACCACCGGCACCTACGCCCGCCGCCTCGGCCACGCCGCTCCCGGACCGTCCGCGAATCCGGCGCCCTGGCAGCCGAACGGTACGACGCTGATCACCGGCGGCACCGGCGGGCTCGGCGCCCACATCGCACGCTGGCTCGCCCGCAACGGCGCACCACACCTCCACCTCACCAGCCGCACCGGCCCCGACGCGCCCGGGGCCGACCAGCTCAGCGAAGAACTCAAGTCCCTGGGCGCCTCGGTCACCATCACCGCGTGCGACGTCTCCAACCGGGAGGCGTTGCACCACCTCATCGACTACATCCCCGCCGAACACCCTCTGACCACCGTCATCCACACCGCCGGAACCATGGATCTCGGCCCGATCGCCGAGCTGGACCCCGAGCGGCTGCAGCACGTGCTGCACTCCAAGGCCCTGGCCGCCACTCATCTGCATGAGATCACCCAAGGCCTCGGTCTCGACGCCTTCGTACTCTTCTCGTCGAACGCCGCCACCTGGGGCAGCGGGCAGCAGGCCGCCTACGCCGCGGCGAACGCGTACCTCGACGCCCTCGCCGAACACCGGCGCGCCCAGGGACTCCCCGCCACCAGCATCGCCTGGGGACCCTGGAGCGAGGCGGGCATGGCCGCCGACGAGAACACGCTCTCTCACCTCAGGCGGCGCGGCCTCGCTCCGCTGACCATCGATCTCGCCATCAAATCCCTGCATCACGCCCTGACGCACGACGACACCACCGTCACGGTGGCCGATGTGGATTGGGAGAGGTTCTGCAGCACCTTCACGGCGCAGCGCCCGAGCCCGTTCCTCACCCCCGTGATGGCGCCCGCCGTGGAGGACACCACCCCCACCGCATCCGCCGCCGCGGCCACAACGCTGCGGCAGCAGCTCACCGCCGCCACGGCGGACCAACAGCAGCAGCTCCTGGTGCGCCATATCCAGACCCTCGCCGCCACCATCCTCGGCCATCCCGGCCTCGACGCGGTTACGCCCACACAGCCCTTCCAGGAACTCGGATTCGACTCGCTCACCGCCGTCGAACTGCGCAATCAGCTCGTCGCCACCACCGGTCTGGAACTCGCCCCCGCCCTCGTCTTCGACCACCCCACACCGAGTGCGCTCGCCACGTACCTGCGCGCTGAACTCACCGGGCAGACGCCCGCTGTCGGCACCCGTACGCCCTCCGTGGCCGCTGATGACGAACCCATCGCGATCATCGGCATGGCCTGCCGCTACCCCGGCGGAGTGCGCTCCCCGGAGGAGCTGTGGAAGTTGGTCGCCGAGGGCCGGGACGCCGTCGCGGCGATGCCCACCGACCGGCACTGGGACCTGGACACGCTCTTCGATCCCGATCCGGAGCGTCTGGGCACCAGCTACGCGCGGGAGGGCGGTTTCCTGTACGACGCGGCCTCGTTCGACGCGGCATTCTTCGGCATCAGCCCGCGTGAAGCGCTCGCCATGGACCCCCAGCAGCGGCTTCTCCTCGAAACCGCATGGGAGACGTTCGAAAGCGCCGGACTCGACCGTGACACGCTCAGCGGCAGCAACACCGGCGTCTTCGCGGGGGGCACCTACCAGGGCTATGGCGCGGTCGGAAGTTCGTCGGCCCAGGAGGTCGAGGGCTATCTCCTCGCGGGCGGCACCCCGAGCGTGATGTCCGGGCGGGTGGCGTACACCTTCGGTCTGGAGGGACCGGCGGTGACGGTGGACACGGCGTGCTCGTCGTCGCTGGTCGCGATGCATCTGGCGACTCAGGCGCTACGGCAGGGCGAATGCACCCTCGCCCTGGCGGGAGGGGTCACCGTGATGGCCACCCCGACCACCTTCATCGAGTTCTCCCGCCAGCGCGGACTGGCGGCCGACGGGCGCTGCAAGCCCTTCGCCTCTGCGGCCGACGGCACGGGCTGGGGTGAAGGAGCCGGTCTTCTGCTGCTGGAACGGCTGTCGGACGCCCGGCGCAACGGCCACCGCGTACTGGCGGTCGTACGAGGCTCAGCGGTCAACCAGGACGGCACGAGCAACGGTCTGACGGCACCGAACGGACCCTCTCAGCAGCGAGTCATCGGCCAGGCGCTCGCCAACGCCCGTCTTTCGCCCGCCGAGGTGGACGTGGTGGAGGGGCATGGCACCGGAACCACGCTCGGCGACCCGATCGAGGCCCAGGCACTGTTGGCCACGTACGGACAGGACCGGCCGGACGGGCAGCCACTGTGGCTCGGCTCCATCAAGTCCAACATCGGCCACACTCAAGCCGCTGCCGGTGTGGCCGGTGTGATCAAGATGGTGATGGCGATGCGGCACGAGCTGCTGCCCGCCTCGCTGCACATCGACGAGCCGAGTCCGAACGTGGACTGGACAGCTGGTGACGTACGGCTGCTGACGGAGCCCGTCCCATGGCCGCAGGCCGAACGGCCACGCCGCGCGGGTGTGTCCTCCTTCGGCATCAGCGGCACCAACGCTCACGTGATCGTGGAGCAGGCCCCGGACGCGTCGCGGGCCACACCACAGGGCGCGGAGGCCGGCGGGGTCGTGCCGTGGGTGGTGTCGGCGAGAAGTACGGAGGCGCTGCGCGGCCAGGCGGCGGCCCTGCTCGACCGGGTGACGGCGCACGACGACGTATCGCCGGTCGAGGTGAGCTGGTCACTGCTCAAGACCCGCTCGCTCTTCGACCACCGAGCCGTCATCGTCGGCGAAAACCACGAAGAGCTGGCGGCGGGCTTGCAGGCCCTGGCGACCGGTGCACCGCACGCCGGGGTGATGCGCTCCGAGGACACCCCGACCGCGTCAGGTCAGACGGTGTTCTTGTTCAGCGGTCAGGGCAGCCAGCGTCCCGGCATGGGCGCGGCGCTGTATGACCGATTCCCGGTCTTCGCCGAAGCCTTCGACGAGGTCTGCACGCTCCTGGATCCCCACCTGGAGCAGCCGCTACGCCAAGTCGTCTTCAGCCAGGCCCCCGAACAGACAGAACTGCTGGACCACACCACCTACGCCCAAGCCGGACTCTTCGCCATCCACATCGCCCTGGCCCGGCTCCTAGCCTCCATGAGCGTCTATCCGGACACCGTCATCGGCCACTCCATCGGCGAAATCGCCGCCGCCCACATCGCAGGGGTCTTCGACCTTCCCGATGCCTGCCGACTCGTGGCCGCTCGCGCCACCCTCATGGGCCAACTCCCCACCGGCGGCACCATGGCCACCATCGCCGCCACCCCCGACGAACTCCACCACGACCTCGCGGCGAGCGACGGCCAAGTCACCATCGCCGCCCTCAACACCCCCACCAACACCGTCATCTCAGGCCCCACCCCACTCGTCCAACAGATCAGCGCCACCTGGGCCGAACGCGGCCGCAAAACCCGCATGCTGCACGTCAGCCACGCCTTCCACTCACCCCTGATGGACCCCATCCTCAAACCCTTCACCCAAGCCATCAGCCACCTCACCTACCACCCACCCACCATCCCCCTCATCAGCAACCTCACCGGACAACCCGCCGAAGAGGACATCGCCACACCCGACTACTGGGCCCAGCACATCCGTCACCCCGTCCACTTCCACCCCGCCATCACCCACACCGCACCCCACACCCACACCTACCTCGAACTCGGCCCCGACCCCACCCTCACCACCGCCACCCAACACACCCTCCACCACCACAACCACCCAACCCCACTCCTCACCGCCACCCTCACCCGCAAACAACCCGAAGTCCAGGCATTCACCAACGCCCTCGCACGACTCCACACCACTGGGGCCGACATCGACTGGACACCCTGGTTCCCAGCCGTCCCGACCCCACGCACCATCGAACTACCCACCTACGCCTTCCAACGCGAGCGCTTCTGGCTGGCCTCCGCCAAGACGGCCACGGATGTCACCGAGAACGCGCAAGCGGACCGGGCGTTCTGGGAAGCCGTGGAGCGTGAGGACCTGGAATCTCTCGCCGCGACCCTCGACTCCCCCGCCGATCAGCAACCCATGTTGGGCGCCGTGCTGCCGACTCTGTCCGCCTGGCGGCGTCAGCATCGCGAGCAGGCGGTCATCGACTCCTGGCGGTACCGAACCACCTGGAAGCAACTTTCCGCGCCCGCCACGTCCACCGCGCCCGCCGGCACCTGGCTGTTGCTCATCCCGTCCGACCACACCGACCACCCGGCCGTGGCGACCGTCGTACAGGCCCTCACCACGCACGGCGCCACTCCCCTCGCCCACACGCTCGACCCCCATCAGGCCCATCGCGATAGTCTGGTGGAAGAACTCACCCGGCTCACCGCCGGCAGCGAGCCGTCAGGGGTCGTGAGCCTGCTCGCGCTCGCCCAGGATCCGCATCCCGCCTACACCGCGGTTCCCTCCGGGCTCGTCGCCACCATCGCCCTCGTCCGGGCGCTCGGTGACGCCGAGGTCGCCGCGCCCCTGTGGTGTCTCACCCAGGGTGCCGTCGCCATCCATCCCGCCGATCCGCTCCCCAGCCCGCGCCAGGCGCAGACCTGGGGGTTAGGCCGTGCGGCCGCGCTGGAACACGCCCGCCGCTGGGGCGGCCTGATCGATCTCCCGACCGTCATCGATCACCACACCTCCAACCGTCTCGCTGCGCTGCTCGCACCCGGGCAGCCCGAGGACCAGGCCGCGATCCGCACCACCGGCACGTATGCCCGCCGCCTCAGTCGCGCTCCTCTGCCGTCCGCGAACCGTGTTCCGTGGCAGCCGACCGGGACGACGCTGATCACCGGCGGCACCGGCGGGCTCGGCGCCCACATCGCACGCTGGCTCGCCCGCAACGGCGCACCACACCTCCACCTCACCAGCCGCACCGGCCCCGACGCGCCCGGGGCCGACCAGCTCAGCGAAGAACTCAAGTCCCTGGGCGCCTCGGTCACCATCACCGCGTGCGACGTCTCGAACCGGGACGCATTGCACCACCTCATCGAAGCCATTCCCGCCGAACACCCCCTCACCGCCGTCATCCACGCCGCCGGTGCCTCCGACACCGAGCTGATCGCCGATCTCCAGCCGGAACGCCTCCAGCATGTGCTGGAGCCCAAGGCCCTGGCCGCCGAGCATCTGCATGAGCTCACGAGGGGACTCGACCTCAGCGCGTTCGTCCTCTTCTCCTCCGGCGCGGCCTCCTGGGGCGGCAGCCGGCAGGCCGCCTACGCCGCCGCCAACACCTACCTCGACGCCCTCGCCGAACACCGCCGCGCCCAAGGACTCCCCGCCACCAGCATCGCCTGGGGACCCTGGAGCGACGCGGGCATGGCCGCCGACGAAACGGCGCTCTCCTTCTACGGCCGGCGCGGACTGGCTCCGCTCAGCCCCGATCTCGCGGTCGCGGCGCTCCACCACGCGCTGAACCACCGCGACACCACCGTCACCATCGCGGACATCGACTGGGAGAAGTTCCCCGCCACTTTCACGGCGCAACGGCCCAGTCCGCTGCTCTCCGACCTGATCGAGCCCGCCGTACACCCTGCGGACCATCGCCGTGCCCCGTCCGCTGTCACACCGCTGCGCCAGCAGCTCGATACGAGCGCCCCCGACCAGCAGCGTCAGCTTCTCCTGCACCACATCCAGTCCCTGGCGGCCGCGATCCTGGGCCACGCCGGACCCGATGCCATTCCACCCACCCAGCCGTTCCAGGAGCTGGGGTTCGACTCCCTCACCGCCGTCGAACTCCGTAACCAGCTCGCCGCCCTCACCGGCATCGACCTTCCGCCCTCCCTCATCTTCGACCACCCCACACCGCACACCCTGGCGACCCATCTCTGTGCCGATATCGCCGGGCAGCAGACGGCGGTCGCCGCCCACGCTCCCACCGCGGCCGCCCTCGACGAACCCATCGCGATCGTCGGAATGGCCTGTCGCTATCCCGGTGGAGCACGCAACCCGAAGGATCTGTGGGAGCTGGTCGTCGCACGTCACGACGCCATCACCGAAATGCCCACCGACCGGCACTGGGAACTGAACACGCTCTTCCACCCCGACCCTGACCACACGGGTACGAGTTACGTCCGCGAGGGCGGCTTTCTTCACGACGCACCCGCGTTCGACGCGGCGTTCTTCGGCATCAGCCCACGCGAAGCGCTCGCCATGGACCCCCAGCAGCGACTGCTCCTCGAAACCGCATGGGAGACCTTCGAAAACGCGGGACTCGACCGCGACGCACTCAGCGGCAGCGACACCGGCGTCTTCGCCGGAGTCACCTCTCAGGACTATCTGTCGCTCACCGGCGATACGGCAAGCGATGTCGAGGGCTACGTCGCCACGGGAAACATCGGCAGCGTCGTGTCAGGCCGGGTGGCGTATTCGTTCGGCTTGGAAGGGCCCGCGGTCACGGTCGACACGGCCTGTTCGTCGTCGCTCGTAGCCATGCATCTGGCGGCTCAGGCGCTACGGCAGGGCGAATGCACCCTCGCCCTGGCGGGTGGGGTGACGGTGATGGCCACCCCGGGCGCGTTCATCGAGTTCTCCCGCCAGCGCGGCCTGGCGCCCGATGCCCGGTGCAAGCCGTTCGCCGCGGCCGCCGACGGCATGGTGTGGGGCGAGGGCGTTGGCCTCGTCCTCTTGGAGCGGCTGTCGGACGCCCGGCGCAACGGCCACCGCGTACTGGCGCTCGTACGGGGCTCGGCGGTCAATCAGGACGGCACGAGCAACGGTCTGACGGCGCCGAACGGGCCCTCCCAGCAGCGGGTGATCCGGCAGGCGCTCGCCAACGCCCGTCTGGCCCCCTCCGAGGTGGACGCGGTCGAGGCGCACGGCACCGGGACCACCCTCGGCGACCCGATCGAGGCCCAGGCATTGCTGGCCACGTACGGACAGGAGCGGTCGGACGATCGGCCCCTGTGGCTCGGCTCCATCAAGTCCAACATCGGCCACACCCAGGCTGCCGCGGGCGTGGCCGGTGTGATCAAGATGGTGATGGCGATGCGGCACGGGCTCCTGCCCGCCTCACTGCACATCGACGAGCCAACGCCCAACGTGAACTGGTCCGAGGGTGACGTACGGCTGCTCACCGAGCCGGTCCCGTGGCCGGAGGGAGAACAGCCACGCCGGGCGGGCGTGTCGTCGTTCGGCATCTCGGGTACGAACGCGCACCTGATCCTGGAGCAAGCCCCCCATACGGTAGCGCCGGTTCCCACCGCCGGAGGTGCCGTGCCGTGGCTGGTGTCCGCGCACAGCGCAGAGGCGCTTCGCGGGCAGGCGGCGGCTCTGGCCGAGCACGTCTGCGCTGCGGACGACGTATCGCCGGTGGAGGTGGGCTGGTCACTGCTGAAGACCCGCTCACTCTTCGACCACCGAGCCGTCATCGTGGGCGAAAGCCACGAAGAGCTGACGGCGGGCTTGCAGGCCCTGGCGACCGGTGCGGCGCACCCAGCCGTCGTACATCCCGGAGGGCCGGCGAGTGCTTCGGGTCAAACGGTGTTCTTGTTCAGCGGTCAGGGCAGCCAGCGTCCCGGCATGGGCGCGGCGCTGTATGACCGATTCCCCGTCTTCGCCGAAGCCTTCGACGAGGTCTGCACGCTCCTGGATCCCCACCTGGAGCAGCCGCTACGCCAGGTCGTCTTCAGCCAGGACCCCGAACAGGCACAGCTGCTGGACCACACCACCTACGCCCAAGCCGGGCTCTTCGCACTCCACATCGCCCTGGCCCGGCTCCTAGCCTCCATGAGCGTCTATCCGGATGCCGTCATCGGCCACTCCATCGGCGAAATCGCCGCCGCCCACATCGCCGGCGTCTTCGACCTCCCCGATGCCTGCCGGCTCGTGGCCGCTCGCGCCACGCTCATGGGCCAACTCCCCACCGGCGGCACCATGGCCACCATCGCCGCCACCCCCGACGAACTCCACCACGACCTCGCGGCGAGCAATGGCCAAGTCAGCATCGCCGCGCTCAACACCCCCACCAACACCGTCATCTCAGGCCCCACCGCGCTCGTCCAACAGATCAGCGCCACCTGGGCCGAACGCGGCCGCAAGACGCGGATGCTCTCCGTCAGCCACGCCTTCCACTCACCGCTGATGGACCCCATCCTCGAACCCTTCACCCAGGCCATCAGCCACCTCACCTACCACTCACCCACCATCCCCCTCATCAGCAACCTCACCGGACAACCCGCCAACGACCACATCACCACACCCGACTACTGGGCCCAGCACATCCGCCAACCCGTCCACTTCCACCCCGCCATCACCCACACCGCACCCCACACCCACACCTACCTCGAACTCGGCCCCGACCCCACCCTCACCACCGCCACCCAACACACCCTCCACCACCACAACCACCCCACACCCCACCTCACCGCCACCCTCACCCACAAACAACCCGAAACCCAAGCCTTCGCCAGCGCCCTCGCACGACTCCACACCACTGGGGCCGACATCGACTGGACACCCTGGTACCCCGCCAGCCCAGCCCCCCGCACCATCGAACTACCCACCTACGCCTTCCAGCACGAGCGCTTCTGGCTCGCCCCACCCACCCGTCCCAACGGCCGCGGCGAGCATCACGACCCGGCCGAGGTACAGCTCTGGGGCGCTATCGAGGCGCAGGATGTGGACGCCCTTTCCAGCACGCTCCAGCTGGAGAAGAACAGCCCCGGCATCGACGCGCTCCTGCCTGCCCTCCCCCTCCTCTCGGCCTGGCGGCGACGGCACCGGGAGCACGCCACCATCGACTCGTGGCGCTACCGGGTCGCCTGGGAGCCACTGCCCGACGCGGTGGCGACTCCTGCCCTGACCGGGACTTGGCTGCTGCTCGTGCCATCCGGCCTGGCCGGGCATCCGGTCGTCCAAGCCGCCGCCCAAGCGCTCGATGCCCACGGTGCTGGGCGGGAGACGCTCACCATCGACACCGCCGGCGCCCATCGCGAGGCCCTTGCCCAGCAGCTCGCCGGTCTCGTCGGCGTACATACCGCACCCGCCGGTGTGCTGAGCCTTCTCGCCCTCGATGAGGGCCACCACCCGGATCATCCGGCCGTTCCCACCGGGCTGGCCGCCGCCACGGCCCTCGTCCAGGCCCTCGACGAACTCGGGTGGCCCACGGCCCTGTGGTGCCTCACCCAGGGCGCCGTGGCGGCCACCTCCACTGATGTGCTCCCTCATCCGCTCCAGGCACAGATCTGGGGATTCGGCCGGGTCGCCGCGCTGGAATACCCCCAGCTCTGGGGTGGTTTGATCGATCTTCCCGACACGATCGACGCCCGCACTCCCGGCCGCATCGCGGGGCTGTTCGTCCCCGGGCAGCCCGAGGACCAGGTGGCGATCCGTTCGGCCGCCGTCCTCGGGCGCCGTCTCGAGCATGCGCCCGCCACCGACGCCCTGGCGGTGCCCTGGCAGCCGACCGGCACCACGCTGATCACCGGCGGCACCGGCGGGCTCGGCGCCCACATCGCACGCTGGCTCGCCCGCAACGGCGCACCACACCTCCACCTCACCAGCCGCACCGGCCCGGACGCGCCTGGGGCCGACGAGCTGACTCAGGAACTGACCGACCTCGGCACCACCGTCACCATCACCGCCTGCGATGTCTCCGACCGCACCGCCCTCCAGTACCTCATCGACGCCGTCGCCACCGAGCACCCCCTCACCACCGTCATCCACGCCGCCGGTATCTCGGAGAACACGGCACTCTCGGGGATCGATCTCCCGCACATCAACGAGGTCCTTCAGCCCAAGGCGCTCGCCGCCGCTCATCTCCATGAGCTGACCAAGGGCCACGACCTCAGCGCGTTCGTCCTCTTCTCCTCCGGCGCGGCCTGCTGGGGCGGCAGCCGTCAGGCCGCCTACGCCGCCGCCAACACCTACCTCGACGCCCTCGCCGAACACCGCCGCGCCCAAGGACTCCCCGCCACCAGCATCGCCTGGGCGCCCTGGAGCGAAGCGGGCATGGCCGCCGACATGACCGTCGTCGACTACTACAACCGGCGCGGGATGACTCCACTCGCCCCGGATCTCGCCGTCGCCTCGCTTCAGCACGCCCTCGACCACGACGACATCACCGTCACCGTCGCGGACATCGACTGGCAGAAGTTCCCGACCAGTTTTACGGCGCAACGGCCGAGCCCCCTCCTCACCCGCCTCATGCCCGCCCCGGCGCCCGACGCCGACGCCCCGGATTCGACGTCGGCTGTCAGCTCGCTCCAGCACCAACTGGCCGACAGCACGCCCGCCCAGCAGCATCAGCTCCTCCTCCACCACCTGCGGACGCACGCGGCCGCCATCCTCGGCCATCCCAGCACGGACGCCATTCCCCCCGCCCAGCCATTTCAGGAGCTGGGGTTCGACTCCCTCACCGCCGTCGAATTCGGAAACCGGCTCACCGCCATCACCGGTATCGATCTGCCACCCACTCTCATCTTCGATCACCCCACGCCCAACCAGCTCGCGGAATTCCTCCGCGAGCACCTCGTCGACGCGGAGGTGGCCTCCGAAGGGCGGCTGCTGTCGGACCTCGACACGTGGGATTCGGTGTCGGAGCCGTCCGCGGTGGACGAGGCGGCGCGTCGCCGGATCACCGGCCGACTGCGGCTGCTGCTGGCCAAGTGGAGCGGTACGGAACATGAAACGGACCGTTCCACGGCTCATGGCGAGCTTGAGACAGCAACGGCGGAAGACATTTTCGATCTCATCTCCGATGAGTTCGGAAAGTCGTGAGCCCGAAGACCTCCACCCTCCGCGCCGCGCCAAGGAGCTTGCGTCAGATGTCCAACGAAGAGAAGCTTCTCGATCACCTCAAGTGGGTCACGGCCGAATTGCGCCAGACCCGCCAGCGTCTGCGCGAGATCGATTCCGCCGAGCCGGAGCCGGTCGCGATCGTGGGAATGGCGTGCCGCTATCCGGGCGGGGTGCGATCACCCGAGGATCTTTGGCAGCTGGTGGCGCGGGGTGATGACGCCATCTCCGCCTTTCCGACGGACCGGGGCTGGGCGCTCGGCGAACTCTTCGATCCGGATCCCGAGCAGTACGGCACGTCCTATGTGGACCAGGGCGGATTCTGTTACGACGCGACCGAATTCGACGCCGCTTTCTTCGACATCAGCCCGCGTGAGGCGCTGGCCATGGACCCCCAGCAGCGGTTGCTCCTCGAAACGGCGTGGGAGGCGTTCGAGCGGGCGGGGTTCCGTCGCGACACCTTGAACGGCAGCAACACCGGTGTGTTCGCCGGGATCGGTTCCCACGACTATCTGTCGGTCATCGGGAACATCACCAGCGAGGTGGAGGGCTACGTCGGGGCCGGAAACCTCGGCAGCGTGGTGTCGGGCCGGGTGGCGTACTCACTGGGTCTGGAAGGGCCCGCGGTCACGGTGGACACGGCGTGCTCGTCGTCGCTGGTGGCCATCCATCTGGCCTGTCAGGCGCTGCGCCACGGCGAATGCGACCTGGCGCTGGCCGGTGGCGTGGCGGTGATGGCCACTCCCGGGGCGTTCATCGAGTTCTCCCGGCAGCGCGGTATGGCCCCCGACGGCCGGTGCAAGCCCTTCGCGGCCGCGGCCGACGGTACCGGCTGGGGCGAAGGCGCCGGGCTCGTCGTACTGGAGCGCCTGAGTGAGGCGCGGCGCCGTAACCACCGGGTGCTGGCGGTGATCCGTGGTTCGGCGGTCAACCAGGACGGGGCGAGCAACGGGCTGACCGCGCCGAACGGACCCTCCCAGCAGCGGGTCATCAGGCAGGCGCTCGCCAACGCCCACCTGTCCACCGCCGAGGTGGACGCGGTGGAGGGTCATGGCACCGGTACGACGCTCGGCGACCCGATCGAGGCGCAGGCGCTGCTGGCCACGTACGGACAGGGAAGGGCGGAGGACCGGCCGTTGTGGCTGGGCTCCGTCAAGTCGAACCTGGGCCACACCCAGGCCGCCGCGGGTGCGGCCAGTGTCATCAAGATGGTGATGGCGATGCGGCACGAGCTGCTGCCCGCCTCCCTGCATATCGACGAACCGACCCCCCACGCGGACTGGACCTCGGGGGGCGTACGGCTGCTGACGGAGCCGGTCCGGTGGCCTCGGGGAGAACGACCTCGCAGGGCCGGGGTGTCCGCCTTCGGGATCTCGGGCACGAACGCCCATCTGATCCTGGAGCAAGCCCCCGAGGAGATGGAACACACCGCGGCACAACCGGACCCGGGCGGCATCGGTGTGGTGCCCTGGGTGGTGTCGGCGCGGAGCGCTCAGGCGTTACGGGGTCAGGCGCGGGCGCTGGCCGAACGGGTGACCGCCGACACGGACGTAACGCCCGCCGAGGTGGGATGGTCGCTGATCCGCACGCGGTCGGTGTTCGACCACCGCGCGGTGGTCCTGGGCGAGGAACGCGACGAACTGATGGCGGGGCTCGCAGCGCTGGCCGCCGGCGAGTCACACCCGGCCGTGGTGGAACCGGCCGGTGCGATGGCCACGGCCGACTCAGGGATGGGTCCGGTGCTGGTGTTTCCGGGGCAGGGCTCGCAGTGGGCCGGTATGGGCGCCGCACTGCTGGACGACTCCCCCGTGTTCGCCGCCCGCGTCGCCGAATGCGCACAGGCCCTGACCCCGCACGTGGACTGGTCCCTCACCGACGTTCTACGCGGCAACCCTGGCGCCGCCGACCTCGGCCGCGTCGACGTCGTACAGCCTGTGTTGTGGGCCGTCATGGTCTCGCTGGCCGCCGTATGGGACGACTACGGCGTCACCCCGGCAGCCGTCATCGGCCACAGCCAAGGAGAAATCGCCGCAGCCGTAGTGGCCGGTGCCCTGTCGCTGGACGAAGGCGCCAGGATCGTAGCCCTCCGCAGCCAGGCCCTACGCAAACTCGCAGGCGGCGGAGCCATGGCCTCCCTCGCGATGAGCCAGAACCACGCCGAGGAATTCCTGACCGGCCTGGGTCGGCCGGCCGAGGGCGTCGGCGTGGCCGCCGTCAACGGACCCGGATCCGTCGTCGTATCCGGCCCACCCGACCACATCGCCCACACGGTGACAGCATGCCAAGAAGCCGGTAGCCGAGCACGCCTCATCGACGTCGACTACGCCTCACACGGCCCCCAGATCGACGAAATCACCGACCAACTCACCGATCTCCTGGCCGGTATCGAACCGGCCCAGGCGGAAGCGGCGTTCTACTCCACCGTCACCGGCGGCCGGATCGACACCAGCGGTCTGGACTCCGGCTACTGGGTGACGAACCTGCGCGAGCGCGTGCGGTTCGCCGATGCCGTACGGGCCCTGCTGGACGACGGCCACCGCGTGTTCATCGAGGCCAGCACCCACCCCGTACTCACCGTCGGCCTGCAGGAAACCTTCGAGGAAGCGGGCGTCGGGGCCATCACGGTGCCCACGCTGCGCCGCGACCACGGCGGGAGGGCGCAGCTGGCGCGATCGGTGGCCCAGGCCTTCGCGGCAGGCGTCGAGGTGGACTGGTCCCGCTGCTTCCCGACCGACCCGGGCCCCCACGTGATCGACCTGCCGACGTACGCCTTCCAGCGCGCACGCTACTGGCTCGACCGCCGGGGCGGGCCCAGTGGCGATCCGGCGGAGCTGGGTCTGGTGTCCGCCGGGCATCCGCTGCTCGGTGCCGCCGTGGAAGTGGCCGAGGGCGGCACCCACCTGCTGACCGGGCGGCTGTCGCCGCAGACCCACCCCTGGCTGAACGACCACCGGGTGCTGGACACCGTGCTGCTGCCCGGGACCGCCTTCGCCGAACTCGCCCTGCATGCCGCCGCCCGGACCGGCTGTGACCAGGTGTCCGAGCTGACGTTGGCCGCGCCCCTGGTCGTACCGGACGGCGAGGCGGTTGATGTCCAGGTCGTCGTCGGTGCCCCCGGCCACGACGGTGAGCGCTCCGTCACCATCCATTCCCGTCCCGCCGCCGAGAGCGGTGACGCGGCGTGGACGCGGCACGCCACCGGTGGGCTCGCCCCCTCGCCCGCCACCGCCCCGCTAGCGCTAGACGGTGTGTGGCCGCCGCCGGGAGCCACCCCGCTGCCCGTGCAGGACTTCTACGACCGGCTCGCCGACCACGGTTATGCCTACGGCCCGTCCTTCCAGGGGCTCACCGCCGCATGGCGGTTGGACGACCACCTGTACGCCGAGGTGGCGCTGCCCGAGGGCGAACGCGCCTCCGCCGGCGGCTACGGCGTCCACCCGGCCCTGCTCGACGCCGCCCTGCACGCCCGCGCCCTGAACGTCGCCCCCGATTCCGAGGAGGCGCAGCGGGTTCTCCTGCCCTTCGCCTGGAGCGGTCTGCGGCTGTGCGCCACCGGCGCCGACGCCCTGCGGGTGCGCATCACCCCCACCGCGCCGGACCGGCTCACGTTGCTGGTCTGCGATCCGGTCGGCACACCGGTCGTGACCGTGGACGATCTGATTCTGCGGCCCGTACCGGAGGACGGACGGCTGAGCCGGGGCCGTTCCGTCGGCCGCAACGCGCTCTTCCAGCTCAGCTGGGTGCCGATGCCCCTGCCCGAGGGGGATCCCGAGGGTGGCCCGGCGCTCCGTACGGCCGTCCTCGAGTCCGGCGCGGAAACGCCGGCCGTCGCCCTGCCCGACGCCGTTCGTCATCCCGGACTCGGCGCCGTCCGGGCGGCCACGGCGGATGGCGCACCGGCGCCCGACGTCGTGTTCGCCACCGTCACCACTCCCCCGGGCGCCGACCCGGTCGAGCACACACATCGCATCGGCACCGAAGTGCTCGCCCTGCTGCAGGACTTCCTCGCCGCTCCCGAGTTCACCGGCTCCCGGCTGGCCGTCGTCACCCGGCGCGCGGTCGCCACCCACGGCCATCACGACATCCATGACCTGCCCGCTTCCGCCGCCTGGGGTCTGGTCCGCAGCGCGCAGTCGGAGAATCCCGGCCGTCTGCTGCTGCTCGATTTGGATGAGCCAGACCCTTCGCCGCGGGCGGTGGCCGGAGCGGTCGCGTCGGGCGAGCCGCAGATCGCGCTGCGGGCCGACGAGGCGTATGTGGCCCGGCTCGCCCATGACGACGCGGCCAGGCGGCTCACCCCGCCCGATGGCCCGGCGGTGTGGCGGCTGGGGCTCACCGGACACGGCAGCCTGGATCATCTCGCCCTCGTCGACTGCCCCGACAACACGCGCCCGCTGGGCCCCGGCGAGGTGCGGGTGGCGCTGCACGCGGGCGGGGTGAACTTCCATGACGTCGTCGTGGCGCTGGGCATGGTGGAGGACCCGCGGCCGCTCGGTGGCGACGGCGCGGGCGTGGTGGTCGAAGTGGGCCCGGGCACCGGACGGTTCGCCGTGGGTGACCGGGTGATGGGCCTGTTCAACGGCACCGGGCCGCTGGTCGTCACCGACAGTCGGCTCATCACGCGGATGCCGGACGGCTGGTCGTACGCGCAGGCAGCGACCATCCCGTCGGCCTTTCTCACCGCGTACTACGGGCTGGCCGATCTCGCGGGGCTGCGCTCCGGAGAGAAGCTGCTGCTGCACGCGGCCACGGGTGGAGTCGGTCTGGCGGCCGTGCAGCTGGCCCGGCACTGGGGGGCCGAGGTCTACGCCACGGCGAGCCCCGGCAAGTGGCATGCGCTGCGGGCCCGTGGCTTCGACGACCGCCACATCGCCTCCTCCCGCGCGCTGGACTTCGAGGATCGTGTCCGTGAGGCCGCCGGGTCCGTCGATGTGGTGCTCAATTCGCTGGCGGGTGACTTCGTGGACGCGTCGCTGCGGCTGCTGGCACCCGGTGGTCGGTTCATCGACATGGGCAGGACGGACATCCGTGACCCCGCCCGGGTCGGCGCCGAGCACACCGGGGTGGTCTACCGTGGGTTCGACCTCGTCAGCGGTGCCGGTCCGGACCGTATCCAGCAGATGCTGGCGGAGCTGTCGGTGCTGTTCGAGGACGGAACGCTGCGGCCGCTGCCCACCACGGTGTGGGACATCCGCCGGGCTCTCGAGGCGTTCCGCCACTTCAGCCAGGCACGCCACATCGGCAAGATCGTCTTGGCGATTCCCCAGGCCTTCGATCCGGAGGGCACCGTCCTGATCACTGGTGGCACCGGCACCCTGGGCGCCGCCACCGCCCGCCATCTGGTGGCCCGCCATGGCGTACGGAGGCTGCTGCTGGTCAGCCGCCGGGGGCTGGACGCGCCGGGCGCCGCCGAGCTGGCGGCGGAGCTGAGCGAACAAGGCGCGCACGTCACCGTCGCCAGGTGTGACGCCGCGGACCGAGCGGCCCTCGCCAAGCTGCTGGAGTCCCTTCCCGAGCGCCATCGGCTCACCGCGGTGGTCCATGCCGCCGGGTTGCTGCGCGATGCCACGGTTGAGGCGCTGACGCCCGCCCAGGTCGACGACGTCCTGCGGGCGAAGGCGGACGCGGCCTGGAATCTGCATGCGCTGACCCGGGACCTGGGGCTTTCAGCGTTCGTGCTGTTCTCCGCCGCCGCGGGGCTGCTCGGCGCCGCGGGCCAGGGCAACTACGCGGCCGCCAACGCCTTCCTGGACGCCCTGGCCCAGCACCGCCACGCCCAGGGGCTGCCCGCGATCTCCCTGGGCTGGGGCTACTGGGAGCAGGCGACCGGGATGACCGGGGACATGACCGACGCCGACCGGGCCCGACTGGCGCGGGCGGGCATCCTGGGGCTGGAGACCGAGCAGGGACTCGCCCTGCTCGACATCGCCCTCACCAGTGGTCTGCCCATGCTGGCACCCATCCGCCTGGACCTGGCCACCCTGCGCCGTCAGGCCCGGGACGCCGAACCACCGGCCCTCTTCCGCACCCTCGTGCGCGGCGGCGCGCCCCAGGCGGCCGCCAAAGCCGCCGGTGCCGACGGGGTGTCCGCCACGGATCCGGCGCGGTCGCTCGCGGCGCTCCCCGAGGAGGACCGGCAGCAGGCGCTCCTCAAACTGGTACGCGGCCATACCGCGACCGTGCTGGGACATGACGCGGCGGACTCCATCCACCCCGCGCAGAACTTCCGGGAACTCGGCTTCGACTCCCTGACCGCCGTCGAGCTGCGGAACCGGCTGAGCGCCGCCACCGGGCTGCGGCTGCCCGCCACTTTGGTCTTCGACCACCCCACACCCACCGCGGTCGTCCGGCTCCTGGACGAGCTGCTGGCCCCGGCCGGGGCGGCCCGGTCCGGCTCCATCCTCGCCGATCTGGACGCCATCGGCGCGGCCCTGGGCGCGGTGGCCGACGACCGGGAGCAGCGGACGCGGATCGCGGGGCGGCTGCGGGAGTTGCTGCGCAGGGTGGACGAGGGCACCGGGGAGGCCGCGGATGCGCCCGGGGACGATCTGGAATCGGCCACCGACGAGGAGCTGTTCCAGGTGCTCGACGGCGAGCTGAACGCCCCCTTCGACGACAGTCTCCGCTGACCTTCCCCGCCCTCCGATGAATCCAGACGGCCGTGACGATCGGGTTGATGTGATATGACGGACGACGAGAAGCTCCGCAGCTATCTGAAGCGGGCGACGGCCGATCTGCGCCTGGCCAAACGGCAGTTGCGCGAGGTCGATGAGCGGGCCCGGGAGCCCATCGCCATCATCGGGATGGCCTGCCACTTCCCCGGTGACGTGGCCTCTCCGGAGGACCTGTGGCGGGTGGTGAGCGAGGGGGCGGACGTCATCTCGTCCTTTCCCGAGGACCGCGGCTGGGATCTGGACGGCCTCTACGACCCCGATCCCGAGCGTGCCGGGACGAGCAGCGCCCGCGAGGGCGGCTTCCTCCGCGATGTGGCCGACTTCGACGCCGACTTCTTCGGGATCAGTCCGCGCGAGGCCGCGGCGATGGACCCGCAACAGCGGCTGCTGCTGGAGACGGCGTGGGAGGCGTTCGAGCGCGCCGGTCTCGACCGCGACGCGCTGAGCGGGAGCGACACCGGGGTGTTCGCGGGGGTGGACTCGTACCACTATCTCTCGCTCATCGGGCAGACGACCGGTGACGCGGCGGGCTATGTCGCCACCGGAAACCTCGGCAGTGTGGTGTCGGGGCGGGTGTCGTACTCCTTCGGTCTGGAGGGCCCGGCGGTGACGGTGGACACCGCGTGTTCGTCGTCGCTGGTGGCGACGCATATGGCGGCTCAGGCGCTGCGGCAGGGCGAATGCACCCTGGCCCTGGCCGGCGGGGTGACGGTGATGGCGACGCCGGGCGGCTTCACCGAGTTCTCCCGTCAGCGCGCGCTGTCGCCGGATGGGCGGTGCAAGGCGTTCGCGGCGGCCGCGGACGGCACCGGCTTCTCGGAGGGTGTCGGTTTGGTGCTGCTGGAGCGCCTGTCGGACGCGCGGCGCAACGGCCACCGGGTGCTGGCGGTGATCCGTGGTTCGGCGGTCAACCAGGACGGGGCGAGCAATGGGCTGACCGCGCCGAACGGGCCCTCCCAGCAGCGGGTCATCCGGCAGGCGCTCGGCAACGCCCGGCTGTCGCCCCGCGAGGTGGACGCGGTGGAGGCGCATGGGACCGGTACGACGCTCGGCGACCCGATCGAGGCGCAGGCGCTGCTGGCCACGTACGGACAGGACCGGCCGGACGGTCGGCCGTTGTGGCTCGGCTCGGTCAAGTCCAACCTTGGGCACACCCAGGCCGCGGCCGGGGTGGCCAGTGTCATCAAGATGGTGATGGCGATGCGGCACGAGCTGCTGCCCGCCTCGCTGCACATCGACGAGCCGACCCCGCATGTGGACTGGACCGCCGGTGAGGTACGGCTGCTGACCGAACAGGTCCCCTGGGCGGCGGACGACCGTCCACGCCGCGCGGGCGTGTCCTCCTTCGGGATCAGCGGCACCAACGCCCATCTGATCCTGGAAGAGGCGCCGGAGGAGGCGGGACGGGCCGTCGCGCGACCGGGCACCGATGACGTCGGCGTCGTGCCGTGGGTGGTGTCGGCGCGGAGCGCTCAGGCGTTACGGGGTCAGGCGCGGGCGCTGGCCGAACGGGTGGCCGCCGACACGGACGTAACGCCCGCCGAGGTGGGATGGTCGCTGATCCGCACCCGGTCGGTGTTCGACCACCGCGCGGTGGTCCTGGGCGAGGAACGCGACGAACTGATGGCGGGGCTGACGGCGCTGGCCACCGGTGATACCCACCCCGGGGTGGTCGAGCTCGGCAGCGCGGTGGCTATGGGCGGCACAGGTCCGGTGCTGGTGTTTCCGGGGCAGGGCTCGCAGTGGGCCGGTATGGGCGCCGCACTGCTGGACGACTCCCCCGTGTTCGCCGCCCGCGTCGCCGAATGCGCACAGGCCCTGACCCCGCACGTGGACTGGTCCCTCACCGACGTTCTACGCGGCAACCCTGGCGCCGCCGACCTCGGCCGCGTCGACGTCGTACAGCCTGTGTTGTGGGCCGTCATGGTCTCGCTGGCCGCCGTATGGGACGACTACGGCGTCACCCCGGCAGCCGTCATCGGCCACAGCCAAGGAGAAATCGCCGCAGCCGTAGTGGCCGGTGCCCTGTCGCTGGACGAAGGCGCCAGGATCGTAGCCCTCCGCAGCCAGGCCCTACGCAAACTCGCAGGCGGCGGAGCCATGGCCTCCCTCGCGATGAGCCAGAACCACGCCGAGGAATTCCTGACCGGCCTGGGTCGGCCGGCCGAGGGCGTCGGCGTGGCCGCCGTCAACGGACCCGGATCCGTCGTCGTATCCGGCCCACCCGACCACATCGCCCACACGGTGACAGCATGCCAAGAAGCCGGTAGCCGAGCACGCCTCATCGACGTCGACTACGCCTCACACGGCCCCCAGATCGACGAAATCACCGACCAACTCACCGATCTCCTGGCCGGTATCGAACCGGCCCAGGCGGAAGCGGCGTTCTACTCCACCGTCACCGGCGGCCGGATCGACACCAGCGGTCTGGACTCCGGCTACTGGGTGACGAACCTGCGCGAGCGCGTGCGGTTCGCCGATGCCGTACGGGCCCTGCTGGACGACGGCCACCGCGTGTTCATCGAGGCCAGCACCCACCCCGTACTCACCGTCGGCCTGCAGGAAACCTTCGAGGAAGCGGGCGTCGGGGCCATCACGGTGCCCACGCTGCGCCGCGACCACGGCGGGAGGGCGCAGCTGGCGCGGTCGGTGGCCCAGGCCTTCGCGGCAGGCGTCGAGGTGGACTGGTCCCGCTGCTTCCCGACCGACCCGGCCCCCCGCGTGGTCGACCTGCCGACGTACGCCTTCCAGCGCGCACGCTACTGGCTCGACGGAGCGTCCGGGCCCGGTGGCGATCCGGCCAGTCTCGGGCTGGTGTCCGCGGGCCATCCGCTGCTGGGCGCGGCGGTGGAGCTGGCCGAGGGGACCACGCGTCTGCTGACCGGCCGTGTGTCACCGCGGACCCATCCGTGGCTCGCTGAGCATGTGGTGGCGGGGGCGGTGCTGGCGCCGGGAGCGGTGCTGGTGGAGTGGGCACTGCGGGCGGCCGATGAGGTGGGCTGTGGCGGCGTGGAGGAACTGGCGCTGCAGCGGCCACTGGTGCTGCCCGCGTCCGGGGGTTTGCGGGTGCAGGTGGTGGCGGGCGCCGTGGCGGAGGACGGGCGGCGGGACGTGGCCGTGTACACGTGCCCGGATGACACACGGGGCCCCGCGGAGTGGGTGTGTCACGCGACGGGTGTGCTGGCCCCGCCCGCCGACGCCCCCGGGCAGGCGGAGGGGCTGGGTGGCGTATGGCCTCCGGTGGGCGCGGAGCCGCTGGACATCGACGGGTTCTACGAACAGGTGCGGGCGGCCGGTTACGGGTACGGACCGGCGTTCCAGGGCCTGACCGCCGCCTGGCGGCACGGCGCGGACATCCTGGCCGAGGTGGTCCTGCCCGATGCCGCCGGTGACCGGAGTGGCTTCGCGATCCACCCGGCGCTGCTGGACGCGGCGCTGCATCCGTCGCTGCTCATGGACCGGCCGGAGGGGCAGGAGCACGACGACCGCGTACGGCTGCCGTTCGCGTGGAACGGTGTGTCCCTGTGGGCGTCCGAGGCGACCAGCGTGCGAGTCCGGCTGTCCCGCGACGAGGAGCGGCAGGCGCTGCGGATGACGGTGGCCGATCCGGTGGGTGCGCCGGTTCTGACGGTGGACTCGCTGGTCACGCGCCCGGCGGGTACCGAGGGGTTGCGGGGGGCCGCGGCGGGGTGCGGGGTGGACGGGCTGTTCACGCTGGGCTGGACTCCGCTTCCGGTGCCCGCCACGGCGCCGTCCGCGCGGTCGGTGGTGGGTGACGGCGACTGGGTGGTGCTGGGCGAGGATCCGCTGGGCCTGGCGGTCTCGGTGGCACAGGGCGCTGAGAAGGACGGCACGGACCAGGACGTTGCACGCTATCCGGACCTGGATGCGCTGATCGCGGACATCGACGCCGGTGTGCCCGCTCCGTCGGTAGTCCTGACGGCCTGCCACGCATCCGGGGACGTGGCCGACGCCCGGGACGGTCTGCGGGCGGTGGACGGGTTGCTGGGACTGGTGCGGGGGTGGCTGGGGCGGGCGGCGCTGGCCGATGCCCGGCTGGTGGTGGTCACGCGCGGCGCGGTGGCTTCCGGTGAGGACGTGGCGGTGGATCCGGTCGGGGCGGGGGCGTGGGGGCTGATCCGTAGCGCCCAGTCGGAGAATCCCGAACGGTTCGTTCTGCTCGACCTCGATCCGGGCGCCGAACGCGGCGCCGCCGCAGGGGCGGTCGTCCGTGCGGTGGAGCTGCATGAGCCGCAGGTTGCGGTGCGTACGGGACGTGTCCTGGTGCCCCGGCTGGGGCGCGCCGGTGCCAGTGCCAGTGCCGGTGCCAGTGCCGGTGCCAGTGCCGCGCTTCCCGCTGACGCCGAGGGAGCACCGGGCGCCGGTGGGGTACTCGATCCGGACGGCACCGTGCTGATCACCGGCGGGACGGGGACGCTGGGCGGTCTGGTCGCCGAACACCTGGTGCGCACCTGGGGTGTCAAGCATCTGCTGCTCGTCGGCCGAAGCGGCCCGCAGGCCCCTGGCGCCGGCGAACTGGCCGGTCGACTGGGTGAGTTGGGTGCCCACGTACGAATCCGCGCTGTCGATGTCACCGATCGGGCGGAGGTGGCGGGTCTGGTCGCCGGGGTCGACCCGGCGCACCCGCTGACCGGTGTCGTCCACGCCGCCGGTGTGCTGGACGACGCCGTGCTCACCTCCCAGACTCCGGAGCGGCTGGCCCGGGTGTGGGATCCGAAGGCGACGGCCGCGGCGCATCTGCACACGGCGACGGCGGATCTGCCGCTGGCCCTGTTCGTGATGTTCTCCTCGACGGCGGCCACTCTGGGTTCGTCGGGGCAGTCCAACTACGCCGCGTCGAACGCGTTCTGCGATGCCCTGGCCGCCCACCGTCGCGCCGTCGGCCTGCCGGGGGTGTCGGTGGCCTGGGGCCTGTGGGCCGACGCCAGTGGCATGACCGGACACCTGGGCGAGGCGGACCGGGCCCGGATGGCCCGCTCCGGCATCGGGGCGATGTCCGGTGAACGGGCGCTGGGGCTGCTGGACGCCGCCGTCCGGCACGGCGCGCCGCATCTCGTCGCCATCGACCTGGACGTACGAGCGCTGGCCGGGCAGCCCGCACTCACCCTGCCCGCCCCGCTGCGGGCGCTCACCGGTGGCGGTCCGGCGCGGCGCACCGCCGCCACCGGCCGGGCGCACACCGACTGGTCCGGCCACCTTGCCGCGCTTCCCCGGGACGAGCAGCACCGGGTGCTGCTCCATCTGGTGCTCACGCACGCGGCGGCCGCGCTGGGCCACTCCGATCCCGGCCGGATTCCGGCCGAGCGCGGCTTCCTGGACCTGGGCTTCGACTCGCTGACCGCGATCGAGCTGCGGAACCGGCTGACCGCCGTCACCGGGCTGCGGCTGGCCACCACGCTCATCTTCGACCAGCCCAACCCGGCCGCCCTCGCCGCGCATCTGCACACCGAGCTGGCGCCGGGGGACGTGGATCCGCTCACCCCGGTGCTGGGCGAGCTGGAGCGGATGGAGGGCACGCTGCTCACCGCCGCCCGGGACGAGGCGGCGTGGGACGCGCTGCGCAAGCGCCTGCGGAGCACGCTGTCGAAGCTGGACGCCCTGCACGGCGGCCCGGCGGAGGGCGGCCCGGTGAGCGGCCGCATCCAGGACGCCAGCGCCGACGAGATCTTCCAGTTCATCGACCAGGACCTTGGCCGTGGAGACAGCGACGGAGAGCACATGGGAGCACACGTTGATTGACGAACGAAGCCGGAAGAGGCTCATCCTCGAGCACAGCCGTCGGCTGAACGCCGCGGACGTGGACGGGCTGCTGGAGCTGTACGCGGACGAGGTCACCTTCGAGGATCCGGTCGGCTCGGGCGCGCGGAGCGGGCGCGACGCACTGCGGGCGCACTTCGAGGAGCTGGCCGCGGCTGGTATCGCCGAGGTTCCCGGTGAGCCGGTGGCAGGGCAGGACGGTGTGCATGCGCTGGTGCCCGTCACCGCCACCATGGGCTACCTCCCGAAGGGGCCAGGATTCGCCGACCACGGCTGGCTGACGGCGCCCGACACTCCCGAGGAGGCCCGCATCACCTGGGACTACGTGCTGATGGTGCGCGCGGGGACCGGTGGCCTCATTCAGGAGCTGCGGAAGTTCTGGGGGAGGTCCGACATCGACACGACATCGGCATCGGCACCGGCACCGGCACCGGCACCGGCATCCCGGAGCGGCACCCCGCGATCTGACGATCCGCGGCCGCGGAATCGCACAGGAGGCGTTCATGGCCGATGAGGCGACCCTCAAGAAGATGGCCGTGGAGTATGCGCGGCGCATGAACGCCGGTGATGTGGACGACGTGCTCGCACTGTTCTCGGACGACATCGTCTTCGAGGACCCGGTCGGCGCGCCGCCGCTGATCGGTAAGGAGGCGCTCCGCGAGCACATCGCGTGGTCCATCGAATGCCAGGTGCACGAGACGCCGGGCCGCCCGGTCACTTCGATGGACGGCCGGCGGGCGGCGGTGCCGACCACGGTCACGGTCTACGCGCCGACGAAACTGACCTTCAACATCATCGGTGTCATTGAGCTCGGTGATGACGGTCTGGTCCATCACGCCCAGGCGTTCTGGGGCATCACGGACACCAAAGTGGGTGATGGCCCCGAACTCACCGGCGTCGCGCACTTCATGGCCGTCACCCAGAACCTCGCTCGGATGGTCCAGGCCAAGGGCAGCCCCAGTCCGATGTAAGTGGTGAAGGGACGAAAGCAGAACCATGACCGAACCGAAGCGCGGAATTGTCCTGGGCGGCGGCTGGGCGGGGATGTTGGCCGCGCATGTGCTCGCCCGCCATCTGGAGAGCGTCACCGTCGTGGAGCGCGATGTGCTGCCGGACGGGCCCCGTCACCGCAAGGGTTCGCCCCAGGCGCGCCACGTCCATGTGCTGTGGTCGAGTGGCGCCCGCATCGTCGACGCGCTGCTGCCGGGCACGATCGACCGGCTGCTGGGCGCGGGCGCCCGCCGGGTCGGATTTCACGAGGACCTGGTGACGCTGACCTCGCACGGCTGGCAGCACCGCTTTCCGCCGCGGCAGTACGCCATCATGTGCACCCGGCCGTTCCTGGACTGGATCGTCCGCGACCAGATCCTTGCGGCCGGGCGGATCTCCGTACGGTCACGCGCCGAGATCCTCGACCTGGCCGGAGACGGCAAACGGGTCGCCGGGGCGCAGGTGCGGGACATGGACACCGGGGCCCTGGAAACCCTGGAAGCGGACCTGGTGGTCGACGCCTCGGGGCGTGGATCCCGGCTGCGGCACTGGCTGTCGGCGCTGGAACTGCCCCCGGTCGAGGAGGACATCGTCGACGCCGGCATCGCGTACGCCACCCGGGTGTTCCGGGCGCCGCCGGGGGCCACCACCGGATTCCCCGCCGTCAACGTGGCCGCCGACCACCGGGTGCGTGAGCCCGGCCGCTTCGGCGTGGTCTACCCGCAGGAGGACGGCACCTGGATGGTGACGCTGTCCTGCACCCGTGGCGCCGGGCTGCCCACGCACGACGACGACTTCCTGCCGTACGCCCGGACCCTGCGCCATCCGCTCGTCGCCGACCTCATCACCCTGGCCGAACCGCTGACGTCGGTGGCGGTCTCCCGAGTCGGCGCCAACCGTCGGCTGTATCCGGAACGGCTGGACACCTGGCCGGAAGGGCTGCTCGTCCTCGGGGACGCGCTGGCCGCGTTCAACCCGATCTACGGCCATGGGATGAGCGCCGCCGCACGCGGTGCCGCCGCGCTCGACGCGGAGCTGCAACGGTCCGGATACGACCCGGCGCGGACCCGGCGGGTGCAGCAGGCCGTCAGCGCCGTGGTGGACGACCCGTGGATCATGGCCGCGTCCAAGGACGTCGAATACGTCAACTGCCGTACCAATGTGACGGATCCCCGGCTGACCGGCGGGGCGGTGGCGCGGCAGCGCTTCTCCGACCTCATCTCCGACCGGGCGATTCGTGCCTCCGCGGTGTGTGACGTGGTGACCGATGTGATCAGCCTGGCCGCCCCGCAGTCCGAGCTGGCGACCAGTCGCTTCCTGTCGCTGATGCAGCAGGACCGGCCGCTGCCGGAACTCACCGCGCCGCCGCTGCGCCCCGAAGAACTCGCCCTGGTGGATCTGAATCCGCGCAGCACGGTGGCCGGGCGACCGTCATGACGAACGAGGAAAAGCTCGTCGACTACCTCAAGTGGACCACGGCCGAGCTGCACGAGGCCCGGCGGCAGCTGCGGGATCTGCGATCGGAGCGGGAGTCGGAACGCGAGTCGGAACGGGAGGAGCCGATCGCGATCGTCGGCATGGCCTGCCGCTTCCCCGGCGGGGTGAGCACACCGGAGCAGCTGTGGGATCTGGTGGCCGGTGAACGGGACGCCGTCTCCGGCCTTCCCACCGACCGCGGTTGGGATCTGGAGCGGCTCCACGACTCAGATCCGGGCCACCATGGCAGCTCGTACGTGCGCGCGGGCGGATTCATCTATGACGCGGGCGCGTTCGACGCGGAGTTCTTCGGCATCGGCCCCCGTGAGGCCGCGGCCATCGAACCGCAGCAGCGGATGCTGCTGGAGCTGGCCTGGGAGGCCGCGGAGAGCGCGGGCATCGATCCGCTGACGCTGCGCGGCAGCTCCACCGCCGTGTACACGGGCGTGATGTACCACGACTACGCCGCACGGCTGAGCGAGATCCCGGACGATCTGCTGGGGCACGTGGGGAACGGCAGCGCCGGAAGCGTCGCATCGGGCCGGATCGCGTTCACCCTGGGGTTGCGGGGCGCGGCCGTCACCCTGGACACGGCGTGTTCGTCGTCACTGGTGGCGATGCATCTGGCCGCGCGGTCCCTGCGTCAGGGGGAATGTGCCCTGGCGCTGGCCGGCGGAGCCGCGCTCATGTACACCCCGAGCGTGTTCCAGGCGGCCTCCGGCCAGCAGCAACTCGCCCCCGACGCGCGGTGCAAGTCCTTCGCGGACGCGGCCGACGGCATGGTGTACGGGGAGGGCGCCGGTCTGGTGCTGCTGGAGCGGCTGTCCGACGCGCGGCGCCACGGCCACCAGGTGCTCGCGGTGCTCCGCGGTTCGGCGATCAACCAGGACGGCGCCAGTACGGGCATGGCCGCGCCGAACGGCCCGGCCCAGCAGGAACTGATCCGGGACGCGCTGGCGAACGCCGGGCTGTCGGCGGCCGAGGTGGACGCGGTGGAGGCGCATGGCACCGGTACCGCGTTCGGCGATTCCATCGAGGTGCAGGCGCTGCTGGCCACCTACGGTCAGGAGCGGCCGGACGGCCGGCCCCTGCTGCTGGGGTCGGTGAAGTCGAACATCGGGCACACCCAGGCCGCCGCCGGGCTGGCCGGTGTCATCAAGATGGTGATGGCCATGCGGCACGGGGTGCTGCCGCGCTCCCTCCACATCGACCGGCCCACCCGGCTGGCCGACTGGCGCAGGGGCGCGGTGCGGCTGCTGACCGAGCGGACGGCGTGGCCGGTACGCGACGAGGGCCCGCGGCGCGCCGGGGTGTCCTCCTTCAGCGCGAGCGGCACCAACGCCCATCTGATCCTGGAGCAGGCGCCCCCCTGTTCTGATTTCGATGCCGGTGATGTTCCGCCCGGCGGAGTGGTGCCCTGGGTGCTGTCCGCGCGTGGTGCGGCGGCGTTACGTGGCCAGGCACGGGCTCTGGCCGCCCATACCGCCCGGGATGCGGGCGTGTCAGCGCGCGATGTGGGGTGGTCGCTGGCCACGACGCGTTCGGTGTTCGACCACCGGGCCGTGGTGGTCGGCGAGGGGCACGACGAGCTACGGGCGGGGCTGGAGGCGCTGGCCGTGGGTGAGCCGCATCCGGCCGTGGTCGGGCCGGGTGTGGTCGGTACCGGCGGGACGACTGCCACGGCGAGCCGGACGGAGTTCCTGTTCGACGGCGGAGGCGGACGGTGTACGGGGGCGGGCCGCGAACTGTACGACCATTTCCCGGTGTTCGCCGCCGCCTTCGACGAGGTGTGCGCACTGCTGGGGAGGGCGGGGGAACGTCCGCCGCCGGGCTCGGAAGCCGGGCTGTTCGCGCTGCACATCGCGCTGGTCCGGCTGCTGGACGCCGCCGGGGTACGGCCCGATGCGGTGACGGGTGACTCCGTCGGTGCGATCGCCGCCGCGCATGTCGCCGGTGTCTTCGGCCTCTCCGACGCCTGCCGCCTAGTCGCTGCCGGTCCAAGCGAACTCCCCCGGGCCATCGGCACGGTGTCCCTCTGCCGCCCGGCGATCCCGGTCCTCGACAGCCTCACCGGTCTGCCCGTCGACGAGCGGATCAGCACGCCCGGCTACTGGTGCGACCGCGACACGGCCGGCCCGCGCCCCGAAGCTCCGAACCCGGGCGAAGCCGATGTGGTCTGGGAGCTGGGGCCCGGGCGTGGTCTGCCGGACGAGGTGGCGCCACTGGTGCTGTCGCCGTTCGGTGGCGACGGCGAGCGATCGGAGGTACGCGAGCTGATGTACGCGCTGGCGCGGCTGCACACCACGGGCGCCACCGTCGACTGGGCCGCCCTCTTCGTCGGCGCCACACCACCACGTACCGTCCCGTTGCCCACCTATGCCTTCCAGCGGCAGCGGTTCTGGCTGGAGAACGCATCGCGCACGGATCCCGCACCGGTGACCGAGACATGGGTGGACACCGAGTTCTGGGACGCCGTGGAGCACGCGGACATGGCGGCCCTCACCCGGACCCTGAATGTGCCCGCGGAGCGGCACGACCTGCTACGGGAGATCCTGCCCGCGCTGGCCACCTGGCGGCGGCAGCGGCAGTGGCGGCACCGGATCGCCTGGCAAGCCATGACCGAGGTGGTGGCACCACGGCTGTCCGGCACCTGGCTGGTCGCGTCGGCCGACGGCCCGGCCGTCGACTCCGTTGTCGCCGCGCTGCGCGAGCACGGTGCCGACATCGTCGAACTCGGGCCGGACGGCCCGTCGGTCCGTGCCCTCGCCGAGCGGATATCCGACGCCGCCACCGGGCGGTTCGTCGGAGGTGTGCTCTCGCTGTCGGCCCTGGAGGAGACGCGGCCCCCGGCCGAGGACGGCCGAAGCCCAGCGCTCGCCCCGACCATCTCGCTGGTCGAGGCGGTCGAGCGGGCCGGGATCGAGGCCCCGGTGTGGGTGGCCACGCGCGGCGCGGTGAGCGTCGGTCGCGGGGATCCGCTGAGCCGTCCGGAACAGGCCCAGCTCTGGGGCCTGGGCCGCGCGCTCGCGGTGGAACGTCCGCGCTGCTGGGGCGGCCTGGTCGATCTGCCGGACCGGTTCGACGCCCGGGCCGGACGGCGACTGGCGAGCGTCCTGGCGGGTCTCCACGGCGAGGGCGAAGTGGCCGTGCGCGCCGACTGCTGCTTCACGCGACGTCTGGCGCGTGACGCGCCCGGGCGGGCCACCACCGACGGCCGATCGGCGACGCGAGGCTGGACGGCGCAGGGCACGGTGCTGATCACGGGGGCGGCTAGCGCCCTGGGCGCGCACACCGCCCGCTGGGTGGCCGGAGCGGGCGCGGACCGTCTGCTCCTCCTCGACACCACGGCCCCGGACGACGATCTGCTCGCCGACCTGTCCGCCTCGGGCGCACAGGTGTCCGTCGCCACCGTCGACCCGGCCGATGCGGACGCGCTCGCCACCGCCATGGCCGCTCTTCCGGCCGACGCGCCGCTGACCGCGGTGCTGCATCTCGCGGTGCCGCCACCCGATGAGACCGGGCCGCTGGACGCGGCGCGGATCGAGCGCACGTGGCCGACAGCGGTGGCGGCGGCCAGGAATCTGTGCGCTCTGAGTCTGAAGAGCGACCTGTCGGCCTTTGTCCTCAGCTCCTCGGCCGTGGGTGTGCTGCCCGGCCCGGGGCTGGGCAACCAGGCTCCGGCCCACGCCTATCTGCACGCGCTCGCGCAGGAGTGCCGGGCGCGGGGCGTTCCGGCGACCTCGGTGTGCTGGGGCACGGGAACGTCCGCACTGTCCCCCCGAGCGGCGGCCGCCCTGCTGCGGCAGGCGGTCGTGGAGGACACGGTGTCCGTGGTCATCGCGGACATCGACGAAGCACCCACCAGGCGGGAGAAACGATGAACGCGTTCACGGCGGTCAATGGCAGCGCCCCCGGCGATTCCTCCGAGCCCCAACCGAACGGATCCGATATGCACACGGAACAGAGCGAGGCCCAGCTCGACGGCGCGGCCCTGCACCAGGCACTGGCCATCGCCACGGCGGAGGAGCGCGAGGACATCCTGCGGGAGACCGTACGGACACAACTCGCCGACATCCTCTCCCCCACCCCGATCGACGACAACAGCAATTTCCTCGAGAACGGGCTCACATCGCTGACCGCGCTCGAACTCACCCGCAAGCTGATGACGCTCACCGACGTGGAAATTCCGCTGGTCGCCATTCTCGAATATCCCACCCCCGCCCGGCTCGGCCACTATCTCGCCGAGGCGTACGCGGCGGTCAACAGCGGGGATGGCGCGACGGCATAGCGTGCCGCGATACGCCGACGCCGGGCGGGAGGGGGACCATTCCCTCCCGCCCGGCGTCTTCCGGTCCCTTGCACGCTTAAGTGCCGCTAATGCGCTATCAGTTGACCGGCGCTGGATCTCGAATCACCCATGGTGATCCGGCTAGAATTTCTGTATGGATCTTTCCGTGCCCGTAACCGACGATGTGAAATTACATTTCCGACACCGGCCTGGAACCGCATCCCCCGCATTCCTCCTGGTGCATGGCATGGCCTCGAACGCCCGCATGTGGGACGAGGTCGCCGATCATCTGGCCGCCGCGGGCCATCCGGTGTACGCGGCCGACCTGCGCGGCCACGGCGATTCCGACACCCCGGAGAAGGGGTACGACACGCAGACCGCCGTCGCGGACCTGGTGGCGGCCTGCGCCGCCCTCGAGCTGTCCGGGGTCGTACTGGCCGGGCACTCCTACGGCGGCAACGTGTCGGTGCGGCTGACCGCCGAGCATCCCGAGCTGGTGGCGGGGCTGGCCCTGGTCGACGGCGGCTGGCTCGAACCCGCCAAGGCCTTCCCTTCATGGGAGGCGTTCGCCGGCGCGCTGCGCCCGCCCGCGCTGGACGGCGCCACCGTGCAGAGCGTGAGTGACTACTTCCGGGACATTCACCCCGACTGGTCCCCGGCGGCGATCGAAGCGGCCGTGGCCACCATGCGGGAGAACTCGGACGGTTCGCTGTCCCGGCGTATGACCCTCGAACAGCACACGTCGATGCTGCGCAGCATCTGGGACGAGCCACCGAGCCCGTGGTACCCGGCCATTTCGGTGCCCACCCTGCTGATGCCCGCCATCCCCAAGGGCGCGGACCGGCAGTGGGCCGACCGTATCCGGTCCCGGATCGAGGCCACCACGGCCACGCTGCGCGGTGCGACCATGCGCGAATACCTGGACTCGGAGCACGATCTGCACGCCCAGCATCCCCAGCGGGTGGCGGAGGACCTGCTCGGCCTGGCCCATACCGTCCGGCAGGCCCTCTGACGTCCGATGACACCGGCCTCGCGAAGCACCCCCGTACGGCGAGCCGTACGGGGGTCCTTGACGAGGGCTGTCGGGCCCCGGCCGCTCAGGTTCCCCATTCGCGGTCGATGAGGGCGAACACTTCGTCGGCGGTGGCGGCGGCCAGGTCCTGCTCGTCCGCCGGTGCCCCTTCCTCGCCCGCGGTGGCCGTGTACTTCCACAGGAGGCCCTGCAGCCGGTTCACCAGACCGGCGCGCCGCGGGTCTTCGGCCGCCATTCCGGCCAGCGCCGCCTCCAACGCGTCGAGGTGTCCGAGCCCCGGATGGGCGCTTGCGGGCTCTTCCGGGGCCAGTTGAGCCAGCAGAGAGCCCGCCAGGGTCTCCGGTGTCGGATAGTCGAAGACCACCGTCGTCGGCAGGCTCAGCCCGGTGGCGGCACGCAGCCGGTTCCTGAGCTCCACCGCCGCGATCGAGTCGAAGCCCAGTTCCTTGAACGGCCGCCCCGGGTCGACCGCCTCCGCCGCCGGGTAGCGCAGTACGGCGGCCACGTGGCCGCGTACCAGGGCGAGCAGCCTCCCGGCCCGCTCGTCCTCGTCCAGCGCGGCCAGCTCCTCGCGCAGCGCCACGGCGCCGTCCTGGCCGGCCTCCCCCTCGGCGGGCTCCTGCGCGGCCTCGATGGCCTGGCGGGCGGCGGGCACCGTGTCGAACAGCCTGCTCGGCCGGGCGAGGGTGAACAGGGGCGCGAAGCGTTCCCAGGTGACATCGGCGATCGTCATCTGCGGATCGTCGTGGTCGAGCACGTGCCGCAGGGCGTTCAGCGCCCGCCGCGGATCCAGCGGCGACAGTCCCTGGCGCCGGGAACGCTCGGTGTACGGGGCCAAAGGGTGCCGCGTATCGGCGGCGTCCGACAGATCCCACAGCCCCCAGGCGATCGAGACGGTGGCCCGGCCCTCGGCCCTCCGGTGCTGCGCGAGCGCGTCGAGGTGGGCGGTTGCGGCGGCGTACGAGCCGTGGTCCTTGCTGCCCCATGCCGTCGCGACGGTGGAGCAGTGGATCACGGTGTCGTCGGGGCCGAGACCGCAGGCCGCCTCAACCTCCTCTTGTACGTACGCGAGTTGAGCGGTGATCTCATCGGCCAGCCACTCCGGTGTCAGCTCCGTCAGCGGTGCCAGCGCACCGGAGGTCGGGGTGTGCACGACCGTCCCGATCCGGGCGCCCTCCGAAACCAACTGTTCGATGGTACGGATGGCCCCCGCCCGGTCGCCTGGTGCGCGGTCGGCGACCGTCAGTTCGGCGCCGAGCCCGTCCAGCTCGGCCTTCAGCGCGGCGCTCCCCTCTCCGTCCTGATGGCCCAGCAGGATCAGGCGCTTCGCGCCATTGGCCGCAGCCCATCGGGCGATGTGGGCCGCGGGGCCGGTGGTGTCGCCGGTGATGAGCACGGCGTCGCGCGGCGTCCAGGTCCGTGGCGGCGAACCGCCGCCGATGGGGGCGGGGGCCAGCCGTCGCCCGTACGCGCCCGAGGGTCGTAGCGCGACTTGGTCCTCGCCGGACGCCCCGGTGAGCAGTGCCCGCAGCCGGGCCGGGTCCAGCGCTTCGGGGGTCGCGGGAAGGTCGAGTAGTCCGCCCCACAGTGCGGGGTGTTCGAGGGCGGCGACCCGGCCGAGCCCCCAGAGCTGGGCCTGTGCCGGAGCGGCCACGGGGTCGGTGTCTCCGACGGACACCGCCCCTCGCGTGACGCACCACAGGGGCGCCGTGACGTTCGCGTCCACCAGCGCCTGCAGCAGGGTGAGCGTGCCGGTCAGACCGGTGGCGGCCGCGCCGTGCGGCCCAGGGTGTGCGGAGGCGTCGAGTGCCAGGAGGGACAGGACACCGGTCGGTGGCTCCGCATCGGCGTACCGGTCGTGCAGCAGCTTCGTGAGCCGTGTCCGGTCGGTGTCCTCGGTTACGGTCAGCTCGTCCACCTGTCCGCCGCCCACGCTCAGCGCCTGGACGCAGGCGTCCACCCAGCCGTGCGCGCCGTCGGCCGGGCGGACGACGAGCCAGGTGTGCGCGCCGTCCGGAGTGTTGTCGGTGAGGTCGGAGAGGGGCTGCCACTGGATCCGATAGCGCCAGGAGTCCACGGCGGACCGCTCACGCCGCTCGCGCCGCCACGCGGAGAGCACCGGCAGCACCGTGCCCCATGCCGACCTCGCGCCATGGTCGTCGGGGAGCCGCAGCGTGTCGGAGACGGCCCGCAGGTCCTCACCGTCGACGGCGGCCCAGAACCGCTCCTCGTCCTCGTCCGCCTTCGGCGTCGCGTGGGTCGGCACCGCGTCGGGCAGCCAGTACCGCTCGCGCTGGAAGGCGTAGGTGGGCAGGTCGACGGTGCGCGGGGCCGCCGGGCCGGTCGGGTGGAGGGTCGTCCAGTCGACCGTGGCCCCGGCGGTGAACGCCTGGGCGAGGGACTGGATCAGCTGGGCCCTGCCACCGTGGTCGCGGCGCAGGGTGGGCACGGTGACGGCCTCGACGCCCGTGTGCTCGAACGTCTCCTGCATGCCGATGGTCAGCACGGGGTGGGTGCTGGTCTCGATGAACGCCCGGTGGCCATCGGCCAGCAGCCCCTCGATGGCGTCGGCGAATCGTACGGGCTCCCGCAGATTCGTCACCCAGTAACCGCTGTCCAGGGTGACGGTGTCGAGCCGTCCGCCGGTGACGGTGGAGTAGAACGCCACTTTCGACGCGCTCGGCCGGATTCCGGCCAGAACCTCGGTCAGTTCACCGGCGATGTCGTCGACCTGCGGGCCGTGGGAGGCGTAGTCCACGTCGATCAGGCGCGCTCGCCCGCCCGTTTCCCGGCAGGCGACCACCGCGTCGGCCACCTGTGCCGGAGGCCCCGAAATGACGGTGGAGGAAGGGCCGTTGACGGCCGCCACCCCGAGCTCGGCGGCCCCGTCGCCGAGCCCGGCCAGCAGCTTGCTCGCCTGCTCATGGCCCAGGCCGAGAGACGCCATCGCCCCGCCGCCCGCCAGCCTGCGCAACGCCCGGCTGCGCAGCGCCACGACCTTGGCACCGTCCTCCAAGGACAGCGCCCCCGCCACCACGGCCGCCGCGATCTCGCCCTGACTGTGGCCCACGACCGCCGCGGGCGTCACCCCGTGCCCGGCCCACACCGCCGCCAGGGAGACCATCACGGCCCAGAGCACGGGCTGCACCACATCCACCCGGCTCATCTCGGCAGCGCCCTGAGCGTCGCGCAGGACATCGGTGAGCGACCAGTCGACGTACGGTGACAGCGCCCGCTCGCACTCCGCCACGCGCGCGGCGAACACCGGCGAGGCGTCGAGCAGCCCGGCCCCCATGCCCGGCCACTGCGAACCCTGGCCCGGGAACACCAGCACCGGGCCCGGCTCACCCGCCACGGCGGCGGCACCGGAGTGGACCAGGCCCGGGTGCGCGTCGCCGGCGGCGAGCGCCGTGGCGGCCGCCAGCAGCGCGTCCCGGTCCTCGCCGAGGGCGACGGCCCGGTGGTCGAACAGCGACCGTGTGGTGGCGAGCGACCAGCCCACATCGGCCGCGGGCAGCCGCGGGTCCTCCGCCACCCGTGCCGCCAGCGCCGCCGCCTGTCCCCGCAGGGCTCGCTGGCTACGGGCGGAGAGCACCCACGCGGTGAGGTCGTCGGCGTCCGCGTCCGGTACAGCCTCTGCGGCAGGCTCGGGCGGCTCGGGCGCCTGCTCCAGGATCAGATGGGCGTTGGTGCCGCTGATGCCGAAGGAGGACACTCCCGCCCGGCGCGGTCGCCCGCCCCTCGGCCACGCCACCGGTTCGGTGAGCAGCCGTACTCCGCCGCCCTCCCAGTCCACATGCGGCGTCGGCTCGTCGATGTGCAGGGTGACCGGCAGCGTCTCCTGCCGGAGGGCCATCACCATCTTGATCACACCGGCCACGCCCGCCGCGGCCTGGGCATGACCGATGTTCGACTTGAGGGAGCCCAGCCACAGGGGCCGGTCGGCCGGTCGGTCGCGGCCGTACGTGGCCAGCAGCGCATGCGCCTCGATCGGGTCGCCGAGCGAGGTCCCCGTGCCGTGCGCCTCCACCGCGTCCACCTGGTCGGGGGCGAGGCGTGCGTTGGCCAGCGCGTGCCGGATCACCCGCTCCTGCGCCACGTCGTTGGGGGCGGTCAGGCCGTTGCTGGCGCCGTCCTGGTTGACGGCCGAACCACGGATCACCGCCAGCACCCGGTGGCCGTGGCGGCGTGCGTCCGACAGCCGCTCCAGCAGTACCAGCCCGACGCCCTCGGAGAATCCGGTGCCGTCGGCGGCCGCGGCGAAGGACTTGCAGCGCCCGTCCGGAGCCAGTCCGCGCTGCCGGGAGAACTCGGCGAACGCGGTCGGGGTCGTGAGCGCGGTGACCCCGCCCGCGAGCGCCAGGTCGCATTCGCCCTGGCGCAGCGCCTGACAGGCCAGGTGCATCGCCACCAGGGACGACGAACACGCGGTGTCCACCGTCACCGCGGGCCCCTGCAGCCCGAAGGTGTACGCCACCCGGCCGGACACCACGCTGGTGAGGCTGCCGGTGGTGGCGTACCCCTCGAAGCCCTCGGGGATCCTGGGCATCCGGGTCAGATAGTCCTGGCTGGACACCCCGGCGTACACACCTGTCGGGCTGCCCTTCAGCGAGGCGGGGTCGATGCCCGCTCGTTCCAGCAGTTCCCAGGACACCTCCAGCAGCAGCCGCTGCTGCGGATCCATCGCGAGCGCCTCGCGCGGGCTGATGCCGAAGAACTCGGCGTCGAAGCGGTCGGCCTCGTGCAGGAATCCACCGTGCCGGACATAGCTGGTACCGGGGTGGTCGGGATCCGGGTGGTACAGGCCCTCCAGGTCCCAGCCGCGGTCGGCGGGGAACTCCTCGATCCCGTCTCCGGCCGAGGACACCAGCTCCCATAACTCCTCGGGCGAGCCCACCCCGCCGGGGTAACGGCACGCCATGCTCACCACGGCCACCGGCTCCTGGCAACGCTCCTCCAGGTCCCGAACCCGCTGACGGGCCTGCCCCAGATCCACCGTGACCCGCTTCAGGTAGTGGCGGAGCTTCTCTTCCGTACCCGACATCAGTCCTCACTCACGCTATGTGTGATCAAGAAGGCAGTTCCCGGTCGATGAACGCGAACAGCTCGTCGTCCGACGCAGCTTCCACGGCCTCGTCGTCCACGGTCTGGCCGACGGCGGCCTCCGGGGTGCCGTCGCCGAGCCGCCACAGCAGCGCCTCCAGGCGCTTCGCCAGCCTGCCGCGAGCCTGGTCGTCGGGGACGAACCGGGCCATCGCCCCTTCCAGCTTCTCCAGCTCGCCGAAGACGGGGAGGAAAGTGTCCGCGGCCGGGGGGCACAGCTGTTCGCGGAGGTCGGTGGCGATGGCCGAGGACGTCGGATGGCGGAAGATGAACGTGGCGGGCAGGCGCAGCCCGGTGGCCGCGGCGAGCCGATTGCGCAGCTCGACGGCGGTCAGCGAATCGAACCCCAGATCCTTGAACGGGGTGTCGCTGTCCACCGCCCCGGCATCGGTGTGCCCCAGCACCGCGGCCGCCTGGGTGCGTACCAGGTGCAGCAGTTCGCGGTGTTGTTCGTCCGGCGTCAGCGCGGTGAGCCGACCGACCAGTCCCGCGGCGGGTGCGCCGGTGGCGGCGGTTCGCCGCGCGGTGGCCCCGCGGGCGTCCTGGGTGAGGGCGCGCAGCAGAGCCGGGAGGGCGTCGGCAGGCTGTGCGGAGAGGGCGCGGATGTCGAGGTTTACGGCCGCCGGCCGAGCATCGCCGTGCCAGCAGGCGGCGTCCAGCAGGCGCAGCGCCTGGTCACTGGACATCGCAGCGATTCCGGACCGGGCCATCCGGGCCACATCCGCCTCGGCCAGATGGCCGGTCATCCCGCTGGCCTCGGCCCACAGTCCCCACGCCACCGATACGCCGGGCAGGCCGAGGTTCTGGCGGTGGGCGGCGAGGGCGTCGCAGAAGGCGTTGGCCGCAGCGTAGTTGGCCTGCCCGGGGCTGCCCATGACTCCGGCGGCCGAGGAGAACATCACGAACACGGCCAGCGGAAGGTGTGCGGTGGCGGTGTGCAGGTTGGCCGCGGCGGTGGCCTTGGCTCCCCACACCCGCGCCAGCCGCTCCGGCGTTTGCGAGGTGACGACGGCGTCGTCCAGCACGCCCGCGGCGTGGATGACGCCGGTCAGCGGATGTGCCGGGTCGATGCCCGCGACGAGATCGGCCACGGCGGTCGGATCGGTGACGTCGGCTGCGGCGATCCGTACCTCGGCGCCCAACTCGCCCAGTCGGACCGCTAGTTCCTTGGCGCCGGGGGCGTCGGGGCCACTGCGGCTGACCAGCAGCAGATGCCGGACACCCCAGGCACGGACCAGATGTTCGGCCACGTACCCGCCCAAGGTTCCGGTGCCACCCGTGATCAGTACCGTGCCCTCGCGATCCACCGGGGCCGGAACGTCGAGCACCAGCTTGCCGGTGTGCCGGGCCTGGCTCAGATACCGCAGCGCCTCCCGAGCCCGGCACAACGGCCACACCCGCACCGGAGGCGGCACCAGAGCACCCGATACGAACAGCTCACTCAGCTCGCCCAGCATTTGGCCGATACGGTCCGGCCCGGCAGCCGTGATCAGGTCATACGCCTCGTACCGCACCCCGGGATACTCGGCCGCGACCTGCTCCGGATCACGAACGTCGGTCTTCCCCATCTCCAGCAACCGGCCACCACCAGCCAGCAACCGCAGGGAAGCGTCCACGAACGGACCGGCCAGACTGTTCAGCGCCACATCCACACCACGGCCACCACTGGACTCCCGCACGACGTGCTCGAAGTCCAGATCGCGAGACGAAGCCCGGTGAGCACGGTCGATACCCATGTCCTCCAGCACCGCGTGCTTGACGGGGCTCGCCGTGGCATAAATCTCCGCGCCCAAGTGGCGGGCGATCTGCACCGCCGCCATCCCCACACCACCCGTCGCGGCATGAATCAGCACCGACTCCCCCGACCGGAGTCCGGCGAGATCCGTGAGCCCGTACCAGGCGGTGAGGAACACCACGGGTACGGCGGCGGCCTGCTGGAAGCTCCACCCGTCCGGTACGGGGGCCACGAGCCGTGCGTCCGTGACCGTCAGGGGGCCGAAGGACTGGTCGAAGACGCCCATGACGCGGTCGCCCACCGCGACTTCGGTGACTCCGGGGCCGATGTCCACCACCACGCCGGCGCCTTCGCCGCCCAGCCCGGTCTGCCCCGGGACCATGCCCAGGCTCACCACGACGTCCCGGAAGTTGATACCGGCCGCGCGGACGGCGATGCGCACCTGGCCCGTCCCCAGCGGTTCCAGTACCTCCGGGCAGGGCACCGGCACCACGTTGTCCAGGGTGGGCGTACCGACAGTGTCCAACCGCCATGCGGCCGGTTGCTCCACCGGGCCCACGAGTCCCGCGCCACCGGCACCGGCCCGGACGAGACGGGGCACCAGGACCCGCCCCGCACGGATGGCGAGCTGTGGTTCGTCGCTCGCCACGGCGTGGGTGACGGCGGTCCGTACGGTGTCGGCGTTGGTCTCGCCGTCGAGGTCGAGCAGGAGGAACCGGCCGGGGTTCTCCGACTGGGCGCTGCGTACGAGGCCCCACACAGCTGCGGCAGCCACCTGCACGCCGTCTTCGGCGGAGCCGTCAGCGGTGACCGCGCCGTGCGTCACGATCACCAATTGGGCGTCGGCCAGCCGCGGTTGGGCCAGCCAGCCCTGAAGCATGGCCAGCGTCCGCTCCGTCATGGCCAGGCCCTCGGCCGCCATCGCGTCGCCGACGTCCGTGGGCGGTACGTCGGCGAAGACCACCGGCGGGGTCGGCTCCCCGCGATCGAGCGCCTCGCTCAGTGCCGTGAGGTCCGGGAAGTGGCTCATGTCCGGGCGGGCAAGGTTCGGGGCATCGGTGCCCAGCACGGCCCAGCGGCCGTCGTCGTCCGCCGGTTCCGCGGTGCCCGTGCCCACGGCGAGGGGCAGGGACGTCCAGTCGAGGGTGAACAGGCTGTCCGTACGACGGGTGTCCACCGACCGCAGCTGGTCCGCACTCGCCGGGCGCATCGCCACCGAATCCACTGTGAGCACCGGCGCGCCGACCGCGTCGGCCACGGTCACGCGCAGCGCCCGCTCGCCGTTCGCGCTCTGCTCGTGGGGGGACAGCCGGACCCGGACCGTGGTCGCCTCGGCCGCGCATAGCGTCACGCCGTTCCACGCGAACGGCAACCACACCTGGCCAGGGGCGGTCTCGGTGTCCGTGCCGGTGGTGAGCTGGTCGATCAGCAGGGCCGGGTGCAGGGCGGCGTCGAGGAGCGCAGGGTGGATGCCGAAGCCTCCGTGTTCACCCGCGGCGTCCGGCAGCACCACCTCGGCCAGGACGTCCGCGCCGTCCTGCCACACCGCGCGCAGCCCCTGGAAGGCGGGTCCGTACGCATACCCGGCGGCCACGACACGTTCGTAGAATCCCTCGGTCTCGAGCGGTTCCGCGCCCGCCGGGGGCCATGCGCCACCCAGTCCTGCCACGGCGTCGGCGCGATCGGCGGGCGCGCTCAGTACGCCCTCCGCGTGGCACATCCACTCCGCGCCGGGGTACGCGCCGCCGGGATCGGCATCGCCGTCGGGCCGCGAGTACACCTGGACGTCGCGGCGTCCGTCATCCCCCGACGCGCCGACGACCACCTGAAGCCGCACCCCGCCGGACGGGGGCAACACCAGCGGGACCTGGAGCGCCAGCTCCTCCACGCCACCGGCGCCGACCTCGTCGGCGGCCCGCAGAACCCACTCCGCCAGGGCGGCGCCCGGCACCAGGACCGCGTCCGCCACCACGTGGTCACCCAGCCACGCAGGCCTGCGCGCCGAGAGTCGGCCCGTCAGCACATGGCCACTGCCATTGGCAAGCTCCACGGCCGCGGCCAGCACGGGATGCCGCGCGGAGACCAGCCCTAGCTCGGCGGGGTTGCCTCCGCGCCCGGTGTGGCCGTCGAGCCAATACCGCTCCCGCTGGAAGGCGTAGGTGGGCAGCTCCACGACCCGGGGCGGGGGCGAGGTGGGGTACAGGGTCCTCCAGTCGACGTCGACTCCGGCGATGAACGCCTGGGCGAGGGACCGCAGCAGCTGGGTCCGGTCTCCGTGGGCGCGGCGCAGTGTGGGGACCGTGACGGCCTGCACACCCGTGCACTCGAAGGTCTCCTGCATGCCGATGGTCAGCACGGGGTGGGTGCTGGTTTCGATGAAGGCCCGGTGCCCGTCGGCCAGCGCCGCCTCGAGCGCGTCGGCGAACCGTACGCGCTCCCGCAGATTCGTCACCCAGTAGGCGGTGTCCAGCCGTGCCGTGTCGGCCTGGCCGCCGGTCACCGTGGAGTAGAACGTGATGCCTGTTCCGGAGGTGTCGGTCGGGCGGATACCGTCCAATTCGCGGAACAGCTCGTCGCGGATCTCATCGATCTGGGGGCCGTGCGAGGCGTAGTCCACGTCGATGAGCCGTGCGCGCTCGCCGTTCTCCTGGCATGCGGCCACGGCGGCGGCCACTTGCTGTGGCGGTCCTGAAATGACCGTTGACGAGGGCCCGTTGACCGCTGCCACACCCACCGCGGCCGCCTGGTCTCCGAGCCGGGCCAGCAGCTGTCCGGCCTGCTCCTGGCCCACGCCCAACGATGCCATCGCTCCGCCACCGGCCAGCCGGCGCAGGGCCCGGCTGCGCAGGGCCACGACCTTCGCGCCGTCCTCCAGCGACAGCGCCCCGGCGACGACCGCTGCGGCGATCTCCCCCTGGCTGTGACCGACGACCGCGGCAGGTTTTACCCCGTGCCCGGCCCACACCGCGGCCAAGGACACCATCACCGCCCACAACACCGGTTGCACCACATCGACCCGGCCCAGATCGCCCGCGTCCTCGGCGCCGCGCAGTACGTCGGTGAGCGACCAGTCGACGTACGGCGACAGTGCCTGCTCGCACTCCGCCACCCGAGCCGCGAACACCGGCGACGCATCGAGCAGTGCGGCTCCCATCCCGGCCCACTGAGTCCCCTGGCCCGGAAACACCAGCACCGGGCCCGCATCGCTCGCCGGTGCCGGAGTGTCCGTGCGCACCACACCCGGATGGGACTCCCCTGCCACCAGCGCCTCGACCGCCGCCACCAGCCCCGCGCGGTCCTCGCCCACCACCACCGCACGATGCTCGAACACCGACCGCGACCTGACCAGCGACCAGCCCACATCCACCGGCCTCAACCCAGGGTCCTCGGCCAGACGCGCCATCAGTGCCGCGGCCTGCCCGCGCAGCGCATCCGTGCTGCGCGCGGACAACACCCACGGCACCACGCCGCTCTGCTCGGGCACCTGCTCTGGCTCGGGCGCGTCCGGGGCCTGCTCCAGGATGAGGTGAGCGTTCGTACCGGAGGCACCGAAGGAGGACACTCCGGCACGGCGGGGACGCTCGCTCCGCGGCCACTCCACGGGCTCCGTCAGCAGTCGCACCGCGCCACCGGCCCAGTCGACATGGGGCGTCGGCTCGTCGATGTGCAAGGAGGCGGGCAGTACGCCATGCCGCATGGCCTGCACCATCTTGATCACACCCGCCACACCCGCGGCCGCCTGCGTATGCCCGATATTCGACTTGATGGAGCCGAGCAGCAGCGGCTGATCGACAGGCCGCTGCTGGCCGTACGTCGCCAGCAGCGCCTGCGCCTCGATCGGATCACCCAGCGTCGTCCCCGTACCGTGTGCCTCCACCGCGTCCACCTCCGACGCCGACAGCCCCGCACCGGCCAGCGCCTGCCGGATCACCCGCTGCTGCGACGGCCCATTCGGCGCCGTCAGACCATTCGACGCACCATCCTGGTTGACGGCGCTTCCGCGCACGACTGCCAGCACCTGGTGGCCGTTCTTTCGCGCATCAGACAGTCGCTCCAGCAACAGCAGTCCGACGCCCTCGCCCCACCCCGTACCATCAGCGGCGGCGGCGAAGGGCTTGCACCGGCCGTCGGGGGCCAGACCGCGCTGACGCGAGAAACCGGTGAACACATCCGGCGTGGCCATCACCGTCACACCACCCGCGAGAGCAAGCGTGCACTCACCCTGCCGCAACGCCTGCGCGGCCAGATGCATCGCCACCAACGACGACGAGCACGCCGTATCCACGGTCACCGCCGGCCCCTCAAGACCGAGCGTGTACGCCACCCGGCCCGAGACCACGCTGCCCGACCCCGCGAGCATCGCATAGCCTTCGAGCTTGCTATCGGCGCCGCTACTCAACCCGGCCGCGTAGTCGTGGTACATCACCCCGGCGTAGACACCGGTCGGACTGCCCTTCAGCGACATCGGGTCGATACCGGCCCGCTCCACCACCTCCCACGCCGCCTCCAGCAACAGACGCTGCTGCGGATCCGTCGCCAACGCCTCACGCGGATTGATACCGAAGAACCCCGCATCGAACGCATCGGCATCGTGGAGGAAACCGCCCTCGTTCGCGTAGCTGGTGCCGGGGTGGTCGGGGTCCGGGTGGAAGAGGCCGTCCAGGTCCCAGCCCCGGCCCGTCGGGAACTCCCCGATCACGTCCTTCCCCGAGGCGACCAGCTCCCACAGCTTCTCGGGAGACGTCGCGCCACCGGGGAACCGGCAGGTCATACCCACGATCGCGATCGGCTCACCGGATTCGGCCACCGTCATCGCCGGGCCACGCGTCACCGCGGACTCGCCCGCCAACCGGGTGCACAGGTAGGTGGCCAGGGCGTGGGGTGTCGGATAGTCGAACACCATCGTCGCGGGCAACCTCAACCCCGTCACCGCCGACAACCGATTACGCAACTCCACCGCCGTCAACGAGTCAAAACCCAACTCCTTGAACGCCGCCCCCGACCGCACCTCACCCGACGAACCGAACCCCAACACCACCGCCACACAACCCCGCACCACCTCCACCACCACACCCAACCGAGCACCCCCATCCAGCCCCACCAACCGCCCAGCCAACCCACCAACCCGCCCACCACCAACCGCCGTCCGACGCCGAGCACGGCCCACCACCAACCCACGCAACACCGCAGGCACATCGCCCCCAGCCACCCCCACCACATCAAGGTCCACCGCGACCGCCAGCGGATGCGGGAGTCGGCACGCGGCATCCAGCAGGGCGAGTCCGCGCTCGGACGACAACGGCCTCATTCCGCGCAGCCGAGTCAGATCCCTTTGACCCATGTGTCCGGTCATGGCGCTGGTCTGTTCCCACAGCCCCCAGGACACCGACAGCGCCGGAAGGCCGATGGCCCGGCGGTGGGCGACCAGCGCATCGACGTAGGCGTTCGCCGCCGCGTACCCGGCCTGGCCCGCGTTGCCCACCACTCCAGCGGCCGAGGAGAACATCACGAACATGCCCAGCGGCAGACTCGCCGTCGCCGCATGCAGATGGGCCGCGACGGTGGCCTTCGCCTGCCACACCCGCGCCACTTGTCGCGGGGTGAGCAAGGTGATCACCGCGTCATCCAGCACACCTGCGGCATGGATGACCCCGGTCAGGGGGTGTGCCGGTCCGATCCCGGCCACCAGCCCGGCCACCGCGCCCGCGTCCGTGACGTCCACCGGGACGACCCGTACCTGAGCACCCATGTCGCTCAGCCGGTCGGTCAGTTTTCGCGCGCCAGGAGCCTGGAGGCCCCGGCGGCTCGCCAGCACCAGATGCTTGACCTGCCAGGTGCGTACGAGGTGTTCGGCGACCAGGCCGCCCAGCAGGCCCGTACCGCCGACGATCAGCACCGTCCCGTCCGGGTCGAGAGCTCCGGGCACGTCGGGATGCTCGGTGGCGGACTCGTCACGGCCTGCGCGGGCCGGGGTCAGCCGGGGCACCAGCAGCTGGCCGGCCCGCATGGCCACCTGCGGCTCATCGGCCCGTACGGCACGGGCCACGGCGTCGGCCACACTGCGATGGGTCGCCTCAGTGGGGGTACCCGCGTCGATATCGAGGAGAACGAACCGGTCCGGGTTTTCTGCCTGTGCACTCCGCAGCAGGCCCCATACGGCGGCACCGGCCAGATCCGGGGCGTCTTCCTCGGCATGCGCGACCGCGCCCCGCGTCACCACCACCAACCGGGCATCGGTCAGCCGCGGTTCGGCCAGCCAGCCCTGCACCAGTTGCAGTGCGTGTTCGACAGCGATCAGGCCATCGGGCGCACCCGTCATGAGATCAGCGGGCTCACGGACAGCAGGCAGATACGTCAAGGCCATCGCCGGAGCAGGCGCGCCGCCGTCCATCGCGGCGGCCAACGCCGTCAGATCCGGATGGCACACCGCACCATCGGCCCCATTATCCTGGCCCAACACCACCCAGCTGTCGTCATCCGCCGTGCCCGACCCTGCAGGCAGGGACGTCCAGTCGAGGGTGAACAGCCCACCGGCATCGCGCCCGCCTGCGGACCGGAGCTGCTCCGCGTCGGCCGGGCGCATCATGAGGGAGTCAACCGTGAGAACGGGAGCGCCCCCGGCATCGGCCACGACCAGCCGTAGCCCGCGCTCACCCGCCCCGCCCTCCTGGCGGGGAGTGAGCCGTACGCGGACCGTGGTCGCGTCCGTAGCGTGCAGCGATACGCCACTCCAGACGAACGGCAACCACAGCTGCTCGACCTCCTCCGAGTCGGCCAGCAGGAGGGGATGCAGGGCTGCGTCAAGGAGCGCCGGGTGGATACCGAAGCCGTCATGGTCTCCGGCGGCCTCGGGCAGCGCCACCTCGGCCAGCAGATCCTGGCCATCGCGCCACGCTGCCCGAAGTCCTTGGAACGACGGGCCGTAGGCGTACCCCGTCGCCGCGGCCCGCTCGTAGAACCCCGCTACATCCAGCGGCTTCGCGTGCGCCGGGGGCCATGCACCGGCCAGCTCCTCCCCTGCGCCCCCCGGGGACGGCGGGCTCAGCACGCCTTCCGCGTGGCACACCCAGCCCGGGTCGCCTCCCGGCTCGGCGGCGCGGTCGGGGCGGGAGTACACCCGCACGTCGCGCCTTCCGTCCTCCGCCGCCTCGTCCACCACCACCTGTACACACAAAGCTCCCGACCCGGGCAGGGCCAAGGGCGCCTGAAGCGCCAGCTCCTCGACTCCACCGCACCCGGCCTCATCGGCCGCCCGCAGCGCCCACTCCACCAGCGCCGCGCCGGGCATCAACACCGCACCCGCGACGGTGTGCTCGGCCTGCCAGCCACCATTTCCCGCCGAGACCCGGCCGGTCAGCAGCAACCCGCCATCGGGCAGCCCGACCGCGGCAGGCAGTACGGTGTGCTCCACCCGCTGCAACCCCGCTGCGGCCACATCGCCCACCCGACCGCTCGCGGCAGCCGCCCAGAACCGCCGACGCTGGAACGCGTAGGTCGGCAGGTCCACCGTGCGCGGCGTCGGCTCGGCGGGGAACAGGGCAGTCCAGTCCACGGGGACGCCCGCGACGAACGCCTGCGCGAGGGACCGTACGAGCTGCGCCCGACCACCGTGGTCGCGGCGCAGCGTCGGCACGGTCACCGCGTCCACGCCCGCCCGCTCGAAGGTCTCCTGCATGCCCACCGCCAGTACGGGGTGGGTGCTGGCCTCGATGAACACCCGGTGCCCATCGGCCAACAGCGCCTCCACCGCCTCCGCGAACCGCACCCGCTCCCGCAGATTCGTGACCCAGTACGGCGTGTCCAGACCGCTGGTGGCGACCCGGCCGCCAGTCACCGTGGAGTAGAACGTGACGCCTGTACCGGCTGTCTCGACCGGGGTCACGCCATCCAGTACGCGCATCAGCTCGTCGCGGATCTCGTCGACCTGGGGGCCGTGCGAGGCGTAGTCCACGTCGATCAGCCGGGCGCGATCGCCGTTCTCCTGGCACGCTGCCACCACGGCGGCCACCTGCTCCGGCGGACCCGAAATCACCGTAGAAGACGGTCCGTTGACGGCCGCCACACCCACCCCGGCGGCCCGATCGCCCAGCCTCGACAGCAGCCGACCGGCCTCCTCCTGCCCCACACCCAGCGACGCCATTGCCCCACCACCGGCCAGCTGGCGCAGGGCCCGACTGCGCAGGGCCACCACTTTCGCGCCGTCCTCCAACGACAACGCCCCCGCCACCACAGCAGCCGCAATCTCCCCCTGGCTATGACCCACCACCGCCGCAGGCCGCACCCCATGCCCCGCCCACACCGCAGCCAAAGACACCATCACCGCCCACAACACCGGCTGCACCACATCAACCCGACCCACATCACCCCCAGTGCCGCGCAATACGCCGCTCAGCGACCAATCCACATACGGCGACAACGCCCGCTCACACTCCGCCACCCGCGCCGCAAACACCGGCGACGCATCCAACAACCCCGCACCCATCCCCACCCACTGCGAACCCTGCCCCGGAAACACCAACACCGGACCCACCTCACCCGCCAGCGCCGGAACACCCGAACACACCACACCCGGATGCGACTCCCCCACCGCCAAGGCCTCGACCGCCGCCAGCAACTCCGCACGGTCCTCACCCACCACCACCGCACGATGCTCGAACACCGACCGCGACCTGACCAACGACCAGCCCACATCCACCGGCCTCAGCCCAGAATCCTCGGCCAGCCGCGCCACCAATGCGCGCGCCTGGCCCCGCAAGGCCTCCGCGCTCCGCCCCGATACCACCCACGGCACCACACCACCGTGCTCGGGCACCAACTCCGCCTCGGGTGCGTCCGGCGCCTGCTCCACGATCACGTGCGCGTTGGTGCCGCTGATACCGAACGAGGACACCCCTGCCCGCCGTGGCCGGTCGCCGCGCGGCCACTCGACGGGCTTGGTCAGCAGCCGTACGCCGCCTCCGTCCCACTCCACATGGGGGGTCGGCTCATCGACATGCAGGGTGGCGGGCAGCATCTCGTGCCGTAGCGCCATCACCATCTTGATCACACCGGCCACACCCGCCGCGCCCTGCGTATGGCCGATGTTGGACTTCAACGAGCCCAGCCACAGCGGGCGGTCCTCCGGCCGGTCCTGCCCATAGGTGGCGATGAGCGCGTCAGCCTCGATGGGGTCGCCGAGCGTGGTGCCGGTGCCATGGGCCTCGACGGCGTCCACCTCGGACGGGGCGAGCCGGGCGGCGGTCAGGGCCTGACGGATGACGCGCTGCTGCGACGGGCCGTTCGGCGCCGTAAATCCATTGCTGGCGCCGTCCTGGTTGATGGCCGATCCCCGGATCACGGCCATCACCTTGTGGCCCTTGCGCCGCGCATCCGACAGCCGCTCCAGCAACAGCAGTCCGACGCCTTCGCCCCACCCCGTGCCGTCGGCGGTGGTGGCGAATGCCTTGCACCTACCGTCCGGGGACAGGCCACGCTGCCGGGAGAATCCGGTGAACACCTCGGGGGTGGCCATCACCGTGACCCCACCGGCCAGGGCGAGCGTGCATTCGCCCTGCCGCAGGGCCTGCATGGCGAGGTGGATGGCCACCAGCGAGGACGAGCACGCCGTCTCGACGGTGACGGCCGGGCCCTCCAGGCCGAAGGTGTAGGACACCCGGCCCGAGAGCAGGCTCGGGGCGTTGCCCGCGTACCCCTCCGATGCCGTCTCCGGGATGTCGCCCGAGGCGCCGCCCGTGGTGGCCGTACCGGCGTAGACCCCCGTGGGCGAGCCCTTCAGGGAAAGGGGGTCGATACCGGCCCGCTCGAACGCTTCCCACGCGGTTTCGAGCAGCAGCCGCTGCTGCGGGCTGGTGGCCAGTGCCTCGCGCGGGCTGATGCCGAAGAACTGGGGGTCGAACTGGTCGGCGGCGTCGAGGAATCCGCCCCGGCGGACATAGGTGGTGCCGGGGTGGTCGGGGTCCGGGTGGTAAAGCCCCTCCAGGTCCCAGCCACGATCGGTGGGGAAGTCGCCGATGGCGTCGACTCCTTCGGACACCAGGCGCCACAGTGCCTCTGGCGTGTCCACCCCGCCCGGGAAGCGGCAGGCGACGCTCACCACGGCCACCGGCTCCTGGGCACGCTCTTCCACCTCACGTAAGCGCAGCCGTGTGTCGTGCAGATCCGCGGACACGCGCTTGAGGTATTCGACCAGCTTTTCTTCGTTTACGTTCACGTTCACCATGAGGTTTCACCCGGCCTTAAGCGATCGTCGCGCCCGGCACATTCAGGACACACCCAGCTCGTTGTCGATGAAGTCGAGAACCTGGGCCGCGGAGGCGGACTCCAGCCGCTCCGCGGCAGTCCCGTGATCTGCCAGGTTCCGCGTCGCCTTCCACGTGGCCAGCAAACTCTCGAGCCGGGCCGTGACCGCCCCGGACTCGTCATCCGCCACATCGAGGCGGGCCAAGGTGGTTTCCAGCTTGGCCAGTTCGTTGAGGGCCGGGTCGAGGCCCGACCGGCCCGGCGAGCCGTCGTCCTCGGGCGCGAGGCGTTCCAGCAGATAGTCGGCCAGGATGGCCGCTTCGGGGTAGTCGAAGACGAGGGCGGCGGGGAGCCGCAGGCCGGTGGCGGCGGAAAGCCGGTTGCGCAGTTCCACCGCGGTCAGCGAATCGAAGCCCAGATCCTTGAAACTGGTATCCGCCTGGACCGCTTCCGCATCCGCGTGGCCCAGCACGGTGGTCGCGTGGCCACGGACCAGGTCGAGCAGCACCCGGCGCCCCTCGTCGGCGGACATTCCCGCCAGTCGTCCCGCCCAGTCGACCGGTTGCGCACCGGCGCCCGCCGCCGTACGCCGTTCCGTCGTACGTCCCGTACCGGCGCCCGCCGCGACCAGGGCGCGGAGCGCGGCGGGCAGGGTGTCCGGGGGCTGGGCGGCGAGGACGCGGGCGTTCACATCGGCCGCGATCAGCTGGTGGCCACCATGCTGGATCGCGGCGTCGAGCAGTGCCAGGGCGTGGTCGCCCGCCATCGCGGCGATACCGGAGCGGGCCATCCGCGCCAGATCCGCTTCGGTGAGGTTGCCGGTCATCTCACTGGATTCGGCCCACAGCCCCCAGGCCACGGACACGCCCGGCAGGCCGAGGGCCCGCCGATGGGCGGCCAGCGCATCGCAAAAGGCGTTGGCCGCAGCGTAGTTGGCCTGCCCGGGGCTGCCCATCACCCCGGCCGCGGAGGAGAACATCACGAACATGCCGAGCCGCAGTTCTGCCGTCACCGTGTGCAGATGGGCAGCCGCCGTGGCCTTGGCCGCCCAGACCCGGGCCAGTCGCTCGGGCGTCTGCGAGGTGACCACCGCGTCGTCCAGGACACCGGCCGCGTGGATCACCCCGGTCAGCGGGTGCTCCGGGTCGACGCCCGCCACGAGGGCGGCCACCGCGGCGGCCTCGGTGACATCCGCCGCCTCGATCCGTACCCGCGCGCCCAGTTCGCGCAGCCTGGCGCTCAGCTCCTTCGCGCCCGGGGCATCGGGGCCGCTGCGGCTGACCAGCAGCAGATGCCTGATCCGCCATGTGCGCACCAGGTGCTCGGCGACCAGGGTGCCCAGGGTGCCGGTACCGCCGGTGATCAGTACGGTACCGTCCGGGTCCACCGCGGCCGGGACGTCCAGCACGAGTTTGCCGGTGTGCTTGGCCTGGCTGAGGTATCGCAGTGCCTCTCGCGCCCGGTCCAACGGCCAGGCACGCAGCGGCGGCGGCTCCAGGATCCCGGCCGTGAAGAGCGCGCCCAGCTCGGCCAGCATCCGGCCGATGCGGTCCGGTCCGGCGTCCCCGATCAGGTCGTAGACCTGGTAGCGCACACCGGGGTGGTCGGCCGCGATCCGCTCCGGATCGCGGATGTCGGTCTTGCCCATCTCCAGGAGCCGGCCGCCCTCACGCAGCAGCCGCAGCGAAGCGTCGACGAAGGGACCGGCGAGGCTGTTCAACACCATGTCCACGCCACGGCCGCGGGTGGCCTCCCGTACGACGTGCTCGAAGTCCAGGTCACGCGAGGAGGCCCGATGTGCCGCGTCGATGCCCATGGCTTCCAGCACCGCGTGCTTGGCGGGGCTCGCCGTGGCATAGACCTCGGCGCCCAGATGACGGGCGATCCGCACCGCCGCCATGCCCACGCCTCCGGCGGCCGCGTGGATCAGCACCGACTCACCCGCTCGGAGGCCGCCCAGCTCCACCAGTCCGTACCACGCGGTGAGGAACACCACCGGCACCGCGGCCGCCTGCTGGACACTCCACCCGGCGGGGATCGGCGCCACCATCCGCGCGTCCGTCACCGCCAGCGGGCCGAAGGCGCGGTCGAAGACACCCATGACCCGGTCGCCCGCCGCCACCTGGGTCACCCCCGGGCCGACCGCGACCACCACACCGGCGCCCTCGCCGCCCAGTCCGGTCTGGCCGGGGACCATGCCCAGACTGATCAGCGCGTCGCGGAAGTTGATGCCCGCCGCGTGCACCGCGACCCGCACCCGGCCCGCGCCCAGGGGCCCCAGCACCTCGGGGCAGGGGACCGGTTTCACGTTGTCCAGCGTCGCCGCGCCCGTCAGTTCAAGCCGCCACGCGGGCTGCCCGGCCGGCCCCACCACTCCCCCGCTGCTCGCCCCACCGGCGCGCATCAGCCGGGGCACCAGGATCCGCCCGGCGCGCAGCGCCACCTGGGGCTCGTCCATCGCCACGGCCCGCCGTACGGCATCCACCACGCTGTGCCCGGGCACCGCGCCGGCCAGGTCATCAGCGGGATCGAGGTCGAGCAGAAGGAAGCGGTCCGGGTTCTCCGCCTGCGCGCTGCGCACCAGCCCGCATACCGCGGCACCGGCCGCGTTCACCCCGTCGTCGCCGTTCTTCTCCTCGCCTTCGGGTGTGCCGATCGCGACCGCGCCCCGGGTGACCACCACCAGCCGGGCATCGGACAGCCGCGGCTCGGCGAGCCAGCCCTGGACCAGCTCCAATGCCTCTTCCGTCAGGGCCAGGCCCGCATCCGCCACATCGCGGTCCGGGGAGGGCGCGGGCAGGAAGGCGATAGCCGTGGAGGGGGTGGGAGCACCGCCATCGAGGGCGGTGATCAGCGACTCCAGACGCGGATGGCAGACCGCGCCCTCCCCGACCGGGGCCGATTCCGCCTGACCCAGCAACACCCAGTCGGCAGCTGCTGATGGCTCGTCGGCGCCGTGGCCTTCGGGTGATGTCGGCAACGAGGTCCAGTCCAGGGTGAACAGCCCCTCCACCTCGGGCCTCGCAGCGGCCCGCAGCTGATCCGGGTCGGCCGACCGCATGACCAGCGCATCGACCGTCAGGACCGGAACGCCCACCGCATCGGCCACGACCACCCGCAGGCCCCGCTCACCCTCCGCACCGTCCGCCAGCCGCGGCCGGGGAGAGAGCCGGAGCCGGACCGTCGTCGCGCCACCCGCCCACAACGACACGCCCCGAAAGACGAACGGCAGCCACACCCGGGTGCTGTCCCGTTCCCGGCCGGACGGGTCGAGCAGCAGCGCCGGGTGCAGGGCGGCATCCAGCAGCGCGGGGTGGATGCCGAAGCCGTCCCCGTCACCGGCGGGCTCGGGCAGCGCCACCTCGGCGAGGACGTCCGTACCGTCCCGCCACACGGCCCGTACGCCCTGGAAGGACGGGCCGTACGCGTATCCGTCCGCCGCCGCGCGCTCGTAGAAGCCGGTCACATCCACCGGCTCCGCCCCTGCCGGAGGCCACGCCCCTGACAGCTCCTCCGCACCGCCATCGGCGGACGGTGGGCTCAGCACACCCTCCGCATGGCACACCCACCCCGGGTCGGTGCCCGGTTCGGCATCGCGGTCGGGGCGGGAGTAGATCCGTACATCGCGCCGCCCGTCCTCGGTGACCGGGCCCGCCACCACCTGGACACGCAGCCCGCCGGACGCGGGGAGCACCAGCGGAACCTGGAGCGCCAGCTCCTCCACCCCACCGCAGCCCGCCTCATCGGCCGCCCGCAGCGCCCACTCCACCAGCGCCGCACCGGGCACCAGCACCGCGCCCGCCATCACGTGTTCGGCAAGCCACGTCTTGCCACCACCGGCCGAGATCCGGCCGGTGAGCACGATCCCGCCGTCGGCCAGCCCCACCGCCGCGGGCAGCAACGCATGCTCCACACGCTGCAACCCGGCGGCAGCGACATCACCGACTCCACCGGCCGCGGACAGCCAGTACCGCTCGCGCTGGAAGGCATACGTCGGCAGCTCCACCGTCCTCGGGGCGGGGTCTGAGGGAAACCAGCTGGTCCAGTGCACATCGGCACCGCAGGTGTGGAGTTGGGCGAGGGCGCGGCCGAAGGCATGGACATCGGGTTGCTTACGGGTCAGTGTGGCCGCCACCAGGGGGCTGGGCCGCTCGGTGTCCGGGGTGGCATGGCCGAGTGTGTGCTGTGTCGCGGTGGCCAGGACCGGATCCGGGCCCAACTCCAGAAAGACGCCGGCCTCGGGGGCGATACGGGTGATGGCGGGGTGGAAACGGACCGGCTGCCGGATGTGCTCGGCCCAGTAACCGGGTGTGGCGATCCGCTCGTCGGCGGCCTCCCCGGTGAGGTTGCTCAGCACCGGGAGGGTGGGCCGGTGATACGTCAGCTCCGCGATGGCCTGGGCGAACGGCTCCAGGATGGGGTCCATCGACGGGGAGTGGAAGGCATGGCTGACGGTCAGGACCTTGGTCTTACGGCCCTTGGCGGCCCAGGCGGCGCTGATCCGGGCCACCCGTTCGGCGGGCCCGGAGATGACCGTGTTGCCGGGCGTGTTCAGGGCAGCTACACCCACTTGGCCGCCGTGCTCGGCAAGGTCCTCGGCAAGCTCGTCGGGAGCGGCCGCGATGGTTGCCATGCCGCCGCCCTCCGGGAGCCCGCCCATCAGCGTGGCGCGGGCGGCCACCAGTCGGCAGGCGTCCGGCAGATCGAAGACGCCGGCCACATGGGCGGCGGCAACCTCCCCGATCGAGTGGCCGATCACCACATCGGGGCGGCAGCCCAGCGAGTCCAGCAACCGGGCGAGGGCGATGTGCAGCGCGAACAGCCCTGCCTGGGCGTAGGTCGTGTGGTCCAGCAGCCCCGGCCGCTCGGGCACGCCGGTGAACGCCGCGTGTCGCAGCGGGAGTTCGAGATGCCGGTCGAGCAGGCCGCAGACCTCGTCGAACGCCGCGGCGAAGACCGGAAAGCGGTCGTACAGCCCGGCGCCCATGCCCACGCGCTGGCTGCCCTGCCCGCTGAACAGCCAGACCGTCTTCCCGGACGGGGCCGCGCCCGAGGGTGGTTCCACTACGCCCGGGTGCTGCTCACCGGCCGCCAGTGCCTCCACCGCCGCCACCATGTCCGCCCGGTCGCTGCCCAGCACCACGGCTCGGTGCTCGAACAGCGACCGGGACGTCAACAGCGACCATCCCACCTCGGCGGCCGACGCCCGCGGGTCCGGCGCCAGGTGCCCGGCCAGTGCCGCGGCCTGCCCGCGCAGCGCCTCCGTGCTCCGCGCGGACAACACCCACGGCACCACGCCGCTCTGCTCGGGCACCGGGTCCGGCTCGGGCGCGTCCGGGGCCTGCTCCAGGATGAGGTGAGCGTTCGTACCGGAGGCACCGAAGGAGGACACTCCGGCACGGCGGGGACGCTCGCTCCGCGGCCACTCCACGGGCTCCGTCAGCAGTCGCACCGCGCCACCGGCCCAGTCGACATGGGGCGTCGGCTCGTCGATGTGCAAGGAGGCGGGCAGTACGCCATGCCGCATGGCCTGCACCATCTTGATCACACCCGCCACACCCGCGGCCGCCTGCGTATGCCCGATATTCGACTTGATGGAGCCGAGCAGCAGCGGCTGATCGACAGGCCGCTGCTGGCCGTACGTCGCCAGCAGCGCCTGCGCCTCGATCGGATCACCCAGCGTCGTCCCCGTACCGTGCGCCTCCACCGCGTCCACCTCCGACGCCGACAGCCCCGCACCGGCCAGAGCCTGCCGGATCACCCGCTGCTGCGACGGCCCATTCGGCGCCGTCAAACCATTCGACGCACCATCCTGATTCACCGCCGACCCTCGGATCACCGCCAGCACCCGCCGGCCATGGCGCCGCGCATCCGACAACCGTTCCAGGAGCAACAGGCCGACGCCTTCACTCCAACCGGTGCCGTCGGCAGCGGCGGCGAAGGGCTTGCACCGGCCGTCGGGTGCCAGACCGCGCTGACGCGAGAAACCGGTGAACACATCCGGCGTGGCCATCACCGTCACACCACCCGCGAGAGCAAGCGTGCACTCACTCTGCCGCAACGCCTGCGCGGCCAGATGCATCGCCACCAACGACGACGAGCACGCTGTATCCACGGTCACCGCCGGACCCTCAAGACCGAGCGTGTACGCCACCCGGCCGGACACCACGCTGCCGGAGCTGGCGAGCATGGCGTAACCCTCCAGCCGTGCGTCACCGCCGCTGAGACCGGCCGCATAGTCGTGGTACATCACCCCGGCGTAGACACCGGTCGGGCTGCCCTTCAGCGACATCGGGTCGATACCGGCCCGCTCCACCACCTCCCACGCCGCCTCCAGCAACAGACGCTGCTGCGGATCCGTCGCCAACGCCTCACGCGGATTGATGCCGAAGAACCCCGCGTCGAACGCATCGGCGTCGTACAGAAACCCGCCTTTCCGGGCGTAGGACGTGCCCGGGTGGTCCGGGTCCGGGTGGAAGAGGCCGTCCAGGTCCCAGCCCCGGCCCGTCGGGAACTCCCCGATCGCCTCATCGCCCGAGGACACCAGATCCCACAGGCCCTCCGGGGAGGTGACCCCGCCCGGAAACCGGCAGGTCATCGCGACGATCGCGATCGGCTCGTCGGTGGCCGTCGCCGTCACGACGGGCGCAGTGGATCGGGCCGTCTCGCCACCCAACCGGGTGCACAGGTAGGTGGCCAGGGCGTGGGGTGTCGGATAGTCGAACACCATCGTCGCGGGCAACCGCAGCCCCGTCACCGCCGACAACCGGTTACGCAACTCCACCGCCGTCAACGAGTCAAAACCCAACTCCTTGAACGCCGCCCCCGACCGCACCTCATCCGACGAACCGAACCCCAACACCACCGCCACACAACCCCGCACCACCTCCACCACCACACCCAACCGAGCACCCTCATCCAGCCCCACCAACCGCCCAGCCAACCCATCAGCCTGCCCACCACCAACCGCCACACGATGTCGTACGCGCCCCGCCACCAACCCACGCAACACCGCAGGCACATCGCCCCCAGCCACCCCCGCCACATCAAGGTCCACGGCGACCATCAGCGGATGCGGCTGTCGGCACGCGGCATCCAGCAGGGCCAGCGCCTTGGGGGTGGGCATCGCGGCGATGCCCGAACGGGACATCCGGGCCCGGTCCACCTCGGCGAGCTTGCCGGTCAGGCTGCTGGACTGGGCCCAGAGCCCCCATGCCACCGACAGCGCCGGAAGGCCGATGGCCCGGCGGTGAGCGGCCAGGGCATCGCAGTAGGCGTTCGCCGACGCGTAGTTGGCCTGCCCCGGGCTGCCCAGCACTCCGGCGGCCGAGGAAAACATCACGAACATGCCCAGCTGCAGACCCGCCGTCGCCGCATGCAGATGGGCCGCCGTCGTGGCCTTGGCCGCCCACACCGCCGCCAGACGCTCCGGGGTCTGCGAGGCGAGCACCGCGTCGTCGAGCACACCCGTGGCATGGATGACGCCGGTCAGCGGATGCTCCGCATCGATCCCCGCCACCAGCTCCGTCACCGCGGCAGCGTCCGTGACGTCCACCGCGGCGATTCTCACCCGCGCGCCGAGGTCTTCCAGCCGCTCGGCCAGGTCCCGTGCGCCGGGGGCGTCCGGCCCGCGGCGGCTCACCAGCAGAAGGTGGCCGACCTGCCACGTACGGACGAGGTGTTCGGCGACCAGGCCGCCCACCGTGCCCGTTCCGCCCGTGATGAGCACCGTACCGTCAGGGTCGAGCGCGACCGGCACGTCGAACGGCTGGTCGCTGTCCGCACGCATCAGCCGGGGTACCAGCACCTGGCCGTCCCGTACCGCCAACTGGGGCTCGTCCCGTTCCACCGCGCATGCGACCGCGTCCCGCACCTCGTCTGTGAGCGGATCGGCGCCGGGCGCGAGGTCGAGCAGGAAAAAGCGTCCCGGGTGCTCCGCCTGCGCACTGCGCACCAAGCCCCATACGGCGGCACCGGCTACGTCCGGGACGTCATGCTCGGCGTGTGCGACCTCACCCCGCGTCACCACCACCAACCGGGCATCGGCCAGCCGCGGTTCGGCGAGCCAACCCTGCAACAGCCCCAACGTCCGCTCCGCCAAGGCCAGACCGCCGTCCGCCGCCACGGTCCCCGCATCGGAGTGGGGAAGGCAGGCGAGGACGACGGACGGGCCCGGCCCTCCGGCATCGAGCGCCGCGATCAGCGGCCCCGGACCCTCGTCCGCCTCGTCCAGTCCCAGGACCGCCCAGTCGTCGTCATCCGCCGCGACCGGCACGGCAGGCAGTGGCCTCCACTCCAGTGCGAACAGCCCGTCCACGCCACGCGCACCCGCAGCCCGCAACTGGTCGATGCGTGCCGGGCGCGTCACCAGGGAGTTCACCGTCAGGACCGGGTCCCCGTCGGCGTCGGCCACCACCATCCGCAGTCCCCGCTCGCCGTCCACGCGGTGCTGCTGCGGGGAGATCCGTACCCGCACGGTGGTGGCGCCGGTGGCCCACAAGGACACGCCGTTCCAGGCGAACGGCAGCCACACCTGGTCGTCGTCCTGCCCCTGCTCGGACGAGGCGATCAGCAGGGCCGGGTGCAGCGCGGCGTCCAAGAGCGCCGGGTGAATGCCGAAGCCCTCCTCATCCCCAGCTGCCTCGGGCAGCGCCACCTCGGCGATGACATCCGAGCCATCGCGCCACATCGCGCGCAGCCCCCGGAAGGACGGCCCGTACGCATATCCCGCCGCCGCGGCCCGCTCGTAGAACCCGTCCATGTCCACCGGCTGCGCACCTGCCGGGGGCCACGCGCCCTGCAAGCCCTCGGGCGTCGACCCGGTGTCCTCACGTGGCGGGCTCAGCACGCCCTCCGCATGGCACACCCATCCCGCTACGGAGTCGGCGTCCCCGGGACGGGAGTACACCTGAACCTCACGCCGCCCGTCCTCTGCCGCCTCGCCCACCACGACCTGTAGGCGCAAGCTCCCCGACTCGGGCAGCGCGAGGGGCGCCTGGAGCGCCAGCTCCTCCACCCCACCGCAGCCGACCTCGTCGGCCGCCCGCAACGCCCACTCCACGAGCGCCGCGCCCGGCGCCAGTACGGTCCCGGCCACCACATGGTCGCTGAGCCAGCCCTCGCCGCCGGCGGTCGTGATCCTGCCGGTGAGCAGGTGCGTACTGCCATCGGCAAGTTCGACCGCGGCGCCGAGCAGCGGATGTCCGGCGGGCACCAGACCGAGGCCACTGGGGTCGCCGAACCCACCCGATCCGGCCATCCAGAAGCGTTGGTGCTGGAACGGGTAGGTGGGCAGGTCCACGATGCGGGGTGTCGGCTCGGCGGGGAACAGGGCAGTCCAGTCCACGGGGACGCCCGCGACGAACGCCCGCGCGAGGGACCGCACGAGCTGCGCCCGGCCACCGTGGCCGCGGCGCAGCGTCGGCACGGTCACCGCGTCGACGCCCGCCCGCTCGAAGGTCTCCTCCATGCCGACGGTGAGCACGGGGTGGGTGCTGGCCTCGATGAACACCCGGTGCCCATCGGCCACCAGCGCCACCACCGCCTCCGCGAACCGCACCCGCTCCCGCAGGTTCGTCACCCAGTACGCGGCGTCCAGACCGGCCGGATCGGCACGGCCGCCGGCCACCGTCGAGTAGAAGGCCACGTCGTCCGAGGGAGCGGCGACGGGGGTTACGCCGTCCAGTACGCGCATCAGCTCGTCGCGGATCTCGTCGACCTGGGGGCCGTGCGAGGCGTAGTCCACGTCGATCAGGCGTGCCCGGTCGCCGCTTTCCCGGCATACGGACACCACTGCGGCCACCTGCTCAGGAGGGCCCGAAATCACCGTCGACGAGGGCCCGTTGACCGCCGCCACGCCCACGGCCGCGGCCTGATCGCCGAGCCGGGCCAGAAGCTGTCCGGCCTCCTCATGGCCTAGGCCCAGCGATGCCATCGCCCCACCACCGGCCAGCCGGCGCAGGGCCCGACTGCGCAGGGCCACCACCTTCGCGCCGTCCTCCAACGACAACGCCCCCGCCACCACAGCCGCCGCGATCTCCCCCTGGCTGTGGCCCACCACCGCCGCAGGCCGCACCCCATGCCCCGCCCATACCGCCGCAAGCGACACCATCACCGCCCACAACACCGGCTGCACCACATCAACCCGGCCCAGATCACCCTCGGTGCCACGCAATACGCCGGTGAGCGACCACTCCACATAGGGCGACAACGCCCGCTCACACTCGGTCACCCGCGCGGCAAACACCGGCGACGCATCGAGCAAGGCAGCCCCCATCCCCACCCACTGCGAACCCTGCCCCGGAAACACCAACACCGGACCCGCCTCGCTCACCAGCGCCGGAACACCCGTGTGCACCACATCCGGGTGGGACTCCCCTGCCGCCAGCGCCTCGACCGCCGCCAGCAACTCCGCTCGGTCCTCACCCACCACTACCGCACGATGCTCGAACACCGACCGCGACCTGACCAACGACCAACCAACCTCGGCAACCCCCACCTCCGCATCGGCCACCCGCGCCGCCAACGCCGCCGCCTGACTCCGCAGCGCCTCCACACTCCGCGCCGACACCACCCACGGCACCACACCCACAACCGGCCGCGACTCGATGCGCGCAGGCGCATCCGGGGCTTGCTCCACGATCACATGAGCGTTGGTGCCGGAAATGCCGAACGCCGACACACCCGCCCGCCGCGGGCGCTCGCCGCGCGGCCACGCCACCGGCTCGGTCAGCAGCCGTACCGCGCCACCGCTCCAGTCCGCGTGCGGGGTCGGCTCATCGACGTACAGGGTCGCGGGCAGCATCTCGTGGCGCAGCGCCATCACCATCTTGATCACACCGGCCACACCCGCCGCGCCCTGCGTATGGCCGATGTTGGACTTCAACGAGCCCAGCCACAGTGGCTGGTCGGCGGGCCGGTCCTGCCCATAGGCGGCGATCAGCGCGTCCGCTTCGATGGGGTCGCCGAGTGTGGTGCCGGTGCCATGGGCCTCGACGGCGTCGACCTCGGCGGAAGAGAGCTGGGCGTTGATGAGGGCCTGTCGGATCACTCGCCGCTGTGAGGGGCCGTTCGGCGCGGTCAGGCCGTTCGACGCGCCGTCCTGGTTGATCGCCGAGCCCCGGAGCACCGCGAGGACCTGGTGTCCGTTGCGCCGTGCGTCCGAGAGCCGTTCCAGGAGCAGCAGGCCGACGCCTTCGGAGAATCCCGTACCGTCGGCGGCTGCCGCGAAGGGCTTGCAGCGGCCGTCGGGGGCCAGTCCGCGCTGGCGGGAGAATTCCACGAAGGTGTGGGGCGTGGTCATCACCGTGACGCCACCAGCCATGGCCAGGGTGCATTCGCCCTGCCGTAGTGCCTGGCAGGCCAGGTGCATGGCGACCAGGGACGAGGAGCACGCGGTGTCCACGGTCACCGCGGGTCCTTCGAGGCCGAGGGTGAAGGCGACCCGGCCCGAGACGACGCTGAGCGTGTTGCCGGTGAGCAGATATCCTTCGGCGCTCCTTTCGATGTGGGGGGTGCCGAAGCCGAGGATTCCGGCGCCCGCGTAGACGCCGGTCGGGGTGCCCTTGAGCGAGGTGGGGTCGATTCCGGCGCGTTCGAGCAGTTCCCAGGAGACTTCCAGGAGCTGGCGCTGCTGCGGTTCGGCGGCCAGGGCCTCGCGCGGGCTGATGCCGAAGAAGGTGGCGTCGAATCCGTCAGCGCCTCGCAGGAAGCCGCCCCGGCGGACGTAGCTGGTGCCGGAGTGGTCCGGGTCCGGGTGGTACAGGCCGTCCAGGTCCCAGCCGCGGTCCTTCGGGAAGTCCCCGATGGCGTCCTGGCCGGAGGCGACGAGGCGCCACAGGTCCTCGGGGGAGGCGATCCCGCCCGGGAAGCGGCAGGCCATGCTGACGATGGCCACCGGCTCCTGCGCCCGCTCCTCCACCTCGCGCAAGCGCTGACGGGTCTGCCCCAGATCGGCCGTCACCCGCTTGAGGTACTGGCGGAGCTTTGCTTCCGTACCCGCACCCGTACCCACGCCCGAACCCGCGTCCGTACCCGAACCCTTACCCGGCATCTGTTCTCGCTCCTCCATCAGGGCAGTTCACGGTCAATGAGCGCGAACATCTCGTCGTCCGAAGCGGAATCGAGGGCGTCGAAGTCCGTCGCGCCGGGCGCCCCGGTCGATCCGCCGTTCACCTTCGCCAGCAGTCCACTCAGCCGCCTGGCGATCCTGTGCCGTCCCTCGTCGTCCGTGTCGAGGGAGTCCAGGGTGTGGTCCAGCCTGGCCAGCTCGCCCAGAACGGGGTCCACGCCGTCCCGGCCCGCGGTGGTCGCGTCGTCGGGTGCGAGCCGTTCCAGCAGGTAATCGGCGAGCACCGCGGCCTCGGGGTAGTCGAAGACCATCGCGGCGGGCAGCCGCAGCCCGGTGGCGGCGGCGAGCCGGTTGCGCAGTTCCACAGCGGTCAGCGAATCGAAGCCGAGTTCCTTGAAGCTGGTCTCGGCCTGCACCGCGTCCACGTCGGTGTGTCCCAGCACGGTGGCCGCGTGGCCGCGGACCAGGCCCAGCACCAGCCGGTGGCGCTCGGTCGCCGACAGCCCGGCCAGCCTGCCGGCCCAGTCGACGGGCTGTTCCGCGTCGGCGGCAGCCGCCGTACGCCGTCCCGCGCCACCGCCGCCGCTGCTGGTGGCGAGTGCGCGCAGGGTGGCGGGCAGGCGCTCGGCGGGCAGGGCGGCCAGGGTGCGGGGGTTCACGTCGGCAGCCACCAGCAGGTCGCCGCCGTGCTGGACCGCGGCGTCGAGCAGGGCCAGGCCCTGCCGGGTGCCGAGGGCGCCCACGCCCGTACGGGCCATCCGGGCGAGGTCGGCCTCGGCCAGGTGGCCGGTCATCCCGCTGGCGTCGGCCCACAGCCCCCAGGCCACCGACACTCCCGGCAGCCCTTCGGCCCGGCGGCGGGCGGCCAAGGCGTCGCAAAAGGCGTTCGCGGCGGCGTAGTTGGCCTGCCCGGGGCTGCCCAGCACCCCGGCCGCGGAGGAGAACATCACGAACATGCCGAGCCGCAGATCCGTCGTGGCCGCGTGCAGATGGGCCGCGGCCGTGGCCTTGGCGTCCCACACTCGCGCCACTCGCTCCGGGGTCTGGGAGGTGAGCACCGCGTCGTCCAGCACACCCGTGGCGTGGATGACGCCGGTCAGGGGATGCTCCGGATCGACCCCCGCCACCAGCTCCGCCACCGCGGCCGCATCCGTGACGTCCACCGCGACCACGCGCACGTGGGCGCCCAGTTCACGGAGGCGGCCGGCCAGTTCGGTGGCGCCCGGTGCGTCCGGGCCGCGCCTGCTCGCCAGCACCAGGTGGCGGACCCGCCAGGTGCGTACGAGGTGTTCGGCGACGACGCCGCCCAGGGTGCCGGTGCCGCCCGTGATGAGCACTGTGCCGTCCGGGTCCACGGCGGCGGGCACGTCCAGGACCAGCTTGCCGGTGTGGCGGGCCTGGCTGAGCTGCCGCAGCGCTTCCCGCGCCCGGCTCAGCGGCCAGGCCCGTACCGGTGCGGGCCGCAACGCTCCGGCGGTGAACAGCTCCCGTAGCGTGCGCAGCATCTCGCCGACGCGGTCCGGTCCGGCGTCGGGCACCAGGTCGAAGGCCCGGTAGCGGACACCGGGGTGGGTGGCGGCGATGTGCTGCGGGTCGCGGATGTCGGTCTTGCCCATTTCGGAGAGCCGCCCGCCGTCGGCCAGCAGGCGCAGCGAGGCGTCGACGAAGGGGCCGGCGAGGCTGTTCAGCACCACGTCCACGCCGCGGCCGCCGGTGGCGTCCCGTAGTTCGGTCTCGAAGTCGAGGGTGCGTGACGAGGCCCGGTGTGCCGGGTCGACGCCCATCTCCTCCAGCACCGCGTGCTTGCCGGGGCTCGCCGTGGCGTACACCTCGGCGCCAAGGTGGCGGGCGATCTGGACGGCGGCCGTGCCGACGCCGCCGGTCGCGGCGTGGATGAGCACCGACTCCCCGCGCCGCAGTCCGGCCAGGTCCACCAGCCCGTACCAGGCGGTGAGGAACACCACCGGTACGGCGGCGGCCTGCTGGAAGGTCCAGCCGTCCGGGATCGGCACCACCATCCGCGCGTCCGCCACCGCCAGGGGGCCGAAGGCGCCTTCGAACAGGCCCATCACCCGGTCGCCCACGCCGAGCCCGGTCACTCCGGCGCCGATATCCGTGACGACGCCCGCGCCCTCGCTGCCCCGGAACACGCCACCACCCGGGTACATCCCCACCGCGATCAGGGCGTCGCGGAAGTTGACTCCTGCCGCGTGGACCGCGATACGGACCTCACCGGGGGCCAGTGGTTCGAGCGCCTCGGGGCAGGGCACCGGGGTCACGTTCTCGATGGTCGCGGCGCCTTCCACCGCGAGTCGCCAGGCCGGTTGCGCCACGGGGGCCACCAGACCGCCGCTTCCGGCGGCCCCGGCGCGCGTCAGCCGCGGCGCCCACACCCGGCCCGCGCGTACTGCCACCTGCGGTTCGGCCATCCCCATCGCGCACAGCACACCGTCCAGGACACCTGCGCCCGGCGCGTCATCCGCGCGGTCATGGCGGTCGAGATCGAGCAGAACGAACCGGTCGGGGTTCTCCGCCTGCGCGCTGCGCAGCAGCCCCCACACCGCCGCCCCTGCCGCGTCCACAGCATCGGCTCCGGGGCCGTCCCCGTCCGGTGCACCGGCCGCGACGGCGCCTCGCGTCACCACCACCAACCGGGCGTCGGCCAGCCGGGGTTCGGCCAGCCACTCCTGCAGCAGGCTCACCATGCGCTGGACGGCCGCCATGCCCTCGGCCGAGGTGGCGTCCGGGGCGGCCGGGACACCGGTCAGCACCACCGAGGGGAGGGGCCCGCCACCGTCGGCCGCCGCGAGCAGCGACGCCAGATCCGGGTGGCGTACGGCGCCCGCGGTGTCCCAGTCCACCGGGCCCAGCACCATCCAGTCGCCGCCGTCGGCCACCGGCTCCGGTGCCCCCGGCAGCGGGATCCAGTCCAGCGTGAACAGCCCGTCCGCGCCGCGTCGGCCCGGGGTGCGCAGCTGGTCCGTACGAGCGGGGCGCAGCACGAGCGAGTCGACCGTGAGGACGGGGTCGCCCAGGGCGTCGGCCACGGTCACCCGCAGCGCCCGCTCGCCGTCCGTTTTCCGCTCCTCCGGCGACAGCCGGACCCGCACCGTGGTCGCCCCGGCGGCCCACAGGGACACTCCGTTCCAGGTGAACGGCAGCCACATCCGGCGGTCGTCGTCCTGTCCGGGTGGCTGTCCGGTGAGCAGGGCCGCCGGGTGGAGTACGGCGTCCAGCAGCGCGGGGTGGATGCCGAAGCCGTCGCGGTCACCGGCGGCCTCGGGCAGCGCCACCTCGGCCAGCACGTCGGCGCCGTCGCGCCAGAGCTTGCGTACGCCCTGGAAGGCGGGCCCGTACGCGTATCCGTCGGCGGCGGCCCGGGCGTAGAAGCCGTCCACGTCCACCGGTTCCGCGCCCGGTGGCGGCCATGTCCCGAAGGACTCCGGGGCCGAGCGGCCGCGGGGCGGGGCGAGGATGCCGTCGGTGTGGCACCGCCATGTGCCGTCGCTGCCGGTGTCCGGGCGGGAGTGGACGCGCACCTCGCGGCGGCCGTCCTCGTCGGCCGCGCCCACCGCCACCTGGACGCGCAGCCCGCCGGTTTCGGGCAGGATCAGCGGGGTTTGCAGCGTCAGTTCGTCCACCACCGCGCATCCGGCCTCGTCGGCGGCCCGTAGCGCCCATTCGACCAGCGCGGCGCCCGGCACCAGGGGTGCCCCGGCCACCACGTGTTCGGTCAGCCAGCCGTGGCCGCCACCGGTGCCGATGCGGCCGGTGAGCAGATGACTGCCGCCGTCGGCGAGTTCGACGGCCGCTCCCAGCAGGGGGTGGTCGGCGGAGGTCAGTCCGAGGTCGGCGGGGTCGCCGCCGAGTCCGTCCGCCCCGTCCAGCCAGTAGCGGTCGCGCTGGAAGGCGTACGTCGGCAACGGGACGGTACGGGGCGTGGGGTCGGCCGGGAACAGGGTGGTCCAGTCCGTCTCGACCCCGGCGGTGAACGCCTGGGCCATCGAGCGCACCAGCTGGGCCAGATCGCCGTGGTCGCGCCGCAGGGTGGGTACCGCGATGGCCTCGCTGCCCGCTTCCTCGAAGGTTTCCTGCATGCCGACGGTGAGGACGGGGTGGGTGCTGACCTCGATGAACACGCGGTGGCCAGCGGCCAGGGCGGCCCGTACGGCGTCGGCGAACCGCACCTGTTCGCGCAGGTTGCGCACCCAGTACGCGGTGTCGAGTCCGGCGGGGTCGGCGGGCCCGGCGGTCACGGTGGAGTAGAAGACCGCGCCCGTCCCGGCCTGTCGTGTGGGGTGGACGCCTTCCAGCAGCCGGGTGAGTTCGTCGGTGATCTCGTCGACCTGCGGGCTGTGGGAGGCGTAGTCCACCTCGATCATCCGGGCTCGCTCGCCGGAGTCACGGCAGGCGGCCACGGCCGCGGCCACCTGCTCGGGTGGTCCGGACACCACCGTCGAGGCGGGTCCGTTGACGGCCGCCACCATTACCGCGGCGGCACGCTCGCCCAGGTCGGCGAGCAGCCGCTCGGCGCGTTCCCGGCCCACCCCGAGGGAGGCCATCGCCCCGCCGCCCGCGAGTCGCCGCAGGGCCCGGCTGCGCAGGGCCACGATGCGGGCTCCGTCGTCGAGGGAGAGCGCCCCGGCCACGCAGGCGGCGGCGATCTCGCCCTGACTGTGACCCACGACGGCGGCGGGCTTCACACCATGACCTGCCCATACGGCGGCCAGGGACACCATGACCGCCCACAGCACCGGCTGCACCACATCGACGCGGCTCAGATCGGCGACGCCTTCCGTGCCGCGCCCGCGCAGTACGTCGGTGAGGGACCAGTCGGTGTAAGGGCCCAGGGCCCGTTCACAGGCGGCCACTCGCTCCGCGAACACCGGGGAGGTGTCGAGGAGTTCGGCGCCCATCCCCTGCCACTGCGATCCCTGGCCGGGGAACACCAGCACCGGGCCGGCCGCGCGGGGGCCCGGCCCCGTACCGGACCGCACGACGCCCGGGTGGGTCTCGTCGGCCGCGAGCGCTTCCACGGCGGCCAGCAGTTCCGTCCGGTTTGCGCCGACGACCACGGCCCGGTGGTCGAAGAGGGCGCGGGTCCTGATGAGCGACCAGCCCACTTCGGCGGGCGTGGCCCCGGGGCTGGTGGCGAGGTGGGTGGCCAGGGCCCGGGCCTGCTGGCGCAGGGCTGTGGCGCCACGTGCGGACAGCACCCAGGGCACTACGCCCTGGTGGGCGGCTGGCTCCGCCGTGTCGGCCGGCTCCGGTGCCTGTTCGAGGATCACATGGGCGTTGGTGCCGCTGATGCCGAAGGAGGACACGGCGGCCCGGCGGGGCCGGTCGTCGTGTGGCCACTCCACCGCCTCGGTCAGCAGCCGTACGCCGTCCTCCCACTCCACATGCGGGCTCGGTGCGTCGATGTGCAGGGAGGCGGGCAGCAGTCCGTGCCGCATCGCCATCACCATTTTGATGACGCCCGCGGCCCCGGCGGCGGCCTGGGTGTGGCCGATGTTCGACTTGATGGAGCCGAGCCACAGTGGCCGCCCGTCGGCCCGTTCCTGTCCGTAGGTGGCGAGCAGCGCCTGCGCCTCGATCGGGTCGCCCAGCGTCGTACCGGTGCCGTGGGCCTCCACCGCGTCGATGTCCGCCGGAGTGAGGCGGGCGGTGGCGAGCGCCTGCCGGATCACCCGCTGCTGCGCGGGGCCGTTGGGGGCGGTCAGGCCGTTGGATGCGCCGTCCTGGTTGACGGCCGAGCCCCGGAGCAGGGCGAGCACCTGGTGGCCGTTGCGCCGGGCGTCCGACAGCCGTTCCAGGACGAGCAGCCCGATGCCCTCGCCCCAGCCCGTGCCGTCGGCCGCCGCCGCGAAGGGCTTGCAGCGGCCGTCCGTGGCCAGTCCGCGCTGCCGCGAGAACTCGACGAAGGTGTTCGGCGTGGCCATCACGGTCACGCCGCCCGCCAGGGCCAGCGCGCATTCGTCCTGGCGCAGCGCCTGGGCCGCCAGATGCATGGCCACCAGCGACGACGAACACGCCGTGTCCACCGTCACCGCGGGCCCCTCCAGGCCGAAGGTGAACGCGACCCGCCCCGAGGCGATGCTCGGGGTGCTGCCGGTCATCAGTCGGCCCTCGACGCCCTCCGGGGTGCGGCCCAGGAAGCGGCTGCCGTAGTCGTCGTACATGACGCCGGTGATCACAGCGGTCCGGCTGCCGCGCAGGGTCACCGGGTCGATGCCCGCGTTCTCGAAGGCCTGCCAGGCGGTCTCCAGCAGCAGCCGCTGCTGAGGGTCGGTGGCCAGCGCCTCGCGCGGGCTGATGCCGAAGAAGTCCGCGTCGAAGCGTGCGGCGTCGTACAGGAAACCGCCCTCGCGGGCGTAGCTGGTGCCGGGGTGGTCCGGGTCCGGGTCGAAGAGTCCGGCCAGGTCCCAGCCCCGGTCCGCGGGGAACTCGCCGATCGCGTCGATGCCCTCGGACACCAGCCGCCACAGCTCGTCCGGCGAGCCGACACCGCCCGGATAGCGGCAGGCCATGCCGACGATGGCGATGGGATCGCCGTCGGTGGCCACCGTCGCGGCCACGGGGGCGAGTGGTGCCCCGTCGTCGGCCCCGATCAGCTTTTCGCGCAGGAAGCCCACCAGGGCGTCGGGGGTCGGATAGTCGAAGATGACGGTGGCCGGGATCCGGGTCCCGGTGGCCGCGTTGAGCCGGTTGCGCAGGTCGAGGGCGGTCAGGGAGTCGAAGCCGAGTTCCTGGAAGGCCCGGCCCAGCTCGATGGCCTCCGGCGCCGGATGGGCGAGCACGGTGGCGACCTGGTCGCGGACCAGCTCGCCGAGGACACGGTCCTGTTCGGCGGCGGGCAGCCCGGCCAGCCGCTCGGCCCATGCCACCGGTCCAATGCCCTGGGCGGGCGGCCGGGCGGGGCTCGGCGCCAGGGTCCGCAGTACGGGCGGCAGTGGCCCGGTGGCGGCCCGGGCGCGCAGCGCGGCCAGATCGAACCGGGCCGGTACGAGGACGGGGTACGGGGTGGTCAGCGCGGTGTCCAGCAGCACCGGCACTTGGTCGTCCGCGATGGGGGCGACACCGGAGCGCGCCATCCTGGCCAGGTCGGTGTCGTCGAGGTCATGGGTCATGCCACCGGCCGAGGCCAGCAGACCCCAGGCCAGCGTGTGGGTCACCAGGCCCTCGGCGCGGCGGTGTTCGGCGAGGGCGTTGAGGAACATGTTGGCGGCCGCGTAGTTGGCTTGCCCTCCGTTGCCCATGATGGAGGCGGCGGAGGAGAACATCACGAACGCCGCCGGGGCCATCTCACGGGTCAGTCGGTGCAGATGCCATGCCGCGTCGAGCTTCGGGGCGAGTACGGCGTCGAAGCGTTCGGGGGTCAGCGAGGTGACCACCCCGTCGTTCAGCACTCCGGCGGTGTGGACGACGGCCGTCAGCGGATGAGCGGCGGGGATCGTGGCCAGCAGACCGGCCACCGCGTGCGGATCGGCGACGTCACAGGCGGCTACCCGCACGTCCGCGTCCAGTTCGGCCAGTTCGGCGGTGAACGTGTCGATGTCGTGTGCGGCCGGGCCGCGCCGGGAGACGAGCAGCAGACGCCGGGCGCCGTGCGCGGTGGCCAGATGCCGGGCGACCAGTCGGCCGAGGGCGCCGGTGCCGCCGGTGATCAGGACGGTTCCGTCCGGGTCGAGGGCGGGAAGCGGCGCGTCGTGGTCGGGGTGGACCCGCACCAGACGGGGGACGCGTACGGTCCCGGCCCGTACCGCCAGCTCGGATTCCCCGGCCGCCACGGCGGCCGGGAGGGCGGTGCGCAGGGCGTGGCGGGAGGCCGGGGCGTCGTCCAGGTCCAGCAGCAGGATACGCTCGGGGTGTTCGGCCTGTGCGGCGCGGACCAGGCCCCACAGGGGTGCGGTGGTCAGGTCGGCGGGTGGGTCCTCGGCGGTGGCGGCGATCGCGCCGTGGGTGGTGATCACCAGCCGGGCCGTGCCGAACCGCTCGCCGGTCAGCCACGCGCGCAGTGTGTCCAGCACCTGGTGGGCGGCCGCGCGCACCCGCGCGGGGGTCTGGTCGGGGTTGGACGACGCGGTGTCGCGGCCGGGGCACGTCAGGGTGACGAGGCTCGGGACGGGCAGTCCTGCGCCGATGGCGGCCTGCAGCGCGGCCAGGTCCGGGTAGGTGGGGACGGGTTCGCGGCCGTCGTCCACGTCCAGGGGGACGGGGCCGATGAAGGCCCAGCTCTCGGCCGGTGCCGGTTGGCCTGCGGGCAGCGGCTGGGGCTGGGGCTGGGGCTGCCAGTCGAGGCGGTACAGGGAGTCGTCGGTACGCGTGGAGCGCCAGCGGTCGGCGAGGATTTCGCGCAGCCCGAGGGTTTCGATGGTGGCGGCCACCGCGCCGTGGTCGTCGGTCAGGGTGAGCGCGACGGTGTCCGGGCCGGTCGGGGTGATGCGGACCCGTAGCCGGGTGGCGCCGGTGGCGAACAGCCGTACTCCGCTGAAGGAGAACGGCAGCCTGACGGTGCTCGGTGTACGCCCGGTGTTCGCGTTATCGGCGTTGAACAGCTCCTCCACCGGGTGCAGCGCGCTGTCGAGGAGGGCGGGGTGCAGGCCGAAGCCCTCGGCCTCGCCGCGCTGCTCGGTGGCCAGGCGCACCTCGGCGAGCAGGTCCTCGCCGTGCCGCCACGCGGCGTGCAGTCCGCGGAAGGCGGGGCCGTACGCGTACCCCTGCTCGGTGAGGCGCCGGTACAGGTCCGCCACGTCGACCGGGACGGCGTCGGCCGGTGGCCACGACGCCGGGGGTGCCTCCGTGGCGGGCGCTGCCGGGGCCGCGGGGGCGAGGAGCCCTACGGCGTGGCGGCGCCAGGTGTCCATGGATCCCGGGGCCTCGTCATCCTCGTCCGCGGGGCGGGAGGAGAGGCTGAGCGTCCGTCGGCCCGCTTCGTCGGGGGCGGCGACGGCCAGCTGTACGCACACCGCGCCGGATGCGGGCAGGAGCAGCGGGGTCTCGAGGGTGAGGTCGTCGACCAGGTCGCACCCGGTCCGCGCACCGGCGAGCAGGGCCAGCTCCAGGAGGGCCGCCCCAGGCAGCGGCACGCTGCCCGCGATGGTGTGGTCCGCCAGCCAGGGGTGGGTGTTCAGCGACAGCCGCCCGGTGAGGAGCAGTGCGCCGTCGGGTGTTTCCACGACGGCCTGGAGGAGGGGGTGGCCGGTGGCGCCGAGCCCGGCGGCTCGTACGTCGGCGGTGCCGTTCGGGACCGGTCGCCAGTAGCGTTCGCGCTGGAAGCGGTAGGTGGGCAGGTCGACCTGGCCCGCGCCGTCCGGGAGCGCGGCGGAGAAGTCGGCGGTGCCGCCGTCGATGTGGATGCGGGCCAGGGCGGAGAGCAGGGTGCGGGGCTCGTCGCGGCCGTGGCGCAGGGCGGCGGCGAACACCGGCGCCGTCCCCTCGGCCGTCCCCTCGGCCGCCCCCTCGGTGGCGAGGGCGTCCTCGGCCATGGTGGTGAGGACGGCGTCCGGGCCGAGTTCGAGGTAGCGCACCACGCCCTCGGCGCGCAGGGTTCGCAGCCCGTCGTGGAACCGTACGGGCTCGCGGACGTGGCGTACCCAGTACTCCGGGTCGCGCAGCTGGTCGGCGTCGGCCGGCTCACCCGTGAGGTTGGAGATCACCGGGATGTGCGGCGCGTGGTAGGTGAGGGTGCGGGCGACCTCGCGGAAGTCGTCCAGCATGGGCTGGAGGAGCGGCGAGTGGAAGGCATGGCTGACGCGCAGCCGCTTGGTGCGGTGGCCGCGCTCCTTGAGGGTGCGCACCACCTCCTCCACGGCGTCCGCGGCGCCGGACACCACGAGGGCGGTGGGGCCGTTGACTGCGGCCAGGGAGAGACGGTCCGCATGCCCGCTGAGCAGGGGGATGACCTGTTCCTCGGTGGCTTCGACAGCGGCCATGGCGCCACCGGCCGGGAGCGCCTGCATGAGGCGGCCCCGGGCGGCGACGAGCGTACAGGCGTCCGGCAGTGACAGAACGCCCGCCACATGTGCGGCGACGATTTCGCCGACGGAGTGGCCGGTCAGATATCCGGGGGTGAGCCCGAAGGACTCCACCAGCCGGAAGAGGGCGGTCTCCAGGGCGAAGAGGGCCGCCTGGGTCACTCCGGTGCGGTGCAGGGAGCGGGCCTCGTCGGTGTCCTCGGCGGCGTCCTCGGCGGCGAAGAGGATGTCGCGCAGCGAGCACCCCAGCAGCGGGTCCAGATGGGCGCAGGTCTCATCGAGGGCCGTGGCGAACACCTCGAAGGTCCGGTACAACTGTGCTCCCATGCCGGGTTGTTGGCTGCCCTGACCCGTGAACATGAACGCCGTGGCACCGGAGCGGGCCGCCCCGGCACGGGTCAGGTTCGGGTGATCCCGGCCGTCGGCCAGCGCGCGTACGGCCGTCAGCAGCTGGTCGCGGTCGTCACCGAGGACCACGGCCCGGTGTTCGAAGACGGTACGGGTCCTGGCGAGCGACCAGCCCACATCGGCCAGGGGCAGTCCCGGATGGGCGTCGGCATGGGCAGCCAGTGCCGCGGCCTGGTCGCGCAGCGCCAGGCCGGTACGGGCGGACAGCACCCAGGGCAGCGCGCGGCCGCCGGGCGGTGTGCTCTCGGTCGGCGTACGGCTTGGTGCGTCGGCCGGTGCGGATTCGAGGAGGAGGTGGGCGTTGGTTCCGGAGATCCCGAACGAGGACACCGCGGCCCGGCGCGGGCGTTCCCCCGATGGCCAGGGGACGGGTTCGGTGAGCAGGCGTACGGCGCCCGCGTCCCAGTTCACATGGGGGGTGGGCCGGTTGACGTTCAGGGTGGCGGGCAGCGTTTCGTACCGCATCGCCATGATCATCTTGATCACGCCCGCCACGCCCGCCGCGCCCTGGGTGTGGCCGATGTTCGACTTGACCGACCCCAGCCACAGGGGCTTGCCGTCGGGCCGGTCCTGGCCGTACGTGGTCAGCAGCGCATGCGCCTCGATGGGGTCGCCCAGCCGGGTGCCGGTGCCATGGGCCTCGACCACGTCCACCTCGGCCGGTGACAGCCGCGCGCTCGCCAACGCCTGGGTGATGACGCGCTGTTGGGAGGGGCCGTTGGGCGCGGTCAGGCCGTTCGAGGCGCCGTCCTGGTTGATGGCCGAACCCCTGATGACCGCCAGCACCCGATGGCCGTGGCGGCGGGCGTCGGACAGCCGCTCCAGCAGCACCAGACCGACGCCCTCGGCGAAGGCGGTGCCGTCCGCGTCCGCGGAGAACGCCTTGCACCGGCCGTCGGGCGCGAGGCCCCGCTGCCGGGAGAACTCGGTGAACACGTTCGGGATGGCCATCACCGTCACGCCACCGGCCAGGGCCAGCCCGCATTCGCCCTGCCGCAGCGCCTGACAGGCCAGATGCATGGCCACCAGCGAGGATGAACACGCCGTGTCCACCGTCACCGCGGGCCCTTCGAGTCCGAGCGTGTACGCCACCCGGCCCGACAGCACACTGGGGGCGTTGCCCGTCACCAGATAGCCCTCGGCGCTCCTGTCGATGTGCGGCGTGCCGAAACCGGGGAGGGCCGTCCCGGCGTAGACGCCCGTCGAGCTGCCCTTGAGCGTGACGGGGTCGATCCCGGCGCGCTCCAGCAGCTCCCAGGCCACCTCCAGCAGCAGCCGCTGCTGCGGGTCGACGGCCACGGCCTCGCGCGGGCTGATGCCGAAGAACTCGGGGTCGAACCGGTCGGCGTCGTACAGGAATCCGCCCTCACGGGCGTGGCTGGTGCCGGGGTGGTCGGGGTCCGGGTGGAACAGGCTCTCCAGGTCCCAGCCGCGATCCGTGGGGAACTCCCCCATCGCGTGGTCGCCGGAGGCGACGAGCCGCCACAGGTCCTCGGGGGTACGCACACCGCCCGGATACCGGCAGGCCATGCTCACCACGGCCACCGGCTCCTGGGAGCGGTCCTCCATGGCGCGGAGCCGCCGGCGTGTCTCGTGGAGATCGCCCGCCACTCGCCTCAGATAGTCGACCAGTTTCTCTTCATCAGCATGCGGCACAGAGGGTCACCCGGCCTTCCGCGAAAGGGCGCGCCACGTCGGTCATGACAGGCCAAGCTCGTTGTCGATGAAATCCAGCACCTGATCGGCGGTCGCGATCTGCAGCCGCTCCACGGCGCCGCCGTCGTCTTCGTCCGAGGGACACATCGCTTTCCAGCGCGAAAGCAATGTCTCCAGCCGGGTCGTGACGGCCCCGGAATCCAGCTCGTCGACGGCCACGGCGGACAGGCTGTTCTCCAGCCTCACCAGCTCGTTGAAGACCGGGTGGGGGATGTCCCGGCCCCGGCCCCCGGCGTCGTCCGGGGCGAGTTGATGGCGCAGGTGTTCGGCGAGCGCGGCCGCTTCGGGATGGTCGAAGACGAGCGCCGCGGGCAGTCGCAGCCCGGTGGCCGCGGCCAGCCGGTTGCGCAGTTCGACCCCGGTCAGCGAATCGAAGCCGAGGTCCTTGAACGAGGCGTCCGGGTGGACCGTGGCGGGGTCGGCGTGGCCCAGCACGGTGGCGGCGTGGCTGCGTACGAGGTTGAGCAGCAGCCGGTGCTGCTCGGGCGACGGCAGACCGCGGAGGCGACCGGCCCAGTCGGCCGGCTGGCCACCGGCCGCCGCGGTCGGGCGGCCACGGCCGCTGCCGCCGGTGGCCGCGAGCGCCCGGAGCGGGGTGGGCAGGGTGGCGGTGTCCTGGGCGGCCAGGGCCCGGGTGTCCAGCTTGAGCGCCAGCAGATGGGGACGGCCCTGGCGGTACGCCGCGTCCAGCAGGGCCAGCCCCTCTTCGGTGGTGTTGGCCGTGATCCCCAGGCGGCCGATCCTGGCCAGGTTGGCGGTGTCCAGCCGGGCGGTGAGACCGCTGGTCGCCGCCCACAGCCCCCAGGCCACCGACAACCCCGGCAGACCGGAGGCCTGGCGATGGGCGGCGAGGGCGTCGCAGAAGGCGTTGGCCGCCGCGTAGTTGGCCTGGCTGGGAGTGCCCAGATCGGAGGCGAAGGAGGAGAACATGACGAACGTGGTGAGTCGCAGATGTGCCGTCGCCGCGTGCAGATTGGCCGCGGCCGCAGCCTTGGCCGCCCATGCCCGGGCCAGCCGCTCCGGGGACTGCGCGGGAAGCATCGCGTCGTCCAGCACACCCGCGGCGTGGATGACGCCGGTCAGCGGATGTGCCGGGTCGATGCCCGCGACGAGATCGTTGACGGTGGTGGGGTCGGCCACGTCGGCCGCTTCGAGTCGTACGTCGGCGCCCAACTCGCTGAGCCGGAGTGCTAGTTCCTTGGCGCCGAGGGCGTCGGGGCCGCTACGGCTGACCAGCAGCACATGCCGGACACCCCAGGCACGGACCAGATGTTCGGCCACCTGCCCGCCCAAGGTTCCGGTACCGCCGGTGATGAGCACCGTGCCCTCGGGATCCACCGGGGCCGGAACGTCGAGCACCAGCTTGCCAGTGTGCTTGGCCTGACTCAGATACCGCAGCGCATCCCGAGCCCGGCACAACGGCCACACCCGCACCGGAGGCGGCACCAAAGCACCCGATACGAACAGCTCACTCAGCTCACGCAGCATCCGGCCGATACGGTCCGGCCCCGCATCGCTGATCAGGTCATACGCCTCGTACCGCACCCCGGGATACTCGGCCGCGACCTGCTCCGGATCACGAACGTCGGTCTTCCCCATCTCCAGCAACCGGCCACCACCAGCCAGCAACCGCAAGGAAGCGTCCACGAACGACCCGGCCAGACTGTTCAGCACCACATCCACACCACGGCCACCACTGGCCTCCCGCACCACGCGCTCGAAGCCCAGATCGCGAGACGAAGCCCGGTGAGCACGGTCGATACCCATGTCCTCCAGCACCGCGTGCTTACCAGGGGAAGCCGTAGCGTAAATCTCCGCGCCCAAGTGGCGGGCGATCTGCACCGCCGCCATCCCCACACCACCCGTCGCGGCATGAATCAGCACCGACTCTCCCGACCGCAACCCGCCCAGCTCGACCAGCCCGAACCAGGCAGTGAGGAACACCACGGGCGCGGCGGCCGCCTGCTGAAAGCTCCAGCCGGAGGGGATGGGGACGACCGTACGTGCGTCCGCCACCGCCAGCGGGCCGAACGCGCCCTCGAACAGGCCCATCACCCGGTCGCCCACGGCCAGGCCCGACACCTCGGGCCCGGTCTCCAGGACGACACCGGCACCCTCACTGCCCGCGAACACGGCCTCACCCGGATACATCCCCAGCACGATCAGCGCGTCGCGGAAGTTGACGCCCGCCGCATGCACCGCGATGCGTACCTGACCGGCGCGCAGGGGTTCCAGCACCTCCGGACACGCCACGGGCCGCACACTCTCCACGGTCGCGGCGCCGACGACCCCGAGCCGCCACGCGGATTGCCCCGCGGGGGGCGCCAGGCCACCGTCGGCGGCCCGCACCAGCCGGGGCACCAGCACCTGCCCGGCGCGCAGCGCCACCTGCGACTCTTCCGTCTCCACGGCTCGCAGTACGGCATTCAGCACACTGCCGTGGTCGGTGTCCGGCGCTTTCGGTCCCACGTCGAGCAGCAGAAACCGGCCCGGATTCTCCGCCTGCGCGCTGCGCACCAGACCCCAGAGCGCGGCGCCGGGCACATCCACACTTCCGGTGTCGTCCGCTGGTACGGCTCCACGCGTCACCACCGCCAACCGGGACTCGGCCAGCCGTGGTTCGGCCAGCCAGTCCTGCAACAGCTTCAGGACCCGCTCCGCCGACACCAGCCCATCGGCCGCCATGGCATCGACGTCGGCCGACGCGTCGGCAGCGGGCTGATACGCCAGGACGACCGCAGGAGCCGGTGTTCCACCGTCGAGCGCGGCGATCAACGAGTCCAGATCCGGGGTGGCTTCGCTCCCCAAAGCCACCCAGCTCATGCCATCGGCGCTGCTGTCGTGCGTGAGAGGCAAGGGAGCCCAGTCCATGGCGAACAGACCGTCCGCGCCCGGGGCATGTGTGCTCCGCAGCTGGTCTTCGCTCGCCGGGCGCAGCACCACCGCGTCGGCACTCAGCACCGGGGCGCCCACCGCATCGGCCACCGTCACCCGCACGGTCCGCTCGCTCTCGCCACCACCCTCCCCGGGGGACAGCCGGACCCGTGCGCTGGTCGCCCCCTGGGCCCGGAGCGACACCCCGTTCCAGGTGAACGGCAGCCACACCCGGCCGTGAGCCGACTCGGTGTCCGTCGTGCCCTTGCCGGTCAGCAGGACGGGGTGCAGCGCGGCATCGAGCAGCGCCGGGTGGATACCGAACCCGGTCTGCTCGCCCGCGGTCTCCGGCAACACCACCTCGGCCAGCAGATCCGCCCCGTCGCGCCATACCGCGCGCAGCCCCTGGAAGGACGGACCGTACGCATACCCCGACGCCTCGACCTGTGCGTAGAAATCCTCCAACGCCACGGGATCCGCCCCTGCCGGAGGCCATACGCCGCCCATACCTTCCGCCGCGCCCTCACCCTCGCCCTCCGGGGCCGGGCTCAGCACGCCCTCCGCGTGGCACACCCACCCGGCGGACGACTCCGCCTCCCCCTCGGGACGGGAGTAGATGTGCACCTCGCGCCGCTCGTCGGCGCCGGGCGGCCCGACCACGATCTGCAGGCGAAGCCCGCCCGATTCCGGCAGCACCAGCGGGACCTGGAGCGCCAGCTCCTCCACACCACCGGCGCCGACCTCGTCGGCGGCCCGCAGCGCCCACTCCACCAGCGCCGCCCCCGGCACCAGCACCGCGCCCGCCACCACGTGCTCGCCGAGCCACGCGTGGGTACGCGCCGAAAGCCGTCCCGTCAGCAGCCGACCGTCGCCGTTCGCCAGCTCCACGGCGGCGCTCAGCAACGGATGCCCGGCGGGGACGAGCCCGAGGTCGGTGGGGTCGGCGCCCCGACCGGTGAGGCCGTCGAGCCAGTACCGCTCGTGCTGGAAGGCGTAGGTCGGCAGATCCACGGTCCGTGGCGTGGGGTCGGCCGGGAACAGGGTCGTCCAGTCCACGGGGACGCCCGCGTTGAACGCCTGGGCGAGGGACCGTACGAGCTGGTCCTGCCCGCCGTGGTCGCGGCGCAGCGTCGGTACGGTCACTGCCTCGACGCCCGCCCGCTCGAAGGTCTCCTGCATGCCGACGGTGAGCACGGGGTGGGTGCTGGCCTCGATGAACACCCGGTGCCCATCCAGCAGCAGCGCCTCGATGGCGTCGGCGAAGCGTACGCGCTCCCGCAGATTCGTCACCCAGTACGCGGTGTCCAGCCCGGTGGTGTCGATTCGATGGCCATGCACTGTGGAGTAGAAGGCGGTGTCGGTACCGGAGGTGTCGATCGGACGGATGCCGTCCAGTAGATGCGCCAGTTCATCGCGGATTTCGTCGACCTGGGGGCCGTGGGAGGCGTAGTCCACGTCGATCAGGCGTGCCCTGTCGCCGTTCTCCCGGCACGCGGCCACCACGGCCGCCACCTGCTCCGGAGTACCCGAAACCACCGTAGAAGACGGTCCGTTGACGGCCGCCACACCCACCCCGGCGGCCCGATTGCCCAGTCCCGACAGCAGCCGACCGGCCTCCTCCTGCCCCACACCCAGCGACGCCATTGCCCCACCACCGGCCAGCTTGCGCAGGGCTCGGCTACGCAGGGCCACCACCTTCGCGCCGTCCTCCAACGACAACGCCCCCGCCACCACAGCAGCCGCAATCTCCCCCTGGCTATGACCCACCACCGCCGCAGGCCGCACCCCATGCCCCGCCCACACCGCAGCCAAAGACACCATCACCGCCCACAACACCGGCTGCACCACATCAACCCGACCCACATCACCCCCAGTGCCACGCAATACGCCGCTCAGCGACCAATCCACATACGGCGACAACGCCCGCTCACACTCCGCCACCCGCGCCGCAAACACCGGCGACGCATCCAACAACCCCGCACCCATCCCCACCCACTGCGAACCCTGCCCCGGAAACACCAACACCGGACCCACCTCACCCGCCAGCGCCGGAACACCCGAACACACCACACCCGGATGCGACTCCCCCACCGCCAACGCCCTCACCCCGGCCAACAACTCCGCACGGTCCTCACCCACCACCACCGCACGATGCTCGAACACCGACCGCGACCTGACCAACGACCAACCAACCTCGGCAGGCGTCACCTCCCCATCAGCCACCCGCGCCGCCAACGCCGCCGCCTGACCCCGCAGCGCCTCCACGCCTCGCGCCGACACCACCCACGGCACCACGCCCACAACCGGCCGTACCTCCACGGACTCAAGCACGTCCGGAGCCTGCTCCAGGATCACGTGGGCGTTGGTGCCGGAAATGCCGAAGGAGGACACCGCCGCCCGACGGGGCCGGTCCAGTTCGGGCCAGGCGGTCGGCTCGGTCAGCAGCCGCACGCCGCTGCCTTCCCACTCCACATGCGGGGTCGGCTCGTCCAGGTGCAGGTTCGCCGGCAGGACCATTTGCCGCAGGGCCGTCACCATCTTGATGACGCCCGCCACCCCGGCGGCGGCGTGGGTGTGCCCGATGTGGGACTTCAGGGAGCCCAGCAGCAGCGGTCGATCGGCGGGGCGGCCCTGGCCGTACGTGGCGATCAGCGCTTCGGCCTCGATCGGGTCGCCCAGCTTCGTACCGGTGCCGTGGGCCTCCACCGCATCCACATCGCCCGGCGACAGCTGGGCGCTGGCCAGCGCCTGGCCGATGACGCGTTCCTGGGCGACGTCGTTGGGCGCGGTCAGACCGTTCGATGCGCCGTCCTGGTTGATGGCCGATCCCCGGATCACCGCCAGCACCCGGTGGCCGTTGCGTCGCGCGTCCGACAGCCGTTCCAGCACCACCAGGCCGACGCCCTCGGAGAAGCCGGTGCCGTCCGCGGTGGCCGCGAAGGACTTGCAGCGGCCGTCCGGGGCCAGCGCCCTCTGCCGGGAGAACTCGGTGAACATGATGGGTGTGGCGAGCGAGGTGACGCCGCCGCCCAGCGCCAGGGTGCATTCGCCCTGGCGCAGTGCCTGACAGGCAAGATGGATGGCCACGAGCGAGGCGGAACACGCGGTGTCCACGGTCACCGCCGGTCCCTCCAGACCGAACGTGTAGGCGACCCGGCCCGAGATGACGCTGGTGAGGGTGCCCGTGGTGGCGTACCCCTCGAAGCCCTCGGGAATCCGCGGCGCCCGGGCCAGATAGTCCTGGCTGGACACGCCCGTGTAGACGCCGGTGCGGGTGCCTTTCAGAGTGGCCGGGTCGATTCCGGTCCGCTCCAGCGCTTCCCAGGCGATTTCCAGCACCAACCGCTGCTGCGGGTCCATCGCCAGTGCCTCTCTCGGGCTGATCCCGAAGAACGCGGCGTCGAATTGGTCGGCCTCGACGAATCCGCCCTGGCGGACGCAACTGGTGCCGTAATGCTCGGGATCGGGGTGGTAGAGGTTTTCCAGATCCCAGCCGCGGTCCGTGGGAAAATCCCCGATCGCGTCGACGCCGGAGCTGAGCAGATCCCACAATTCCTCGGGGGAGGTGACGCCTCCCGGGAAGCGGCAGGCCATTCCCACCACGGCCACCGGCTCCTGGGCACGCTCCTCCGCCGCACGCAAACGCTGTCGCGTATCGTGCAGGTCAGCGGAGACCCGCTTGAGATACTCGACCAGCTTCTCTTCGTTCGCCACTAGGGGTCACCCGGCCTTCAGCGATCGTCGCACCCGGTACATTCAGGACACACCAAGCTCGTTGTCAATAAAGTCAAGAACCTGATCCGCGGACGCGGACTCCAGCCTTTCCGCAACATTCATCGCTTCCGTCGACTTCTGCGTCGGGACCTTGCCTTCGGGGGAAAGCCGCTGCGTCAAATAGTGGGCGATGCCCTCCGGGGTCGGATGTCTGAAGATGAGAGCAGCGGGCAGGCGCAGCCCCGTGGCCGCCGCGAGGCGGTCGCGCAGCTCGACGGCGGTGAGGGATTCGAAGCCCAGTTCCTTGAAGCTGGCCCCGGTGTGTACCGCGTCGGGGTCGGTGTGCCCCAGCACGGTGGCGGCGTGCTGGCGGACCAGGTGGAGCACCGCCCGTTGCCGTTCGGCCGCCGACAGTCCCCTGAGCCGTGCGGTCCAGTCGGCCGAGGGCGTGCCGGCCGCAGTGGACGCGGAGCGCCGCCGCCCGCCCCGTACCCCATGGTCCCGTGCGCCGTTGCCGGACACCGGTGCGGTGCGTTCGGCCGCGCCGTAGCCGTAGCCGTAGCCGTCCAAGGGGCGTAGTTGCTCGGGGGTGGCCGGGCGCATCACGAGCGTGTCGATGGTGAGCACCGGTGCGCCCGCGGCGTCGGACACGGCCACGCGCATCGCGCGCTCACCGTCCGCACCCTGCCGCTGCGGGGACAGCCGGACGCGTACGGTGGTCGCGTCGGCGGCCCAGAGCGCCACGCCGCTCATTGTGAACGGCAGCCACAGCCGCTCGTCCGGCGGTAGCCGGTCCTCTTCGGTCGCCAGGGCCGGTTGCAGCACCGCGTCCAGCAGGGCCGGGTGGATGCCGTACCCGCCCGGCTCCCCGGCGGCCTCCGGCAACTCCACCTCGGCCAGTATGTCCGCGCCGTCGCGCCACATCGCGCGCACGCCCTGGAAGGCCGGGCCGTACGCGTAGCCCGAGGCGGCGATCCGTTCGTACAACCCGTCCGTCGCCATCGGCCGCGCACCGGCCGGGGGCCATGGCCCGGGCTCGGCCGCTTGGTCCTCCGGCGCGGAGGGGCGCAGTGCGCCCGTGGCGTAGCACGTCCATGCCGTAGATGTACTGTCGCCGTCGGGCCGGGCGTACACGCAGACGTCACGCCGCCCGTCGTCGGCGGGGGCGCCCACCGCCACCTGTACGCGGAGGCCGTCTGTGGCGGGCAGCGCCAACGGCGCCCGGAACGCCAGCTCTTCGACCTCACCGCAACCGGCCTCATCGCCCGCCCGCAGCATCCATTCCACCAGCGCGGCGCCCGGCACCAGCGCCACGCCGCCCACCACATGCCCGCTCAGCCAGGGGTGTGTCCGCGGCGAGATGCGCCCGGTCAGCATCAAGCCGCTGCCGTCGGCGAATTCCACGGCGGCGCCCAGCAGGGGGTGTTCGGCGGAGGTGAGACCGAGGTCGGCGGGATCGCCGCCGCGCGAGGTGGCGGCGTCCAGCCAGTAGTGCTCGCGCTGGAACGCGTAGGTGGGCAGTCCGACCGTACGGGGCGGCGGGTCGGCCGGGAACAGGGCGGTCCAGTCGACGTCGACCCCGGCGGTGAAGGCCTGCCCCAGTGAGCGCATCAGCTGGGCCCGGCCGCCGTGGTCGCGCCGCAGTGTGGGGACGGCGACGGCGGCGGCGTCCGTCTCCTCGAAACACTCCCGCATCCCCATGGTCAGCACCGGATGGGTGCTGGCCTCGATGAACACGCGGTGGCCATCGGCCAGGAGCGCATCGACCGCGTCGGCGAACCGCACCTGTTCCCGCAAGTTGCGCACCCAGTAGCGGGTGTCGAGGTCGGCGGGCTGGGCCCGGCCGCCGGTCACCGTCGAGTAGAACGCCACACCGGTGTCGGTGGACGTGGCCGGGCGGATTCCGTCCAGCAGGTGGGTCAGCTCCTGCGTGATCACGTCGACCTGGGGGCTGTGGGACGCGTAGTCCACCTCGATCAACCGTGCGCGCTCCTCCCTCTCCTGGCATGCTGCCACCACGGCGGCCACCTGCCCGGGCGGTCCGGACACCACCGTGGATCCGGGCCCGTTGACGACTGCCACCACCACCGCGGCGGCCCGGTCGCCCAGCTCGGTCAGCAACTGGGCCACCCGCTCACGGCCCAGCCCCAGCGAGGCCATGGCTCCGCCACCGGCCAGGCGGCACAGCGCCCGGCTGCGCAGCGCCACCACCCTCGCGCCGTCCTCCAGCGACAGCGCCCCCGCCACCACGGCCGCCGCGATCTCGCCCTGGCTGTGGCCCACGACCGCGGCCGGGCGCACTCCGTACTCCGCCCACACCGCGGCCAGCGAGACCATCACGGCCCACAGCACGGGTTGTACGACATCGACCCGGCGCAGATCGCCCGCGCCGTCGGTGCCGCGCAGTACCTCCGTCAGCGACCAGTCCACATAGGGCGTCAGCGCCCGTTCGCACGCGGCCACTCTGGCCGCGAACACCTGGGAGGTACGGAGGAGTTCGGCGCCCATGCCCTGCCACTGCGATCCCTGACCCGGGAACACCAGCACGGGGCCCGGACCGCTCGCCTTCATGGCTCCGGGAGGTGCCGCGCCGGGGCCCACGAGGCCCGGGTGGCTGTCACCGGCCGCCAGTGCCCGGGCCGCCGCCGTCAGCGCGTCGCGGTCCTCGCCGACCAGCACCGCCCGGTGTGCGAACACCGACCGCGTGGTGACCAGCGACCAGCCCAGCTCCGTGGCGGACGCGTCGGGATCGGTGGCCGGCGCGGCGACCAGGGCGCGGGCCTGTGCGCGCAGCGCCTCCGCGCTACGTGCCGACAGTACCCAGGGCGTGGGTCCGTCCGGGGACGAAACGGCGGTCGCGGTGTCCGGGGCGGGGGGCTGTTCCAGGATGAGATGGGCGTTGGTTCCGCTGATGCCGAAGGAGGAGACGCCCGCGCGGCGGGGATGTTCGCCGGGCGGCCACGCGGCCGGTTCGGTGAGCAGGCGCACGGCGCCGCTGTCCCAGTCGACGTGCGGGCTCGGCTCGTCGATGTGCAGGGTGGCGGGCAGTTGCCCGTGCCGCATGGCCATCACCATCTTGATGACGCCCGCCACCCCCGCGGCGGCCTGGGTGTGGCCGATGTTCGACTTCATGGATCCGAGCCACAGGGGGCGCTCCGTGGGGCGCTGCTGTCCGTACGTGGCGAGCAGGGCCTGTGCCTCGATCGGATCGCCCAGCGTGGTGCCCGTACCGTGTGCTTCCACCGCGTCCACCTCGGACGGGGCAAGCCGGGCGGCGGCCAGGGCCTGGCGGATCACCCGCTGCTGTGACGGCCCGTTCGGTGCCGTCAGTCCGTTGGACGCGCCGTCCTGGTTCACCGCCGAGCCCCGGATCAGAGCCAGCACCGGGTGGCCGTCGCGCCGCGCGTCCGACAGCCGCTCCAGCAGCACCAGTCCGGCGCCCTCGCCCCAGCCCGTGCCGTCCGCTGCGGCTGCGAACGGCTTGCACCGGCCGTCGGGGGCCAGGCCGCGCTGACGGGAGAAGCCGGTGAACATGCCCGGGGCGGCCATCACGGCCACTCCGCCCGCGAGTGCCATCCGGCACTCCCCCCGGCGTAGCGCCTGGGTGGCCAGATGCAGGGCCACCAGCGAGGACGAGCACGCGGTGTCCACCGTCACCGCGGGCCCCTCCAGACCGAAGGTGAACGCGATCCGCCCGGACACCACACTGGGCGTGCTGCCGGTCAGCAGATGGCCGTCGAGCCCCTTCGGCGCCTCGTGCAGCCGTGGGCCGTAGTCCTGGGGCGTGACCCCGACGAACACCCCGGTCGCGCTGCCGCGGAGCGCGGCGGGGCGGATGCCCGCGCGCTCGAACGCCTCCCACGCGGTCTCCAGCAGCAGCCGCTGCTGCGGGTCCATCGCCAGCGCCTCACGCGGGCTGATGCCGAAGAAGTCCGCGTCGAAGCGTGCGGCGTCGTACAGGAAACCGCCCTCGCGGGCGTAGCTGGTGCCGGGGCGGTCCGGGTCCGGGTCGAAGAGCCCCGCCAGGTCCCAGCCCCGGTCCCCGGGGAACGCGCCGATCGCGTCCACGCCCTCGGCCAGCAGCCGCCACAGCGCCTCCGGTGTGTCGGCCCCGCCGGGGTAGCGGCAGCCCATGGCCACCACCGCGATGGGATCGTCGTCGTTCGTGGCCGGTGGCGGGCTCACCCGGGCGGTCGGGGCGTTCGTCGGCGTGTCCGGGGTCCGGTCGACGTGGCTGCGCAGATGGGCGGCGACGGCCAGTGGCGTGGGGTGGTCGAAGGTGAGCGTGGCGAGCAGCGGCAGCCCGGTGGCGTCGCTCAGCCGCTCGCTCAGTTCCGTGGCCGCCAGGGAGTCGAAGCCCAGGTCCTTGAAGCTGAGGGCCGGGTCGATGGCCTCCGGGCCCGGGTGTCCCAGGACGGCGGCAGCGGCGTCGCGCACCGTGTCCAGCAGGGCGCGGTCGCGCTCCGCGCCGGTCAGCTCCGCCGGCCGACCGGTCGGCGACGAGGCGGTGGCTGCGCTGTCCGTGGCCGGGGCCGTGGACTCGGCCACGGGCCAGTAGCGCTCCCGCTGGAAGGCGTACGTCGGCAGGCTTACCGCGCGGGAGCGGTGTCCGCCGAAGGCCCGCTCCCAGTCGAGGGCGGCGCCGCGGACGTACGCCTCGGCCAGGGCGGTGGCGAAGGTGCGCACCTCCGGCCGGTCACGTCGCAGAGCGGCCACGGCGAGGGGGCGCGGCCGGTCGGGGCCGTCCTCGGTGCCGGGCTGCTCGGCGAGGCATTCGCGGGCCATGGCGGTCAGCTGGGCGTCCGGTCCGAGTTCGAGGAAGGTGGTGACGCCCGCCGCGCGGAGGGTGTGCATTCCGGAGGCGAACCGCACCGCCTCTCGGGCGTGGCGGGCCCAGTAGTCCGGGGAGGCGAGTTGTTCGGCGGTGGTGACGCGGCCGGTCACATTGGAGACGACGGGAATGACCGGTGGGGTGACAGCCAAGTCTGCCGCCACGGAGCGCAGTTCGCCGAGGATCGGGTCCATGTGCGAGGAGTGGAACGCGTGGCTGACCTTCAGCAGACGGGCCTTGCGGCCGCGCTCCCGCCAGCCGGTGGTGATGTCGTGGACGGAGTCCCGGTCCCCGGAGACCACGACGGAGGAGGGGCCGTTGACCGCGGCGATGCCGATCCGGTCTTCCCTCCCGGCCAGCAGTTCGGTGGCTTCGTCCACGGTGGCCTGCCAGGCGGCCATCGCCCCGTCCGCAGTGATCGCCTGCATGAGCCGGCCACGGGCGGCCACCAGCGCGCAGGCGTCGGGGAGGGAGAGCGCCCCGGCCACCTGTGCCGCGGCGATCTCGCCGACCGAGTGGCCCATCAGACAGTCGGGCTCCGGCCCCCAGGAGGTCACCAGCCGGTAGAGGGCGACTTCGATGGCGAACAGGGCGGGCTGGGTGTACGACGTCCGGTCCAGCAGCGCCGCGTGCGGCGTACCGGGTTCGGCGAACATGACGTCACGCAGGGGTAGTTCGAGGTGCGGGGCCAGGGTGTCGCAGATCTCGTCCAGGGCGTCGGCGAAGAGTGGGTGTGCGGCGTACAGTTCGCGGCCCATGCCGGGTCGCTGGCTGCCCTGGCCGCTGAAGAGCAGCGCAAGCCCTCGTCCGGCCGCCCGGCCCCGGACGAGTCCGGCGGTCCGTGCGCCCTGCGCGAGTGCGTCGAGCCCGCGCGGCAGCTCGTCGGGGTGGTGGCCGTCGCCGAGGAGCACGGCGCGGTACGGGAAGGCGGTCCGGGTGGTGGCCAGCGCGTGGCCGATGTCCGCGGGGTCGGCGCCGGGGTGGTCGGCGAGGTGGTCGCGCAGCCGCGCGGCCTGGGCACGCAGCGCGGCGGGGGTCCTGGCGGAAAGCGGCCACAGGACGACGGGCGGAGCCGGGAGCGGGGGCGGGGTGGCCGCCGTGGGTGCGGGCGGTTCGGCGAGCACCAGATGGCAGTTGGTGCCGCCCATGCCGAAGGAGCTGACTCCGGCGAGCAGCGGCCGCTCCGGGCGTGGCCACACGGTGAGTTCGTCCTGCACACGCAGTCCGAGTTCGGCCAGCGGGATGCGCGGATTGGGGGTGGTGTAGTGGAGGCTGGGCGGGAGGTGCCGGTGGGTGATGGCGAGGGCGCATTTGAGCAGTCCGACGATGCCCGCGGCGCCCTCCAGGTGGCCGACGTTGGTCTTGGCCGAGCCGACCAGCAGGGGGTTGTCCGCCGTACGGGCACTGCCGAGGGCGGCGCCGAGCGCCGCGGCCTCGATGGGGTCGCCGACGGGTGTGCCGGTGCCGTGCAGTTCGACGTACTGGATGTCGCCGGGGGTGGTTCCGGCGCGCTGGTGGGCGAGGCGCACCACGGCTTCCTGCGCCGCCGGATCGGGGGTGGTCAGGCCGTCGGTGGCGCCGTCGTTGTTGACCGCGCTGCCGCGGATCACGCAGTACACCGGGTCGCCGTCCCGCACCGCCGCGGCGAGGGGCTTGAGCAGGACGGCGCCGCCTCCCTCACCGCGTACGAAGCCGTTGGCGCGGGCGTCGAAGGTGTGGCAGCGGCCGTCCGGGGAGAGTCCGCCGAACTGTGCCGCGGCGGCCTCCATGCTCTCCTCGGTGAGGATGAGGTTGACGCCGCCGGCCAGCGCCAGGGTGCATTCGTCGCGGCGCAGGCTCTCGCATGCGGTGTGGACGGCCACCAGGGACGAGGACTGTGCGGTGTCGAGGGTGAGGCTGGGGCCGCGCAGCCCGTAGCGGTGGGAGATCCGGTTGGCGATGATGCCGCGGTGGACGCCGGTCATGGCGTGCCGGGTGCTCGCGAGGGGCCGGTGGCGGCTCAGCACGGCCGCGTACTCGTCCCAGATCGCGCCGACGAAAACGCCGGTGGGGGTGTTCTTCAGCGTTTCGGGGCGGAAACCGGCGTCCTCGAACGCCTCCCAGCCGAGTTCGAGCATCAGCCGCTGCTGAGGGTCCATGGCCACCGCTTCGCGCGGCGGGATGCCGAAGAACTCGGCGTCGAACCTGTCGACGTGGTCCAGGAATCCGCCGTACCAGCCGGTGGATGGAGCGGAAGGCGCGGCCGGATCGGCAGGCGGGCCGGGCTGTCGGCGGTCGGCGGGCATCGCGGTGATGGCGTGGCGGCCCTGCCGCAGCAGCTGCCAGAACGCTGACGGGCTGGGTGCGTGGGGCAGCCGGCAGGCCATTCCCACGACGGCGATGGGCTCCGCGGGCTGAGGTGGCCGGGTGGGCGGGGCGCTAGCCATCACACCACGTACGGCGCTCGAGGTGGGCAGGGATGTGGTTGGTCATGGGCGGCACTCCCGCTCCGGATTGATGATCGGTGCGAGCACGTGGCCCATCGTGGGGCGCGGTTCTAAAGGCAGACCAAAAGCCCGCGGCCGGTCACTTTAGAGACGCGTTACCGGAACCCCGGACCATCGCTGAACAGGGGGCCCTCGTGGCCACTTGACGGCCGTTCGGAGCGCCGAGCACACAGGAGGAATGCCATGACATCCCCATCACCCGCGCCGCCAGGCGGCCAGGTCTCGGACTACTACAGTTCGCTCGGACCGCTGCTGCAGATGGCGTGGGACGACAACTTCCACTTCGGCTACTGGGACGGCCCGTCCGACACCAGCTCGGTCCGGGAGGCGACGGACCGCTTCACGGATCTGCTCATCGAACGGCTGCGGGTGGGGCCGGGAGACCGGGTGCTGGATGTGGGCTGCGGTATCGGCAAGCCCGCGCTGCGGGTGGCGTCGACGACCGGGGCCAGTGTTCTGGGGATCACCATCAGCGAGCTTCAGGTCAAGCAGGCGACCGAAGCGGCGTGCGCCGAGCACATGTCCGACCAGGTGTCGTTCCACTACGCCGATGCCATGGCCATGCCATTCGGGGAAGCGTCGTTCGACGCGATCCTCGCGTTCGAGTCCATCAACCACATGCACCGGCCCACGGCGCTGCGCGAGATGGCCCGGGTGCTGGCGCCCGGCGGCCGGCTGGTGCTGACGGATGTGACCCCGCCGAGCGACGGCAGCTATCAGCCGGAGAACGATCCCGGCGCGGTCACCTCGCTGACCGGGCTGGCGGACTGGCCCGGCCTGATCAGCGACGCCGGGCTGCTGCTGGACGAGCTGACCGACGTCACCGAGCACACCAAGGACACCGCAGGCCGCATGATCGACGGCATTCTGAAGTGCCGCCGGGAGTTCGAGGAGCGGCACGGGGTGAGCGTGCAGGAAGTGCTCGACGCCGCCAAGTCGGCGCTGCCCACGGTGCCCAGTGCCGGTTGTGCGATCGTGGTGGCCCACAAGCTTTGACCAAGGATTTCGGGGCCGGTTTCCACGGGGCGACCGGCCCCTGAAGTCCCGCGACTTCCCACTTCTCACTCAAGGCCGAGACATCCGGACCCTGATCTTCCACTCGGTATCGAAATCCGCGCCTTTCCGAAGAGCCGCCTCTAGGGCTTATATATCCGGATTCTAGGTGAGGTGGGTAGTCATAGGACTCGCTTAGGACGAAGGGCACCTGCCATGGGCAGTGAACTGCGCGTTCGCGGTTTCTGAATCACCGGCAGGTCCGTGATAAAGAGGGGTGAGTAATGGCAGTCGCGAACGACGTGAGTAAGCGGATCCGGCAGCACTGTCCGTCCCCGTGCGGCGATAAACAGCCGGTCCACTTCCCACAGGCGGGCGGCTCAGCGGTACGGATGCGACGCGGGCCCGCACATTCGTTCGTCTCCAGGAGACAGGCACCTCCCCCGGGCGGGCACGAAAACACGAAGAATCTCGCGGGGATTTCCGGCAACGTCGCCGACTGTCCCATGACCGCACGCATCGGCGACTCGGACGGGGCACGTAGTGCGATATGAGATCATGGGGCCTCTCCGGGTGGCCGAGGAGGGGCGGAAGTTATCCATCAGGGCACGGAAGATCGAAGTCCTGTTGACCGTCCTCCTGGTCCGGGCGGATCAGGTGGTCCCGATCGACCAGCTCATCACGGAGATCTGGGGCGAGGACCCACCGCGCCGGGCGATCGCGGGCCTCCATGTGTACGTCTCCCAGATCCGCAAGTTCCTGCGCCGGCCCCAGCAGAGCGAAAGCCCGGTTCTCACCCGTCCCCCGGGATACGTTCTGCGCCTGGGCTCCGACGACCTCGACTTCCACTGTTTCGAACGGCTGGTGGGCGAGGGCCGGGATCATCTCAGGGAGCGGCGCTACAAGCAGGCCACGGCCAGTTTCGAAAGCGCACTCGACCTCTGGCGTGATCCGCTGCTCGACGATGTGTGCCATGGCCCGATTCTCGAGGGTTTTCAGACCTGGCTGAAGGAAGCCCGTCTGGAATGTGTCGAAATGCTGACGGATTCGCGCCTGATGCTCGGCCGCCATCGCGAACTGGTGAGTGATCTGTATCAGCTGACCACCGAGCATCCGCTTCGGGAGGCACTGCATCGTCAGCTGATGCTGGCGCTCTACCGCTGCGGTCGGCGGGCGGACGCACTGCATGTGTATCAAGCGGCGCGGAAGACGCTCAACGAGGAACTCGGACTCGAACCGTGCCGGGCCCTTCAGGACATGCAGCGGGCCATCCTCACCTCGGATGACCGGCTCGAACTGCAGGTTCCCGCGTGAAGGCGCGGCCAGGTCCGGTAAATCGCCGATCCATGAGGGGCGAGGTGAACAGGTGACGGGTGAACAGATGACGGAACAGAGCACATATTTTCCCGACAGCGGCCCGATCGAGGTCGTCCTCGAAGGGGGTCCGGAGGATCTTCCCCGGGCGCATCGGACCGGGCGGGCGTCCCTTGCCGCCAGGAAGCTCAAAATCCAGCACCGCAACGGATACGAGCATTTCGAACTCATTGACGGCGACCTCGTCCCGGCGGTCTTTCGCTGGATCATGCGCACCAAAATCGCCGAGTAGCCGCCGGGGCTCGGAAGACCCTCCCCGAGGGGCGCCGGACCGATGGCATCGGTCCGGCGCCCCTCGGCGCGACAGGACTCTTCCCATCAGCAGCACTCATGCAATCAGGAGGACCGCGTGCTCATTCCACGATGGCGAGGGGCCGCGGCCGCCGCGGTCGCGATATCGACGTCCCTCGCCGCCATCGCCACCGGCCCCGCCGCGGCACGCCCCTCCCCCGGGCCCTCGGTCACCGTGACCCGGGGCCGTACCCAGCCGGTGTTCTCCTACCAGGACGCCATCCGGGAACACGTCATGGTCCAGACCCCCGTCGACAGCGACGGCGACGGCGCCAAGGACCGCGTGGCCGTGGACGTCATCCGCCCCCGGGAGACCGAACGGGGGCTCAAGGTCCCGGTCATCATGCTGGCCAGCCCGTACAACGACACCGTCGGCCGGGGCTTCGAGGCGGAGAGGAAGGCCTACGCCTCCGATGGCTCCCCCGCCACGTTTCCCCTGTTCTACGACAACTACTTCGTGCCCCGCGGCTACGCCGTCGTCGACGTCGACGTGACCGGCACCGGCAGATCCGACGGCTGTCCGACCGTCGGCGGCAAGGCCGACGTCGCCGCCGCCACTTCGGCGATCGACTGGCTGGGCGGCCGGGCCACCGCCCACCGGGCCGACGGCAGCGAGGTGAAGGCCACCTGGTCCAGCGGCAGGACCGGAATGATCGGCCACTCCTATGAGGGAACCCTGGCGAACGCCGTGGCGGGCACCGGAGTGGAGGGGCTGGAGACGATCGTCCCGATCTCCGGGATCAGCTCCTGGTACGACTTCGCCCGGACCAACGGCGCCAAGCACTGGAACGGGTTCGGCCCCTGGCTGGCCGGTTCGCTGGACTCCGACCCGCCCGCGAAGTGCCAGGCGGTGCGCGACCGGCTGGCCGCGGGCGAGGACGACGCCACCGGCGACTACAACGATTACTGGAAGGAGCGCGACTACCTCGCGCCGCCCGCTCCCCAGGTGAGCAAGGTGCGGGCGAGTGTCTTCGCCGTCCACGACCTCAGCGACTACAACGTGCGGATCGACCAGCTCGCCAACTGGTGGACCCCGCTGGCCGAGCGCGGCGTACCGCGCAAGCTGTGGCTCGGGCGCTACGGCCACACCGACCCGTTCGACTGGCCCGGGCGGCGCGCGCGCTGGGTCGATACCGTGCACCGGTGGTTCGACCACTGGCTGTACGGCATCCGGAACGGCATCATGGACGAGCCCCGGGTGGATCTGCAGTCCGGCCCCACCACCTGGACCACCCAGGCCGACTGGCCGGCCCGCACCTCCCCGGCGCCCCTGCGCCCGAAGCCCGACGGCTCGCTGGCACTCCGTCCGGCCACCGGCACAAGCACCGGCGCCTTCACCGACCTCAAGCTGAGCGAGGCGGACCTCACCGCCGACCCGGCCTCCGCCCGGCCCGGCAGGCTCGCGTTTCTCACCCCGCCGCTGCGCACCGGCGCACGGATCTCGGGCACCCCGACCGTGGACCTCAGGGTCAGGCTCGACAAGCCGACGTCGAATCTCACCGCACTGCTGGTCGACTACGGCGAGGCCGAACGGATCGACTGGGCGCGCAACGATCCGCTGAACGGAATCCACGACGGGCTGCGCGGACTCGCCGAGGAGTCCTGCCACGGGGAGAGCACCGCCGCGGACGACGCGTGCTACAAGAAGACGGCCAATGTGACGGTGCGCGGCCCCTCCGAGGTGATCGCCCGGGGCTGGATGGACGCGCAGAACCGGCACTCTCCGACCACACCCGAACCGCTGACCCCGGGGGCGTCCTACCGCATCACCTGGCGGACGCTGCCGAACGACTACCGGATCGAGCCCGGCCACCGGCTCGGTCTCGTCCTCGCGGGCACCGACGCCGATTTCCTCTACTTCGAGGACCCCACCGGGGCCAAGGTGACCGTCGATCTGACGGCCAGCCGCGTCACCGTGCCGGTGGCCGCGCGGCGCGGATGAGCGACGAGCACTTCCCGCTTGTCCTGGAAGTGCCGGAAGAAGGCGCTCTTCGTCAGTCCCGCGCGCTCCGCGATCCCGATCACCGCGTACTGGAGCTGCGAGACGCTGAGGTGGCGGGCACGCTTCCGGTGACCGGTCCGACCGCCGACGCTCCCGATGGAGCACATCCGCGACGCCGTGGCACTGCAGGCCGGACGCCCCGTCCACGGCAAGATCCTGCTCACGCTGTGAGCTCATTGAGTGTTTCCGGTCTGCCGTTCCGGTGAAGCTCGGCACCGCACCGCTGGGTGATCTTCTGTCGTACGTATAAATACGACAATCCACCCATTTGCCCCTCGTGAGTGCGGAGTGAAACGTGTTCCCTCACCGACGTCACCGAACGGCGATATTCGTGGCCGCTCTGCTCGCCACCGCAACGGCCACCGCGTGCGGCAGTGGCGGCGGGCCCGCCACCGGCCGCGCCGAGCAGAAGCCCTCCGAGACAGCGGGCGTGGAACGCGCCGAGCCCGGGAAGAAGTTCACCCTGGTGGCGACCGGCGATCTCCTCGCCCACGCCTCCGTCATCCGTCAGGCGCGCGCGGACTCCAGCGGCGAGGGCTACGACTTCCACCGCATGCTCGTCGGCGCCGCGCCCGTGGTCGCCAAGGCCGACCTGGCGATCTGCCACATGGAGACGGTGTACGGGGCGGCGGGCGGGCCGTTCACCGGATATCCCACGTTCAAGACCCCGCCCCAGATCGCCGAGGCGATCAGCAAGCTCGGCTACGACTCCTGCTCCACGGCCTCCAACCACACGCTGGACGCCGGGACGGAGGGCGTGACCCGCACCCTCGACGCCCTCGACAAGGCCGGTGTCCGGCACACCGGATCGGCCCGGTCCGCCCGGGAGAGCACCGCCCCGGCCCTCATGGAGGCCGGTGGCGCCAAGGTGGCCCAGCTGGCCTACGCGTACGGCACCAACGGCATCCCGGTGCCCGAGGGGAAGCCCTGGATCGTCAACCTCATCGACGCCGATCGCATCATCAAGGACGCCCGGGCCGCCCGCCGCGCCGGGGCCGATGTGGTCGTGGTGTCCACGCACTGGGGCACCGAGTGGCAGGAGGCGCCGGACAAGCTTCAGCTGTCCCTTGCCAAGAAGCTCACCGCGTCCCGGAGCCACGGCCGCCGCGACATCGACCTCATCATCGGCACCCATGCCCATGTCCCCCAGGCGTACGAGAAGGTCAACGGCACCTGGGTGGTCTACGGCATGGGCGACCAGGTCGCGGGCGTGATGCCGGACGAGCGCGGGCAGATGGGCTCGGCGGCCCGCTTCACCTTCGCCCCGCCCACCGCGCAGGGCAAGCCGTGGGAGGTGGAGAAGGCGGAGTTCATCCCGCACGCCGTGGACAACGACCCGATCACCGTGGTCAACCTCCCCCGGGCGCTGGAGAAGAGCCCCGGCAACAGCCGCTACACCCACGCCCTGTCCACCATCCAGGAAGCGGTCCTCAGCCGGGGCGCGAAGAAGGACGGCCTGACCATGGGGCGCTGACGGTCAGGTGGCCGCGGGCTCCTGCTCGATGTGGAACGCCAACGTGTCGTTCTCCACGTCGACTTCGACCGGGCTGTGCGGCCGCAGCTCACCGCCGAGCAGCATCCGGGAGAGCGGATTGTCGACCTCACGCTGGATCGTACGGCGCAGCGGGCGGGCGCCGTACTCCGGCTGGTGGCCGTGGCGGGCCAGCCAGTCGACCGCGGCGGGGGTGAAGTCGACCGGGATGTCCTGGGCGCGCATCCGGCGGCGGGTCTCCTCCAGCAGCACATCGGTGATCTGGCGCAGTTGTTCGTCGGCGAGCCTGCGGAAGATCACGATCTCGTCGATGCGGTTGAGGAATTCGGGCCGGAAGTGTTCGCGCAGCGGGCGCAGCACCCGTTCGCGACGGGACGCCTCGTCGGCCTCGGCGTCGCCGCCGCCGAAGCCGAGGACGGCGCCGCGCCCGGTGATGGCCTCGGAGCCGAGGTTGCTGGTCATGACGATGACGGTGTTCTTGAAGTCGATGGTGCGGCCCTGGGCGTCGGTCAGCCTGCCGTCGTCGAGCACCTGGAGCAGGATGTTGAACACGTCCGCGTGGGCCTTTTCCACCTCGTCCATGAGCAGCAGCGCGTACGGCTGTCTGCGCACCGCCTCGGTCAGCTGTCCGGCCTCCTCGTGGCCGACGTATCCGGGTGGCGCGCCGACGAGTCTGCTGACGGTGTGCTTCTCCTGGTATTCGCTCATGTCGAGGCGGACCATCCGGTCCTCGCTGCCGAAGAGCGCCTCGGCGAGGGCGCGGGCGAGTTCGGTCTTGCCGACGCCGGTGGGACCGAGGAAGAAGAAGCTGCCGCTGGGGCGGTGGGGGTCGGCGAGTCCGGCCCGGGAGCGCAGCACGGCGTCGGCGACCGCGGCGACGGCCTCCTCCTGGCCGATGACCCGCTTGTGGAGGTGTTCCTCGAGGCCGAGCAGCCGTTCGCGCTCCTCCTGGGTGAGGCTGCTGACGGGGATGCCGGTCTGCCGGGAGACGATGTCGGCGATGTCCTCGACAGTGACTTCGGAGACCCGGGAGCCGTGGAACTGGGTGCCGGAGCCCTCGGTGATACGGGCGCCGAGTTCGGCGATGCGGTCGCGCAGGGCGGTGGCGCGCTCGTACTGCTCGGAGGCGACGGCCTGGTCCTTGTCGCGGGTCAGCTGTTCGAGCTCGCGTTCCAGGGCGCGCAGATCGGTGCCGCGGGCGCTGGAGCGCAGCCGTACCCGGGCGCCGGCCTGGTCCATCAGGTCGATGGCCTTGTCCGGGAGGAAGCGGTCGGCGAGGTAGCGGTCGGCGAGTTCGACGGCCGCGAACAGTGCCTCGTCGGTGTAGCGGACCTGGTGGTGTGCCTCGTGGCGGTCGCGGAGCCCGTGCAGGATGGAGACGGCGGCCGCGGGGGTGGGTTCGGGGACCATGATGGGCTGGAAGCGGCGGGCGAGCGCGGCGTCCTTCTCGATGTACTGGCGGTACTCCTGGAGTGTGCTGGCGCCCATGACGTGCAGCTCGCCGCGGGCGAGGGCGGGTTTGAGCAGATTGCTGGCGTCCATCGTGCCGCCCTCGGAGCCGCCGCCCGCGCCGACGACGGTGTGCAGTTCGTCGATGAAGATGATGAGTTCGTCGGAGTGGTCGCGGATCTCGTCGATGATGGCGGTGAGGCGCTGTTCGAAGTCGCCGCGGTAGCGGGTCCCGGCCACGATGCCCGCGAAGTCGAGCTGGATGACGCGGCGGCCGAGCAGGATGTCGGGGACGTCGGCGTCGGCGATGCGCTGGGCCAGTCCCTCGACGACGGCGGTCTTGCCGACGCCCGCCTCGCCGATCAGGACGGGGTTGTTCTTACCGCGCCGGGCCAGCACCTCGATGCTCTGCTCGATCTCCTCGTCGCGGCCGATAACCGGGTCGACGCGGCCCTCCCGGGCCAGGTCGGTCAGATCGCGGCCGTACCGGTCGAGGGTGGGGGTGCCGCGGCGGTCCGGCACGGGCCGCTGGTCGGTGCCGGGGCCCGGGGCGGGGCGGCCGGCCGGGGGTGCGCCGCGGGGTTCGAAGTGGGCGGCGTGGAGGATCTGCCCGGCGGTGGAGTCCCGGTTGGCGGCGAGGGCGATAAGTACGTGTTCGGGGCCGATGTACGAGGAGCCGCGGGCCCGGGCGATCTCATGGGCGTCGAGCAGCGCCCGCTTGACGGCGGGCGTGACGGCGACCGAGCCGCGTGGTGGGCCGTCCCCGGCCTGCCGGTCGATTTCGGCGGCAAGCTGGTCGGGGTCGGCCCCGGCGCGGGAGACCATGGTGCGGGTGGGCTCGGCGCTGAGCGCCGCCCGCAGCAGATGTTCGGTGTCGAGGTCGGTGCTGCCGTGTTCCGCCGCGTATGACGCGGCGGAGGAGACGAGATGGCGTGCGGTCTCGCTCATCAGCCGGCCGAAGTCGACATGGCGATCGGACCGCTGCCCGCCGGGCCCGGTTCCGAGGAAGCGTGCGAGGAAGTCGCCGAGTGGGTCTGGCCCGAAGTCGTCAGGGCCGTCGTTCCCGCTGCCCATATCACCACTTTAGCGGTGGTTCGCGCTACGGTCAGCTTTCCGGGTGGCGGCGTTCGAGGACGACCAGGGCGGCGTCGTCGCCCTGGTGGCCGCCGATGTGGGCGAGCAGGTCACGGCGCAGATGGTCCACGAACCCCCGGGGCCCCTTCCCGTCCCAGGTGTGGAGCCGTTCGGTGAGCGGGTAGAAGGTGCCGTCGGCGTCGCGCGCCTCGATCACCCCGTCGGTGTACAGGAGCAGCAGATCGCCGGGTTCGAACGGGTAGTCCTCGACCCGGTAGCGGCCGACCCCCAGGTGGCCGAGGCCGAGGGGCAGTGCGGGGGCTCGCCCTTCGAGGGCCTTGATGGTGGAGTCGCGCAGCAGGAACGGCGGCGGGTGTCCGCAGTTGACCATCCGTACCACCGGCTGGTCGTCGGGGATCTCCAGCACGGCGGCGGTGACGAACGACTCCCCCGCCCCCGGCGCCCGGTCGGTGGGTTCGGTGCGTTCCGCGGACAGGGCGGCGTCCAGGTGCGAGACGAGTTCGGGCAGCGGTACGGGCCAGTGGGCGATGGCGCGGAAGGCGCCGAGGACCAGTGAGGCGTCCGCGACGGCGGTGAGGCCGCTGCCGCGCACATCGCCGATGATCAGGCGGGTGCCGTACGAGGTGCGGGCCGCCGCGTACAGGTCGCCGCCTATCTCCGCGCCCGGCTCGGCGGCAAGGTACACGGAGGCGATCCGCAGCGGGCCGACGCGCTCGGGCAGCGGGCGCAACAGGACCTTCTGCGCCACGTCGGCCACCGCCCGGACCCGGCTCAGCTCGCGGGCGTGCCGGTCGAGCACGGCGCGGAACAGCACGATGAGGGCGGACACCGAGATCAGGGTGAAGAGCTCGGCCATCCGGTTGGGCGCGGTCAGCCGGTCCTGCCCGGCGTTGATACCGATCTGGGCGCCTATCGCCACCAGTCCGATACTGCCCGTGAGCAGCGGTCCGGCGAAGGACGCGGTCATGGCGGGGGCGGCGATGAGCAGAGGGCTGAGGCGGACACTCGCCGGAGTGAACACATCGCCGAGCACGATCAGGACGATGAGTGCCAGGGGGATCGCGACCAGGGCCCGTCTCCCCTGTTGCCCTGGCCGGCCGAGTTCCGGGGCACCCTGCCGAATATCCACATCTACTACTTACGCCTCTCCCTGCCTCCTGCGCCACCCCCGTTTCGTCACAGCCCGCCGGGTCAGCGGATGCCGAACCGGCGGCGTGCGATCGCCACGGCGGCCAGGCTGACGGCGGCGAGAGCGGTCAAGTACCAGGTGACGGCGAGTTTGTCGCCGGTGAGGTCGACGAGCCAGACGATCACGACGGGGGTGGTTCCGCCGAAGAGCATCACACCGATGTTGTAGCTGATCGACATCCCGGTGGCGCGGCTGGAGCGCGGGAACAGGTCGGACAGCAGGGCGGGCAGCGCCCCGAAGTATCCGGCCTTCAGCAGGCCGATCAGGAACATCACGGTGAGCATCACCCCGAATCCGGGGTGTGCCACGAGGAAGGCGAACACGGGGCGGATCAGCAGCAGGATCAGCGCGGCGGAGGTGGCCATGACGCGGATCCGGCCGGTTTTGTCGGAGAGGTGCCCGACCAGGGGTGTCACGACCGTGAGGACGGCGCCGGTGACCATGGTCGCGGCGAATCCGGTGGAGGCGGGCAGGTCGAGTTCCTTGACGGCGAAGACCGGCATGTAGGTGATCAGGTAGGTGATGGCGGTGGAGACGGCGAGGGCGGCGATAGCCAGCAGGACGCGCCCCTTGTGGTGGCGCAGCACCTCCGCCACCGGGCCGTGCTCGGGTCCGGTGTCCTCCGCGGAGACCGGGACCTCGTCCACGTAGCGCCGGATGACGTAGCCGACGGGCCCGATGAGCAGGCCGAAGAAGAACGGCACCCGCCAGCCCCAGGACTCCATCTGTCCGGTGCTGAGCGTGCTGGAGAGCACGGTGCCGAAGGAGGCGGCCAGCAGGGTGCTGATGCCCTGGCTGGCGAATTGCCAGCTGGACATGAAGCCGCGCATCCGGGGCGCGTGCTCGACCAGGAACGCGGTGGCGCTGCCGAATTCGCCGCCCGCCGAGAAGCCCTGGATGAGCCGTGCCAGCAGGATGCCGAACGGTGCGGTCAGGCCGATGGCCGCGTACGTGGGCATGACCGCGATGAGCAGGGTGCCGAGCATCATCAGCTTGATCGACAGCATCAGCGCGGCCTTGCGGCCGACCCGGTCCGCGTAGCGGCCGAGGACGACGGCGCCGAGCGGGCGTACCAGGTACGAGATGCCGAAGGTGCCGAACGCCAGCAGCAGCGAGACGGTGTCGTCGGTGGAGGGGAAGAACAGCTTGGCGATGGTGGCGGCGAAGAAGCCGTAGATCGCGACGTCGAACCATTCGAGGGCGTTGCCGACCGATGCGGCGATGATGACGCGATGCGGCTTGACCGGGGTGTCGGGGCCGGCGGGGCCGGTCGCCTCGGAGGCTGTGGTGGTTCCGGGGTTCGTCGCGTCCACGGCGGGCTCCAGGGGTGTGCGGGTCCGTGTGAGGTCAGGCGTGGGGTGTCAGGTCCCCGGTGGTGTCCCCGAGGTCCCAGAACAGGCCGGCCATGATCTGGAGCGCTTCGCGGGCGAGCGGCGCGAGCAGGTGCTCGTCGGGCGCGTGCTGGGCGCAGGCGGGGTAGGAGTGCGGCACCCATACGGTGCACAGGCCCAGCTCGTCGGCGAACGCGTCGTTCGGGATGGTGCCGCCGAGGTTGGGCAGGATGGCGGGCGGGGCGCCGGTGGTGCGCTCCACCGAGCCCGCGGCCCAGCGCACCCAGGGGTGTTCGGGGTCGGTGCGGGTGGCGGGCATGGTGCGGCCCACCTCGACGTCGACCATGGGGTAGCCGTGCTGGTCGAGGTGGTCGCGCAGGGCCTTGCCGAGGTTCGCCACGTCGGTGCCGACCACGAACCGCAGCTGGCAGTGGGCGACGGCGGTCCCGGGGATGGCGCCCACGGGCTTGTCCGGGTTTCCGGCGCCGAGGGCGAGCACCTCGAAGGTGTTCCAGCCGACCAGCCGCTCGGCCGGGGTCAGCCCGGGCTCGCCCCAGTTCTCGTCGATGTCCGGATCCTCTGCGCCGCCGCCGACCGGGAGGCCGGCCAGCGCCCGCCGCACGGCGTCCGGGATCGCGGGCGGCAGCAGCGCGGGGACCAGGATGCGGCCGCGGCCGTCGACGATGGTGGCCAGCGCGCCCGCGAGGACGGTGGCGGGGTTGCGCAGCAGCCCGCCCCAGTTGCCGGAGTGGTGGGCGCCCTCGCGCAGGTTCACGCGCAGGGTGAGGTTGGCGCCGCCGCGTGAGCCGAGGAACAGGGTGGGGCGCTCCGCGTGGACGCGGGGGCCGTCGGAGGCGATCAGCAGATCGGCGGCGAGGTCGTCGCGCAGGTCGGCGCACAGGGCGCGCAGCCCCGGGGAGCCGCACTCCTCGCCGGTTTCGATGAGCACCTTGAGGTTGAAGCCCAGCCGGCCGCCGCGGGCGCGCAGTACGTGCTCCAGGGCCGCGAGGTTGACGGTGTGCTGACCCTTGTTGTCGGCGGCGCCGCGGCCGTACCAGCGCTCGTCCTCCACCACCAGGCGCCAGGGGTGGAGGCCGGTGCGCCACCGGTCCGCCTCGGCGGGGACGACGTCGGCGTGTCCGTAGGTGAGGACGGTCGGCAGGCCCTCGCCCTCGTGGCGTTCGGCCACCAGGAAGGGGCCGTGGCCGGGGGCAGGGTTGTCCACGATGCGGGCGGTGGCGCCCAGTCGTTCGACGGCCGGGACGATTTCCTCTTCGAGATACGTACGCAAGGGGCGGAGCGATGCCGGATCACCGCTCTCGGTGGGGAGGGCGACCCGTCGTGACACATCCGCGAGAAACGCGCCGGAGTCGAAGTAGTCGCAGGCATGCTGGATTGCTGCGGAACGCGTCACCGAGGGCCTTCCTTATCGCGGGTTCGTCCTTCGGGAAAATGAATTCCGATAGGACGGCGGCATGACGCCGGTATGACGACAGAAGGCTAGTGAGCGGTCTTCGGGCGCACAATTGTCGGTCCGAGAAGGCAGCATTGCCCGTGCGGCAAGGCGGCCCTGGTCTCGTGGGTGGACGGCCGGGCGGGTAGGGTCACCCGGCATGCATCTGTCCGGGACCTCGCTGCGCTGCTTCCTGGAGGTCGCGCACACCGGTTCCATCAGCCAGGCGTCGGCGCGACTGCATGTGGCGGCCTCCGCCATCAGCCGCCGGATCGCCCGGCTGGAGCACGACATCGGGGTCCCGCTGTTCGAGCGGCAGCCCCGGGGCATGGTCCTCAGCGAGGCCGGTGAACTGCTCGCCGCGTACGCCCGGCGCAGTCGGCTGGAGTCCGAGCAGATCGTTGCCGACCTGCGCGGACTGGGCGGGCCTTACCGCAGCACCATCCGGCTGGCCGGTTCCGAGGGCTTCGGCCGGGACGTCCTGCCGGAGGCGGTCGTCACGTTCCGCGAAAGCCATCCCGGGGTACGGTTCCGGCTCCGGGTCACCTCGCCGACGGGCGCCACCCAGGAGGTCCGGGACGGGGCCGCCGATCTCGCGCTCACCTATTCACTGGGCCCCGAAGAGGGCATAAGGGTGGAGTACGCGCAAACGCATCCGATCCACGCCCTGATGCCCGCAGGACATCCGCTGGCGGAACGGGACGAGATTTCGCTCGCCGATCTGCTGCCCTATCCGCTGGCGCTCATGGAACAGGGCACGACGGTACGGCAGCTCTTCGATATCTGCGTCGCCGCGGAAGGCCTGGAATTCGAGCCCGCCTTCATCAGTAATTACTCCGGGGCGCTGGATGGTTTTGTCCGCAAGAACGGCGGGGTCACGCTGGCCGGATATCTGACCTACCGGGGCAGACTGGACGCCGACGGACTGGCCGCGGTGCCGCTGGTCAACCCCGAGCTGTCACGGCGCAGCGTCCAGATCCAGTCCATGGCCCGCCGCACCCTGCCCGCCGCCGTCTCCGCCTTCCTCAACCATCTGATCCGGCGCCTGGAGACGGCGTGATCGCTGAGGCGGTCAGAAGGGGTAGTGGGCCTGCTCGGTGGCCAGGGTGATCCAGCGGGTGTCGGTGAACGCCTCGATGCCCCAGCGGCCGCCGAAGCGCCCGTATCCCGACTGCTTGATGCCGCCGAACGGGGCCTGGGGTTCGTCCGCCACCGACTGGTCGTTGATGTGCACGATGCCGGTGCGGACGCGGCGTGCGACCCGCAGCCCATGTGTGCCGTTCTCGGTGATGATGCCGCAGGTCAGCCCGTGGTCGGTGGCGTTGGCCAGGGCGATGGCCTCGGCGTCGTCGGCGAAGGTGGCGACCACGCACACCGGGCCGAACGCCTCGGCGTGGTAGAGGTCCATGTCCTCGGTGACCCCGCTCAGCACCGTGGCCGGGTGGACCGAGCCCTCGGGGTCCCCGCCGCCGGTGAGCACGGTCGCGCCCTTGGCCGCCGCGTCCCGTACGAGCGCCGCCACCCGCTGCGCCGCTTCGGCGCGCACCAGCGGGCCGACCACGGTCGAGGGGTCGGCGGGGTCGCCGCAGGGCAGCGCCGCGACCTTGGCGGTGAACTTCGCGGTGAACTCTTCCGCGAGACTTTCGTGGACGAGGACGCGGTCGCCCGACATGCAGATCTGGCCGGAGTTCATGAATACGCCGAAGGCGGCGGCGTCCACCGCGTAGTCCACATCGGCGTCGTCCAGCACGATGATGGCGTTCTTGCCTCCCAGCTCCAGGACGGCGGGCTTGAGATGGCGCGCGGCGTGGGCGCCGATGACGCGGCCGACACCGGTGGATCCGGTGAAGTTCACCATCCGCACCCGCTCATCCGCGATCAGGGCCTCGGCCACCTCGGCGGCGTCATCGGGGGCGTTGGTGACCACGTTGAGCACACCGTCGGGCATCCCGGCGTCGCGCAGGACATCGGCGACGAAGAGCCCGCAGGCCAGCGGCGCGTCCTCGCTCGGCTTCAGCACCACGGTGTTGCCCGCCGCGAGCGGGGCCGCGACCGAGCGGACACCGAGGATGACCGGCGCGTTCCACGGGGCGAAGGCGGCGACGACACCCATCGGTTCGCGCACGGCGAGGCCCAGCGCCCCGGCCTCCTGGGCGCTGAGCACATCGCCGCGCGGCGCGGTGATGGCGGCGGCGGCCTCGCGCAGGATGTTGGCGGCCAGCGCCACGTTGAAGTGGGCCCAGGGCGCGGTGCCGCCCGCCTCGTGCCGCATGATCTCCGCGGCCTGCGCGGCACGGGACTCCAGCAGGTCAGCCGCCGTGAGGAAGATCTTCCGGCGGGCGAAGGGGGCCATCGCGGCCCAGTCCGGGAAGGCCGCGTCGGCCGCGGCCACCGCGCGCGCCACGTCCTCGGGCCCGCCGGCCGCCACGGTGGCGTACACCTCGCCGGTGTACGGGTCGAGGTCGTCGGCGGTGCGGCCCGAGGCGGCCGGAGTGTCCTTGCCGCCGATCAGCAGGTCGCGGGTGATGGTCATTCCGGTGTCCTTCGCTATCGCGTGCCGAACAGCCTGTGCGCGCAGTGAACTTGGGTTCACCGCGGATGTGCGCGCCAGTCTCCGTCGCCGTTTCGAGATGTGTCAATCGAGAGCCGTGTCAACGAGGGCGGCCGACCGCCGCGCCCGCCGCCCCGGCCATCGCACTCCCCCGGCCGAGGTGACCGCCACCACCCCCAGCAGGGCGAGCGCGGCGGCGGGGGTGAGCACGGCCCAGGGCGCCCGCTCGGCGTAGGGGTGGTTTTCGGCGAGGAGCCGCCCCCACTCGGGGGACGGCGGCTGGGCGCCGAGGCCCAGGAAGCCGAGGGAGGCCAGGGCCAGCGCCACGGCGGGCAGCCGCAGCAGCGCGTGGCGCGCCACCGGCGGCAGCACGGCGGGCAGCAGATGGCGGCGGAACAGATGGCGGCGGCCCGCGCCGAGGGCGCGCGTCGCGGCGAGGTGGGTGGCGGCGCGCTCCTGGTTCAGCAGGGCGGCGGTGTGCGCGGCCAGGGGCGCCCAGGCGACAGCGGCGACGGCGAGGGCGGGCGTGTACGGACCGGCCCCGGCCGTGCCCGCGACCAGCAGCCCGGCGAGCACGGGCGGTACGGCGTTGGTGGTCTCCACGAGCCCGCCCGCCAGCCGGGGCACCATGCCGAGCAGCAGCCCCACGGCCAGAGCGCAGGCGCTCACCGCGAGGGCGAGGGCGAGGGTGGCGAGGGCGCCGTGCCCCACCCGGGCCAGCAGATCGCGGCCGAGCGCGTCCGTACCGAACGGGTGCTGCCAGGACGGGCCGTCGAGGCGGGCGGTGGTGTCCAGGGCCATAGGGTCGCGGAGCGCGCCGAGGGCGACGACGGCCAGCAGGACGGCCCCGTACAGCAGGGGCAGCGCGCGGGCGGGCGGCCCGGACGGGTGGTGGAGGGTGGGCAGTTCACCGTCGCGCAACGCCGGGCCGAGCAGCAGCCGGGCCGCGAGGCGGGCGAGGCCACCGGCGGCGGTGGCGAACACGATGAGTACGAGGGTTCCGGTCTGGAGGACCGGCAGGTCCTGGGCCAGGGCCGCCTGGAGGGTGAGCCGGCCGAGGCCGGGGATGTCGAAGACCTGCTCGACGGCGACCGCGCCGCCGGTGAAGCCGACCACGAACAGGCCCAGGTTGGGCAGCACCCCGGGGACGGCCCGGCGCAGCGCCTGCCGGGCGATGCGCCGGGCGGGGAGGCCGCGCGCGGCGGCGGCCCGCACCCAGGGCTCCGCGAAGGCGCCGGGCAGGACGTCGTCCAAAATGCGGCCGAGCGCCGCGCCGACGGGCAGGCCGAGCGCGAGCGCGGGCAGCGGCATCCAGGGCCAGCCGTACCAGCCGACGGCGGGCAGCCAGCCGAGCCGCACCCCGATGACGGCGGCCAGGACGGAGGCGATCAGGAACTCCGGCAGCGCGGCGAGGAGCGCGCCGCCGCTGCCCGCGCCGCGCGGCAGTGGCCGTCGCCGGGCGCCGCGCCACAGGGTGCGCGCGCACACCGCGCCGGCCGTGGCGACCGCCACCGTCAGCGCCCCGGCCATCAGCAGCAGGGAGCAGCCGAGGGCCTGGGCGACCATGGGGGCCACGGCCGTGCCGGAGAGCCAGGACGTGCCCGCGTCGCCGTGGGCCAGCCCGCCGAGCCAATGACCCAGGAGGTGCAACGGCCCGGCGTCCAGGTCGAGGTCGCGGCGGATGGCGTCCAGTACCTCGGGGGTGGGATCGCGGTCGGCCGCGCGGGCCTTGAGCACGGTGCGGGCGGGGTCGGTGCGGGACAGCCAGGGCAGCAGTCCGATGCCGCACAGCAGCAGGAGGGCGAGCGCGGCGCGCCACAGCGCGCTCGCCGCGGTGGACGGTCCGCCGGTGGTGGTGGCCGCGGTGCGGCGTATGCCGGTCAACGGTGCGTACCGGGGCCGATGAGGGTGCGCTCGTACGGGTCGAGCTGCACTCCCCGTACCGAGCTGCCGACGCCGTGGATGATGCGCTGATGCACCAGCGGTACGACGGCGTCGGTGCGGAGGATGGCGGTCTGGGCGTCGAGCGAGGCGCTGTGCCGCTCGTCGGTGTCGGCGCGGGAGTCGGCCTCGGCGACGGCCCGGTCCACGGCCTTGTCGCACAGCCCGGCCAGGTTGTAGCTGCCGTGGCAGGTGAAGTCGCTGGCGAGGTAGGACACGGGGTCGCCGGTGTCGAGCATGGTGTTGCGCGCGGCGACGACGGCGTCGAACTTGCCCGCGAGCGCGTCGCTCTCCAGCCGGGAGTACTCCCGGACCTCCAGCTTCACCGTGAATCCGGCCTTCTCCAGCTGCTGTTGCAGCACCTGGGCGGCCTCGGGCAGCTCGGGCCGGTTGTCGTAGGTGCCCAGGGTGATGGAGGTGTTCTCGGCCCGCGCGGCCGCGGGGCGTCCCGATGGCGCGGGGTGTTCGCCCGTGGCCCAGGAGAGGGCGGGGCCGAACACGCCTTGGCCGGGGTCGGCGTGGCCTTCGTACACGCCCCGCGCGAGCACGCCGGGCTTGGCGGCCTCGCGGGCGGCGGCGCGGACCTTCGGGTCGGCGAAGGGGCCGGACCGGGTGTTGAGGAAGAGGGCGGTGGTACGGGCGGTGGGGACTTCCCGGACGGTGGGCTTGTCGAGGGTCGCCGCCTGGGAGACCGGCACGGCCTCGGCGATGTCCGCCTCGCCGGTGCGCAGGGCGTTGGTGCGGGCGGTGCCGTCGGCGATGAAGCGGACGTCGATGCCGGAGGCGTGGGCGAGGCCGCCCCAGTAGTCGTCGAAGCGGTTGAGGGTGGCCCGGGTGGCACCGGCGGACCGGCCGAGTTCGAAGGGCCCGGTGGCGGTGCCGACCGGGTCGGGGGCGGCCGTCCTGCCGTGCGCCTTCGGGGAGCCGTACGCCTTCGGGGAGAGGATGGCCAGGCTCGGGCTGGAGAGCGTGAGCGGCAGCGCGGGGTACTCGGCCTCGGTGGTGAGCCGGACCCGCTGCTTCCCCGCGGGCCTGGCGGTGAGCTCGACCCCGGAGAGCGCGGCGGGCACCGGGTCGGCGTGCGCCGCGCTGTTCAGGGCGCCCGCGACGGCCTTCGAGGTGACGGCGGTGCCGTCCTGGAACCGGGCCTCGCGCAGGGTGAACAGCCAGCCGCGGCGGCCCTCCCGGGTCCAGGACTCGGCGAGCGCGGGCGACGCGGAGCCGTTGCCGTCCAGGCGGGTCAGCCCTTCGGTGACACCGAGCCGGCTGAGCAGGGTGGCGTCGGCGCCGTACGGGGAGAAGCGCTCGGCGGGCGGGAACGCCATCGCGACCCGCAGCCGGTCGCCGCCTCCCATGCCGGAGCCCCCCGTCGCGTCGTACGCCGTGCCGTCCGGGGAGGCGAAGCAGCCGGAGAGCAGCGGGGCGAGCAGCAGAGCGGCGGCCGTCCGGCGGCGGACAGGGGGCATGGGTCAGGTTCTCCAGATGCTGCGCGGAGCGGGAAGACCGAGGCTACATGATAATCATTTCCATCAACCTCACGGGGTTCGGCCAGGCGGTCAGGCCATCGGGACCTCGAAGTGCAGGACCCGGCCCTCCCCCGGCTCCTCCCGCTCGTCACACACGGCCTTCCCCAGCGCCCGCCAGAACGGCTCGGCGCCGGGCACGGCCGGGTCGGTGTGCAGATAGACGGCGCGGTACCCTCCGTCGGCCGCGGCGAAGTCGAGCAGCGCGCGCACCAGCCGACGGGCCAGCCCCTGGCGGCGGTACTCGGGCCGTACGTACACCCGGCGGAGCTGGGCGGTCTCCCCCGACGGGTACCGCTCCGCCAGCCACGCGGGGTTGGGAGGATGGGCCGGACCCCGGGAGTCGAGGGCCGCGGTCCCGGCGACCGTCCCGTCCCGCTCGTCCACCGCGACCAGCAGCGTGTGCCGCGGCGACCACAGATAGGCGGCGCCGGGATCGATGATGTCGGCGTGCCAGCGCGGCACGTATCCCGTCCCGAAGTCGCGGTAGACGGTGTCGAGCATCACGCCGCGGGCGGCGTCGAGGTCGTCGGCTGTCGCGGTCCTGATGCTGAATTCATGCACCTGCAGATCGTACGCAATAAGCCCCCGGCGCGATCAACCGGCCGTCACGGCCTGGCAGGCCGTGACGGCCCGCCAGGCCGGCTCAGGGCGCGGGAGGGGGCGGATCGCGCGAGTGCGCGCATCGGCGCGGAGGGGAAACGGCTCAGCCCTGGGCCACCGTGAGCACGATCTTGCCTCGGATGTGCCCTCGGGCGGCGCGCTCGTGCGCCGCCCGGGCGTCCGCGAGCGCGAACGTGCTGTCCACCTCGACGCGAACGGTGCCCGCGTCGAGCAGGCGCCCCAGTTCGGCGAGTTGCGTGCCGTTCGAGCGGACCTGGGTGGCCGTGACCGTGACACCCAGCTCCGCGTTCTCCTCGTCGTCGAACTCGCCGAAGTACACCGGGTAGAGGGACCCGCCGCGCTTGAGGGTGCGCAGGAAGCGCCTGCTGCCGGGGCCCCCGACGGTGTCCAGGACGAGATCGACGTCGCGGACGGATTCCTCGGGCGGCTCCTTGGTGTAGTCGATGAACTCGTCGGCGCCGAGCTCGCGCAGGAACGTTTCGTGGGCGCCGGAGGCCACGGCGATGACCCGGGCCCCCTTCCACTTGGCCAGCTGGAGGGCGAGGTGTCCCACGCCACCGGCGGCGCCGTTGATGAGCACCGTGGTCCCGTCGCCGAGAGCCATCGGGCGGTGCCGGGCCTCCTGGAACGGCGAGGGATGGTCATGGCCGAGCTCGATCAGGAACTGCCACGCCGTCAGCCCCGACATGGGCAGCCCGGCTGCGTGCACATGGTCGATGGCGGCCGGCTTGCGGGCGAGGTCGGACGCCGGCGCGGTGACGAACTCGGCGTACGCGCTGCCCTGGAGAACGGTGGGGAAGCGCACAAGGCCGATCACCTCGTCTCCGACCGCGAAGCCGCTGACGTCGGCGGCGACGGCTGCCACGACGCCCGAGACGTCGGTCCCCGGAATCAGGGGGAGATCGAAGGGGGGCTTGAGCTCGGGAGGTACGTCGGGCATTCCCTCGCGCGCGTACCAGTCGGGCGGGTTGAGGCCGACCGCGCACACGCGGACGAGCACCTCACCCGGCCCGGGTTCGGGGACCGGCGCCTCCTCGTAACGCAGCACCTCGGGGCCGCCGAACTCGTGCAGCCGGATCGCCCTCATCGTGTGTGTCGGCATCATTTTCTCCTACCCCTACCAGGGGATACGCTGATCGGATCAGCGATCCGGTTACCCGGACCACTGATCCGAATATATGGACCACTGATCCGGATAGTCAAATAGTCAAGAGGGGCAGATGCGGGCCGACGCCAGGAAGAACCGGGACCACCTACTCGCCGTCGCGGGCGCCGCCATCACCGAGCAAGGCGTCGACGTATCGCTGCGCGACATCGCACGCAGGGCCGGTGTGGGGCTCGCGACGCTGCTCCGTCACTTCCCGACGCGCGAGGCGCTGCTCGAGGCCCTGCTCCACACCAGCTTCGACGAGCTGACGGCGAAGGCGGACGAGCTCGAGACGTCGGGCTCCCCCGAAGACGCTCTCGTCTCCTGGCTGCGCGACTGCGTCGCGTGGACAACCGAGTACCGGGGCGTGACCGTGCTGATGGCGGCCGCCATCGAGGACACCGAGTCCGCACTCCACGCTTCGTGCGTCACCTTGCGCGCGGCCGGCACGCGGCTTCTCACCCGCGCTCAGGCCGCGGGCTCGGCGCGGACGGACATCGATGGCACCGATCTGTTCGCGCTGATCGCGGCGCTCGCATGGCTCGGCGATCAGCCCTCGCTCGCGCCGCGCGCCGGTCACCTCTTCGACGTGGTCGCGAGCGCGATCCTGACGAGCGAGGGACTAGACCGCCGCACCGATGTCTCCCACGGCCGGTGACGGCTCGTCGGCGAGGTACGGCGGTGCGGGCTCGTACTGGATGTAGCGGCGTACGGCGCGGGCGTGGTCGACACCGTGGAGGCGGCCGACGAGCCACAGCGCCATGTCGATCCCGGCCGAGACGCCCTGACTGGTGAGCAGGGTGCCGTCCACGACGTACCGCGCGTCGCGCACCACCGTGATGTCGCCGCGCGCCTCCAGGGTGTCCTCGAAGAGATGGTGGGTGGCGACCCTGCGGCCGCGCGCCGGGCCCGCCTCGTGCAGGAGCAGCGCCCCGGTGCAGACGCTGGTGGTCCAGGTGGCGGCCGCGGAGGTGCGGCGGATCCAGTCGGTGACCGCCGGGTTGGACACCTCGCGGCGGGTGCCGTTGCCACCCGGCACCAGCAGGACGTCCAGGGGCGGGTGATCGTCCAGCGTGTGGTCCGGCAGCACCCGCATGCCCTTGTTGCAGCGGACGGCCCCGGGCCGTTCGGCGATGAGGACGGCGGTGTCGGCGTGGTCGCGCAGCATCGAGGAGACGGTGAACACCTCCCAGGGGCCGGTGAAGTCGAGTTCCTCGGCGCCCTCGAAGACCAGCAGTCCGTACGTCGTCATATCTGCTCCTCGGTGGACCGGAATCGGTCCCGGTAGTCGGACGGCGCGACGCCGACATGCCGGTGGAACGCGCGGCGCAGGGTCTCGGCGGTGCCGAAGCCGTATCGCCGGGCGATGGTCTCGACGGGGTCGTCGCCCCCGGCGAGCGCACGCTGCGCCGCCTCCACGCGCACGCGCTCCACATAGGCCGCGGGCGGGGTGCCGAGTTCGGCGGTGAACCTGCGCTGCAGATGGCGGGGGCTCAGCCCGGCGCACGCGGCCAGTTCGGCGATGCCGTGCCGGGCGCCGGGGTCGGCGTGGATCGCGGACACCACGGCGCGCAGGGAGTCGGTGGCGGGCTGCGCCGACCGCAGCCCCACGCTGAACTGGGACTGGCCGCCGGGGCGACGCAGGAACAGCACCATCTCGCGGGCGACGGCGTGGGCCACTTCCCGCCCCAGATCCGCCTCCACCAGGGCGAGCGCGAGATCCATCCCGGCGGTCACCCCGGCCGAGGTCCACACCCGGCCGTCCCGGATGAAGATGGGGTCGGGGTCGACCCGCAGGCCGGGGTGTTCCCGGGCGAGCTGCTCCGCGCGCCCCCAGTGGGTGGTCACCCGGAGCCCGTCGAGGAGTCCGGCGGCGGCGAGCAGGAACACCCCGCTGCACACCGAGGTGATCCGGCGGGCACCGGCCGCGGCCTCGGCGATCCACCCGGTCAGCGCCGGATCGTGGCACGCCCGGTCGACCCCGGTGCCGCCCGCCACCACCAGGGTGTCGACGCCGCCGGGGTCGAGGTCGGCCACTCCGTGCGCGGCGTGCACCGGCAGTCCGCTGGACGACGCCACGGGCCCCGGGCGGGGCGCCACGATCTGGCGGCGGTAGCCGCCCGCGAGGGTGCCGGCGTACTGGAACACCTCATGCGGGCCGGTGAGATCGAGGGACTGGAACCCGTCGAAGATCACGAAAACGATGCGTCGCTCGTTCACCCCTCCAGGCTGCGTTCCCGCCCGTCATGGCGTCAACGACACATACCCCACACATCGCGCCATGCCGTGCGCAGGGACCGCAGGAACCCGCTGCGGCGCGGCACCGGGGCGGGCACGGCCGTACGGGGCGGCCGGGCGGCAGGGGGCGACGCGGCGGTACGGGGCGGCGAGCTCGCGGGCGGCGTGGACACGGGGAGGGCCTCGGCCGGCTCGATCGGGGGTGCGGCGGCGTCGGACTGGGCGGGGACGGTGGACCGGCGTGCGGCTTCGGCGCGTACCAGTGCACCCATGGCGGCGTAGACGTCGATGGGCATGCGGGGGCTCCTGCGGTGTCGGACGGCGGTTGGCTGATCCGGGGCAGGCCGTACCGCACCCGCGCTCCGCCCGTGCGGCGGCGGCGCATACGGGAGATGCGGGAGGGGTGGGGGTTACGGAACGGCCCGGGGCCCGCTCAGCAGCGCAGAACGACGTCCCGTGCGGGGAGCCGGCGGGACGCGGCGTCGGCGGCGGAGCCGGACACGGCAGTGGCCGCCGTACGGTCCGTGGCGCGAGCGCGGTCGACGGCGACGGCGAGGTGCAGGGGCGCCGTGGGGAGGGACCGGTGGGAGCCGACCGCGGTGGCGCAGGCGTTCCCGGGATGACCGGCCGGGTGGCGGCCCAGCTCGTGGGCGGCGCGGGCGGCCGGGCGCGGGGCGGGCGGATCGTCCTCCTCCGACGCCGCGGCCGGTGCCAGGACGCCGGGCCCGCAGCGGTTCGCGGAGGGCGGCGGCGGATGGACGGCGCCGAGGGTGAGCAGGCCGTGCAGCAGGGTGATCGCCAGCAGCGCGACCATCAGGACGGTGCACGGCCGGCCGGGGGCAGCGCGGCGGTTCGTCTCACGGCCGTGCACCATGCGGCCTCCCTCGCTGGTCTCCTTCCAGAGAACCGCGAAGAGCGGAAGCAAGCACTCCGATAGCCCGAAAGAGTCGGGCATTTCACCCGTGTCGGTTACCTCCTCGAACGCGCATACCCGCGCGTTTCGAGGAGGCGCGTGCCGGGAGGGCGTCAGTCCGAGGTCGTGGCGCCGGGGTCCGGCAGCGCGTCGAGCAGCGCGGTCGGCGCGGCCTGCCGCCAGGAGTCGACGAGGATGTCCCGCAGCTCGTCGCGGTCCTCCAGGGCGGCGAGCCGCACCCGCACCCAGGCGAAGCCCGCCTCGTGGTCGGCGATCCAGAACTTCTCCGGCTCGGCGAGCGCGAGTTCGTCCCGCTCCACCTTGGGACACCGGACGGCCATCGAGGTCTCGTCCTCGGGGAGCGTGGCGAACATCTTCCCGGCGACCCGGAAGGTGGGCATCGACCAGGCGATCTTCTCGGTGGTCTGCGGCAGCGACAGCGCGATCCGGCGGACATCGTCAGGCGTGATCATGGCATGACCGTAGAGCACACCACCGACAACGCCACCGGGAACGCCAGGCGGGATCCTAGCTGTCGTACACGTACGGCGTGGTGGTGGTCAGCGGCACGAAGCCGAGCCGCTCCAGGATCGGGCGGCTCTGGTCGGACGCGTCGACCTGCAGATAGCGGTAGCCGCGCTCGGCGGCGATCCGGGCGCGGAAGGCGATCAGGGCCCGGTACAGGCCCCGGCCGCGCCACTCCGCCACGGTGCCGCCGCCCCACAGCCCGGCGAAGTCCGCTCCCGGGGGCAGTTCCATCCGGGCGGCGCTCACCGGCCGGTCACCGGCCATGGCCACGACCGGGACGACCGTGTCCGGCGCCTCGCGCAGCCGGGTGAGCAGCCGGTGCCTGAGATGGCCGCTGTCGGTGCCGAACGCCCGAGCGTGGACGTCCACCATGAGGTCCACCCCCGCGGCGTCGGTGACACGGAGCAGCCGTAGGCCTTCGGGGAGTTCGACGGCGGTGGGCAGGTCCCGCACGGGTGCGACCATCACCGTCTCCTCGGGCTCGGCGGCGAAACCGGCCTCCGCGAGCCGCCCGCCGAGGTCAGCGGGCCGGTCATGGGCGTACAGCTTCCACTCGAAGGCGTGCCCCCGGGCGGCGAAGTACCGGATCTGCGCCGCGATCGCCACGTCCGCCGTGAAGGCGTCCAGATCCGACCAGCGGACGCCGTTCCAGTCGTCCGCGGCGCCGGTCTGCCGCACCACCCCGTCCACGCGCTCGACCCGGGTCCCGGGTTCGTCGGCCCGCGCCCCCTGTCTCAGCTGCCGGTCGAACAGCTCCCGTACTTCGTCAAGGTCCATCCGGTCACTCCAGCACCGGGGGTTCGCACCCGCAACCGGTTTATCGGCGGGGCCACTTGACCGGCCGGGGCCGGCCGTACGGTCAGGCCAGCAGGCCGCCGAGCCGTTCCACGGCGGCCGGGGCTTCCCGGCGCAGCGCGGCCAGGTCCAGGCCCTCGTCGCCGAGGATCACCAGCAGGGCCTGTTCGCCGACGGCCAGGACGACGCTGTAGCCGCCGTTGCACCGGGTGACCACTTCGCGCAGGCTGCCCAGCCCCACTTCGGCGGCGGAACGCTTGCCCAGCGCGAGCGAGGCCGCGGAGAGGGCGGCCAGGGACTCCGGCTGCACATTGGCGGTATCGGCGGCCACCAGCAGCCCGTCGGTGGTGGCGATGATGCTCTCGGAGATGCCCAGGACCTGCCCGCGCAGACCGGTCAGTTCCTTGACGAGGTCACCGGACGACGCGCCGGCGGCGGGTGGGGGGTTGGTCATGGGGGTCCTCCTCGGACTCCGTCGGGGCTCGCCGTCGCCGCGGCTGTGGGCTGCGGCTCCGGACTGCGGCCATGAGCTGCGGCCATGAGCTGCGGCTGTGATGCGAGCCGGTGGAACTCCTGAAACCCGCGGTGATTCCACGGGGGAACACGACCCACGGACACCCGGTGCCCGTGGAAGTTGCTGTCCGCGCCGGGATCAGCCGGCGCTCTCCGGCCGCCGGTCGGCCGGGGTGCGTCTGGGCAGTCCGCCACCGGTGGGGGCCACGGCGCGCGGGGGCTCCGCACCGGGGTCGCGGGGCGCGACGCGGGGCGCGGTGGCCGGAGCCTGCGGGGGCTCCGGCTGGATGAGCTGAAGCGCCTTCATACGGGAGATGTCGAGCATCACCGCGTAGACGCCGCGGCCCAGCGCGAAGGCGATGTCCCGGGGTGTCCGGCGTCCGTCGGCGCTGAGGAGGATGTCGCGGTAGCGGGCGGAGAGCCGTCCGATCCCGGCGGTGGCCCGGGCGGACGGCCGGATCCGCTCCTGGCCGAACTCCCGCACGGAGCCAAGGGACTTGGCCAGCTGCCGCACCCGGCGGCTGGTCTCCTCGGTGAGCCGCCTGGGGTCGGTGCCCTCTTGGTGGCTCAGCCGGGGGCCGGGGGTCTCCCGGTCGACCTGCCAGCTGTCGGGGGTGCTGAGCGCCATGGCGAAGGCGGCGTCGTAGAGGGCGCCCACGCACAGGACTTCGAGTTCGGCGGCGCCGATGTGGCCCTGTTCGACAAGCGTCGCGTCGAGCCGTCCGCCGGGGCCTGCCGCGGTGCAGGCGGCGTCCCACTCCACCTCGCCGATCCGACGGGACTTCAGCAGCAGCGCCTCCACGGTGGGCGCCCCGGGGGTCTCGATCGCGCGGATCGCCCCGTGGTGCAGATGAATCGTCCCGCCGATCGACCCGGAGACGACCACGGCCCCGCTGAAACGATCCTGCTGGAGCGAGAGCAGCAGGCCGGGGACGTTGCGCGGCGACGTGCGATGGCGCTCGGTGCCGTCGCTCATGTCAGCACGGCCTTGGCCTGATCGGCCATGTGCCGCATGGCGAGGGCGAGATTGGTGCGGTCGCGGTCGGCCGAGGCGCACAGCAGCAGCGGGTCCTGGCCCCGCGGCACCACCTGGGTGATGTGGTGGAAGCGCGAACTGGTGACGACCACGCTCTCCAATTCCCCCGCCGCGCCCGCCTGGTTCAGCCGGTCGCTGATCAGGTTGACCGTTTCCGCGAGTTCGTCGCTCCGGCCGACGGCGTCGGCGTCCCCCACCGTGGCGTAGTGGAGCCCGGTGACCGCGTCCACGAGACGGACGCCCACCACTCCCGGAGACGCGAGCGCTCCGGAGAGCGCCGCTTCGGCTGCGTTCACCTGTGACCTTTCGCTGCGTACCATCCGGCACGTTAGTTTAAGCATCATCTTGCACAACTTGGACCACTCGGCTACTAGTTATGGTTCCCGAGCTATCGTCTGGTGACAGCTTTGGTACCAACGGGACAACGGGCCCCGGCTAGCAGCCATGCGTCAGCCATGCGAAGGAAGCACATGAACATCGAGAGCGCCCTCAAAGAAGCGATGGCCATCGACGGGGCCCTGGGGGCCGCGCTCGTGGACTACGAAAGCGGCATGTCGCTCGGGTCGATCGGCGGGGGTCAGGAACTCGACCTCGAAATCGCCGCGGCGGGCAACACCGAGGTCGTCCGGGCCAAGGTCCGCACGCTCGCCACCCTCGGCATCACGGACGCCATCGAGGACATCCTGATCACGCTGGGGACGCAGTACCACCTCATCCGCCTGATCTCCGGCAGCCATGGGTCACTCTTCCTCTACCTGGCCCTGGACCGCTCCCGGGCCAACCTGGCGCTCGCCCGCCACGGGCTGAAGCGCATCGAGAACGAGCTGGCCGTCTGATCCCCTGAACCATGACCGACCTCGACGTACTCAGGGTGTTCTGCGGTCCCCGCGGCCACGGCGGCAATGAACTCGGCGTGGTGCGCGACGGCCGCGCCGTGACCGGTGAGCGGGAACGGCAGGAGCTGGCCGCCCGGCTGGGCTTCAGCGAGACCGTCTTCGTCGACGATCCGGAGCGCGGTGTCGTCGACATCTACACCCCGAGCGTCCGGCTGCCCTTCGCCGGTCATCCGCTGGTGGGCGTCGCCTGGCTGCTGGACCTCCCCGAGCTGCTTCCGCCCGTCGGCGAGGTTCCGGCCCGCCAGGACGGCGAGTTCACCTGGATCGGCGGCCACCCCGCATGGGCGCCCGGTCGGCGCACCGAGCGGTACGCCTCCCCCGCCGAGGTCGACGCCCTTCCCTCGCCTCCGGAGGGCGAGGGCTGGTTGTACGCGTGGGCCTGGCAGGACGAACCGGCGGGCCGGGTGCGCGCCCGCGCCTTCCCGCGCCGCGGCGACGGGATCGTGGAGGACGAGGCCACCGGCGCCGCCGCCCTGGTTCTCTCCGGTGAGCTGGGGCGCGCACTCAACATCACGCAGGGCGAGGGCTCCCAGATCCTCACCAGCCCCCAGCCGGACGGCTCCATCGAGATCGGCGGCCGGGTCGCCCTCGCCGAGGTCCGCTCGCTGTGACCACCCGAGAGCGCCACACACCGCCCCTGCCTCAGTAGAAGTGGCGCAGCGCGGGCCATAGTTCCGGCCAGGGCCGGGCCGTTCCCGTACACAGCACGACCGCGGCGTGCTGTTCCTCGTTGTCCACGCCGTGGCGGTTGTCGACCCGGGCCACCTGGCGGCAGCCGGTGAAGTGGCGGGTGACGCGGTCGCTTCCGTCCTGGTGGACCAGCAGCACCGGGCCGTCGGCGGAGGTGGGAGGCGGGCCCCAGTCGGCGTAGCTCATATGGCCGGAGTAGGGGCGGGGCAGCCCGTGGCGCGGGCCGTAGCGGGTGAGGGCGCCCGCCTCGCCGTAGTTCTCGGCGAAGATCACGGCGTGGGCGCGCCGCTCGGCGGGGATCCGGGACCAGCCGGTCCCGACCGCGTCCACCAGGGCGGGCCAGCCGATCTGTTCGCCCTGCTCCGGATTGACGGCGTTCACCACGGACAGTCCGCCGGGCGGCAGCAGCGGAAGGGAAAACAGGGCGCTCATCGCGGCGGAGACGGCCACGGCCGCCGCCACCGCCACGGTCCGGGCGGTGCGGGCGGTCCGGGTCATCCATCCGGCGACCGGCTCGCAGCCCGCCGCCAGGAGGACGAGGAGCAGCGGAAGCGCGTAATACGGTTTGCCCCCGGTCAGCAGCACCAGCGCGCACAGCAGCGGATACGCGAGGGCCATGGCGCGGGCCCGGCGCAGCGCGGGGTCGCGCCACAGCCGCCGCCAGCCCGCGATCCAGACGGGTACGAACAGCGGGGACAGATAGACGATCTGCTGCGGGACGAACATCAGCCGGTTCTCGGCGCCGTCGTCCGAGCTGATCCCGCCGGCCACCGTCAGCTGCGGCCAGCCGTGAGCGGCCTGCCACCATACGTTCGGCAGGGCGACGGCCGCCGCGACGGCGGCGCCCGCCACCCACCATCCGCCACGCGACGTACGCCGAGGCCCGACCGCGAGGACGGCCGCCACCAGGACGACGAGCAGCAGCACCACCAGATATTTGTTGAGCAGCCCGATCCCGGCGGCCGCTCCGGCCGCCAACCACCAGCGGCCGTCACCGGTGCGCAGCGCCCGCAGGGCCAGGAGGCAGATCAGCACCCAGGCGAGCAGGTCGAAGGTGGTCGTGGAGACCATGTGCCCGGTGCCCAGGACGATGCCCGAGGCGGCCGCGCAGCACGCCGCCAGCAGCTGCGCCGCGCGGCCCCCGCCCAGCTCCCGGGCCAGGGCGGCGACCAGGACGACGACGGCGGCGCAGGCGAGCGTGGCCGGTACCCGCAGGCCCGCCGGGCTGTTCCCGAAGACGGCGGTGGCCGCCCGGGCGAGCAGCGGGGTCAGCGGGGGCTGGTCCACGTACCCCCAGGCCGGGTGGTCTCCGGCGGCCAGGAAGTACAGCTCGTCGCGGTGGTAGCCGTAGCGTCCGGAGAGCGCGGTGAGCGCCGCGGCGACGGCGGCGGCGATGCCGAGGACCGGACCGGTGGCGAAAGGCGCCGGTGCCGCCCGGTGGCTCGTCGCGGCCATGGCACACCCCCCGGGCGTGCGGCGCCCCCTGCGCCGTCGGCCCGACCGCAGCGTAGCGGCGCGCCGCCGCACCCCGCACCCGGAACGACCGCGTCCCCACCGAGTACGGTGGCGGTCAGGCCGACGTCCCCGCCGCGTAGCTGATCGCGATCCGCGCGCCGAGCCGGGCGTTGTTCTTGACGAGCGCGATATTGGTGCGCAGGCTCTCACCCTTCGTCAGCTCCACGATGCGGCCCAGCAGATAGGGCGTCGCGTCCTTGCCGCCGATGCCCGCCTCCGCCATTTCGGCGAGGGCCTGCTCGATGATGCCGTCGATCCGCTCGGCGGGGATCTCGTCCGCCTCCGGGACCGGGTTGGCGATGCTCAGCCCGGCGGGCAGGCCCAGGTCCCACTGGGCGCGCATCACGGCGGCGATCTCCTCCGGGGAGTCGGCCCGCAGGGGGGAGGCGAAGCCGCTCACCCGGGAGTAGAACGCGGGGAAGTCGTCGGTGCCGTAGGTGAGCACCGGCACGCCGAGGGTTTCCAGGGTCTCCAGGGTGAGACCGATGTCGAGGATGCTCTTCACTCCGGCGCTGATGACCGCCACCCCGGTGGTGGACAGCTCCGTGAGGTCGGCGCTGACGTCGAAGGACTGCTGCGCCCCGCGGTGCACCCCGCCGATGCCGCCGGTGACGAAGACCCTGATCCCGGCGAGCGCGGCGAGCCGCATGGTGCTCGCGACGGTGGTCGCGCCGTGGCCGCCGCGCGCCATGACATGGGCCAGGTCCCGCACGCTGACCTTGCCGACCTCCGGGTCGGTGGCGAGCAGTTCCAGATCGGCGCGGTCCAGTCCGATGCGCGGTGTGCCGTGGAGGACGGCGATGGTGGCCGGGACCGCGCCCTCGGCGCGGATGATGGCCTCGACCTCGGTGGCCATCTCGACGTTCTGCGGATACGGCATGCCGTGGCTGATGATCGTGGACTCCAGCGCGACCACGGGCCGTCCGTCGCGCAGGGCCTCCCGGACTTCCTGGTTCAGGGTCAGCCGGGGGTGGGGGGTGGTCATGTCGTCCTCCGCGGTGGGGCGGTCGCCGCGTCCTCGACGAGGCGCGGGGTCAGATCGGGCCGTACGGTGGCGGTGGTCGCCACGGTCAGCGCGGCGGCGGCGTGGCCGTAGCGGGCGGCGGCCACGGGGTTCTCGCCGGTGAGCAGGGCGTGGACGAACGCGCCGAGCATCGCGTCACCGGCGCCGGTCACGTCCTGTACCTCGGCCGGTGGCGCGGCCAGGAAGGTGGCGCCCTCCCCGGCGCCGCTCAGCAGGGAGCCGCGCTCGCCGAGCCGCACCCATACGTACTGGACGCCGCGCTCGTGCAGCACGGCCACGGCCGCGGTCAGCTCCCCGTCGTCACCGGTGGTGTCGACGGTGGCGCGGCCGGTGAGGGCGCCCAGCTCGGCCACGTTCGGGGTGACGGCGAAGACCGGGCGCCCGGCGTCGAGCAGCGGGGCGAGCAGCGCCGCCTTGGGCACGCTCACCGGGTCGATCACCGCATGGACCCCGGCGGCGCTCGCGATGTCCAGCGCGTAGGCCAGCGCCGGGGCGGCGAGGTTGCCGTCGAGCACCAGCATGCTCGCGTTGCCGATGAGTTCGCGCGCGGGCTGCAGATGCTCGGGGCCGAGCCCGTCGGTCGCGGCCATGTCGGCGACGGCCACGACGAGTTCGCCGTCGGCGTCCAGCACCGCCGTATAGGTGCCGGTGGGGTGCGCGCCTCGGTGGACGTGGTCGATCCGTACCCCGGTGGCCCGGGTCTCGCTCAGCAGCCGCTCCCCCGCGGGGTCCCGGCCGACGGCGGCGATGAGATGGGTCGGGGTGCCCAGCCGGGCCAGGTTCTCCGCCACGTTGCGGGCCACCCCGCCGGGGCTGGTGTGGGCGTGGCCCGGGTTGCTGGTGCGGTACGCGAGCGGCGCCAGGCTGCGCACCTTGACGTCGACGTTGGCGCCGCCGATGACCACCACCGCGTGCTCCTGGCGGAGGATGTAGCCGCGCCCGAGGATGGCGCCCTTCTTGCCCAGGTTGGACAGATGGACGTTGACCGCCGCCCGGGTGGTGCCGAGGGCGTCGGCGATCGCCTGGGCTCCGGCCAGCGGGTCCCGGCGCAGCAGCGCGAGTACTTCCCGCTCCCGTCGGGTCAGCATCATGTTCAGGACAGTAAAGGAAACTTAGTCCAATAAACAGACTCCCGGTGTCTCCCCCGAAAGTGCCGGTCAGGGTCCCGAGGAAGAGGGACCCGCATTTCGCTCATCACCGTGATGCGCGGACCGATCACCGACTGCGAGCGTTGCGCATGCCCCGCCGACCCCTTCAGCGCTGAAAGGTGATCATGAACTCGACCTCCGTAGCCCCTCCCGGTGCCCGCGGGCTGCCGGCGGCCAGGATCGGCGCCGCCGCGTGGATCGTCGGCGCCGCACAGTTCCTGGCCGTCCAGCTGATCGCCGGGTCCCGCTGGCGTACGCCCTACAGCTGGCGCGACAACAACATCAGCGACCTGGGCAATGTCCACTGCGGGATGTGGGACGACTCGCGTCCGCGGTACGTCTGTTCACCGCTGCACGGCCTCATGAACACGTCGTTCGCCGTCCAGGGTGTGCTGCTGCTTCTCGGGACGCTGCTGACCGCCGTCCACTGGGGGCGGGGCCGGATGACGCGCGCTGCCCGGATCCTGTTCGCCGTCAACTCCGGCGCCTGGATCCTGGTGGGGCTGGTGCCCGCCGACGTCGACGAGGACCTGCACGTCCTGGGCGCGCTCCTCATCATGGGCGTGGGCAACATCGGGCTTCTCCTCGCCGGATGCGCGCCCCGGCATTCCCTCTTCGGCAGAGCGCGCGTCGCGGCCTACGGCATCGGCGCCGCCGCGGTGACCACGGCATGGATGTTCTTCACCCAGCACGATCCCGGTATCGGACTGGGCGGCCTGGAGCGGGTCGCGGCCTTCGGACCGCAGCTGTGGACGCTCGTCATGGCCCTCGCCGTCCTCCGCGCACCCGGCCCGTGGCGCCGGGACCGGACCAACCGGGTGGGGCAGGAAATGACGGGAGAACACATGATGACATCCTGAGGGTCCACGGCTTGCCGGATCCGCTCGGCGGCAGCCCGGACGATGTATCCGGTGATGAGGAAGAAGACCGATGAGACTCTGCTTTCTGGTGGAGGAGCGCTATCGCCACGACGGGATGCCGCAAGAGGTGATCCGTCAGCTCACCGCCTGGGGCCATCAGGTGGACGTCCTGCGGCCCGGCCGCTCGCTGATGCGGATATCCGACGCGATCCGGGCCGGAAGCCATGACGCCTGGGTGCTCAAGACCGTGTCCGGCGGGCCCGGTCTGACGCTGCTGGAGGCCGCGGCCGCGGTCGGACTCACCACCGTCAACGACGCGCGGTCCATCCGCGGGGTGCGGGACAAGGCGCTGGCGGCGGCGATCGGCCACAGCCGTGGCCTGCCCGTGCCGGCCACCTACGCGGCGGCCCGCCCCGAGGCGCTGGCGGAGATACCGGAATCGGAGTTCCCGCTGGTGGTCAAGCCCGCGGACGGCAGCTCGGGACGGGCGGTGCGGCTGGTGCCGTCGCCGGGCCGGCTCGCGGCGCTCGGTCCCGAACTGGCCCGGGAGGGCATGCTGATCGCCCAGCCCTATGTGCCGAACTCGGGCATCGACCTCAAGGTGTACTGCGTCGGTGGCGAGTTGTACGCGACCGAGCGCAGCTCACCGCTCGGCCCGGACCAGGGCGTACGCGGGCGCCGGGTCGCGCTGTCCCCCGAAGTGGCCGCGATCGCCGCCGAGGTCGGCGCGGTGTACGGACTCGACCTGTACGGGGTCGACATTCTGCTGGGGCCGGACGGACCGGTGGTGGTCGACGTGAACGACTTCCCCAGCTTCAAGGAGGTGCCGGACGCGGCGGCGCGGGTGGGGCGCGCGGTGCTGGACCTGGCCCGCCAGGGCGGGACCGGCCCCGGCACGGTGCTCGGCACCCTGTCCGGACCGGCACCGGTGCCGATGGCCGTACAGATGCCCGCGACGGTGGGGGGTGCCGGATGAGGGTCGGTCTCATCACCGCCGACCCGGACCATCAGCTCCTCGCCGATACGGCGGCCCTGCTGACGCCCCGCCACGAAGTGTTCGCGGTCGATCCGGAGGCCGCCGCCGTCCCCGGCGAGCCGGCCGACGTCTATCTGCTGAAGGCCCGTACGCCGAGGGCGCTGGCGCTGGCCCGGTCCCTGGAGGAGCGCGGCGCGGCGGTGGTGAACTCCGCCGCGGCCACGGAACTCTGCCAGGACCGGACGGCGATGGCGACGCTGGCGCGGCAGGCGGGCCTGCCGTTCGCGGAAACCCGTACGGTGTCCGCGCTCGCACGGCTCGACGCGGCGCGGCTCGCCTGCCCGGTCGTCGTCAAGAGCCGCCACAGCCGCCGCCACGATCTCGTGGCCCGGGTGGACGACCCCGTACGCCTGGCGGAGCTCGCCGCCGCGTGGCCCGACGAGCCCGTAGTGGTCCAGGACTTCACCCCCAACGACGGCTGGGACCACAAGCTGTGGGTCGTCGCGGACACCGTGTTCGCCGCGCTGCGGACCTCCGAGCTGGCCGTGGGCCGGGAGGGCCGTCTGACGCTGCCGCTCCCCCTGGACGATCTGCCGCCCGGGTGGCTGGATCTGGTGCGCCGGGTCGGTTCGGTGTTCGCGCTGGAGGTGTACGGGGTGGATGTGCTGCGCGGTCCGGACGGGCCGGTGATCGTGGACATCAACGCGTTCCCGGGGGTCCGGGGCCAGGCGGGCGCGCCGGAGGCGCTGGCGGCCCTGACGGTGCGCGCCGCCGGTCCCCGGCCCGCCGTCCGGGCGTGACCGCGAAGCCCGTTGGGTGTCCCCCACCCAACCCCCGCCGAGCCCCTAGTGACAACGCGTCCGAAAAATAGGGGTTGTAGCCGTTCGGGGCGAACCGGCAGGCTTGTATTCCGTGTGTGCGCGCGAGCGTACGCCGTCGACCAGTGGCTCGAAAGGACGTCAGGTGACCGCAAACCCCACCGGCACCAGTCTGTGGATCAGGCAGTTCCATCCCGCGCCGGACGCGACGACGCGGCTCGTCTGCCTGCCGCACGCCGGCGGATCGGCCTCCTACTACTTCCCCGTGTCGAAGGCGCTCTCGCCGGGGGTGGACGTACTCGCCATCCAGTACCCGGGCCGCCAGGACCGCCGTAACGAGGAGTGCGTCAGCACCATCGGCGAGCTGGCCGACGCGCTCGTGCCCGAGCTGCTGCCGTACACGGACAAGCCGCTGGCGCTCTTCGGGCACAGCATGGGTGCGACCCTCGGCTTCGAGGTGGCGCTGCGTCTGGAGCAGAAGGGCGTGGTGCCGGCGGTGCTGTTCGCCTCGGGGCGGCGCGCGCCGTCCACGAGCCGCGACGAGTCGGTCCACCTGCGCGACGACGACGGCCTCATCGCCGAGATGCAGGCGCTCAGCGGCACCGACTCGCAGGTCCTCGGGGACGAGGAGCTGCTGCGGATGGTGCTGCCCGCGATCCGCAGCGACTACAAGGCCGCGGAGACCTACCGGTACACGCCGGGCCCCCCGCTCACCGCCCCCATCCACGTCCACGTGGGCGACAACGACCCCAAGGCGACGGTCGACGAGGCCCGCAAGTGGAGCGAGCACACCAGCGGCGGGTTCGAGCTGCACACGTACCCCGGTGGCCACTTCTACCTCAACAACGAGGCACCGGCCGTCATCGCGTCCATCTCGCGGACGCTGTCCGCGCTGCGGCCCTGACCCGCGCCGAACCGCGTCGGCCGGCGCCGGTCCGCGCGCCCGGCCGTCCGCCCGTCGGTCACTCCGGCGGGCGGGCGCCCAGGACGTTGCGGGTGTAGTCCTCGGCGGCAGCTTGCAGGCCCACGTCGCCCTGGCACCGTTCCGCCAGCAGCCAGCGGTGTTCCAGCACCTCGTAGTAGATCTGCGCGGTGTCGGCGGAGCCGCGCAGCTCCAGGGGGACGGCCCGCACCGTCGGCCGGAACTTGTCGCGCACCCAGCGGTGGGCCAGCACCTCGGGGCGGGCGCCGAGCGGATCGCCGGGGGCGTAGTCGTCCTGGGTGGCCATCCACGCCTCCAGGTCGTTCAGCAGGCTGCGGGCCTGGTTCTCCTCGGCGTCGAGACCGGTCAGCCGCAGCAGCTGGCGCTGGTGGTGGCCCGCGTCGACCACCTTCGGCAGGAAGGTGACCGTGTCCCCGTCCGGTGAGCGCTCGATCTGCATTTCGGCCACGTCGAAGCCCAGGTCGTTCAGGCGCCGCACCCGCCGGTCGATGTAGCGGCGCTTGGCCACCGGATAGACGGACTGCCGGGTCAGCTCGTGCCACAGCGCGGTGTACCGCTCCTCGATGGCCTGGCCGAACAGCACCGGGTCGACCGAGGGGTGCAGCGAGCCGCTGGCCTCCAGGTCCATCAGCTCCCCGGCGATGTTCACCCGGGCCACCTCCACGTCGTACTCCCGCTGCCCGCTGGTCAGCTTCGGCTGGATCTGCCCGGTCTCGGCGTCCACCAGATACGCGGCGTACGCGCCCGCGTCACGCCGGAAGAGGGTGTTCGACAGCGAGCAGTCCCCCCAGGCGAACCCGGCCAGATGCAGCCGCACCAGCAGCACGGCCAGCGCGTCGAGCAGCCGCTTGATGGTGCTGGGCCGCATGGTCGTCTCGAACATCGACCGGTACGGCAGCGACCCCACCAGATGGCGGGTGACCAGCACCGGCTCCAGCGGCTCACCGTCCCCGTCGGTCCGCCCCGTGACCACCGCGAGCGCGTCCACGGCCGGAATGGCGAGCCGGTCCAGGTCGCGCAGCAGCCCGTACTCCCGCACCGCCGCCCACTCCCCGACCTCCTTGACGGCGACCACCTCGCCACCCGCCTGCGCGAACCGCACGACGTGGCGGGAGATGCCGCGCGGCAGGGCGACCAGATGCGCCTCCGGCCACTCCTCCAGCGGCATGTTCCACGGCAGGTCGAGGAGTGACGCCGGGTGCTCGGGCGAGGTGGCGGTGATCTGGAGCTCCATGACACACCAGTGTGCGGTACGCGTGTGCGACACGGGTGTGCGCCATCTCGACACACGTATCCGCTTCCGGTTGCCTTTCGAAGTGGAAACAGGAAACAACACGGTTCGCCTTGCCCGCTCCCGACGGCTGCACCACGCTGACTTGCGGTGACACACAGCTGCTCGGCAGGGCATTACGGAGGTGCATGTGCTCGAGCAACGTCACCGCTTCGGTTCTGAACTCCGGAGGCTGCGGCTGGCCGGCGGGGTCACGCTCGACCGGCTGGCCGGACTGGTCCACTACAGCAAGGGCCAGCTCAGCAAGGTGGAGCGCGGGCTGAAGCCCCCGAACCCGGAGCTGGCCCGCCTCTGCGACGCCGCGCTCGGCGCCGGGGGCGAGCTGGCCGCCCTGGTCCCGTTGCGGCCTTCGGAAGCGGACACCACAGAGGAGATCCACGGTGACGAGGAGGTGTGGCTGATGCACCTGTCGGCAGACGGGCCGAGCTGGTTCCAGCCCATGGACCGGCGGCAGGTGATGGCGGCGGGAGCCGCCTCGATGATGCGCCTGGGCCTCGGCCCCTCCCCGGTGCCGTCCGGCGCCGAGGGAACATCGCTGCTGGAGGTGTCCCGGTCGCTGTTCGACCAGTACCGGCGGCTCGGGCAGACCGTGGGCCCGTCCTTCGTGCTGCCCTCGCTGATCGCCCAGACCCACACCCTGCGCGAACTGTCGCGCGGCGCCGGTAACCACACCCGGCAGGGCCTGCTGAGGCTCGCCTCCCGGTACGCGGAGTACATCGGCTGGCTCATGCAGGAGTCGGGCGACGAACAGGCCGCCCTGTGGTGGACCCGGCGCGCCGTCGCACTGGCCGCCGCGGGCGGCGACGAGGACCTGGCGGCGTACGCCCTGGTGCGGCGCGCGCTGATCACGCTGTACCGCCAGGACGCCGCGCAGACCGTCGGCCTGGCCCAGCAGGCACAGGGCGGCGCGCTCCCGCCCCGGATCCACGGCCTGGCCGCCCAGCGGGAGGCGCAGGGCCACGCGCTGGACGGCGACTACGACGCGTGCATGCGCAGCCTGGACCGGGCGCGGACGCTCCTCGCCCGGCACACCCCGGACTCCGACGCGCCCGTCATCGGCACCACCCATCTGACCGACCCCGTGGCCATGGTGACCGGGTGGTGCCTGCTCGACCTGGGACGTCCGCGCGAAGCCGCCGAGACCATCGACCGGCAGATGGCCCAGGTGCCGCCGGAGGCCCTGCGCACCCAGGCCCGCTACGGCATGCGCCGGGCGCTCGCCCACGCGGTGGCGGGGGACATCGACCACGCCTGCGAGCTGGCCCAGGAGCTGCTCGGTACCGCCGTCACGGTGGCCTCCGCCACCATCACCGCCGACCTGCGGCGCCTGGCGCACACGCTGGCCCGGCACCCCAAGAACCCCTCGGTCCGTGCCCTGACCCCGCGGCTCACCGCGGCCCTCCGCCCCGACGCCCTCTGATCCGTACAGCTGACCGCCGTCCGCCACCGAGAAAGGCCGCCATGACCGACGTCTTCATCAACTACCGCACCGGAGACGGTGACAAGACCGCGCTCACCCTGGACACGGCGCTGTCCCACCGCTTCGGCGACGAGCGGATCTACCGTGCCTCGAAGTCCATCGCGCCGGGCGAGGCCTTCCCCCGGGCGCTCCTCAATGGCGTGCGGCGCAGCGGGGCCCTGCTCGCCGTCATCGGCCCGGGATGGGCCGGGCACCCGCGGCTCCACGAGGAGGACGACTGGGTCCGCCGGGAGATCCTGGAGGCGTACGAGTGCGGGATACCGGTCGTCCCGCTGCTGGACGGGCGGCGGACCGAGCGGCTGCGCGCCGCCGACCTGCCCGAGGAGCTGGCCTGGCTGGCCGACTGCCAGTCGCTGCGGCTCGACCACCACAACGCCCCGGCCGACCTCGCGCACATCGGCGACGCCCTGGCCGAGCTGGTGCCCGAGCTGAAGGCGGCCGACCGACCCGCCCCGCGGCCGGACGAGGGCGGTGCCGTCCACAACGCGGTGGGGGATGTGACCGGCGCCGCCAACCAGGCGCGCGACATCACCGGCGACGTCGGCACCGTCATCAAGGACTCCCGGGGCCCGGTGCACACCGGCAGGGGCGACATCAACACCCACTCCCCGACCATCTCCGGCGACGGCGTCGCCTATGTCGCCGGGAACAACCACGGCGGTATCAGCAACAGCTTCGGCGGTTCCCGGCGGCGCGAGGCCGGGGGCGAGGAGCGGTGAGCGACCCGTTCCACACCCGGGTGGACCGGCCGTACGGTCCGGTCCACACCGGCTCCGGCAATCTGATCAGCATCAGCGATCCCAGTGCGCTGCTGGTCGACTCCCGCGGCCGGACACCGCTGCGGGTCGCCGAGGACGAACTCGCCTGGCTCCACGCGCGCTTCGTCCACCCCCCGGGGTTCGGCGAGGCGCGTGAGCGCCTGGAGGACACCGGCACCGTGCTGCTGGACGGTGAACCGGGCAGCGGGCGCAACGCCGCCGCGCGGATGCTGCTGCGCGAACTGGGCGGGCCGGGCCGGTTCCACGAGGTGCTGCCGGACCTGGACAAGAGTCCCCGCCTCAACCCCGCCCATATCGGGGACGGTGACAAGCTCCTGCTCGATCTGTCCACCACCGACGAACAGGTGTGGCACGAGATCCAGGGCGAACTGTCGTCCTTCCGCAGCGAGGTGCGGGCCCAGCGGGCCCATCTGGTCGTAGTGCTCCCCCACCATCAGGGCAACCAGTCCCGCACGAAGTTCCAGCAGTTCCTCGTGGAGACGGCGCGCCCGCAGGAGATGAGACTGCTCCGCGCCTATCTGCGGCACGACGGCATCACCGAGGTCGCACGGCCACCCGCGCGGCTCACCGAATACCTGGCCGGACGGCCGCCCATCCGGGAGATCGCCGCACTCGCCGCCCTCATCCAGCGCGCCCGGAACGCCGCGCGCGGCGCAGGCGGCTTCCCCGAGTGGTGCGCCGCCGCGCTCACCGCGGTGACGGCCCGGGACGAGGACGTCACCCAGCTGGTCACCACGCTGCGCGAAGGGCCGCAGCGGGCCCTGCTGCTCACGACGGCCATGCTGCACGGGGCCCACGCCGACGCCGTCCACCAGGCCACCGCGTCCCTGCTGAAGGCCGCGCGCTACCCGGAGGACACCAGTCCGCTGCTGGAACGCGCGGACCTCGCGGAGCGGTTCAAGGAGATCGGAGCCGAGACCGACGCCGGGGCCAGGGTCCGCTTCACCGAGCTGGGGTACGACACGGCGATCCGCGCCCACTTCTGGAACCACCTGCCCGAGCTGCGCGGCCCGCTGCGCGCCTGGGTGGCCGACACGGTCCTGCTGCCCCGGCTCGACCAGGACGACCGCGACGACCTGGCAAGACGGTTCGCGGAAGAGTGTCTGCGGACGGGGCACACCGATGAGCTGCTGTCGCTCGTGGCGCAGTGGGCCACCGCCCCGCGCGGCGACCCGCGGCTGCGGTCGGCCGCCCACGCGCTCGAACGCGGTCTGCACGATCAGGCGCACGGCCGGGCCTTCCGGAGGAAGATCTACGACTGGTCGAAGCAGACGCTGTCCACGGGCCTCGCCGATGTGCTCGTCGGGGTCTGCGCCGAGGTGATGGCGGTGCGCCACCCGGACGAGGCCATGGTCCGGCTCCACCATCTGGCCAGACGGCAGGTACGGGGCACCACGGCCCGCGAGGCGCTGCTGCAGCTCGTCCGGGCCGATCACCGGCTGCACCGCCTCATGCTGTTCCGTCTCGCCCACGGTCTTGCGGAGCATGACTGGTCCGCGGACGCCGAGCTGTTCCTCGCACTCACCGAGCCCGGCCCGCTCCTCGATCCCGGGGCCCGGGTACGTCCGCTGCTCGCGGAGACCGGCGTACGGAGCCAGCTCGTCACCGGCTGGGGCGCCGTGTTCCGCCGCCGCGCCCATCAGGACTGGGCCGAGCCGGTGCGCGGCTGGCTGGTCGCGGCCTGGGAGCACGAGCGGCACCGCGACGCGCTGCTCGATGTCCTGGTCGAGGGCGGCGGCGGACGCGGGGATGTCCTGGGCCGGCTGTATGTGCTGGCCCGGGACTGGGCCCATGCGCCGCCGGAGGGCCCGGATCGCCGGACGCCGCTCGTCGACCTCCTTTTCGACAAGATCAACACTGCTCAAGCCATCCGGAACGGGGAGATCGCACCATGAGTTCTGGCCGCAAGACCGTGACGGCCTTCCTCACCATCATCTGCGGGCTGCTGCTCGTGATCCTGGGCCTGTGCGCCGACTGGCCGCTGTGGGTCTGGCCCGTGGTGGTCGCCGCGCTCATCGCCGTCCCCCTGCTCCTGGCCAAGCTCGCGGGCCGCCGTCCGGATCCGCTGCCGCGCGCACTCCTGCACGAGCCCGATCTGCCCATTCCCCCGCTGGAGCGGCGGGAGCACCTGGTCAGCCAGGTCGCGCTGCCGAGCAAGGAGGCGGACTACGACTTCCTGTTCTCCGCGATGGTGCGCTGGCATCCGGCCGACACCGCGCCGGACGCCCCGGTCATCAACCCCGGCGCCCTGGCCATCGAGGCGGTCCTGGAGCGGGCCCGCCGCATCACCGAGGTCGCCTCGCCCGCGAGAAGCACCCTCGTCCAGCACGAGTTGAACGGCGCCCTGGGCACCATGCGGCCCGCCGCCGGGGGCCAGGTGATGGCCATGGCGGAGAACGTCACCCTCATGCTCTCCGACATCGACCAGGCGCGGCTGGACAAGCTCGCCGCGGTCCGCAAGGACGAGGCGGTGTGGGAGCACGAGAGGAAGTACGAGCAGAACCGGCGCGCGTATCTGGGCACCGACGTGCTGCGGGACACCGGAAGCGCCGTCGTCTGGTGGCTCGCCCGGAACGACGACCAGGTGGAGAAGACCGTGAAGGACCTGGGCCTGCTCGCCCAGCTCACCTCCGCCGCGAACAACACGGACGTCCCCTCGCAGTTGCGGCACCTGGTCCCGTATCCGCTCCCGCAGCCGGCGCCCTACGAGCACAACGGCCACGCGCCCGCGCCCCGCCCGGAGGCCCCCGCGTCGGCCGCGGACCACTTCGCGGCCCTGCTGGAGGCCATGGGACTCGCCGAGGACGACCCCCAACGCGCCCTGTTCGCCCGGCAGATGGCCCACACCGCGGCGTCCTACGCCTCACCGGAGGCCGGGGAAGAACTGCTCGCACGCTTCGATACTCCCGTCACTCCGGTCACCCCCGCCACGTCAGTCCCGTCCCCGGACGCCTTCGACGGCGCGCCGGACGAGGCGGAGTGGGAGCCGGAGGCAGAGCGGAGCCCCTGACCCGCGGCCCGCCGTGAGCGCCATGTCCGTTTTCCGCCAGCGCATCGGCCCGGGATGGCGCACAGTAAGGGTGTGATGAGCGAAGACAGCATGTACGAGGCGGTGTGCAGCCGTGACGCGCGCTTCGACGGTGAATTCTTCTTCGCCGTCGCCACCACCGGGATCTACTGCCGCCCGAGCTGCCCGGCGACCACGCCCCATCGCAAGAACGTGCGCTTCTTTCCGACCGCGGCCGCCGCGCAGGGCGGGGGGTTCCGGGCCTGCCGGCGCTGCCGTCCCGACGCGGTGCCCGGCTCCGCCGAGTGGAACGCGCGGGCGGACGCCGTCGGGCGGGCGATGCGGATGATCGGCGACGGGGTGGTCGACCGGGAGGGGGTGGCCGGGCTGGCGGCACGGCTGGGGTACAGCGCCCGCCAGGTGCAGCGGCAGCTGGGCGCGGAGCTGGGGGCCGGGCCCGTCGCGCTGGCCCGCGCGCAGCGCGCCCACACCGCGCGGATACTGCTGCAGACGACCGGGTTGCAGGCCGCGGAGATCGCGTTCGCGGCGGGGTTCGCCAGTGTGCGGCAGTTCAACGACACCATCCGGGAGATCTACGCCGCCACCCCGACCGAGCTGCGCTCCGCCCGCCCGGGCCGGGCCTCCCGGTTCGGCCCGGTGGGGCGGCGGACGCCGGCGGCCGCCTCGGCGTCGGCCGGGGTGCCGCTGCGGCTCGCCTACCGGGGGCCGTACGCCACCGCGGAGGTGTTCGGCTATCTCGCCCGCCGCGCCCTCACCGGCGTGGAGGAGGTCGTGGGCGACCGGGGTGACCGCACCTATCGCCGTACGCTGCGGCTGCCGCACGGCTACGGTGTCGTGGAGATCGACGAGCGCCCCGGTGACGGCTGGCTGGAGTGCCGGCTGCATCTGACCGAGTTGCGCGATCTGACCACCGCCACCCAGCGGATCCGCCGCCTGTTCGACCTGGACGCCGATCCGTACGCGGTTGCCGAGCGGCTGGGCACCGACCCCGCGCTGGCGCCGCTGGTGGCGGCGCGGCCCGGACTGCGCTCGCCGGGTTCGGCCGACGCGCATGAGCTGGCCGTGCGCGCCGTGCTCGGCCAGCAGGTGTCGGTCGCCGCGGGGCAACGGCTGGGCAACGCCCTGGTCGCCGCGTACGGCACACCTCTCGCGGAGCCCAGCGGCGGGCTCACCCATCTCTTCCCGGGCGCCGGCGACCTCGCCGACCGCCCGCTCACGGACCTCGGCATGCCGGAGAGCAGGCGCGCGACCCTGCGCACGCTGGCCACCGCGCTCGCCACCGGCGCGGTACGTCTGGACACCGGCGTCGACCGCGACCGGACCGAGAAGGAGCTGCTGGCGCTGCGCGGCATCGGCCCGTGGACGGCCGGTTACATCCGGATGCGGGCGCTGGGCGACCCGGACGTCCTGCTGGAAGGGGACGTCGCGGTACGGGCCGGGGCGCGCCGCGCCGGGGCGTTCCTGGAGGACTCCGAGGGCTGGCGGCCGTGGCGTTCGTACGCCATGCACCACCTCTGGAACGCCCCGAAGACCGCCCCGGCTCCCCTCGCATGACCCCTCGGCGCGGTGTCCGATTCCCGAGGGCATCGGACGGACCATCGTGAACACGCAAGGAAAGGACGGGGCCATGGCCCTCTACACGACGATCGACAGCCCTCTGGGCGAACTGCTGCTGGCGGGCGCGCCGTCCGCCACCGCCAAGGGCGGCACCGCGCTGGCCTCCCTCTCGGTGCCCCAGCAGACCCGCGGGGTCACGGTGCAGGACGGCTGGCGGCGCGACGACGCGGCGTTCGCCGAGATCGTGGACCAGCTGGGGTCGTACTTCGCGGGCGAGCTCACCCGCTTCGACCTCGAATTCGTCTCCGGTGGGACGGCGTTCCAGCAGCGGGTGTGGCAGGCGCTGGAGGACATTCCGTACGGTACGACCGTCAGTTACGGCCAGATCGCGGAGCGGGCCGGTGCCTCGCGGGCCGCGGTCCGCGCCGTGGGCACCGCGATCGGCCGGAACCCCCTGCTGGTCGTGCGCCCCTGCCACCGTGTCATCGGTGCGAACGGCTCGCTGGCGGGGTACGCGGGCGGCCTGGACCGCAAGGAGCGGCTGCTGCACCTGGAGGGCGTCGCGATCGGCGGCTGACGGGCGCCCTGATCGCCCCGCCGGTGAGGCTGCTAGCGCGAGGCGAGCCGGCGGGCCCTGCGCAGCCCGGCGGTGACATCCGCGAGGGTCGCGCAGTCCGTCACCGCCGCCCCGGCGGGCAGGACCAGGTCCGTCGGGGGCCGGCGGGTGGCGACGGCGTCGGCCAGGTCGGACAGTCCGGCGCGCAGCCGGGCGGCCAGTTCCGCGTCGGGGTACGGCGCGCCCTGGTCGAGCCGGACGCCGCACGCTGTGGCGGCGTCCACGATCTCCTCCAGCGCGGAGACCACCGGCGCCCAGGCCGCCAGGTCCCGCCCGAACGGCGGGTGTTCGGCGCTCGCCACCTCCACCGCGCGGCGGGCGTCGGCCAGTGCGCGGTAGGCCTCGCGGCGCAGCCGCAGCCGCTCCGCGTAGGGCGCCTCGGCGGTCAGCACCCGGTCCAGGTGGTCGCGGGTGGCGCGGACGGCGAGGGAGAGGCGGACGGACACCTGGGCGCGCGGGCCGCCGAGGCCGGGCAGGGCGCCCGCGGCGAGCACGACCACGCAGGCGAGCAGGGTGTCCCTGAGCCGGGTGTAGCCGGGGTCGGTGTCGCCGCCGAGGTAGACGAGGGACAGCAGCAGCGGGGTGAGCACCGCCGTCTGCAGCGCGAAGTGGCGCACGGAGACGGGGATGGCCGCCGCGCACACCGACGCCACCGCGACCGGCCACAGCCCGGGCAGGCCGGTCATCGGGCCGAGCAGGGTGGCGAGCACGCCGAAGACGGCCACGCCCACCGCGGTGCCGAAGGCCCGGGAGAGGGCGCGCGAGACCAGCGGGCCCATGTCGGGCTTGACCAGGAAGGTGGCGGTGGCCGGGAGCCAGTACCAGTGGTCGCCCGGCAGTGAGCGCGCGAGCACGGTGGACACGCCGACGCACAGGGCGACCCGGGCCGCGTACTCCCGTCCGGCCGGGCCGAGCATCCGGCGCAGCCGCTGCCGGTGGTCGGGGCCTACGGCGCCGACCGGGGGCGCGGGTTCGCCGTCGAAGACGCGGGCGGCGAGCAGGACGGCCCGGTGCACGGCGATGCTGCCCGCGGTGCCGGGTACGGGGGCGGGGAGCCGCCCCGGGGGCAGTCCGGTGCGTACGGAGCGGGCGAGCTGGGCGGGGGTGCGGGCGACCCGGGCGGGCAGGGGTTCGTTCTCCCACAGCAGGGTCAGCACCGCCTCGCTCAGCCCTCCGGCCACCGCGAGCCGGTCGCGCAGCCGCCGTTCCTCCTCGTCGGGGCGCTGCCAGGGGATGCGGTGGGCGTAGAGGGCTTCGTACGCGGTGTCGTACGCGGAGGTCAGCCGGCGCCGCGCGGCCTGGGCGCCCTCGGTGCCGACGACCGTCATCAGATCGCCGAGGGCGTCGTACACGGCGGCCACCGCGCTCCGTTCGTCGGGCCCGGGGGCGGCCGCCGGGCGGAAGCGGTGGACCATGGGCAGCAGCGAGGCCATCACGACGACCCAGGTGGCGCCGACGAGCAGCATTCCCGCGCGCACCGGCGGGGCTTCGGGCAGCGGCATTCCGGCGCCCACCACGGCGAGCACCATCAGCTGCACCCCGGCGTTCGAGCAGACCGGTCCGACGGCGCTGAGGGCACCGGAGACGAGCCCGACGGTGGCCAGCGCGAGGGCGATCCACGGGCCGAGCCCGAGCGTGGCGAACGAGGCCCCGATGAAGAGGCCGAGGGATCCCGCGAGGGCCGGGAGCCCGATGCGTACGGTGCGGGTGCGGCGGGTGGCCGGGCGGTCGTTGATGTGCGCGAACATCGCGCCGAGGCCCGCGGTCACCCCGGCGGGGGTGTTGCCGGTGGCCACTCCCGCCGCCACCGCCGGGCCCACGCCGAGCGCTCCGCGCAGCACCGCCGGCCAGGGCACCGGGCCACGCAGCGTCCGCACCCCGCGCAGGGGGTGCGTCAGCCAGTGGGGCAGGGCGGGGAGCGCGCGCAAGGATCCTCCGTGTTCCGAGTACCGCGGGGTGGGTGTGGCCGACGTGGCATCGCATCGACCCCTTCGACGGTACGTGAGCCGAAAGGAGCTTCCGTAACCTGCGCGTTTCCGCCATGTGACCCAGGGGTGGTTGACAACCGCCCATGCCGCCCATGTACGTCGATGAGCTGCCACTTTTGAATTTTGACCGAGTTTATTCGCCACGCCGACCAGCTCGTGCACATGCCAGGCTCATATGTGACCCTCATTGGCCATCTTTGAACTCAGCGTGTTGTGCTGTGCACACAAGGCCAACTAGCCTCCGTGTCGCGCCTGCAGAACGGTCGTTTACCAACCGGCTCACCTGGTGAGCTCGTTGCCCCTTGCTCCGGTAGCCCCGCATCGCCCGGCCCGACACCCCAAGCGTGGAGAACTCCGTGCACGTGACGTTAGATCAGGACAGATGCGCGGCCTCGGGTCTGCGCCGGGCCGCCGCCGTCCGTCCCGGCCCGGCGACCGCCCTGGCCGCGTCGTGAGCAGCCCGGTCAACGTGGTCGTCGTGGGCGCCTCGGTGGCGGGGCTCACCACCGCCGTCACGCTGCGCTCGCTGGGCTACGGCGGGCGGCTCACCCTGATCGGCGACGAGCCGCACACCCCGTACAACCGGCCGCCGCTGTCCAAGCAGATCCTGGCGGGCACCTGGGAGCACGACAGGATCAAGCTCCGTACGGACGAGGAACTGGACGCGCTCGACGCGGAGCTGCTGTTCGGCAGGTCCGCCACCGGGCTCGACACCCTCGCCGAGCGGGTGCTGCTGGACGGCGGCGGCAGCGTCCCGTACGACACCCTGGTCATCGCCACCGGCGTCACCCCGCGCGGCCTGCCCGACGCCCACCACCTGGCCGGGGTGCATCTGCTGCGCACCCTCGACGACGCGCTCGCCCTGCGCGCCGATCTCCAGCGCAGGCCCACGGTGGCGGTGGTCGGCGCGGGGTTCCTGGGCGCCGAGGCCGCCGCGGCCGCGCGCCGGATGGGGCTGGACGTCACCATGATCGATCCGCGCCCGGTGCCGATGCGCCGCCAGTTCGGCGACCGGATCGCGGGGCTCGTCGGGCAGCTGCACCGGGACAACGGCGTGTCCATGCGCTGCGGCACCGGGGTGACCCGGTTCCTCTCGGCCGGCGGCCATGTCACCGGGCTCGAACTGACCGACGGGACGGTGCTGCGCGCCGATCTCGTCGTGGTCGCCATCGGCGCGGTCCCGTCGACCGGCTGGCTGGCCGGGTCCGGTCTGGCCTTGAGCAACGGCGTGGAGTGCGACGCCGCCTGCCGGGCGGCGCCGGGCATCTACGCGGCCGGTGACGTCGCCTCCTGGTACAACGAACACTTCGGCGCCCGCATGCGGCTGGAGCACCGGCTGAACGCGACCGAGCAGGCCCAGGCCGTCGCCCGTAACCTGCTCGGCGACGACCGGCCGTTCGCCCCCGTACCGTACTTCTGGACCGACCAGTACGACGCCCACATCCAGGCGTACGGCATCTTTCCGGCCGACGCGGAACTCGCCGTGCTCCACGGCGCGCTGGACGACCGCCACTTCGTGGTCGGCTACGGCCACCGGGGGCGGGTGGTGGGGGTGCTGGGCTGGAACAGCCCGCGTGAAGTGCTGGAACTGCGCCGGCTGGTGACCGACAAGGCGGCCTGGTCGTCGATCGAGGGCAGCGCGCCCCTGGCCGGAGCGCTCGCCGGAGTCGCCGGCCCGGGCGGGTGACGGGGCCGACACCTCCCGGTCAGCCATCGGTGACCACGGCGTCACGTTTCGGCCATACGTCACGGCGAGTGTGGGGCGGGTGCTGGTCCGTCGTGTTCTCGTCCAAGGTGTCGCCATCGCTCCGCACCACTGCCGGCTTCTCGGGTTCGCGGGCTCGGTCGCCCTCGCCGCGGGTGGCGCGACGGCCGGAGCGCTGCCCGTGGGGGACGCCCTCACCCCGGACTCCGGAAGAGCCGCGCTCGGCCTGGTCAGCACCTACTTCGGACTGGTGTTGCTGGTGGCGGCCTGGTGGTGGCTGGGGCGCGAGGTGCGCGGGCCGCGCCCGCCCGGCGTCCGCAGCCTGCTGATGACGCTCGCCGCCTGGGCTGCCCCGCTGCTGCCCACTCCCCCGCTGTTCAGCCGGGACGTGTACAGCTACCTCGCCCAAGGCGCGATGGTGCACGCGCGCATCGACGTCTACACCCATGGCCCGGTACGGCTCGGCGGGCCGATCGCGGCCGAGGTGGCACCGGTGTGGCAGCACACGCCCACCCCGTACGGCCCGGTCTCGCTGGCCTTCGAGAGCGCGATCGCGCACGCCTCGCGCGCCGAACTGCCCCTGGGCGTCTTCGGTTTGCGGCTGATGGCGCTGCTCGGGGTGGTGCTGATGGTGCTCGCCCTGCCCGTGCTGGCCCGCCGCTGCGGCACCGACCCGGGCGCCGCGCTGTGGCTGGGCGGGCTCAACCCGCTGTTGCTGCTGCACCTGGTCGGCGGGGCACACAACGACGCGGTCATGCTGGGGCTGCTCGGCGCCGGGCTGGTGGCCGCGACCGGCCGGTGGCCCGCCTGCGGCGCCGTCCTGGTCACGCTCGCCGCGCTGGTCAAGGCGCCCGCCGCGCTGGGGCTGCTGGCGGTGGCCTCGCTCTGGGCGCGCCGGGCACCGGACCGCAGACGGCGCGTCGGCGCCTTCCTCGCCACGGCCGCGCTGGCGCTCGTCACCACGGGCGTGGCCACGGCCGTCACCGGCACCGGCTACGGCTGGATCGGGGCGCTGTCCACCCCCGCCTCCGCCGGCAACTGGGCGCTGACCAGCGCCCTCGGCCGGGCCACCGGCGCCCTGCTGCAGGCCGTCGGCAGCGGGCTGGCGCCGCTGGCCACCCCGGCGTGGCACGCGCTGGGGCTGCTCGCGACCGCGGTCGCCGTGGTGGTCGTCTGGCTGTGGCCACCACGCCGCGGACCGCTGTACGCGCTGGGGCTGAGCCTGACCGCGGTGGCGGTGCTCGGCCCGGCGATCCGGCCCTGGTATCTGCTGTGGGGGCTGTTCCTGATCGCCGCGGCCGCGCCGAGCGGCGCGGTGCGCCGCGCGGTGGCCGGGGTGAGCGGGGTGCTCGCGCTGGCCGTACTGCCCAGCGGCTTCGCCCCGGATTCCCGGCAGCTCACCTTCGCGGTGTGCGGTGGCGGGCTGGCGCTGTGCGTACTGTGGTGTGCGCGGTGGGCCCCGGGGTTCGCCGCCGGGCCGGGGCTGTCACCGGCGAAGGGCGCGCGCCGGCCGGAGCGTTCGGCATGACGGGGCCCACCACGCCCCGCGGACAGCTGCTGCTGGCGGCCGGGCTCACCACGGCCGCGGCCCTCTTCCTGGCCTTCGTCCCGCTGCACCGGGACTGGTTCGACCTGGGCGTCTACTACGGGGCCGTCGGCCAGTGGCTGCACGACGGCCACATCTACGACTTCACCACGCCGGGTGCGGACGGGGCGGACTACGGCTTCACCTATCCGCCGTTCGCGGCCCTGTGCATGCTGCCGATGACGCTGCTGAGCTGGCCGGAGGCGGTCGGCGTCAGCATGCTGCTCAACGTGGCCGCCTCGGCGGTCGTCCTGACCTGGCTGATCGGGCCGGTCGTGCGCCGCCAGGGCTGGAACCCGTGGTTCGCCTTCACCGTGGCGGGCTGTCTGTTCTCGCTGCTGGAGCCGGTCCGGGACACCTTCAGCTTCGGGCAGGTCAATCTGCTGCTGCTGGTCCTGGTGCTGCTGGACGCCCGGCTGCTGGCCACCGGGCACGGCCGCTTCGCCGGGTACGGGACCGGGCTGGCCGCGGCCATCAAGCTCACCCCGGCGATCTTCATCGTCTATCTCGTGGTCACCCGGCGGTGGCGGGCCGCCACCGCCGCCACGGCCACGGCGGTGGGCACCACGCTGCTGGCCGTGTGCGCGGCGCCCACCGCCTCCCGGGTCTACTGGACCGAGGCGCTGTGGGACACCGACCGCATCGGGGTGCTGTCCTACGTCTCCAACCAGTCGTGGGAAGGCGTGCTGGCGCGGCTCGTGGCCCCCGTGGAGCCCAGCGGTGCCGTCTGGGCGGCCGGGGTGCTGGCCCTGCTGGCGGTGTGGGCGTACCGGGTGCGGCAGGCGGCCGCCGCGGGCGACGAACCGGCGGGCTACGCCCTCACCGGCATCGCCGCCTGCCTGGTCAGCCCGATCACCTGGGTGCACCATCTGGTGTGGCTGATCCCGGCGCTCATCGTGCTCGCCGAGTCCGGGCTGCGGCCGGATACGCCACCGCGGCGGCGGCGGACGCTGCTGCGGGTCGCCGCGGTGGTCTATGTGATCCTGTGCAGCAGCCTGGTGTGGCTGTGGCGGTTCGACGCCACCGGGGTGACCGGCTTCCTCGGCAGCAACGCGTATGTGTGGATCTGCCTCGGGCTGCTGCTGGCGCTGCCGCTGCGGGAGGCGGCGCCGGGTACGGCCCCGGCGCGCGCCCCGGCACCGCGGTCGGCCCCGACCGGCCGCGCGGCGACGGGATAGGGGCGATTCGATGCGGCTGACAGCACCCGTGCGGCACACGGTGCCCCTGCAGCGGGAACCGGCGCCCCGCCCCCTGTACCGGCGGCTGCCGCTGCGCCAGGTCCTGTGTCTCGCACCGCTGGTCGCGGTCGCCGTCTGGGTGGTCCAGCACCGCGCGCTGATCGGTTCCGGGGCCCGTCAGATGCTCACCGCCGATCCGTGGTGGCTGCTGACGGCGGTCGCGACGACGGGTCTCGGCTGGGTCGCGGTGTCGTTCGCCCGGCAGGGCACCGTGCTGGAACGGCTTCCGGCCAGGCGGCTGTTCGCCACCCAGTTCGCCGCGGGCGCCGCCAACCATGTGCTGCCGTCGGGGATCGGGGCGAGCGCGGTCAACATCCGCTTCATGACGGGCTGCGGGCTTCCCGCCGCCCGCTCCTCGGCCGCGCTCGCCCTGTACTTCCTGGCGGAGGCCGTCACCCGGATCGTGCTGCTGCTCGTGCTGCTCGCCGCCTTCCCGGAGGCGCTGCGCGTCGGCCCGCTGCTGCCGGAGCGGACCGCCGGGCTGGTGGTGTGGGCGGCGGTGGCGGGGGCGGTCGTCCTGGTGGCCGGGCTGCTGCTGATCCGCCGGGTGCGCCGGGTGATCCGTGACTTCCTGCGCACCGCGCTGGCCGACGCCCGCTCCCTGCATCTGAGGCCGTCCCGGGCGCTGGCCCTGTGGGGCGGATCGCTGGCGTTCCCGCTGCTGCAGGCGTCCGGCCTGGTGGCGGTGGCCCTCGCGCTGGAGCTGGACGTCTGGCCGCCGCATGTGATGCTCGCCTACCTGGCCGCCTCGGCGGTGGCCGCCGTGGTCCCCTCCCCCGGCGGCATCGGCTCGGTCGACGCGGCGCTGGTGATCGCGCTGGTCGCGGCGGGTGCCCCGGTCGAGGCCGCCACGTCCACGGTGCTCGCCTACCGCTTCATCACGCTATGGCTTCCGCTGGTCCCGGGTGCGCTGGTGCTGGGCGCCCTGGTCCGTTCCAAGATCCTCTGACCGCTGCGGGACCACAGCTCAGGGCTCGGCGCGGTGGGCGGTGAGCACGTCGTCGCGGCCGAGGGCGATACGGGTGCCGAGGGCGGAGCCGGTGCGGCCGAGGGTGCGGGCGAGCCATGCGGCGTCCTCGTGCGGGGCGCGGCACAGCCGCATCCGCCGGGCCCGGAAGACCACCATCCGCAAGTCCAGGAGCGCACCGGTGTCCGGCCGCAGTGTGGCGAAGTACAGCAGCCGCAGATCGTCGCGGTACCGCTCGTAGCCCCCGATGCCCTCGTAGTCGTCGATGAGGTCGCCGCAGCCGTAGAGGACCAGCTTGTCGCGGTAGATCTCCAGGGGGCGGGGGTGGTGGGAGGAGTGGCCGTGGACGAGGTCCACACCGCCGTCGATCAGGGCGTGGGCGAAGCGGATCTGGTCCTCGGGCACGTCGTATCCCCAGTTGCCGCCCCAGTGGATCGAGACCACGGCGATGTCGCCGGGCCGCTTGAGCTGCCGTACGCGCTGGGCGAGCGCGGTGGCGTCACCGGCCGCGCGCTCGGACACCACGTCGACGCCGGATCGCTCACCGGCCGCCGACCAGCCGGGCGGGATGCCGCTGGAGGCGGTCCCGCAGCCGAAGACCAGGACGCGCCGGTGGTCACCGACCGGGACGGCCGCGGGGCGGCGTGCCGACCTCCTGTCCCGGCCCGCGCCCGCCACCTGGATGCCCGCGGCGGCCAGGGTGTCGAGCGTGTCCTCGAGGCCGGGCCGTCCGCGGTCCAGTACGTGGTTGTTCGCCAGGACGCAGACATCGGGCCGGGCCACGGCCAGGCCGGGGAGGTTGGCGGGGCTCATCCGGTAGTGGATCTCCTTGCCGGGCGCGAAGACGCCGCCGCCGGTGATGCTCGTCTCCAGATTCATCACCCGGACATCGGGTGCCGCCCGGTCCAGCACCGGCAGCGCCTCTCCCCACGGCCAGGAGAAGCCGACCGGCCGCGGGATCGGACCGCTCACCTCCTCCACCAGCTCGACGTACGCCCGGGAGTCGCGGATATACGGCTCCCGCAGCGCCGGATCGCCGGGGTGGGGCAGGATCTGGTCGACGCCGCGGCCGAGCATCACATCGCCGCAGAGGAACAGCGTCACAGCATCGCCGCGCATACCTCCACGTTAATGCGGTCCCCGGCGTGAATGCCGCGACCAAGGTTCAACTAGGCTTTTCCGCCGTTTCTTCCACGCGCCGTTGTGCCCGTCGACCGGGCGGAAGACACTTCCCCGGTTCCCCGCTCCATTTCGGACGCCACAGGAGACCGGATTCTCATGACATCAATGGACCGTCGAAGATTCATGCAACTGGCCGGTGCCACCAGCGCCATGTCCCTGCTGTCCACGAGCATCGCGCGCGCCGCGGAGATACCGGCAAACCGCCGCACCGGCAGCCTGCGGGACGTGGAGCACATCGTGGTCCTGATGCAGGAGAACCGCTCCTTCGACCACTACTTCGGCACCCTGCGCGGGGTGCGGGGATTCGGCGATCCGCGGCCGGTGAGCCTGCCCAGCGGCAAGACGGTGTGGCACCAGTCCGACGGTACGAGGGACATCCTGCCGTTCCGGCCCGACGCCGACGACTTGGGCCTGCAGTTCCTCCGGGACCTTCCGCACGGCTGGGGCGACACCCACACCGCGGTCAACGGCGGCGCGTACGACAAGTGGGTGCCGGCGAAGACGGCCACGACGATGGCGTACCTGACCCGTGAGGACATCCCGTTCCACTATGCGCTGGCCGACGCGTTCACCATCTGCGACGCCTACCACTGCTCGTTCATGGGCTCCACCGACCCCAACCGCTACTACATGTGGACCGGATACACCGGCAACGACGGGACGGGCGGCGGCCCGGTGCTCGACAACGCGGAGGCCGGATACGGCTGGACGACGTATCCGGAGCGGCTGGAGAAGGCCGGGGTGTCCTGGAAGATCTACCAGGACATCGGCGACGGGCTGGACGCCAAGGGCGGCTGGGGCTGGATCGACGACGCCTTCCGGGGCAACTACGGCGACAACTCGCTGCTGTACTTCAACCAGTACCGCGACGCCTCGCCCGGCAGCCCGCTCTACGACAAGGCCCGCACCGGCACCGACGCCCGGAAGGGCGACGGCTACTTCGACCTGCTGAAGGCGGACGTGAAGGCCGGGACGCTGCCCCAGGTGTCTTGGATCGCGGCCCCCGAGGCGTTCACCGAACACCCCAACTGGCCCGCCAACTACGGCGCCTGGTACCTGGCCCAGGTGCTGGACGCGCTGACCTCGAACCCCGAGGTGTGGAGCAGGACCGCGCTGCTCATCACGTACGACGAGAACGACGGCTTCTTCGACCACATCGTGCCGCCGTACGCCCCCTCCCCCGGGCGCGGCGCGTCGACCGTGACCACCTCCGGCGAGCTGTTCCCCGGCTCCTCCTCGCAAGCCCCCGGCGCGTACGGGCTGGGACAGCGGGTCCCGATGCTCGTCGTGTCGCCGTGGAGCAAGGGCGGCTACGTGTGCTCGCAGACCCTCGACCACACCTCGATCCTGCGGTTCATCGAACGGCGGTTCGGCGTCGAGGAGCCCCACATCTCGCCGTGGCGGCGCGCGGTGTGCGGCGATCTGACCACGGCGTTCGACTTCGGACGCCCCGACCCGGGCATGCCCGCCATGCCGGACACCAGCGGCTACCTCCCCAAGGACCGCGACCGGCACCCCGATTACGTGCCCACGGTCCCCGCCGAGCCCACCCTGCCCCGGCAGGAGTCCGGCCGGCGCCCCACCAGGCCGCTGCCGTACGACCTGTCCGCCGACGCCACCGCGGGCGACGGCACCCTCCGCGTCGACTTCGCCGGCCACGGCCGCGCGGGCGCCCACTTCCACGTCACCTCCCGGAGCCACCCGGGCGGCCCGTGGGGGTACACCGTCGAGGCGGGCAAGCAGCTGTCCGGCGAGTGGAGCGCGGCGCCCGGCCGGGCCGGCTACGACATCGAGGTGCACGGTCCGGACGGCTTCCAGCGGCGGTTCGCGGGGGCCCTCACCGGTGACGGCCCGCAGGTGAGCGCGCGCCACGACGCCAGGACCGGGCAGCTCAGGCTGACGCTCGGCAACCCGGGCCGCACCACGGTGCGGCTCACCGTCAAGGACGGCCACCTGGACGGGCAGTCGGACACCTACCGGCTGCGCCCGGGCGCGCGGGTGACGCACACCGCGGATCTGCGCCGCAGCCACCAGTGGTACGACGTGACGGTGGTGTCCGATCACGACAGCACCTTCGTGCGGCGGCTCGCGGGCCATGTCGAAACGGGCCGCGCGGGCTTGAGCGACCCCGGGCTCGCCACCGGCTGAGCCACCCCGCCCCCGGGCCCACGCCATGGGCCCGGGGGTCCACCGGATCAGGGCAGCGTCCGGATCAGGTTCGTCACGACGCAGAAGACGACGACCCAGACCACCATCGGGGTCAGGTCTCCGGGCCTCCGGCCCCGGAGGTGCGGGCCCGGAAGCCCGCCGGGGTCTCGCCCGCCCGGCGGCGGAAGAACTTGGTGAAGACGGTGGCGTCGGGGAAACCGAGCCGCTCCCCGACTGCGGTGGCGGACAGTTCGGTGTGCACCAGCAGCCGCTTCGCCTCCAGCAGCACCCGGTCGTCGATGAACCGCTTGGCGCCGCACCCGGCCGCCGCGCGGGTGGCCCGGGTCAGGGTGCGCACGCTGTAACCCAGCCGTGTGGCGTAATCCTCCACCCGGTGCGTACGGGCGAAGTCGCGCTCCACCGCATGACGGAACCGCCGGAACGCCTCGCTGCCCGCGTCGCGGCCGCCCTCCGCGCCCGGCAGATGGGCCAGCCGCAGCACGAGCACGGCCACCAGGTGGCGCACCACCTCGATATGCGCCTCCAGTGGCCCGGCCATCGCCCGGTACTCGCTCTCCAGCAGGTCCCGGGCGGCCCGTACCGCCTCCGCGGCCTCCCCCTCGGGGCTCAGTGGGGACTGCCACGCGTAGCCGTGCAGCCGGGCGGCCTCCGCGGTGGCGGCGTCCAGGTAGCCGGCCGGGAAGAGCACGACGGTGCCCTCGGCGGTGGCGAGGCCGGAGCGGAACTGGTGGATCTGGCCGGGGCGCACCCACATCCAGCTGCCCTCGGTCAGTTCGTGATCGGTGAAGTCCACCGAGCAGCGCAGCACCCCGGAACGCACGGTGATCAGCTGGTGGAAGGCGAGACGCATCGGGGCGTAGGCGTCGAGGTCATGGCCGCGGGCGCGGGCGAGCAGCCCGGCGAAGTCGAGGACCGCCGCTCCCGGCGGGGCTCCCACGGAGGGCCGGAACGGAACCTCCGTGACCTCAGTGTGTCCGTTTCTGTCCATAGCGCGTCCTCAGTGTACGGCTGCGAGCCTTCAGGTGGCTTCTAGCGTGGAGGGCGAGCCGAGGACGCGGTGACCGAAAGAGTCGGCGCCCGCCATTCCCGTGAGAGAGCCGAGGGGAGCGTACCGCCGTGCGATTGATCGTGGGCATGACAGGAGCGACGGGTGCCGTGTTCGGCATCCGGCTGCTGGAGGCGCTGGCCGAACTGCCCGACGTGGAAACCCATCTGGTGCTCAGCCGCTGGGCCCGTACCACGATCGAGCTGGAAACCGGCCGGTCCGCCCGCGAGGTGGCCGCACTCGCCGACGAGACGCACTCCCCCGAGAACCAGGGCGCCACGATCTCCTCCGGCTCCTTCCGGACCGACGGGATGATCATCGCGCCGTGCTCGATGAAGACCCTCGCCGGGATCCGCGCCGGATACGCCGAAGGGCTGGTCGCCCGGGCCGCCGACGTGGTCCTCAAGGAACGGCGCAGGCTGGTCCTGCTGCCCCGGGAGACCCCGCTGAGCGACATCCACCTGGAGAACATGCTCGCGCTGTCCCGGATGGGGGTGCGGATGGTGCCGCCCATGCCCGCCTTCTACAACCACCCCGAGTCGGTGGACGACATCGTCGACCACATCACGGCCCGGCTGCTCGACCAGTTCGACCTGCCCGCACCCACCGCCAAGCGCTGGGCAGGCATGCGCGCCGCGCGCCCCTCTGTGTAGAGAAGGAGTTCCCATGGCCTACGACGACCTCCGCGGCTTCCTCGACGCCCTCGAAAAGGAGGGCCAGTTGCTGCGCGTCCCCGACGAGGTGATGCCGGAGCCGGACATCGCCGCCGCCGCCAACGCCGCCCCGCGGCTGGGCGACCACGCCCCCGCGCTGTACTTCGACAACGTCAAGGGCTTCACCGACGCCCGCATCGCGCTCAATGTGCACGGCTCCTGGGCCAATCACGCGCTCGCCCTCGGCCTGCCCAAGGAGACCGGCACCAGGGAGCAGGTGGAGGAGTTCATCCGCCGCTGGGACACCTTCCCGGTCGCGCCGGAGTGGCGCGAGAACCCGCTGTGGGCCGAGAACACCCTGGAGGGCGAGGACGCCGACATCTTCCGGGTGCTGCCGCTGATCCGGCTCAACGACGGCGACGGCGGCTTCTACATCGACAAGGCCGCGGTCGTCTCCAAGGACCCCGCCGACCCCGAGCACAGCGGCAAGCAGAACGTCGGCGTCTACCGCATCGAGGTCAAGGGCAAGCGGCGGCTCGCGATCCAGCCGGTGCCGATGCACGACATCGCGCAGCATCTGCACACCGCCGAGGAGCGGGGCGAGGACCTGCCGGTGGCCATCACGCTCGGCAACGAACCGGTGATCTCCATCGTCGCCTCCACCCCCATGGAGTACGACCAGAACGAGTACGAGCTGGCCGGGGCCCTGCGCGGCGCGCCCGCCCCGGTCGCGAAGGCGCCGCTCACCGGGCTGCCCGTGCCGTGGGGCAGCGAAGTGGTCATCGAAGGTGTCATCGAGGGCCGCAAGCGGGAGATCGAGGGCCCGTTCGGCGAGTTCACCGGACACTACTCCGGCGGCCGCACCATGCCGGTCATCCGCATCGACCGCATCTCGTACCGCACGAACCCGGTCTTCGAACACCTCTACCTCGGCATGCCGTGGACCGAGGTCGACTACCTGATCGCCGCCAACACCTGTGTGCCGCTGTACAAGCAGCTCACCCGGGACTTCCCGGAGGTCCGGGCGGTCAACGCGATGTACACCCACGGGCTGGTCGTCATCGTCTCCACCAAGAAGCGGTACGGCGGTTTCGCCAAGGCCGTCGGCATGCGGGTGCTGACCACCCCCCACGGGCTCGGCTACGCCGCCACCGTGATCGTGGTGGACGAGGACGTCGACCCGTTCAACCTGCCGCAGGTGATGTGGGCGCTGTCCACCAAGATGAACCCGGACGGCGACCTGGTCCAGGTCCCGGGGCTCCCGGTGCTCGAACTGGCCCCGCAGGCCCGTACGCCCGGCATCACCGACAAGCTCGTCATCGACGCCACCACCCCCGTCTCCCCCGACAATCGCGGCAACTACGGCACCCAGGTGCGCGATGTGCCGGAGGCGGCCGAGTGGCTGACCCGGCTGCAGAAGCTCGCCGCCGCCCGCTGAACCACCGCCGTCACCCACTCCACGGAAAGGACCGAGATGTCCGACACCCCTTCACTGTGCCCGCGTTGCGCCCACGAGACGATCGAGCACATCTTCAGCTCGCCCGTCCCCGGGGTCTGGGAGGTGCTGCGGTGCGGGCGGTGCCTCTACATGTGGCGCACCAGCGAACCCGCCCGCCGCACCCGGCGCGACGCCTACCCCGAGGAGTTCATGATGACGCCCGAGGACATCGCCGCCGCGCCGGAGGTGCCCGCCGTGCCGCCGCTGCGGGCGGCCACGGGCTGACCGGGCTACCAGGTGACGGGGAGTGCGTGGACTCCGTAGATCACCGCGTCGTACTTGAAGGGCACCTTCTCCAGCTCGGTCGCCAGGCGCAGCGTGGGGATGCGGCGCAGCAGGGACGGGTAGACCACCTGGAGTTCCATGCGGGCCAGCGGCTGGCCGAGGCAGTGGTGGGTGCCCACTCCGAAGGCCTGGTGACCCCGGGCGTCGCGGGCGATGTCCAGCCGGTCCGGGTCGGGGAAGACGGAGGGGTCCCGGTTGGCCAGTTCGCCGAGCAGGATCACGCCCTCACCGGCCCGGATGGTGCGCCCGGCGATCTCGATGTCCTCCAGGGCCGTCCGGCGGCGCCCGAGGTGGACCACGCTGAGGTAGCGCAGCAGTTCCTCCACCGCGGCGACGATCACCTTCGGGTCGTCGGCGTCGCGGACCCGGGCGAGCTGTTCGGGGTGTTCGAGCAGGAGCAGCGTCCCCAGGGTGATCATGTTCGCGGTGGTCTCGTGCCCGCCGAGGAGCAGCAGCACGCCCATCGCGACCGCTTGGCGGCGGGTCAGCTCACCGGCGTCGATCCGCTTGCCGAGGCTGGAGAGCAGGTCGTCGCCGGGCTCGGTGAGCTTGGCGTCCAGGAGCTGGTCCAGGTACGCGTCGAGATTGCCGTGCGCGGCCTGCCGCTCCTGGGGCGTGGCCACGGCGGAGACGAGGACCTTGCTGTTGGTCTGGAAGAACTCGTGGTCCTCGTAGGGGACGCCGAGCAGTTCGGAGATCACCAGGGACGGGACCGGCAGCGCGAGGGCCTGGACCAGGTCGGCGGGTTTCGGCCCGGCCAGCATGCGCGTGATGAAGTCGTCCACCATCCCCTGTACGACCGGGCGCATCGCCTCGACGCGTTTGATGGTGAAGGCGCCGCTGACCATGCGGCGCAGCCGGGCGTGTTCCGGGTCGTCCATCCCGACGAAGCTCAGGTCGGTGGCTCCGTGTTCGCCGCCCGAGTGGTCGACGGGGCTCGGGAAGCCGGGGTGGGAGAAGTCCGCGCTGAGCCGGGGGTCGGAGAGCAGCGCCTTCTGCTCGGCGTGGCTGGTCACCACCCACGGGGTGCTGTCGCCCCAGGACCGGACCCGGGTCAGCGGGCCCCACTGGGCCAGGCCGCGCAGCTCCGGGGACGGGTCGAAGGGGCAGGCGGAGGCCCGCGGCTGGGGAAACCGGGGGATCTCGGCCGACGCGTCGTCGGACACGGGTGCGGTGGTCATGGTCTTCCTCCGGTGGGCGTTTCGGGGGTGCCGGTCAGGCGTGGGCGGCGGGCGCCGCCGCGGGCGGCTCGGCAGCCAGCACGCTCGGGGCGGTGCGGGGTGGTTCAGGATGTGACGGGAGCGAGGAGCAGCCCGGTGATGGCGTCGGTGAGCGCGGCGGCGGTGTCCTCCCAGGACTGCTGTCGCGTACTGGTCCCGTCGGCGAGGGCGCGCTCGCGTTCGGCGCAGGTGTGGGTGATCAACTGGCGGGCCATGTCGCCGCGTTGGGCCCGGGTCTCGGCGGACAGGAAGCCGAGGCAGCCGCCCAGGCCCTGGAGGATCTCCCACAGGGGCTGCCGGGTCATGGCCTCGTCGGTGACGATCGCGCGCAGGACGGGGTCGGTCATCACCTGGACGGCGAACCGGGCGTGCCAGGAGGGCACGCCCAGGGTGGCCAGGTGCTCGGGGGCGGGCCGGACCAGGCAGGCGACCCAGTCCCGGACCTCCCGGCTGCCGCGGGTCTCGTCCAGCATGCGCTGCCGGATGCCGTCGATGGCCGCCGAGTGCTTGCGCATGATGGCGCGCACCAGATCCGCCCGGGTGCCGAAGTGGTAGCCGACCGCGGCGACATTGCCCTGTCCGGCCGCCTCGCTGATCTGCCGGTTGGACACCGCGACCAGCCCGTGTTCGGCGTAGAGCCGCTCGGCCGCGGCCATGATGGCCTCGCGGGTGTCGGCGGCGCGATCGGTGTGCGCGGTTCCGCCCTGGGCACCGGCCATCGTGGCCTCCTCACTCGGTCGTACTGAGCTTGTGGAGCCACGTTAAAACACGTGAATTAAATAAAGCAAATGATTTAAGGAGTTTTCCGGATTCCCCGCTGCGGGGATCAGTGCCCGGGCGCGGGCGGGCGGCAGCGCAGGGCGGTCACCGGGCCGGACAGCCGGGCGGGCCCCGCCGCGTACGGAAGGAGCACGGTCTGCCCCTCCGCCACGTCGAGCGAGGGCCCGGAGCCGCAGGTCAGCGTCCCGGCGCCGGTGAGGCAGACCAGCACCGAGAAGCCCGCGTCCAGCGTGGCCGCCGGTTCGCCCCGGCACAGCTCGGCGCGGAAGCAGGGGTCGGCGTCCGGCGGGAGCACGCTCCCGGTCCCGGCCGCCGCGCCCGGTCCGCGCAGCCGGTCCAGCGCGGCAGCGGACAGGCCCCGGCGGTCGACTCCGCCGAGGGCCAGGCCGAAGCCGAGGCCGAGATGGCCCTCGGCGGCACCGTCGATCGCGAACCCTCCCACTCCAGCAGCACCGAGAAGTCGGTGGGCTCCTGGAGTTCCACCAGCAGCACCCCCGCGCCGATCGCGTGCGGCATCCCCGCCGGGCACAGCAGCGCGTCGCCGGGGGCGACCGGCACCCGGTGGACGGCGTCCAGCATGGCGCCCGTGTCACCGGCCGCGACCCAGCCGGCCAGCTCGCCGGCGGTGACGTCGCGGACGAAACCGAGCCGGACCTCGGCGCCCGGGTCCAGGACGTACCACGCCTCGGTCTTGCCGTGCGCGCTGCCCAGGTGGGCACGGGCGAACGCGCGGTCGGGGTGGGTGTGCAGGGGCAGCCGCTGCCCGGCGTCCAGCAGCTTGACCAGCAGCCCGGTGTCGGCCCCGTACGCCGCCGTGTGCTCCGGCCCCAGCCAGGCGGCCGGGTCGGCGGCCACGGCGTCGGCCAGCCGGACGCCGCCGGGCAGCGTGGTCAGCCCGGCCGGGGACCGGGCGAAGCGGGAGGTGGTCGAGGCGACCCAGTCCTCGGGGCGATAGCCGTCGCCGGTCGGCGCGGTGCGCCGGAAGCGGGCGATGGCGCCGGAGTCGCGGTAGAAGGAGCGCGGCTGATTCGGTGTCAGCGGGATGGGCGCGGCGGCGGGCTCGGCGGTCATACGGGCTTCTGCCGGTCGGATACGGCCGTACGGAGGAGTCTGGGGCGGGGAGCGGCGGGCGGGTCAGGGGCGCCCGCCGCTCCCCGCCGGTCCACGGGTCGTCAGACGGCGGGATGCCAGTCGTGGAACCAGCCCTCGGGCTGGCGGTCCAGCGCCTGGTCGAGGGAGCGGCCCGGCAGGAACGGGCGGCCGTGCTCGCGGATGACCGCGTTCAGCTCGTCCAGCCGCCCCCGGGCCTGCTCGATGCCCTTGGCGCGCTCGGCCGGGTCGTGGGTGGAGACGGCGTCGCGCCAGATGGACCGGCCCGCCAGATAGCCGCACGCCCCGGCCTGGGCGGAGATCCGCACCTGGGTACGGAAGTCCTCGTAGCCGACGCCCGCGGAAAGGATCACCCAGGGGACGTGCACCGAGGAGTCCAGCTCCTTGCACGCCGCGGCGGCCGCCTCGCGGCCCTGCTCGGTGTCGACGTAGCCGGGGAACTCGACCTTGAGCATGTCGACGCCGAGCCGGTCGGCGTCGACGGCCGACCGGATGATGCCCGCGACCCGGCGCTCCTTCCACTCCGCCGACGACGGGTCCTCGCCGGGCAGCGGGTACCAGATGGGCTCGACGACCAGCGGCAGGCTCAGCTCCGCGCACTCGGCCACCAGGTCGCGTACCACCTGGCGCTGGTGTTCGGCGGTGGCCGGGTCGCCGTCCGGGCGGTACCACCACAGCAGTTTGGCCACATCGGCGCCGGACAGCTTGATCTGCCGGGTGGACCAGCCCTCGCGGTGGCGGGTGCGACGCGGCCCCTCGGGGATGGTGTAGTCCTCGTCCTCGATGCTGGCCATCAGGCCGACGTCGCGCGGCACGGCGCCGCTCGCGGTGAGGTGGCCGATGCCGTAGTGGGCGTCGAGGAGCACGGCGGTCACGCTGGGCGCGACCGCGCGGATGACGGCGTCCTTCGCCCGGACCACGTCAGCGAAGCCCACCGTGGAGGGGTCCGGGGCGAGCAGTTCGGCGAAGTCCGAGAGATGGTCGAGGGCGCAGATCAGGAAGAAGCCGTCCTCGCTGGTCACACGGGTCAGTCCGCGCAGTTTGCCCGGGTCGGTGGTCAGGTCAGGCGTGGTCATCGGGGTCCTTTCGGATACGGGCCGTTGTGGTCGGCCCTGTCGTGGAGCGAGCGGGCGAGCAGCAGCCCGCCCACGAACGTGTCACCGAGGCCGATGGTGGCCGCGGGGCGGCTGAGGTGGGGCGCGGGGACGCAGTCCGCGCGCAGCCCCTCCCCCACCGGCCCGTCGGCCGGGCGGTCCTCGGTGTAGCCGGCCGCCGGCGGCGGCTCCGGGTCGGCGGCGGGGACGCCGCGCGCGGCCCGCGCGGCGGCGAGCAGGCTGCCCGTCATCAGCGCGGTCCGCTGTTCGGTGGGGTCGCCGCGGTGGACGGCGAGCACCCAGCCGTCCGCGTGCACACACACCCGGTCCAGGTGGTACGCGGTGGCGAAGTGGGCCGCGGCGGCGACGGGCGTGGCGCGGGCCGAGGGGCCCGCGAGCACGGCGAGTTCGGACAGGCTCATGCCGACGGAGTCGGCCAGCGGGGCGTACTCGTCGCATCCCGCGCGCAGGGCGCGGACGCTGGTGAACTCGGCGAGTTCGAGATGGATCAGCGGCAGTCCGGCGTCCCGCCAGGTGCGCGCGACCTCGGTGAGCCAGGCCCGGTCGGCGGGCCCGGTGCCGTCCTCGGGCAGCCCGTTCATGCCGGACAGCAGCCCCGCCACAGCGGTGCGGGCCAGTTCGCGGGAGCGGGCGGCGAACCATTCGTCGCGCTCGATCCCGTCGTCCATGAACCGCAGGATGATCCGGGAGGAGCGGGGCAGCCCGCCGGGCAGTCCGGGCGCTGGGGTGCCCGCGGCGAACTCCAGGACGCTGTGCGGCTGTTTGGGCACCCCACCGGTGGGCGCGTCGGCGCCGGTCAGCCGCCCGGCGGGGGCGGTGCCCGCGGCCGTGCACAGCGTCACGTCGGGATGGAGCACCGCGAGCTGCTCGGCGCTGCGGTCGGCCAGCGGGACGACGCTGGGCGCACCGAGCACGGCGAGCGCCCAGGCGGCCTGCGGTCCGGTGCCGCCGAGCTGCACCCGGTCGGGCGCGCCGAGCAGCGTGGCCGCCCAGTCGCTGCCGCCGGGCCACGGCATGGCGATCTCGCCGCCGCGGCCGTGGCGGATGCGGCCGATGACCTCGGCGGCGACCTCACCGGCGGGTCCGGGCGCGGTGGCCTGGGCGGCGAGGGCGGCGATCCGCTCCGGGCCCATCCGGCGGACGTGGTCGACGCAGGCGCTGAACCCGGCCAGTACGGGGGCGGCCTGCCGGGCCCGGGAGCGGACCCGGTCGGCCAGCGCGCGGTACCGCTCGGCCCACAGCTCGTCGCGGGCGACGACGCGCGGGACGGACAGGCCGGTGCGGGAGGTCACTGCTTCACCGCCCCGGAGGTGATGCCCGCGACGATGCGGCGCTGGAACACCATGACGATCAGCACCAGCGGCAGGGTGACCACGACGGACGCGGCGGCCATGTCGCCCCAGGGGACGAAGTACTGGGACTGGAAGCCCGCGATGCCGACCGGCACGGTCTGGTGCTCGGGCGAGGAGGTGAAGGCCAGCGCGAGCATGAACTCGTTCCAATTGGTGATGAAGCCGAGCATTCCGGCGGCAGCGATCCCGGGCAGCGCGAGCGGCAGGATGACGCTGCGCAGGGTGCGCAGCAGTCCCGCGCCGTCGATGGCCGCGGCCTCGTCCAGCTGGGTGGGCAGGGAGCGGAAGTGCGCGTACAGCACGAAGATCATCAGGGGCAGGGCGAGTCCCACGTACGAACCGGACAGCCCCGTATAGGTGTCGAGCAGCCCGAGGGCGTTGAGCACCAGATAGAGCGGAACGACGATCGAGATCTGCGGGAACATCGACAGGCCGAGGACGACGGCGAGCACCACGCCCTTGCCGGGTACCGGCAGCCGGGCGAGCGCATAGGTGGCCAGGGCCGCCAGCAGCAGTCCGATCGCGGTCGCGGTGACCGTGACGATGACGCTGTTGACCAGGTACTTGCCGAACTCGTAGTCGGTGAAGACGGCCCGGTAGTGCTCCAGGGTGCCCGGGACGGGCAGCCAGTGCGGGGTCACCGAGGACAGGTCGCGGTCCCGCTGGAAGGAGGTGCTGAGCTGCCACAGGAACGGTGCGACGGACCAGAGCACGACGGCGGCGACGGCCAGCCGGAACAGCGTCCGGCGGGTCAGGGCCCGGCGGCGGGCCCGGATGGCGGCGGGCGCGGCGGGGACGGGCGCGGGGATGGCGGTCATGGCTCAGCCCTCCAGGGCGCGGTAGCGCCGGCTCAGGTAATACGCGAAGCCCGCGGCGATGAGCACTTCGGTGAGGAAGGCGGCGGTGGCGATCATCGAGCCGTAGCCCAGTTCGAGGCCGGAGAAGAGGGTCTTGTAGCCGAAGGTGGACAGCGTCTCGGTGGAGTCTGCCGGTCCGCCGCCGGTGAGGACGTACGGCAGGTCGAAGACCCGGAAGGCGTCGAGGACCCGGATGAGGGCGGCGATCAGCAGGGCGGGCGCGATCACCGGCAGGGTGAGGGAGCGGAAGGCGCGCCAGGGCGAGGCGCCGTCGATCTTCGCGGACTCGCCCAGTTCCTTCGGCACGGTCTGCAGCGCGGCGAGCACCAGCAGCGCCATGAACGGCGTGGTCTTCCAGACGTCGGCGAGCCCGATGGTGGGCAGGGCGGTGTGCGGATCGCCGAGGAAGTTGATGTAGCCGTCGGTCAGATGGAGGCGGGTCAGCAGGTAGTTGGCGACCCCGGACTGGCCGTCGAAGATCCAGCCGAACATCCGCGAGGTGACGACGGTGGGGATGGCCCATGGGATGAGGACGGCGGCGCGGGCCCAGCCGCGGCCGCGGAAGGACTGGTGCAGCACGAGGGCGAAGCCGATGCCGAGCGCGGTCTCCACCAGGGTGGTGCCGAAGGCGAAGGCCACCGTGCGCCACCAGGCGTTCCAGAACAGGTCGTCGCCGAGCAGCCGGGACAGATTGGCGGTGCCGGTGAAGTGCGATCCGCTGGAGAACCCGGCGTCGTGCAGGGACAGCCACAGGGTGCGCAGCACCGGGTAGAGGGAGACGGCGAGGACGGCGGCGAGCGCGGGCGCGAGCAGCACGATGCCCGTCAGGCGCGGGCCCGCGGACGAGGACTCGCGCCCGGGTGCGCTTCGGCGCGGGGCGTCGGGGCCCGGCGTGAGCTGCGGCTGTTCCAGGGAGGGGGCGCGGTGCTTGCCGCGCAGCGAGGTGTGTCCGGGGGTTCTGTGGAAGAAGGCGAGGTGGCCCATCAGACGATCGCCTCCAGGTCGCGCCGGGCGGAGCGGAGGGTGCCGCGCACGTCGCCGTAGACCAGGGCGCGGGAGACCGCGGACTGGAGGGCGAGGCTGACCCGGGAGTAGTGCGGGGTGACCGGGCGGGGCACGCCGTTGCCGAACGCCTCCTTCAGCTTGACCATCGCGGGCTGGCCCTTGGCGAGCTTCTTCTCCTCGTAGACCGAGACGCGGGAGGGGGCGTTGCCGAAGTCGAGCGCGAAGGCGAGCTGTGCCTCGGTGCCGGCGAGCCAGTGCAGGAAGTCCATGGCACCTTCCTTGTTGCGGGATCCCGCCGCGACGCCGAGCTGATAGCCGCCGAGGCAGGAGGAGGACGTGCCGCCGGGGAAACTGGGCAGCGGGGCGACGTCGACCTTGCCGACGACCTTGGACTGGTCCGGGTTCTGGGAGACGCCGTAGACATAGCTCCAGTGCCGCATCATCCCGACCCGGCCCGCGGTGAAGGGGCGGCGGCTGGGTTCCTCGTCCCACGAGAACACCTCGGAGGGGCTGACCTTGTAGCGGTACACCAGGTCACGCATGAACTGCACCGCCTCGACACACTCGGGGCTGTCCACGCGGACCGCGCCCGAGGGGTCGATGATGTGGCCCCGGTTGGAGGCGATGAACTCGACCAGGTCGCAGAGCAGGATCTCGGCCTGCTTGGCCTGCCACAGATAGCCCATGGGCACCCGCCGGTGCTGCATCTCGGCGGCGATGTCGGCCAGTTCGTGCCAGCCGGTCGGCGGCTTGCGGCCCAGCGCCCGCATGAGGTCGGTGCGGTAGTAGAGGCCGCCCGCGTCCACGTACCAGGGCAGGGCGACGAGACGGCCCTGATAGGTGCACGCCTCGACCACACCGGGGAAGAAGGAGCGCCGCAGCGAGGCGGAGATGTCCTGGTCCAGGGGGTGCACCCAGCCCGCGTCGGCCAGCTCGGCGATCCACACCACGTCCTGGGCGAAGACGTCGACCGTGCCGTCCTTGCGGGCCAGCAGCTGGGTGAGCTGCTGGTGGCATTCGGTGCTGGAGCTGGGCGGCGGCAGATTGCGGACGGTCACCCGGAAGCGGCTCTGGGCGGCGTTGTACCGGTCGGCGAACGACTGCATGCCGGCCGCGCCACCGGTGAACGCCGCGCAGGCGAAGGTGAGTTCGGTGCGCCGGCCGCCACCGCCGCCCACCCGCCGCGCCGGTTCGTCACCACCCCCGCACGCGGTGAGCAGGGGCGCGGCGGCGAGGGTGCCGAGGGTGAGGGCGCCGGTGGAAAGTGCCCGGCGGCGGGTCCACGGTGGCTCGGGACGGTTGGGTGGGTGCGGCTCCACGGCGACTCCAGTGACGCGACGCAAAAGCTATGCAGAGAGGTACGCAGAAAGACGTACAAAGAAGCGCTGGTTTATGCGGCTCTTTGCTGCAAGCTACGGCGGCAGCATCCACCGGTCAAGAGTCGTGCTGCAGCTTCTTGCGGTAAGGTGCGAGAATCTGCAGTGTTGCGCAGTGCCGAGAAGGGGGAGCACACGATGACGTCAGCAGAGGGGACCCGGGCGGCGAACCTGCCCGCGCGCCGCCGGGCCGACCTCACCGCCTTCATCCAGCAGCGTGGCCAGGCCACCATCGGGGAGCTGGCGAAGGAGTTCGCCGTCTCGGTGGACACCGTGCGGCGTGACCTGGACCATCTCGCGGCGCGCGGCCTGGTGGCGCGCACCCACGGCGGGGCGGTGCCGGGCGGCGAGCTGGCCACGGCGGACAGCCCGGTGGCGGACCGGATGAACGAGCGCCGGGAGGCCAAGGAGGCCATCGGGGCCGCCGCCGCCCGTCTGGTGCGGGACGACGAGACGCTGCTCGTCAACGGCGGCACCACGGTGCTCTCGGCGGTCGCCGCGCTCGGCGGCCACCGCGGGCTGACGATCGTCACCAACAATCTGCGGGTCCCGGGCATGGTCCCGGTTCAGGCGCTGCGCGATCTGTTCGTCCTCGGCGGCGGCTGCCGGACCACCGCGCTGGTGACCATCGGCCCGATCCGCTTCCCCGACACCGCCGGGGTGAGCGCGGACACCGCCCTCATCGCGGTGGGCGGGGTCAGCGCCTCGGGGCTTTCGGTGTCCAACATCCCGGAGGCCCAGATGATCCAGGAGATGATGGAGTCCGCATCCCGGGTCGTGGTGCTGGCGGACTCGGCGAAGTTCGAGCGCCGGGCGCTGGCCCTGATCTGCCCGCTCAGCCGCATCGACGTGCTGGTCAGCGAGCGGCCGCCGGGCGATGAGCTGGCCCGCGCGCTGGAGCGGGCCGAAGTCGCCCTCGCCGGTCCGTACCTCCCCGAAGACGGCTGACCCCGCCGGGCGCGCGGCGCGGCGGGGTGCCCGGGGGGCCAGGGATGTCCGGGGGCCGGGGGCCAGGGGTGTCCGGGGTTCCGGGAGGTCCGGGGATCACATGAGCCGGTCCTTGGCCTTGTAGTACGCCCCGGCGAAGGGCAGAAACCAGGCCGTCCCGTTGTAGAAGGGCACCGGGATCTTTGGGAAGCCGATGCCGCGCAGCGGGTTGGCCTCCGGGTGGCCGTCCATCACCTCGGCCATGGCGCGCCCCATGTACGTGGCCATCTGGACGCCGTGGCCGCAGTAGCCCATGGAGTAGTACACGCCCCCGGCCTGGCCCGCGTGCGGGATGCGGTCGTAGGAGAACCCGACGCTCCCGCCCCACACATAGTCGATGCCCACCCGGCTCAGCTGCGGGAATATCTCGGCCATTTCGCGCTGGAGCACCGCGCCGCTGCGGCGGTCCGAGGCCGGGTCGGAGGGGGCGAAGCGGGCGCGGCCGCCGAAGGCGAGGCGGTTGTCGGGGGTGAGCCGGATGTAGTGGCCGATGTTCTTGGAGTCGACCACCAGCCGGGCCTTCGGGATGACCTCCCGGGCCAGTTCCTCGCCCAGCGGCTCGGTGACGATGACGAAGCTGCCGACGGACACCAGCCGCTTGCGGAACCACGGCAGCGACCGGTCGGTGTACGCGTCGGTGGCGGCCATCACCTGCTTCGCGCGGACGGTGCCGTGCAACGTCTCCACCAGGAAGGAGCCGTCCCGGGCGCGGGTCACGGCGGTGGACGGCCAGTTCCTCGGGTGCCACGGTGCGGTCCAGCCGCTGCGGGTCGGGCACGGCGCGGTGCAGGGCGCGGGACAGGCCGAGCTTGACCGAGATGCCGTCGGGTGAGGGCAGCCCGTAGCAGTGGGTGGGCGCGGTGCGGATGAAGCCGGGCGCCTCGGCGCCGTGCCGGTCGTGGGCGGTGGGCAGGAACCAGGCGTTGATCAGCCGCCGGATGTCCACCTCCCACTCCAGGTCCGGCAGCAGTTCGTTGACCCAGGGGCCGACGGTGACCACGGCGGCGTCGAAGCGCTCGGTGCCCTGGTCGGTGGTCACGGCCACTCCGCTGCGCGCGGGGGCCACTTCCCGCACCGGTGTGTAGCGGTGCAGCCGGGCGCCCAGCCGCTCGGCGCGGGCGGCCGCGGTGTGCACGGTCAGCTCGGGGCGCAGCAGGCCCGCGTTGCGGTCCAGTACGGCGGCGTCGCCGTCCTCGACGCGGAACTGGGGGAAGCGCTCGGCCAGCGCGTCCGCGTCCAGCACCTCGTGGTCGAGGCCGTGTTCCGCGATGGATTCCAGGACCGTGCTCATCTGCTGGTGGTCGGTCGGGCCCATGAGCAGACATCCGGTGAGCCGGCGCAGCTCGCGGCCGGTCTCCCGCTGCAGTTCCTGCCACAGGGCGTCGGCGTGGCGCAGCAGCGGTACGTAGCGGGAGTCCTCGAAGTGGGCGCTGCGGAAGATCCGGGTCTCGCCGCCCGCCGCGCTCCGGTCGTGGCCGGGGGCGTACCGGTCGAAGCCGGTCACCTCCGCGCCCCGGGAGGCCAGCCGCCACATGGCCTGACTGCCCATGGTTCCGGTGCCGACGACCGCTACCCGCTTCCTCGTTGCCACGGATGCCTCCTGGGGTGGGAGAAGAGGTTTCCCAGACGGCCTGTTCCACAATGTGGCATGCCGTGCTAGATTGCAGCATCAATGTCGCAGCGCTCCAGGGACCGGTCAAGGGCTCGCGCAGCGGAAAAATCCAGAACCCGGTGGGGGAAACCCGATGGAAATGAAGAGCGTGATCCGCAGCCTTCGGATCCTCGAAGCGGTCGCCCAGCACCAGCCGGTGACCGTCGGCGAGCTGACGAAGATCTTCGGACTACCCAAGTCGACCGTGCAGCGCACACTGGTGACGCTCAACGAGGCGGGCTGGCTGCGCGCCAGCCGGGGCGACACCACGCGCTGGGAGGTCGGCGCCCGGGTGCTCGCGGTCCGCCCGGCGGCGCACCAGGGGTCGAGCCTGTTCGCCGCGGCGCGCGAACCGATGTGCCGGCTGCGCGACGCGGTCGACGAGACCATCCATCTGTCCGTCCCGGACGGGCTGCGCTGCATGGTCATGGTCGACCGGGTCGACTGCACCCAGGCGGTGCGCACCTACCATCAGGTCGGCGACACCTCGCCGATGCACGCCACGGCCACCGGCCACGCGGTCCTCGCCCTTCTCCCCGCCGACGAGGTCGACGAGGTCATCGCGGACGGCCTGGCCCGCTACGGGGATGCCACCATCACCGATCCGCACGAGCTGCGCGAGGAACTGGAGCGGGTCCGGCGGGACGGCTACGCCGTCAACCGCAATCAGTACCTGCCCGACGTCTGCGCCATCGCCGCGCCGATCGTCGCGGTGAGCGGAGCCCCGGTGGCCACCGTCGCCATCTCCATGCCCGACTCCCGCTACGACCCGAACGAGGTGGACCGCTGGGGGCGGCTGGTGGCCGACACCGCGGCGGAGATCAGCGCCCGCCGTTTCGAGTGATGTCTGTGATGTCAGTAGATATCCGGGCCATATTCGGCGAGTGAATGCCTCTTTGTCAATAAATCGATTTACCGAAAGAGGCAGCAAGAGACGGCAAGAGACATCGGATCTGTCATGGGGGATTTCCGCGCCACCTGCCTAGAATTCGCCTCTTTCCGTTGACCTCATCCGATGTTTCTCCTAGGTTTCGGTCGACCCTGAACTCTGGAGGCGGTAGATGAGATCCACGCTCAGGCGCATTTCCATGGCCGCCGTCGCGGCCATGGCCGTCCTCACCGCGGCGCTGCCGGGCACCGCGACGGCGCAGGGAGGGCAGGGGCAGCAGGGGCGTACGTACCTCGTCGCCACCTGGGGCTCCGACCGGGGCAGCGGCAGCGAGCGCCATCCCCTGCGCACCATCGGCCGCTGCACCGACCTCGTCCGGCCCGGGGACACCTGCCTGATCCACCGCGGCGACTACCGCGAGCGGGTCGCCCCGCCCTCGGGCCGCGCGGGCGCCCCGATCACCCTCGCGGCGTACGGGGACGGACCGGTCACCGTCGACGGGACGCGGACCGTGACCGGCTGGAAGGACGCGGGCGGCGGTCTGGTGGCCGCCGATGTCGGCCTTCCGCTCGCCCGCGACGAGAACGCGCTGTTCCTCGACGGCGGCCGCGCCATGGAGGGCCGCTGGCCCAACTCCGGCCCCGATCCGCTCAATCCGTCCTGGGCGGTCGCCGAGCGCACCTCCACCGACCAGCACATCGACGACCCCGACCTGCCGGGCGGCGACTTCACCGGCGCCACCATCCATCTGTGGGCCGGGTCCAACCCGTGGAGCCAGCAGACCGGCACCGTGACCGCCACCTCGGACGGTGCCCTCGATTTCAAGGGCGGCAATTACCGCTGCACCCCGCTGTGCATGGGCGACCAGAACTACCGCAACTATTACCTGGTGGGCGCGAAAGCCACCCTCGACCAGCCCGGTGAGTGGTATTACGACACGGGCGAGAAACGGCTGTATCTGGTGCCGCCCAAGGGCGGTATGGCGGGCCACACGGTGACCGCGAAATACGAGAAATGGGGCCTGGACCTCTCCGAAAGCTCCCATGTCACCGTCCGCGGGCTCGGCGTGTGGGGCACCTCGCTGCGCACCGGGGCGAAGAGCACCGGTGTGCTGGTCGAGGGGTTGCGGGCCCGCTACATCTCCGAGTTCTCGACCCTGCCCATGCCGCGCGACGACGAGCTGGCCATCCCGCCGGGCGAGGGCCACATCGTCGCCTCCCGGGTGCTCGACTCCGGCGTCCAGATCCTCGGCACCGGCAACACGCTGCGGGACAGCGACATCGGCTACTCCGCGGGGACCGGGGTGCTGCTGCGCGGCAGTGGCAACACCGTCACCAACAACTACATCCACGACGTGGGCTGGATGGGCAGCTACACCCCCGGCATCGAGATCAACGGCAGCGGGCAGACCGTCACCCGCAACACCGTCCGGCGCACCGGCCGGGCGAGCATCGACACCGCCTGGCAGCTGAACGGCGTGCCGTTCCACGACAACCGCATCGCCTACAACGACCTGTCCGAGGCCATGCGCACCTCGCGCGACGGCAGCCCCTTCTACGTCTGCTGCAACCTGGACGCGACCGGTACGAGCGTCGACCACAACACCGTCCATGACGCCGACGGCCAGGTCGGCTACTACATCGACAACTCCTCCAGCCAGTTCCTGCTGCACCACAACGTGGCCTACAACACCGGCGCCCGTGCCACCTTCTTCAACGGCCACAGCGGGGTCAGCCTCGGCAACCGCGACCACAACTCGACGTACGGGGCGGGGGTTTCCACCGCCGTGCGGCTGAGCGGCGCAACGGACGCCACCGGCACGTACGTCAGCAACGTCGTGGCACTCGCCCCGATGGAGATCTCCGGACCGGGCGATCCGGCCCCCGTCGTCCGCAACAACCTGCTGCCACCGACCGATCCGCGGTACACCGACACCCGCAACGGCGAGCTGTGGCCCCGCGCCGGGTCCCCGGCCATCGACGCGGGCGAGACGGTGGACGGGGTGACCACCGGGGTGCGGGGCGCCGGTCCCGATCAGGGCGCGTACGAGTACGGGGCGCCCATCTGGTCGGCCGGATGCGATCTGCCGGGGTGTGAGTCGCGGGTGCGCAACGACGGCTGGAAGGCCACGTTCTCCGGCGGCGGTGACGCCTCCACCGCCGTCGACGGGGTGCAGACCACCCAGTGGAAGGCGGACACCGCCCAGGCCGCCGGGCAGTCGCTGACCCTCGACCTGGGCGCGGCGAAGACCTTCTCCCGGCTGGCGATCGACGCCGGACTGGACGCCACGGGCCACCCCCACGGCTTCACGGTGTCCGTCAGCCGCGACGGCCACGACTGGGGCTCCCCCGTCGCCCGCGTCGCGGGCCGCTCCTTCACCCAGGACGCGGTCTTCGCGCAGCGCACGGCCCGCTATGTGCGGATCGAGCTGACCGCGGCCGGTGATGTGCCGTGGGCGGTGAACGAGATCCGGCTGTACGCGGACGGGCCGGACGCCGCCGCTACGCTGCAGGCCGAACGGGCTCAGGTGGTGCGCGGTGGCGAGCGCGGTGACGCGGCCACCGGTGTGCTGGGCTCCGGCGGTCTGATCGGCTTCCGTCAGGTCTCGTTCGGCGCGGACGCCCCCGACCGGCTGACGGTGCGGATGGCGTCGGCGGGCTGCGGCGGCGGCTGTGTGCTGCGACTGCGGCTGGACGGCCCCGAGGGCCGCGTGGTGGCGACGCTGCCGGTGCGGGACACGGGCGGCGCGGACCAGTGGCGGGAGCAATCGGTGCGGCCGGCGCGCGCGGTGACGGGCACCCATGATGTGTACCTCGTCGCGTCGGGTGCGCGGAAGGTGGCCGCGGTGGACTGGCTGACCGTGCGCGACTGAGACCGGCGTTCCGTCGGAGCCGGAGCGTCTCGGCCGTTCAACGGCGGTCGAGGCGCTCCAGCCGCTCGTTCACCCCGGGGCACAGCTCCCGGGCCGTGTCCAGGAAGGCCGCCAGGACCGGAGAGCGGTCCTGGGCGCGGAAGGACATCACCAGATCCGGCAGTTCCACGCGCGGACTCACCTCGCACACCCAGGTGCCGGGCCGCGCCGCCACCCGCAGGCACGCCGGGCCGAGCCCCACCCCGACCCCGCACGAGGCCAGCCCGATGATGGTGTGCACATCGCGGGCTTCGGTGACCCCGCCGCCCGGCGCGGCGGCCCCGGCTCCGTCGCCCAGCAGCGCGTCGAGCCATCCGGCGACCACCGGCTCCTCGTCCTGGGGTGCCACGATCAGATGCTGCCCCCTCAACTGCTCGACGCCCACCTTCGGCTGCCCGGCGAGGGGATGGCCGGATCCGACGACCGCGACCAGACGGTCCCGGCCGACCGTGACCGACACCAGGTCCTCCGCACCGGCGCCCCGGGGCGCGCCACGCCCGATGGCGATGTCCAGCTCACCGTCGAGCAGGGCCGCCGCCGACTGGCAGGTCGACATCTCGTGCAGGCCCAATCGCACCTCGGGGCGTTCGCGGATGAACCGGCCGAGCAGGGACGGCAGCAGCTCCAGCAGCGCCGAGCCGATGAAGCCGAGCCGCAGACGGCCGGTCTCGCCCCGGGCGGCCCGGCCCGCGTCGGACGCGGCGGCCGACATCTCGGCCAGCGCCCGGCGCGCCCTGGCCAGGAACGCCTCGCCCGCGGCCGTCGGGAACACCCCGCGCGCCGTACGGTCGAAGAGCCGCGCGCCCAGTTCCCGTTCCAGCGCGGCGATCTGCTGGGACAGCGGGGGCTGGGCGATCCCGAGGGAGGCGGCCGCCCGCCCGAAGTGCTGGTGGTCGGCCAGGGCCAGGGCGTACCGCATGTGTCGTGCTTCCACCGGGCGATCATATCGAGGAGATATCGGCGGGCCGGTCATGAGATATGGCCGTGGATAACGCCCTGGCGCCGGAGGTGGACTGTCGTCATGAGCGAGGGCCGCTCCCGGCCAGGAAAGGTGTTTCAGCGATGATTTTCGACCATGACGGAGACTCCGTCCGCACGAACCGTGCCACCGTCAACGGAACGAGCCTGCACTATCGGACGGGCGGGTCCGGTCCGGCGCTGGTGCTGCTGCACGGCGTGCCCAAGACGGGCTACCACTGGCGCCACCTCGTGCCGAAGCTGACGCCGCGGCACACCGTCGTCGTCCCCGACCTGCGGGGCCTGGGCGACTCCGCCCGTCCCGCGGGCGGCTACGACTCCGCGACGATGGCCGACGACATCGCGGCGCTCATGGCACACCTCGGGCACGCGTCCTACAGCGTGATGGGCGAGGACTGGGGAGCGGTGATCGGCTACCAGCTCGCCGCCCGGCACCGGGATCAGGTCAACGCGCTGGTGTTCGCCGAGGCGCTGTTCCCCGGCTTCGGCTTCGAGGACCACACCGCGCTCACCGAGGAGAACGTCTCGACGGGGATGCACCTATGGCATCTGGGCTTCTATTTCCAGCCGGACGTACCCGAGATGCTGATCGCCGGGCACGAGCGCGAACTGATCACCTACATGATCAAGAACGAGCGCAGCCACCCCGACACCGCCACCCCCGACGCCATCGAGGAATACGTGCGCTGCTACTCCCTGCCCGGCGGCATCCGCGCGATGCTCTCCATCTACCGCGCCATGCTCGTCGACGCCGAGCAGAACCGGGAGGCGGCGCGGAAGAAGCTGGACATCCCGGTGCTGGCGCTCGGCGGTTCGGCGTTCATCGGCGACCGGAACGAGGCCCGGATGCGGCTGATGGCCCACGATGTGACCGGTCATGTCCTCGACGCCGGACACGACCTCGCGGAGGAGGTGCCGGACGAAGTGGCCGCCGTGGTGCTGCCCTTCCTGGCCGGGCGGGGCTGAGGGCACCCGCGCCTGCCGCGCGCCGAACGGCTCGTTTCCACCGGTGTCCGGGACCGGCCGCCGATGGCACAGTGATCACATGGACCTCGCCACCGCCTTCCACCGCGAGATCGTGACCTTCGAGGCCGCCGCCCGCCGGGCCGCCGACGGGGGCCCGGCGCCGCTGGTGCCGTCGTGCCCCGACTGGTCGATGGCCGATCTGGTGCTGCATCTGGGCGGGGTGCACCGCTTCGTCAACCGGATCGTCGAGGGCGGGCTGACGGAGCCGCCGGACGTCACGGACGTGGCCGTCTTCGCCCTCCCCGAGGACCGCTCGGGCTGGCCGTCGCCGGAGGGCGGACCGCACATCGGACCGGTGCCACCGGGCCTCGTCGACTGGTTCGCCGACGGGGCCCGGACGCTGGAGGCGCATCTCCGCGACGGCGATCCGGAGCAGCGGGTGTGGACCTGGTCCCACGAGCGGACCGCCGGATTCTGGTGGCGGATGCAGACCATCGAGGCGGCGCTGCACCGCTGGGACGCCGAGAGCGCGCTCGGGGCGCCCGGGCCCGTCGAGACCGCACTCGCGGCGGACGCCATCGCCCAGACGTTCGAGGTCATGGCCCCGGCCCGGCGCGCCTGGAAGGAGGCACCACCCGGCGCGGGCGAGCGGTTCCGGCTGCGGCAGACGGACGGGCCGGGCGTCTGGGCGGTGTCCTTCGAGGGCGACGAGGTACGGCTCGACGGGGACTCCGGCGCGAGTGGCGGGCCGTGCGATCTCGAACTGACCGGGACCGCCTCGGACCTGATGCTCTTCCTCTGGCAGCGGCTCCCCGCCGACCGGCTGGACGAGGTGCGGGGCGACCCGGCGATGACCGACCGCTACTTCACCCTCGTCCCGCCGGTGTGACCTCCCGGGGAACCGCCCGCGCGACCGCCGGTGTGACCGCCCGGGTCACTCCGGCCGCTGGTCGTACTCCTGGGAGATGACCTCGGTCCGCCGGGTGGCGGGGTCGACGCGCACCGTGTCGAGCCCCAGGGTGTCGAGCCGGCTGATCTCGTCCGCCTCCGCCACCGGGTCCAGCACCCGCAGGGCGATGGCCGGTTCCTCGTCACCGATCGCGGGCTGGTTCTCGAGCAGCGCCTTCATCAGCCGGTCCGCGGTGCCCTCGGGCGCCTGCGAACCGACGGCCATGTGCAGCATCAGCTGCTCCATACCGCTCTCGTTCCACCGGGCGTGCGCGATCCACACCGCGTGCACCTCGGGGAAGTCCAGCAGCCGGTCGCGCAGCGCGTCCCGCAGGGCCACCGCGCGCGGATGGGTGGACCGGCCGAGGGTGAGCGTACGGTCCTCCGGGAGCCGCTGGCCGCGCTGCTGGAGGACCTGGTGCAGCAGGGACATCGGGATCCCGGCATAGCCCCCGGGAGAGAACACCGACAGGGTCGCCACCTTGGTCTGCCGCTCGATGTCCAGCAGCCGCGCCACATCGCAGTGCACCGCCCCGGCGGCCTGCGGAAGCCGCTCCCGGCAGCACTGTTCGCTGGTGTATCCGGGCAGGCTCGGGCCGCTCCCCTCCATGCCGACGAACATCACCGAGCCGTTCGCGTCCACGGGCACGAGCACCCCGAAGTCGACGATGGCGTTGAGCAGTTGTTCCCCTTCGGTCCGGGCGGCCTGGCGGTCGAGTATGTCGGCGAGTACCGGGTTCCCTGTTGTCGTCACACACCCGAGCATAGAAGGCGGTCCATCCAGGTGACGACCGCCGGGTTCCCGGGCGCCGCCGCCGGGTCGCGTCCCCGCCGGGGCGGTGTGCGGATGCCACCATGAGCGGGCGGGGACGACGAGCGAGGGAGCCGCGCATGAAGAGCGCAGATCTGCTGGCGGACGCCTTCGGCCGGGTGCGGGAGGCCGTGCACGAGGCGGCCGGCGGGCTCACCACCGACGAACTGGCCGTGCGTCTCGACGACGGCGCGAATTCCATCGCCTGGCTGGTGTGGCATCTGACCCGCGTCCAGGACGACCACGTCTCCGAGGTCGCCGGCACCGAACAGGCCTGGACCACCGACGGCTGGTACGAGCGGTTCGGGCTGCCGTTCCCCCCTGCGGCCACCGGCTACGGCCACCGGGGCCGGGACGTGGCCAAGGTCCTGGCACCGGCCGATCTGCTCATCGGCTACCACGACGCCGTGCACGAGCGGACGGACGAGTACGTACGCGGGCTGCGCAACGCCGATCTCGACCAGGTCGTGGACGAGGCGTGGACCCCACCGGTGACCCTCGGGGTGCGGCTGATCAGCGTCATCGAGGACGACCTGCAGCACGCGGGGCAGGCGGCGTTCGTCCGGGGCGCGCTCGCCAGGCGCTGAGCAACGCAAACCCCGCGAACCCCGCGACCGGGTTCGGCGGGCATTGACATGCAGGTGTTTGCCTGCATAACGTGAAGCGTGAGTTCGGAGATGGACAAGGTCTTCAAGGCGCTGGCCGACCAGACCCGCCGGTTTCTGCTGGACCGCCTGCATGAGCGGGGCGGTCAGACGCTCGGGGAGCTGTGCGAGCGCCTGGCGATGACGCGGCAGTCGGCGACGCAGCACCTGGGGGTCCTGGAGGCCGCCAACCTGGTCAGCGTCGTGCGCCGGGGGCGGGAAAAACTGCATTACCTCAACCCTGTCCCCCTTCAAGAGGTGCAGGAGCGGTGGATCGACAAGTTCGAGCGCCCCCGGCTGAGAGCGCTCGGCGCGGTGAAACGACAAGCGGAGGACGCCATGGCCGAGAGGCCGACGTACAGCTACGTCATCTACATCGAGAGCACCCCGGAGAAGGTCTGGCACGCGCTGACCGACGCCGACCTCACGGCCGCGTACTGGGGCCACAGCAATGTGTCCGACTGGCAGCCCGGATCACCCTGGGAGCACCGGCGCACGGACGGCAGCGGCATCGCCGATGTCGTGGGCACCGTGGTGGAGAGCGTGCCGCCCGAGCGCCTGGTGACCACCTGGGCGGCCCCCGACGCGGAGCCGGCGAGCGGCCCGTCCCGGGTCACCTTCGAGATCGAGCCGCACGAGGAGATCGTCCGGCTCACCGTGACCCACGAGAACCTGGCCGACGAGGCCGAGCGCCGGCAGGCGGCCGGTGGCTGGGCGGCGGTGCTGTCCAACCTCAAGTCCCTGCTGGAGACCGGAAGCCCGCTGCCGCGCGAGCCCTGGCGGGTGGGGAGCTGAGCGAGGACCGCCCGGGGGCGGCCGTCATCCGGCGGCCGCCCCGGGGGCGCGCTGCCGGATCGGGGTGCACGCCCCGACCGCCACGATGAGCAGAAACAGGGCGGCTGAGCCGAGCAGCGGCGCGCGCACCCCGAACCGCGCCACCAGCGCGGTGAGTGCGGCGGCGCCGAGCGGGGCGAGCGAGTTGTGCAGCGTCCAGAAGGCGGAGGTGACCCGGCCGAGCAGATGGTCCGGGGTCACCGCCTGGCGCAGGGACATCGAGGAGATTCCCGCGAGTGCCATGCCGAACTGGTAGCACAGCACCGTCACCGCCGTAGCCCGAACGGTGGTGGACCGGGAGAGCATCGCCAGGGCCAGCCCGCACAGCGTGTACGAGCCCAGCCAGCACACGCCGAAGCCCCAGGTCCGCCGCAGCACCGGGATGAGCACCGCGGCCAGCACGGTCCCGGCGCCCGCCACGCCCATCACGACGCCGACCGTCCGGTCGCCCGCGTCCAGCCCCTCCCGTATCTGGTAGATGAAGACGTCGGTCATGCCCAGGCTGAGCAGCGAGACGCCGGTGAGCAGCACGGTGAGCCAGCGCAGCACCGGCGACCGCCACAGGAAGACGAACCCGGCCAGGAACTCCCGCTTCGCTCCTCGCCACCCGGTGGCCGCGGCGGACGGTGTGGCCTGTCGTGGCGCCGCCGCCCGGAATCGGATCAGCGAGAGCGCGAGGGCCGAGGCGGCGAAGCCCGCCGCGTCGACCGCGATGGCCGCGGTCGGCCCGAGCAGCCCGGACAGCCCGCCCGCCAGCATCGGCCCCACGATGAAGGCGATCGCGTTCGTCGTCTGCAGCCGCCCGTTGGCCTCGATGATCCGCTCGGGGTCCACCAGATTGGGTACGGCGGCGACGTACGTGACCTTGAAGACCATGTCGAAGACCGCGGCGGCCGCCATCACCACGTAGAGCAGCCAGACCTGCGGCCCGGCCACGGCCCAGCTGACGGGGATGAGGGCGAAGAGCGCCACCCGGACCACATCGCACACGATCATCAGCTGCCGCCGGGGCAGCCGGTCGACGAGGATGCCCGCGAACAGGCCGGTGACGATCGACGCGGCGCCCGCGACGGCCGTCAGCAGCCCCATCCGGGCGATGGACCCGGTGGCGTTCAGCACCAGCAGCGGCAGGGCCACCAGGGCGAAGGCGTTGCCCAGCTCGGACAGGGTCTGCCCGCACCAGAAGACGGTGAAGTCGCGGTTGGCCCATAACGGGGCCGGTTTCGCGGCGGCCTCCTCAGTCGCGCCCGCCATCACGCGCCCCGGCGTCGCCGCTTGGCGGTGCCGGGCGTCAGGGCGGTACCGCTCTCTTGCACCGTGACGCCGAGGGCCTGGGCGAAGCGCGGTGCCAATTCGAGGAGTTGACTGCCGGTGATGGCGGCCCCGCGCAGCGCGTCGATCCCTTCGGTGATGCCCAGCCCGGCGGCGTCGCGCAGATCGACCCGGGTCATGCGCGCGTCGCCGCAGCGCACACCGTCCAGCGTCGATCCGGGGAAGGAGACGTCCGTCAGCTTCGCTCCGCCGAGGTCGGTGTCCCGCAGGAGGCAGTCCGCGAAGGTGACCTCCCGCAGCTCGGTGCCGCGCAGATTGACCGATTCGAACTTGCAGCGGTGGAAGGTCACGCGGTGCATCACCGTGCCGAACATCTCCAGTCCGGCGAGTACGCAGCCGATCAGCTCACCGTCCAGCCAGTCGCCGTCCGCCAGGTCGGAGCCGACCCAGCGCACTCCGTCCAGCCAGACATCGTTGAAGCGGGCCCCGCGATAGCGGCCGCCGGTGAAGGTCACCGCGGAGAACGCGGATTCGAGGAAGCGGGCCTGACCGGCCTCGGCCCCCTCGAACTCCCCGCCGTCGAAGTGGACGGTGTCGTAGTCCCCCTCCGCGGTCAAAGTGCCGTCGAACGGGCGCAGATGGCTCGCGTACGGCAGGTCGTCGAGCTGACGCGGGGCTGACATGGCGAATCCTCACTTCCGGGGCACCACCGGCCCGGGCGCGCGGTGGGCGAGATCGATGGTGCCATCAACTTCTGCGTTCCCGACCGTTGACATGTGGTGTGGGCCACTCCTACGTTCAGGCAAGCCGGTTCGGGTCTCCGGCATTCCTTCGATATTTCGAACGCGTGGATCTCCCGAGAGGTATGCGTCAGTGGTGTCGAACCGGTTCGACCAGCAGCCCCCGCCCGTCAACATCGGCGAGATCGCCCGTCTCGCCGGGGTGTCGCGCAGCACGGTCAGTTACGCGCTCAGCGGCAAGCGGCCGATCTCCGACCGCACCCGGCAGCGCATCCAGCAGGTCATCGAGGACCGGGGCTTCCAGCCGAACGCCAGCGCCCGCGCGCTGGCCCATGGCCGCACCCGCACCCTCGGGCTGGTCTTTCCGACCGTCAGCCGCCGCTACACCGATATGCAGCTGGACTTCATCAACAGCGTCGTCGACGCCGCCGCCGCGCACGACCACGACATCCTGCTCTCGCGCAGCGACGGCGACGGCGACGATTCCTTCCGCCGGCTGGTCGGGGAACGGCGGGTCGACGGCGCGCTGCTGATGGAGATCCGGTCGCCGGACTCGCGGGTGGAGCGGCTGGTCCGCTCGGGCTTCCCGTTCGTGTCCATGGGGCACACCGAGCACACGGACCAGCTGTCCTGGGTCGATCTGGACTTCGCGGAGCTGACCGCCGCCTGCGTGCGCCATCTGGGGCGGCTCGGCCATCGCCATATCGCGCTGGTGGGGCGGCCCCGGGAGCTGTTCGACGCCGGATACGTGCCCGCGCACCGGGGGCGGACCGGCTTTCTTCGGGCCGCCCGTGAACTCGGGCTCACCGGCGAGGTCCACCACTGCGGGGACGACGCCGCCTCCGGCCAGGCCGTGGTGGCGCGGCTCCTCGACCGGGACCCGCGCACCACCGCGATCGTGACGCTCAACGAGGCGGCGCTGGTGGGCCTGTACCGGGGGCTCGGCCTCGCGGGCCGTTCCGTACCCGGCGACTTCTCGGTGACCGGAGTGGCGGCGGCCCGCTGGGCGGAGGCCGTCACCCCGATGATGACCGGCGCCGACGTGCCCTCCGACCTGATGGGCCGGCTCGCCGTCGATCTGCTGCTGGAGCGGCTGGACGCCCCGGCCGCTGCACCCCGGCAGCACCTGCTCGCCCCTCCGCTCACCCCGCGCGCCAGCACGGGACCGGCACCGCACCGCAACTGACCGACTCACCCCTCGGAGACGCACATGGCCAACCGCGCCAACAGGCCCCCGGCTACCGCGGAGAGAAGTCCTCTCGGCCGCCGCTCCTTCCTGCGGATATCGGGCTCCGGGCTGCTCGCCGCGGGGCTGGCCGGCCCCCTCACCGCCTGCGGCGGCGGGGGCGGCGGATCTTCGGCCAAGAACCTCGTCTGGTGGGACTACCTCGTCGAGGACGCCCGCCAGCCGGGCATCAAGGCCCTGATCGCCGGCATCGAGAAGAGCGTCCCCGGGCTGAAGATCACCCGGCGGACCTTTCCGTACGCCGAGCTGGAGCCCGCGATCATCAAGGGGGCCGCCTCCGGCGATCTGCCGGACCTGGCGATCATCGACAACACCTCGATGAACTCCCTCGCCCCGCAAGGGCTGCTCACCGACCTCACCGACCGGGTGAAGGAGTGGGGGCAGGCCGACGCGTACTACAAGGGCCCGTGGAGCAGCGGGGTCGTCGACGGCAAGACCTACTCGGTCCCCAACAACGCCAACTGCCTGGCCCTCTACTACAACACCGAGCTGCTGGAGAAGGCGGGCGTCACACCGCCGAAGACCTGGGACGAGCTGTCGGCGGCGGCGCGCAAGCTGACCCGGGGCAGCACCTTCGGGCTGGCGATGAGCGCGATCAAGACCGAGGAGGGGGTCTTCCAGTTCCTGCCCTTCCTGTGGTCGGCGGGCGGCGATCTGGACACCTTCGCCACCGGCGGCGCCTCCGCGCTCGGCTATCTGGGGGATCTGGTGAAGGCGGGCGCGCTGTCCAGGCAGTGCGTGGGCTGGACCCAGCAGGACGTCAACACCCAGTTCACCTCCGGCCGCGCGGCCATGCAGATCAACGGGCCGTGGCAACTGCCCGGCCTCAAGCAGCAGTCCAAGGTGAAGTGGGGCGTGGTGCCCATCCCGGTGGACAAGGAGCCCGCGAGCTGCCTGGGCGGGGAGAACTGGGTGATCCTCAAGACCAGCGGCAAGGCCGACCAGGCGTGGCGGGCCATCGAGTACAGCCAGCGGAAGAAGCCCCTGGCGGCCTATCTGGGGTCGGTGGGGCTGCTGCCCGCGCGCAGCGACATGGCGGACAGCGGCGACTGGGCCACCGACCCCACCCTGAAGGTGTTCGTGCGGGAGTTCGGCAACGCCCGGCCGCGTTCGTACGGGGAGCACTACCCGCAGATGTCCCAGGCCATGGCCGAGGCGTTGCAGGCCACCCTGACCGGCAGCTCCTCCCCCGGGGCCGCCGCGAAGAAGGCGGCGGACGCCATCACGCCGAAGCTGTCGAAGTAGCGGGGCCGCGATGACCACGCACAGCACACCCGGCACACAGGTGAAGGTCCGGGAGCCGGTGGTGTTCACCGGCCCGGCGGCGGGCGGTGGACGGCGGCGCGGCGGCTCCCTCGCCACGCGCCGCACCCGGGCCGGATACGGCATGTCGGCGCCCGCGCTGCTCTTCCTCGGCGCGACCATGCTGTTCCCGCTTCTCTACAATCTCTGGACCTCGGTCCACCAGGTCGAGATCGGTGATCTGGTCACCGGTGACTGGGAGTTCAACGGCGCCGGCAATTACGACGCGGTGGTCTCCGAGGGCGCCTTCTGGCACGCCGCCCGGATCTCCCTGCTGTTCACGGCCGGTTCGCTGGTCTTCCAGTTCACCATCGGCTTCGCGCTGGCGCTGCTGTTCGTACGGCGGTTCCCGCTGGCCGGGCTGTTCCGGGGGCTGATGCTGGTGGCGTGGCTGCTGCCGCCCATCGTCAGCGGCACCCTGTTCCGCTGGATGCTGGACGCCGACTCGGGCGCGTACAACGAACTGCTGAACACGATCGGGCTGGACGCGCTGGCGCACAACTGGCTGACCGATCCGCACACCGCGCTGCCCGGTGTCATCGCCGCCAACGTGTGGGTGGGCGTGCCCTTCAACATGCTGCTGCTCCTGGTCGGGCTCCAGTCCATCGACCCAGCCCTCTACGAGGCGGCGGCCATCGACGGCGCGGGGCCCTGGCAGCGCCTGCGCCACCTCACCCTGCCGCTGATGCGGCCGGTGGCGGCCGCGGTGCTGCTGCTCGGCCTGGTGTACACCTTCAAGGTCTTCGACCTGGTCTTCGTGCTGACCGGCGGCGGCCCCGTCGACTCCACGACCGTCCTCCCCCTCTACGTCTACCAGTCGGCGTTCAAGCTCTTCCAGCTCGGCCGGGGCGCCGCGGCGGGCACCCTGTTGCTGCTGGTGCCGCTGCTGGTGGCCGTGGCGTACGTACGCCGGCTGCGCAAGGAAGGAGCCGCCGCATGACCCGCCCCCGCCACCCCTGGCTGCTCACCCTGGTCGCGGGCGTCATCACCGCCTTCTTCCTGCTGCCGCTGTACTGGATGATCGCCACCTCGCTGAAGCGTCCCGACGAGGTGCTCAGCTCGCCACCGCAGTGGTTCCCCTCCCCGCCGAGCGGTGAGAGCTATGCCCGGGCGCTGGACAAGCCGATGCTCGGGCAGGCGCTGCTCAACAGCGTGGCCATCTCGCTGGGCGTGGTGGCGCTGACCCTGGTGCTCGCGGTGCCGCTCACCTACGCCGTGGCGCGCATCCGGATGCGCGGTTCGGCGGCGATGGTGCTGTCGCTGCTGGTGGCGCAGCTGCTGCCGAGCATCGTGCTGGCCGCCCCGCTGTTCATCGTGCTCCGGGACGCCGGGCTGAACAACACGCTGCTGGGTCTGGTGATCGCGGACACCACCCTCACCCTGCCCTTCGCGGTGATCGTGCTGCGGCCGCTGGTGCGCGCCATGCCCGCCGAGATCGAGGAGGCGGCGCTGGTGGACGGCTGCGGACTGCCGGGGGTGCTGTGGCGGATCGTGCTGCCGGTGATGCGGCCGGGGCTGATCGCGGTGGGCGCCTTCTCCTTCCTGCTCGGCTGGGGCGAGTTCGTGTTCGGCATCACCGTGAACAGCGACCCCGAGGTGCAGCCGGTCACGGTGCTGCTGAACACGTTCGTCGGCCAGACCGGCACCGCCTGGGGCCCCTTGATGGCGGCCGCCACGATCGTCAGCGTGCCGGTGGTGTGCGTCTTCGCGATGCTCCAGCGGTTCATCGTGGGCGGACTCACCGCCGGAAGCGTCAAGTCCTGACCTCCACCGGCGTCACCGCCGGTGGAGGGTCCAGGCCCAGCGGTACGTCCCCGCCCCCAGCCGGTAGCGGGGCAGGGTGTCCGGCCCGCAGGACGCCGTGCCCAGACCGCGGTGCGCGGCGTCCAGGTGCACCACGCACCGCGGCCGGGGCACCAGCTCGTCGTGGTGGGTGGCGGCGGTCAGATCGGCCGCCCGGTAGCGGGTGACCGACACCTGCCGCGGCAGGTCCAGCCGTACCGCCAGCCCGCCGCCCGCGTCGGCCGACAGCAGCGAGAAGCCGCGCACCCCGTGCCGCCCGCCGCTCTCCTGTGGCCGGAGGTACGGGGTGAACAGCCGGTCGACCCGGACGCTGTGGTGCCCGACCGGCCCGCCCGCGCACCGGTCCGGATACGTCTCCCAGGGGCCCTGGCCGTACCACTCCATGTGGTCGAGGCCGCACACCGTCTCGAAGACCGTGCCCACGCGCGCCGCGTCGGTCAGGCCCTCGGGAAGGCCGGCCGTCTCCTCCACCAGCAGGCCGCCGTCGGGCAGCGGGCTGAAGACCTGCAGGTGTTCGACGGTGCCCGCGGCGGTCGGATACGCGCTGCGCACCAGGGTCCGGGCGCCGTCGCGGTCGACCGAGCGCGGTTCCCGGGTCAGCCGGTCCAGGCCCAGCGCGCGCCAGTGGGCGGCCGCGCCGCCCAGCACGTCGTTGTCGGTGGGCGCGCGCCACAGGCTGAGCACGGGCGGGGAGGTCAGCAGCGGATGGCGCAACAGTCCCTGGGCATCGACCGTGGCGGCCCGGACGGCCGGGCCGGGGGCGGTCGCGGCCGGGGGCGCGGGCCGCTCACGGAGCCGGATCTGCGGGGTGCACACCTCGGTGCCGCGCGGCGCCCAGGGTTCGTCGCCGCGGGTGGTGACCCGCAGCGTGAGCCATGCCTCGCCGCCGTCCGCCGGCAGCCGGTCCACCAGCTCGGCCGGAAGGGCGACGCGGGCCGACTCCCCCGGCGGGAGCGCGGCGGGCAGGGTGGCCGGGGCGGTACGGGTGCCCGCGTCCTCCGGGGACAGCCGCCACTCGGCCGTCAGCCAGGACAGGTCGCGGAAGTGCTGGGCGTTGGTGAGGCGCACCGAGCCGTCCGGTTCGCGCGACAGCCGCACGGGCGCGGCGAGTTCACGGTGTTCGTACAGCGCGGGTTTCGGGGTGCGGTCGGGGAAGACCACTCCGTCCGCGCAGAACACGCCGTCGTTCGGGGTGTCGCCGAAGTCGCCGCCGTACGCCCAGCGGTGGCCCTCGGCGGCCGCCCCGTGGGCGTACGCGCCCTCGCCGCCCCGTCCCGCCGGGCGGCCCGCGGCCGGTCCGGTGGTGTGCTGGAGCAGTCCGTGGTCCCAGAATTCCCAGATGAAGCCGCCCTGGAGCCCGGGGGTGGTCTCGATGGCGGCCCAGTGGTCGGCGAGGGTGCCGTTGCTGTTGCCCATGGCGTGCGAGTACTCGCACAGGATGAGCGGTTTGGTCTGCTCGCCGGAGGTGGCGTGCGCGGTGATCTCCTCCAGTGAGGCGTACATCGGACAGAGGATGTCGCTCGCGACGTCGCGCGAGGTCCAGCCGGTCTTGGCCGCGCCCTCGTACTGGAGCGGACGGGTCGGGTCGTAGCGGCGCAGCCAGCCGGCGGCGGCGTCGTGGTTGGCGCCGTAGTCGCTCTCGTTGCCCAGCGACCAGATCACGACGCTCGGGTGGTTCTTGTCCCGGAGTGCCATGCGCGCGACCCGGTCGGTGAAGGCGGCCAGGTAGCGCGGATCGTCCGCGATCTCATGGGCGTGGTCATGGCTCTCGATGTTCGCCTCGTCCACGAGGTAGAGGCCGAGCTCGTCGGCGAGGTCGAGGAGCGCGGGGTCGTTGGGGTAGTGCGAGGTGCGGACGGCGTTGAAGCCGAAGCGCTTGATGGTCTCCAGGTCGGCGCGCATCTCCGCCGGCGTGACCGTGCGTCCGGTGAGCGGGTGAAAGTCGTGCCGGTTGACGCCGCGGATGAACACCCGCTCGCCGTTGATCAGCAGATCCCGGCCCACGACCGCGACGGTGCGGAACCCCACACGGTGGTGCGAGGTGTCGGCGGTCGTCCCGTCGGGGCGGTGCAGCGTCACGGTGAGCCCGTACAGCTCGGGCGTCTCCGCGGACCAGGTGCGGACCCCGGGTACGGCCGCGCGCAGACGCGCCTCGCCGAGGAAGTCCGAGACCCTGGCCTCCTCGGCGCACCAAGCGGCGTACTCCTCGTCCACGGCCAGCTCCCCGACCCCGTCGAGGTGTGCCGAGACCCGCCATCCGGCGGGCAGCGCGCCGTCGGCCGAGCGCACCTGGACGTCGACCCGCAGCCGGCCGTCCGCCGGGGCGGTGATCCGCACATCGGCCAGATGCAGCGGGTCGGTGGCGTAGAGGAGGACCGGCCGGGTGATGCCGCCGTGCCACCACTGGTCCTGGTCCTCGATGTGCGAGGCGTCGGACCACTTCACCACGGTCAGCCGTACGGTGCCCGTCGCCCCGGGGCGTACCGCGTGGCTGATATCGAACTCGCTCGCGAGGTGGGAGTCCTTGGCGATCCCCACCGGACGGCCGTCCACCTCGGCGAGCAGCACGCTCTCCGCGGCGCCGACCTGCAGGACGATGCGGCGTCCCGCCCACGCGGCCGGGACGGTGAACTCCCGCTCGTGCACTCCGGCGGGATTGTCGGCCGGGGTGTGCGGCGGGTACTGCGGCCAGGGCATCCGCGCGTTGGTGTACCAGGGGACGTCGCCGGTGTCCTGGGTGGTCCAGGGGCCGGGGACCTCCAGCCGGGTCCAGGTGCCGGTGGGCTCGGTGGTGGGCGCGGGCAGCAACTGGAAGCGCCACGGGCCGTCCAGGGAGAGGCTGCCCGGCACGCGGTCGACCGCGTGCATCGGCAGCCGCCGCCAGGACGTCAGCTCGGGGGACTCCCATGGCCGCAGCTCTGCCCACATCTTCGGGTGCGCGGCCATCAGCGGATGGCCCCCTTGCCGAGGTCCGCCATGATCTGGCGGGCGCCGATGAAGAACACCACGAGCAGCGGGAGCAGCGCGAGCAGCGCCCCGGCCATCACCATGCCGTAGTCGGTGGTGCCGTGGACGCTGTTGAGCTGGGACAGCGCGACCTGGAGCGTCACATGGTCGGGGTTGATCAGTGCGATCAGCGGCCAGGCGTAGTCGTTCCACTGGCCCATGAAGGTGAAGATGCCGAGGAAGGCGAGGCCCGGCCGGACCACGGGCAGTGCCACGTGCCAGTACTGCCGCAGGAAGCCGCAGCCGTCGAGCCGGGAGGAATCCATCAGCTCGTCGTGGATGGCGCCCTTCATGTACTGGCGCATCCAGAAGATGCCGAAGGCGTTGGCCGCGGCCGGTACCACCAGGGCGGTGAGGGAGCCGATCCAGCCCAGCTTCGCCATGATGACGAACTGCGGGATGGCCTGGAGCTGGGCGGGCACCATGAAGATGCCCATCATCACGACGAACAGCACCCGGCGGCCGGGGAATTCGTACTTGGCGAAGACGAAGGCCGCGAGCGAGTCGAAGAAGAGCACCAGGAAGGTCACGGAGACCGCGACGATCAGGGTGTTGGCCATCGAGCCGAAGAAGTCGATGTTCTGGAAGAGATGGCGGACGTTCTCCAGGAAGTGCGAGCCCGGCAGCAGCTTCGGCGGGAACTGGAAGATCTCGGTCGACGTGCGGGTCGACATCACGATGGTCCAGTAGAAGGGGAAGAGCGAGACCAGCACCCCGGCGATGAGCGAGATATGGAGGCTCAGCCCTCGGGCGCGTGTGCCCTTCATGCCCCTCACACCTTTTATACGCTGCATGACGGTCTCCCTACGCGTTGTCCTTGCGCTGCACCAAGCGCCAGTTGATGATCGAGAAGAGCGCGACGACGAGGAAGATGCCCCAGGCGATCGCGGCGCCGTAGCCGAAGTCGTTGTTGTCGAAGCTCTGCTGGAAGAAGTAGAGGACCATCGTCTGGCCGGAGTTGCCGGGGCCGCCCGCGAAGGTCGAGGTGTTGTTGGTGTTGGAGAGCAGCACCTGGGGTTCGGTGAAGCTCTGCAGGCCGGTGACGGTCGAGACGACGAGGGTGAAGAGGATGATCGGGCGCATCATCGGCACGGTGATCCGGAAGAAGGTCTGCACCGGTCCCGCGCCGTCCACGCGGGCGGCCTCGTACAGCTCGCCGGGGATGGTCTGCAGCCCGGCCAGGAAGATCAGCGCGTTGTAGCCGGTCCACTGCCAGGTCATCAGCACGGCGATGGCGACCTTGATGCCCCAGGCGGAGTTCAGCCAGGCCACCTGGTCCAGTCCGAGCCCCTGCAGCACGGCGTTGGCGAGGCCGAAGTTGGTGGAGAACACCGAGGAGAAGATGATCGCGACGGCGACGACGGAGGTGACGTTCGGCAGGAAGTAGGCGAAGCGGTAGAACTGCTTGAAGCGCACCGCGGAGTTGAGCATCACGGCGGTCACCAGCGCGATGAAGAGCATCGGCAGGGTGGACATGACCCAGATGGTCAGGGTGTTGGTGAGGGCGTGCCAGAACTGGGCGTCGCCGAGCAGATAGCGGTACTGCGACAGCCCCGCGTATTCCATCGGTCCCAGGCCGTCCCAGCGGTGGAACGAGAGGTACAGGGAGTACCCCACCGGGATGAGGCCGAAGCCGAGGAAGAGCAGGTAGAACGGGGAGATCGCGAGGTAGAGCCGCCAGTATCCGAAGATGGAGCGGGGTTTGTGGGGCACGGAAGCGGCCTTCGCGCCGCTCCGGGCGGCGGGCGGGGCACCGAGCCCGGGCACGGCGGTCATACCTGCACCCCCATGTGCTCCGCTATGCGTCGGCATTTGCTCATGGCGTCCTTCCAGGCCCGGGCGGGGTTCTTGTCGAGCATGTTCACGTTGCGCAGTTCGTCGTTGACCACCTGGTCCAGGGCGTAGTCATAGGGGCTGTGGTAGGCGACCGGGACCTTCTCGGCCGCCGGGCCGAAGACGTCGATGGTGACCTGGCCCCCGAAGAACGGGTCCGGCGCGCGCATCGCCTTCCGCCGGTACGAGGCGGGGGTGGACGGGAAGAGGGTGGCGTCCGTGAAGCCACGGGCCTGGTTGGCGGGGTCCAGCAGCCAGGTGATGATCTGATAGGCCTGCTCGGGTTCCCGGCAGTACTTGGTGATGGCGAGGAACGATCCGCCGTTGTTGGCGGCGCCGCCGGGCATGGCCGCCACCCGCCACTTGCCACTGGTCTTCGGCACGCTCAGCTTGAGGTCCCCGGCCGCCCAGGAGGCCCCGAGCTGGCTGGGCAGCAGGCCCTTCTCGATCGCCGCGTTGGAGTCCGGCGTACCGGACTGGTACTTCGAGCACAGGCCGCGCCGGTACGCCTCGATCGACTTGCCCCAGGCGCGGCGCACATGCTCGTGGTCGCCGATGAAGCGCCGCTCCTTGTCGACGTAGCGCAGGGTGCTCTGCGCGAGCATGTACTGGTAGACGGTGAGCGCGTCGATGAGCAGATACGCGCCGTGGACCTTCCGCTTCAGTCGCTCGCCCGCCGCGAAGTAGGCGTCCCAGGTGTTCATCTCCCGGGCGACGTCGGCGGGGTCCGTGGGCAGTCCGGCCCGGTCGAACACGGCGGGCATGTAGTAGTGGGCGACCGGGCCGGTGTCGATGGGGAAGCCGACCATGCGGCCGTCGGGGGTGCAGCCCTCCGCCCATTTCCAGGGCAGGTACTGGCTCTTGAGCCGGTCCGCACCGAGGGTGCGCAGATCGACGAACTGTCCGGCGTTCGGGAGGTACGAGGCCATGTCCTCGCCCTTGAGGCCGGTGATGTCGGGGACGTACGACCGGCCGGCCATCGTGGTCAGCAGCTTGGACTTGAAGTATCCGCCGATCTGGGCCGGCTTCAGCGAGACGCCCGTGAAGCGCCTCCTGGCGTCGGCGACGACTTTGTCGCTGAGCCCGCCGGTCCAGTACCAGAGGGTCATGTCGCGGCCCGTGGAACCGCTCGGTACCGAGCAGCCCGCCGTGGTGCCACCGAGCGTCGCGACCGCCGTGGTGGCCAGTCCCGCGCGCAGCAGCCCTCTCCGGGAGAGGTGCACCGCTCCCACCGCCCTTCAAAAGTGTGCAAGGTGTGGCACAGGATCGTGCGCCTCCCGATCAGAAAGAGCAATAGTTGAGCAGAAGCAAGCATAGAAATGATTGAGAATGACGAGTACTGTGCACGGCGTGCTGGCTGAGCGACGACATCAGATGATCTTGCGAGCGCTGCGTTCCGGTGGACCGGCCGCTGTGGCGGACCTGTCCGCCCAGCTGAACGTGAGCGCCGCGACAATCCGCCGCGATCTGCTGAAGCTGGAGGAGGAGGGGCTGCTCACCCGCGTGCACGGCGGCGCGGTCGTGGAGAGCGGCGATCAGCCCTTCGCCGAGGTCGCCGAGGTACGGGTGGCGGAGAAGGACGCCATAGCGCTGCGGGCCGCCGACATGGTCGAGGACGGGCAGACCGTGCTGCTGGACATCGGCACCACCGCCTACCGCCTCGCCCGGCAGCTGCACGGCCGCAGACTGACCGTGATCACCAGCAATCTGGTGGTCTACGAGGAGCTGGCCGACGACACCGCCATCGAGCTGGTGCTGCTCGGCGGGGTGCTCCGGCGCGAGTACCGCTCGCTGGTCGGCTTCCTCACCGAGGACAACCTGCGCCAGCTGCACGCCGACTGGCTCTTCCTGGGCACCAGCGGCGTCCGCCCCAGCGGCCAGGTCATGGACACCACGGTCGTCGAGGTCCCGGTCAAGCGTGCCATGATCGCGGCCTGTGACCGGGTGGTGCTCCTCGCCGACGCGGCCAAGTTCCCCGGCACCGGGATGGCCAAGGTGTGCGACCCCGGCGACCTCGACGCCGTCGTGACCAATGTCCCCTCGACCCTGCCGGCCTGTGCCGCGTTCGAGGAGGCCGGAGTGGAAGTGGTGCGGATATGAAACTCACGATCCTCGGCGGCGGCGGATTCCGCGTCCCGCTGGTGTACGGGGCGCTGCTCGGCGATCACGCGGAGGGCCGCGTCACCGAGGTCACCCTGCACGACCTGGACCCCGCCCGGCTCGCGGCCGTCGCCCGGGTGCTCGGCGAGCAGGCCGACGGCATACCGGACGCCCCGGCCGTGACCGTCACCACCGACCTGGACGAGGCGCTGCGCGGGGCCGCGTTCGTGTTCTCCGCGATCCGCGTCGGCGGTCTGGAGGGCCGGGCCACCGATGAGCGGATCGCCCTCGACCAGGGCGTTCTCGGTCAGGAGACGGTCGGCGCCGGTGGCATCGCGTACGGGCTGCGCACCGTGCCCGTCGCCGTGGACATCGCGCGGCGCGTCGCCCGGTTCGCGCCCGACGCCTGGGTCATCAACTTCACCAACCCGGCGGGGCTCGTCACCGAGGCCATGTCCCGCCACCTCGGCGACCGGGTCATGGGCATCTGCGACACCCCGGTGGGTCTCGGCCGCCGCGTCGCCCGCGTCCTCGGCGCCGATCCGGACCGGGTGTGGATCGACTACGTCGGGCTCAACCACCTCGGCTGGCTGCGGGGCTTGCGCGTCGACGGGCGCGACGAGCTGCCGCGGCTGCTCGCCGACGACACCGCCCTCGACTCGTTCGAGGAGGGCAGGCTGTTCGGCCACGCGTGGCTGCGCTCCCTCGGCGCGATCCCCAACGAATACCTGCACTACTACTACTTCAACCGCGAGGCTGTGCGCGCCTACCAGGAGGCCGAGCAGACCCGCGGCGCGTTCCTCCGCGACCAGCAGGCGGCGTTCTACGAGGCGATGCGCGACCCCGCCGCCCCGCCGCTGGCCACCTGGGACCGCACCCGCGCCGAGCGCGAGGCCACCTACATGGCCGAGAACCGCGAGGCGGCGGGCGCCGGTGAGCGCGACACCCAGGACGCGGAGTCCGGCGGCTACGAGCAGGTGGCGCTCGCCCTGATGCGCGCCATCGCCCGCGACGAGCGCGCCACGCTGATCCTCAACGTGCGCAACGGCGCCACCCTGGGCGTCCTGGACGCGGACGCGGTCATCGAGGTGCCCTGCCTGGTCGACGGATGCGGCGCCCGCCCCGTCTCCGTCGCTCCCCTCCCCCATCACGCCACCGGGCTGGTGTGCTCCGTCAAGGCCGTCGAACGCGAGGTCATGGCCGCCGCCGAGAGCGGTTCGCGCACCACCGCGGCCAAGGCGTTCGCCCTCCATCCGCTCGTGGACTCGGTGGCCGTCGCCCGCCGTCTCGTCGACGACTACGCCAGCGGGCACCCCGGCCTCGCGTATCTGAACCGGAAGTAGGAACCCCCGTCATGCACGATGAACGCCGTCGTATCGAGGAGCGCGTCGAGCGCGTCCTGACCCAGCGCATACAGCCGGCCGTCCACGCCGCGTCCGTGCCCCTCACCATCGAGGCGTGGCAGGTGCCGGACGAGCCGGTGCCGTTCGCGGAGGCCGCGGCCGCCCCGTACGAGCCGTTCGCCCTCGGCACCCCGTGGGGGCCGCCGTGGGGCACCACCTGGTTCCGGGTCCGGGGCGAGGTGCCGGCGACGTGGGCGGGGCGGCGGGTCGAGGCCGTCTTCGACCTGGGCTTCGTCGGCGACTGGCCGGGCAACCAGGCCGAGGCGCTGGTCCACACCCTGGACGGCAGCCCGCTGAAGGCCGTCAACCCGCAGAACCAGTACGTGGCCGTGGCGAATCCGGCCGAGGGTGGCGAACAGATCGCGTATCTCATCGAGGCCGCCTCCAACCCCGACATCCTCGCGAACGACTTCGCCGCCCCGACCCCGCTGGGCGACAAGCTCACCGCGGGCCGCGCCCCGCTGTACACCTTCGCCCGCGCCGATCTCGCGGTGCTGGACGAGAACGTGTGGCATCTCGCCCTGGACCTCGCAGTGCTGCGCGAACTGATGCTGGAGCTGGACGAGCACCAGCCGCGCCGCCACGAGATCGCGCACGCCATCGACCGGGCGCTGGGGCGGCTCGACCTGGAGAACGTGTCCGGCACCGCCGGCGCCGTACGCGACGCGCTGCGCGGTGTGCTGGAGCGCCCCGCGCACGCCTCCGCCCACACCATGTCGGCCGTCGGCCACGCCCACATCGACTCCGCGTGGCTGTGGCCGATCCGCGAGACCAAGCGCAAGACCTCGCGCACCTTCTCCAACGTCACGGCGCTGGCCGCCGAGTACCCCGAGTTCATCTTCGCCTGCTCGCAGGCGCAGCAGTACGCGTGGGTCAAGGAGGGCTATCCGCAGGTCTGGGAGCGGATCCACCAGGCGGTACGGGCCGGGCAGTGGGCGCCGGTCGGCGGCATGTGGGTCGAGGCGGACGGCAACCTGCCCGGCGGCGAGGCCATGGCCCGCCAGCTCGTGCACGGCAAGCGCTTCTTCCTGGACGAGTTCGGCATCGAGACCAAGGGGGTGTGGCTGCCGGACTCCTTCGGCTACAACGCCTGCTTCCCGCAGCTGGCGCGGCTCGCCGGGAACGAGTGGTTCCTGACCCAGAAGCTCTCCTGGAACCAGACCAACAAGCTGCCCCACCACACCTTCTGGTGGGAAGGGCTCGACGGGTCCCGGATCTTCACCCACTTCCCGCCGGTGGACACCTACAACGCCGAGTTCTCCGGCCAGGAGATGGCGCACGCGGTCCGCAACTACGCCGACAAGGGGCGCGGTACGCGCTCGCTGGCCCCCTTCGGACACGGCGACGGGGGCGGCGGCCCCACCCGCGAGATGCTGGAGCGGGCGCGCCGGCTGGCCGATCTGGAGGGCTCGGCGAAGGTCGTCATCGAGCACCCGGACGACTTCTTCGCCGCCGCGCGCACCGAGTACCAGGACGCCCCCGTGTGGTCCGGGGAGCTGTATCTGGAGCTGCACCGCGCCACGTACACCTCCCAGGCCCGCACCAAGCAGGGAAACCGGCGCAGCGAGCATCTGCTGCGCGAGGCGGAGCTGTGGGCGACGGCGGCCGCGCTGCGCGCTCCCGGCTACGCGTATCCGTACGAGCGTCTCGACCATCTGTGGAAGACGGTGCTGCTGCACCAGTTCCACGACATCCTGCCGGGCTCGTCCATCGCCTGGGTGCACCGGGAGGCGGAGGCGGAGTACGCGCGGGTCGCGGCGGAGCTGACGGAGGTCATCTCCTCGGCCCTGGAGGCGCTGGCCACGCCGGGCGGCGGAGAAGACCCCGCCCGGCCGCATGTGTACAACACCAGCCCCCGTCCGCGCGCCGAGGTCATCGCCGTGCCCGCGGGCCTCGCCGACGGGCAGCCGCTGTCCGACGGCCGGGTCGCCGTCCACGCCGAGGCCCCGGCGTCCGGCAGCGCCCCGCTCGCCACCGGCGCGGACCCGGCGAGTGAGCCGAAGGGGCGCGCGATCGGCCACGTGGTCGTCGGCGACCGGGTGCTCGACAACGGCCTCATCCGTCTCGAACTGGCCGAGAACGGCACCCTCGCCTCCTTGCGCGATCTCACCGCGGACCGCGAGGTCTTCGCCCCGGGCGCCCCCGGCAATCTGCTGCGGCTCCACACCGACCTCCCCAACTGCTGGGACGCCTGGGACGTCGACAAGCACTACCAGCAGCGCTACGCCGACCTGCTCGACGCCGAGTCGGTCACCGTCACCGAAAAGGGCCCGCTGCTCGGTGCGCTGCGCGTCGAGCGCGCCTTCGGCAAGGGCTCGCGGATCGTCCAGACGATCACGGTCCGGGCGGGCAGCCGCCGTATCGACATCGACACCGACATCGACTGGCACGAGAGCGAGAAGCTCCTCAAGGCGGCGTTCCCCGTGGACGTCCACGCCGACCGCTCCACCGCCGAGATCCAGTTCGGCCACGTCCACCGCCCGACGCACACCAACACCAGCTGGGAGGCGGCCCGGTTCGAGGTGTACGGCCACCGGTGGGTGCATGTGGGCGAGCCCGGCTACGGGGTCGCGGTGATCAACGACGCGACGTACGGGCACGACGTGTCCCGCACCACCCGCGAGGACGGCGGCACGACGACCACGGTGCGGCTCAGCCTGGTGCGCGCCCCGCGCGTCCCCGACCCCGAGGCGGACCAGGGCCGGCACTGCTTCACCTACGCCCTGCTCCCGGGCGCCACCGTCCAGGACGCGATCGCGGAGGGGTACGCGCTCAACCTCCCGCTGCGGGTGGCCGAGGCCCGGACCGCGCCCGCCCCGCTGGTCACCACGGACGGCCCGGCCGCCGCCGTCGAGGCGGTCAAGGTGGCGGACGACCGCTCCGGCGATGTCGTCGTGCGGCTCTACGAATCGCTCGGCGGCCGCACCCGCACCACCCTCCGTCCGGGCTTCGCGCACACCGGGGCCACGGTCGTGGACCTCCTGGAACGGCCGGTCGACGACGCCCAGCCGGTCACCGGGCACGAGGACGGCAGCGTCACCGTGACCTTGCGGCCCTTCCAGATCCTCACCCTCCGGTTCACGAGGAGCCGACCCGCATGACCATGCAGCCATGGTTCCCGGACGCCAAGTTCGGCATCTTCATCCACTGGGGCATCTACGCCGTCGACGGTGTGCAGGAGTCGTGGTCCTTCTTCGAGGGCGACGTCCCGCACGACCAGTACATGGCGCAGCTCGGCCGGTTCACCGCCGCGGCTTACGACCCCACCGCGTGGGCGCGGCTGTTCGCCCGCGCGGGGGCCCGTTACGCGGTGCTCACCAGCCGCCACCACGACGGCGTCGCCCTGTGGGACACCGCCCAGGGCGAGCTGAACGTCGCAACGCACACCCCGGCCGGGCGCGATCTGGTCGCCCCGTACGTGGACGCGCTGCGCGCGGAGGGGCTGAAGGTCGGGCTGTACTACGCGCACAACGACTGGAACCACCCCGACTACGCCACCACCCGCTACACGGGCAGGCCCCCGGAGCAGGAGGACAATCCATACGCCGAGGTCCCCGAGGAAGAGGAGGACCTGGCGGCCTGGGCCCGCTACCTCGCCTACCGCGACGCCCAGGTGCACGAGTTGACCACCCGCTTCCGCCCCGATCTGCTCTGGTTCGACGGGGAGTGGGAGCGCACCGAGGAGCAGTGGCGGATCCGGGAGCTGGCCGCGCTGATCCGCGCGGAGGTGCCGGACTGCGTACTGAACGCGCGCATGCTCAGCGAGGGCGACTACGCGACACCGGAACAGGGCGTGCCGATCGAGCCACCAGCCGGGCCCTGGGAGCTGTGCCTGACTTTCAACGACTCCTGGGGTTTCCAGCACCACGACCACAACTACAAGTCGACCGGACAGCTGATCCGCTACTTCACCGAGACCATCGGCGCCGGTGGCAATCTGCTGCTGTCGGTCGGCCCGAGGGAGGACGGCACGATCCCGGCCGAGCAGGTCGAGCGGCTGGAGGGCATGGGCGACTGGATCGCCCGCCACGCGGAGGCCGTGTACGGCACCGTGCGCGGCCTGCCCGCCGGGCACCACTACGGCCCCAGCACCCTCGGCTCCGACCGCCGCACCCTCTATCTGACCGTCTTCGACATCCCGCGCGGCCCCATCGGCGTGCGGGGCCTGCGCACCCCGGTCCGCCGGGTGCGGGTGCTGGGCACCGGCACCCCGCTGGACCACCGGGTCATCGGAGGCCTCCACGAGGTGCCGGGTGTGCTGTGGATCGACCCGCCCGCGGCCGCCGACCTGGACGACCACGCGACCGTGCTCGCCGTGGAGCTGGACGGCGAGCTGGAGCTGTACCGGGGGTCCGGGCGCAGCTGAATGCCGGAAAGGGTCAGGGCCGCACCTGGATCAGCGCATGGGTGCCACTGGTACGCCAGTGGCGCTCCCGCGCGTCCAGCGCGGCCTCGGTGTCCGTGTCGAGGCCGGTGATGACGTCCGACTTCAGGGTGCGCAGGGCGGCCACCGGCCCGGGGAAGTACGCGGTGCGGTCGGCGAAGGGCGTGGTCGGGGACCACATCCGGTCGCCGACCAGGCGGCGGTAGTTCAGATCGCCCTTCAGCACGGTCAGGGTGGCGTCCGCGAACTCCCGCCGCAGATCGTCCGGCATGTCGGCATACGGCAGCGGTGCGCAGAAGAAGTCGTGCGCCCGGACGGTGAGCCGCCCGTCGGCCATGGCCGCCCACAGCCGCCCTCCGGCCTCGCCCGCGGCGCCCTCGGCGCGCGTCAGACGGCGCAGACAGTCGACGACGTCGGAGGTGGTGGCGTCGGAGACGTAGTACGGATACGGCTTCACCTGCAGGACGACCCGCTCGGCGCGCCGGTGGCGGAGCAGATGGTCGATGAGGACGAGGTCGGGGAGGAGCTCGCGGCCCGCGTTGTCGGCGACCAGGCACAGCGTGGCCGGGGCCCCGGCGGGCAGCAGCCGCCACAGAACGTCCGAGTCGTCGGCCACCAGCGGTGCCCCCGCGGACGACGCGGCTCCGCCGGAGGAGATACGGAAGCCGAGGTCGGCGCGGTTGCCCCAGAGCGAGCCGTGCAGCAGCGCGTCCCCGGCCTCGTCGGCGGGCCGGTCCAGGAGGTGGTCGAGAGCGGTCAGCTCGCGGGCGGCCTCGGGGGTGTCCAGCTCGGCCTGTTTGAAGGGCCGGAACGGGTCGATGCCCTGCCAGGGGCCGGGGGCGAAGTAGCCGACGGCCCCGAGGAGGCGGCGGTAGAAGTAGCTCTCGATCCAGAGGAAGGGCACCTCGAACCACGAGCGGCCGAAGTACTCCCGCCCCCAGGCTTGCCATCGGTCGTGGTCGTGCGCGCCCGGGTCGAGCGGGGCGATGACGCCCTCGGCGTGGTCGTGGCGCAGGGCGTCGAGCGCCCGGTGCTGTTCGGGGCCGTACGGGAAGGCGTCCCGTACCTTCTCGATGAGCGCCGGATGCCGCTCGGCCAGCACACTCCGGGCGAACGATCCGGGCTCGTCGCCGAGGATCACGGGCGCGTCGGCGGGTTCGGACATGGCAGCCAGGGTTTCACACCGCGCCGGGGGACGGTTACCAGTGCGCGGGGCGCGTGAGGGCGGACGGCAGCCGGGTGGCGGCGTCGCCCCGGGCGGCGTTCAGCTGGGCCTGGGTGAGGAAGATGGCACCGGTCAGATCGGCACCGCTCAGATCGGCGTCGCGGAGGTCGGCCCCGATGAGGTCGGCGGCGCTCAGGTCGGCGCCGGTGAGGTCGGCCGCGATGAGGAGAGCCCCGCGGAGGCCGGCGCCGCGCAGATCGGCGCCCCGGAGGCGGGCCCCGATGAGATCGGCTCCCCGGTGGTTCTTCCGCCTGCCCCGGCCCTTGGGCCGGACCCCGGCCCGGGCCAGTTCGCTCGTCCGCAGCAGCAGGGCGTTGACCTCGTCCCGGTGGGCGGCCACGTCCAGCGCGAGGAGTTCTTCCGCGCTGCCCTCGGTCAGCCGCTCGGTGGTACGGAGCGCCCGGCGCAGCTCGTCGTGGAGGGCGCGGGCCGGGGGGAGGGTGAGGGCCTCGGTGAGGTACCAGAGGAGTTCGTGGAGCTGCCGCATCACGGGGAAGACGGCGAACATGCGGGACGCGGTGCCCGGGTGCGTCCGCCAGTCGCGGCCCTCGAAGGTGCTCCGGGAGACCTTCTGACCGGCGCCGAAGCAGTCGAAGACGGTGCAGCCCGCGAAGCCCTTCTCGCGCAGCCGGGAGTGGATGCCGCAGCGGAAGTCGGTCTCCAGGTTGCGGCAGGGCTGCCCGGCCGCCTTGTCGACGGCGAAGTCGGCCGAGGCCGCGAAGGGCAGGGCGACGCAGCACAGCCCGGAACAGCTGCCGCAGTCGGCCCGCAGATCGGGGCGGACCGCATCGGATATGGGGGCCTCGGCTCCGGATGACACCGTGTGTTCTCCCAGGGGACGGGCACCGCCCTGGTCCCGGCGGTGCTCTTGCGAACTCCCATGGTCCCAGGCCCGCGGCGGTCCCGTCAGCCGGGGACGATCAGATCGATGCCGTACCCGGCGACCGCCAGGCAGGCGGCGATGCACACCACCGCGACGGCCAAGGCCGGCTTCTCCCGGCCCCGGCGGCCCCGGTGCGCGGACCCGCCGAGGCGGGGCTCGCCCGCGGCGCGGGCCCAGGCGGCGATGCCCAGCGAGAACATCACGACCACCACGATGGTGATCCCCAGGCTGACTCCGAAGACCCCTCCGAGGATGCCCCACTCCACGTCCATCGCGCCCACCTCCTCACGCCAGGCCGGTTACGGGGTCAGGCCACCGGGCGGACGGTCTCCTCCCGGCGCTCGGCGGCGGGCAGCTCGTTGACGTTGCCGGAGGTGACCGGTCGGCGGCGGGAGAGCGCGTAGAAGCCCGCGGCGGCCACCACCGCGACGCTCGCCACCAGGGCCACGCCCGCGTCGCCCCGGTCGGCGACCCAGGCCGCGACGCCTCCCACGGCCGCCGCCGCGGGCAGGGTGAGCAGCCAGGACACCGCGATCCGCCCGGCGATCCCCCAGCGCACCTGGGCCAGCTTGCGGCCGAGACCGGCGCCCAGGATGCTGCCGGTGCAGACCTGGGTGGTGGACAGCGCGAAGCCCATGTGGGACGAGGCCAGGATGACCGCGGTGGCGCTCGTCTCGGCCGCGAACCCCTGCGGGGTCTGGATGTCGGTCAGCCCGCGGCCCATGGTCCGGATGATCCGCCACCCCCCGGCGTACGTCCCCAGGGAGATCGCCAGGCCCGCGGTCAGCACCACCCACCACGGCGGTCCGGTGCCATGGCCGAGCACCCCGGCGGAGATGAGGGAGAGGGTGATGACGCCCATCGTCTTCTGCGCGTCATTGGTGCCGTGGGCCAGGGCCACCAGGGAGGCCGAGCCGACCTGGCCCGCGCGGAACCCCTTACGGACGGCCCCGCTCGCCACGCGGCGGGTGATCATGTAGGCCAGATACGTGGCGAACGTGGCCACCACGCAGGCCACCAGCGGGGAGGCGACCGCCGGGATCACGATCTTCTCCAGGATCTCGGCGAACCGCACCGCCGATCCCCCGGCGCCCACCCACACCGCCCCGATCAGCCCGCCGAAGAGGGCGTGCGACGAGCTGGAGGGCAGCCCGACGAACCAGGTGATGAGATTCCACAGAATCGCCCCCACCAGCCCCGCGAAGATCATCGCCAGCGAGACCCGGGCATCGTCCACGATGCCGTTGGAGATCGTCTTGGCCACTTCGGTGGACAGAAACGCACCGGCCAGGTTCAGCACTCCGGCGACGGTGACGGCGATCCGCGGGGACAGCGCCCCGGTGGCGATGGAGGTGGCCATGGAGTTGGCCGTGTCGTGGAAGCCATTGGTGAAGTCGAAGGCCAGCGCCGTGATGATCACTACGATGAGCAGGAAGGAGACGGACCCCATCCGGACCTCCCGCGCCGGGGTTCCGCGCGACGCCGCACCGAACCGTCCGCGAATTCGCTGCCTTTCCCCACGCTATGCGCGAGTTCACCCGCCCGCCATCGCACGCCCCTGCCATGCCGGGCGGCGCTGCGCGCCCGAGGGCCGTGGGCGCTCAGTGGCGGATCAAGGACGGGCGGGTCAGGGACGGGCGGGTGTTCAGCGACTCCACCTCGCTTCCGGTGGCGCGACGATAGGTGTCGGTGACCCGGGCCAGTTCCCGCGGGCCGCGCCCGCCGTCCCGGTGCATGGCCCGGTTCGCCCGTACGACGGCCGCCGTCGCGTCGCGGCGGGCGGCCTCGTAGCGGGCCAGCCCGGCCCGTACCCCGCCCGGCGCGGAGAGCTCGTACGCCAGGACCCGGGCGTCGACGATGGCCTGGGAGGCGCCGTTGGCACCCACCGGGTACATCGGATGCGCGGCGTCGCCGAGCAGGGTGACGCGGCCGCTCCCCCAGGACGGCAGCGGGTCCCGGTCGGCCATCGGGTACTCCAGGATCTCCCCGCTGCCGGCCAGCAGGGCGGGTACGTCGAGCCAGCCGAGCGCCCAGTGCGCGTAGTGCGGCAGCACATCGGCCGCCCGCCCGGGGCGGTTCCAGCCCGCGTCCCCGGTGAGCGGGCCCGGTTCGGCCACCCTCACCTGGCACACCCAGTTGATCCGGTCGCGGCCGATCGGGTACGCGACCAGCTCGGCCTCCCCGTCGCGCACGATGGCCATGGAGCGGCCGGTGAGGAACGGCGCGGCCTTTGTCGTGCCGCGCCACATCCGGATGCCCGACCACAGCAGCGGCCCCTCGTCCGGATGGAGTTCGGCGCGCACCGCCGAGTGCAGCCCGTCGGCGCCGATCAGCGCGTCGGCCTGGTGTTCCGCGACCGTGCCGGTGGCCCGGTCGAGCACCCGCGCGCGGACGCCGTCCGCCTCCCCGGGGCCGTGTGCGAAGCCCGTCACGCGGGCTCCGGTGCGGACCGCGCCGGGGCCCAGCCGCTCCCTGACCGCCGCGAGGAGCAGCAGTTGCAGCTCCCCGCGGTGGATCGAGTACTGCGGCCAGCGGTAGCCCTGGGCCACACCGCGCGGCTCGCTGAAGATCCGGCGGCCGTGGTGGTCGGCATACACGTTCTCGGCGGTGGCCACGCCGAGGCCGGCGAGGCCGTCGCCGAGGCCGAGTTCGGTCAGCTCCCGTACGGCGTGGGGCAGCAGGTTGATGCCGACGCCGAGCGGGCGGATCTCCCGGGCGCTCTCGACGACGGTGGCCTCGATCCCCGCGGCGTGCAGGCTGAGCGCGGCGGTCAGCCCGCCGATGCCCGCACCGGCGATGAGGACGCTCATGACGCGGGGCGGGCCGCGGGGCGGACCTCGGGGCGGTCGATGACGCGCAGCCAGGTGCCGTCGGGCTCGCGGCGGACCACCTGCACCCGGCCGCCGGTGTTGTCGGAGGACGGGGTCGAGGTCAGGGCGAGGTCGCCGTAGCGAACGGTGGGCAGCGGCTCCTCCGGCCGGAAGGGCTCGGTCGTGTGGTCGAGCAGGGCCTGGCACACCGCGCGGATGGCCTCCCGGCCGACGGTCACGGATCCCGGCGGGTACGCGAGTACCGCGTCGGGTGCGTACAGCTCGGCCATGCCCTCGGCATCGTTCGCGTTGGCGCGCTCGACGAACAGCCGGGTCAGGTCCTCGGGGGTGGTGGCGCGTTCGCGGGTCGTCCCGGTCATGTCGGATCCTCCTGTGTCCGGTCTTCCGTGCTCTGTCTTCCTGCCTCCACTCTCCGGCCGCCCGGTCCAGAAGTCCAAGAGATGGTGAGTCTGGCCGCTAGAATGAACGCTTATGGAATTGCGTCAGCTCGCCTACTTCGTCGCGGTGGCCGAGGAGCGGAACTTCACCCGGGCCGCGGAGCGGGAGCATGTGGCCCAGCCCGGGGTGAGCGCCCAGATCCGGCGGCTGGAGCGGGAACTGGGCCAGGAACTGCTGGACCGCTCGGGCCGCTCGGTGCGGCTGACCGAGGCGGGCGAGGCCGTCCTGCCGTACGCGCGGGCGGCGCTCGCCGCGGTGGAGGGTGCGCGGCAGGCCGTGGACGAACTGACCGGGCTGCTCCGGGGGCAGGTGGCAGTGGGGACGGTGACCTCGCACACCGCCGACCTGCCGGACCTGCTGGCGGAGTTCCACGACGCGCATCCGGCGGTGGAGATCACCTTGTCCGAGGCCAACTCGGACCAGCTCCTCGAGGGCTTGCGCACGGGGCGGCTCGACGCCGCGATCGTCAGCGTCGGCAGGGAGACGCCGCCCGGGATCGAGATGCAGGTGCTCACCGACCAGCCGATCGTCGCTGCGGTCGGTCACGACCATGAGCTGGCCGTCCACTCCGCCATCTCGCTGGACACCCTGCGCGGGCGGCCCCTGATCAGCCTGCCGCCCGGTACGGGGCTGCGCACCCGGCTCGACGAGGCGTGCGCGGCCGCCGGATTCGCGCCGCACATCGCCTTCGAGGCGAGCGATCCGGAGGTGCTCGCCCAGCTCGCCGAGCGCGGACTGGGCGCGGCGATCCTGCCCGGTTCGTTCGCCGAGGCGCGGGCGGACCGGCTGCGGACGGTACGGATCACCCGGCCGGCGATGCGCGGGCGGCTGGTGTTCGCCTGGCGGGCGGGCGGCCCGAGCGGGCCCGCCGGGCGCGCTCTGGTCGCGCGCGCCTGCCCCGCCCTGATGGAGCGCGCCCGCCGCATGGTGGGCGACCCGGCCGCGCCCCCGTAGGCGGGGCCGGGTCACACCGTGGGGGCGTCGTCCGGCCTGGAGACGGTGTCGGCGCCCGGCGGGATCGCGATCTGCCGGGCCGTCTCCGAGAGTGAGACGGGCCATTGACAGCGGTCAGCGGCGGATCCCAGAATTGACGCCATGATCAGGAACCGGTTCGACACGACGGGACCCCTTCGCGCCCCGGATCGGACCGGCTGTGAGCGCTCGGGCCTCTAGCCGGCCTTCCCCGGCCCTCGCGACAACCGTCCCGTGCCGCCAGGCCCGCGCCTGGTCCGCCACCTGATCCTCCGGATCGCTCCCGGACTCGACCGGACCCAACCGGGCACCACGGACGACACCGAGCGCACGTCCGCGACATCCGCACCGCATCCCGACGGGTCTCCCCGTGCGCGGCGCGAGGGCATCTCTGCCATCCGTCCCAGCGGCCTTGCCCTGCCGCCGCGTCACGCATGAGGAGAACACCATGACCGTCATCGACACCCCGCCGAACCCGCCGGTGCTGCGCGACGCGCGCATTCCCCCGGGCGGTCTGTACGAGGGGCCGCGTACGCTGCGCCGGCTGCCCGAGGGATGGCGGGAGCGCCCGTACGAGCGCTTCGAGCTGGTGCCCCAGGGGCGCACCATCGGGGCCGAGATCCGCGGGGCCGACCTCTCCAGGCCGCTGGACGCGGGGCTGCGCGAGGAGCTGAACCGCGCACTGCTGGAGTGGAAGGTGCTCTTCTTCCGCGGCGCGCACCTCACCTCCGCCCAGCAGCGCGACCTCGCCCGCAACTGGGGGGAGCTGGAGACCAATCCCCTGCTCGCCGCCGGATCGAGCGAGGACGTGGCCCGCTTCGACAAGAGCGAGGGCGCCACCCCCACCTTCGAGAACGTGTGGCACGCCGATGTCACGTTCCGGGAGCGGCCCGCGCTCGGCGCCGTGCTCCAGCTGCGCGAGGTCCCGCCCGTCGGCGGGGACACCATGTGGGCGGACATGGCCGCCGCGTACGACAACCTGCCCCGGGAGGTGCGGGACCGTATCGACCGCGCCACGGCCGTGCACGACTTCATCCCCGGCTTCTCCCGCTTCTACGGCCCGGAGCGGCTGGCTCCGTTCCAGGACGTGTTCCCGCCCGTCGAGCACCCGGTGGTGCGCACCCACCCGGAGACCGGGCGGCGGATGCTCTTCGTGAACACCTCCTTCACCACCCGGATCACCGGCATGGACCGGGAGGAGAGCGACCGGCTGCTGGCGTATCTGTGCCGTCAGGCGCAGGTCCCGGAGTACCAGGTGCGCTTCCGGTGGCAGCCCGGCGACGTGGCGTTCTGGGACAACCGCGCCACCCAGCACTACGCGGTGAACGACTACGCGCCGCACCCGCGGGTGGCCGAGCGCGTGGCCATCGAGGGCGACCGACCGTTCTGACCCGGTCCGGTCCGGGCCGTTCCGGTCGGCGGGGCCCAACGGCCCGTGTGCCCCGCCGACCGGGAATGATGCCCCGCTGCTCGGGACTGATCAGGATGCGGGGATATCGGCGCGGCCATGGCCAAAGCTGAGGTATACCGTTACCGGGGCAACGAGTTGACGGTCTTCACGGCCGATGAGACAGAGGCCGGGCTGTGGCAGGGGGCCTCGGAGGTTACGGGTGCGATACCGGGTCCTTGGGGCGCTCGAGCTGTGGGACGGGGACGGCTGGACGTCCCTCGGCCCGGCGAAGTGGCGGATGCTGCTCGCGGTGCTGCTGTGCCACGCCAACCGGACCGTCCCGGCCGAACGGCTCCTGGACGAGCTGTGGGGCGAGGGCCAGGCGCCGCAGAGCGCGGCCAAGCTGCTGCAGACGTATGTCTCCCGGCTGCGGCAGAGCCTGGGCGACGCGTCCGGCGGCGCCCTGATCACCGACAAGCAGGGCTACAAGGCGCACGGCTACCGGCTGGCGGTGGAGGCGGCCGACTTCGACGCGCACCGGTTCGAGCAGCTGGTCGAGGAGGGGCGGCGCGGTCTCGACCGGGAGGCCGAGCACCCCGAGGACGCCGCCGAGCGGCTGCGCGAGGCGCTGGTGCTGTGGCGGGGCACGCCGTTCGCTGACGTGCCCGCGACCCCGTCCGTGGAGGCGGAGACCACCCGGCTCGGCGAACTCCGGCTGCAGGCCGTGGACGCCCGTATCGACGCCGATCTGCGCTGTGGCCGGCACGCCGATGTCCTGGGCGAGCTGGAGGCGCTGACCGCCGAGCATCCGTACCGCGAGCGGCTGCGCGGCCGGTTGATGCTGGCCCTCTACCGCTCCGGGCGGCAGGCCGACGCCCTGGCCGCCTACCGCGATCTGCACCGGCTGCTGGCCGAGGACCTCGGGGTCGAGCCGATCCCGCCGCTGCAGCGGCTCCAGCAGCGGATCCTCACCGCCGACGCCTCCCTGCTGGCGCCGCCGGCCCCCCGCAAGGAGGAGCGGCCCGCCACTCCGGCGCCGCGCGCGGCCGCCCGGGGCCCTCGCCAACTGCCGCCCGCCAGCCAGGCTTTCACCGGCCGCCACGGCGAGGTGGCGGTGATCCGGGCCCTCCTGGACCAACGCGATCAAAGCGATCTGGGTGCGGAGAGCGAAGGGGACGGCGACAGCGGCGGGGCCGGGCGCCCCGTGGTGATCGCGGCCATCGACGGCACCGGCGGCGTGGGCAAGTCCACGCTGGCCATCCACGCCGCGCATCAGCTCGCCGACCGGTTCCCGGACGGCCAGCTCTACGTCGATCTGCACGGCACCACCGCCGGGCTCTCGGCCCTCGAACCGGCCGAGGTGCTCGGGCGGTTCCTGCGCGCCCTGGGCGTGGACGGGTCGAGCGTGCCGGGCGACACCGACGAGGCGTCGGCCCAGTTCCGCTCGCTGGTGGCGGGGCGGCGGATGCTGGTCATCCTCGACAACGCCGCCTGCGTGGACCAGGTCCGTCCGCTGCTGCCCGCCGGGCCCGACTGCGCCGCGCTGGTCACCAGCCGGGAGATGCTGACCACCCTGGAGGGCGCCACCCATCTGCATCTGGACGTCCTCCCGCACGACCAGGCCGTGGCGCTGCTGGAACGGATCGTCGGGGTGGAGCGGGTGCGGGCCGAGCGCGAGGAGGCCGAGGCCATCACCCGGCTGTGCGGCCGTCTGCCGCTGGCGCTGCGGATCGCGGGCGCCCGGCTGGCCGCCCGCCCCGCCTGGCCGCTGCGCACCCTGGTGTCCAAGCTGGCCGACGCCCGCGGCCGGCTGGACGAGCTGCGCTTCGGTGACCTGGCCGTACGCACCAGCTTCGAGGTGAGCTACGACGCGTTCCGGCTCGGCGGGCGCTCCGACGACGCGGACGCGGTACGGGCCTTCCGGCTGCTCAGCACGGTGCCCGGGCAGGACGTGAGCCTGCCGGTGGCGGCCGCGCTGCTGGACCATCCCGCCGACCGCACCGAGAACGCGCTGGAGCGGCTGGTCGACGCGCAGCTGCTGGAGAGCCCGGACTCCGTCCGGTACCACATGCACGATCTGCTCCGGCTGTTCGCCTCGGAGCGGGCCGAGCGGGAGGAGCCGGAGGCCGAGCCCGCAGCGGCGCTGGAGCGGGCGATGTCGGCTTACGTGGCCACCACCCAGCGGGCGGTCACCCTGCTCGACCCGCACCGGCCCTGGCCCCGCCATCCGGTCGAGGGCGCCGTGGTCCCGCTGCGGGACCGCAACGAGGCGGAGGCGTGGCTGAAAGCCGAGTCGGGCAATCTGCTGGCCGCCGTCGCGCACGCCGTCACCCAGTCCGACGCGCTCGCCCGGCTCGGGATCCAGCTGGCCCAGGCCCTGCAGTGGTTCCTGTATCCACGGGCGCACGCCCAGGATCTGCAGACGGTCAACGAGCTGGCGATCGGGGCCGCCCGGCGGCTGGGCGACCTGGAGAGTCTGGCGTGGGCGCTTGACCACCTCGCGGGCGCGCACTGGCTGCGGCACAGTTACGAGGAGATGCGGACCACCCTGGGGTCGGCGCTGGAGATCTGGCGCGCCATCGGCCATCAGCGGGGCGAGCAGCGGTCGCTGTGCAACCTGGCGGACGCGCTGACCGAACTGGGCCGGTTCGAGGAGGCCATCGAGGTGCAGCGGCGTCAGCTCGCCCTGGCCCGGGACACCGGGGACCTGGCGGCCGAGGTGATCGGCCTGGGCAACCTCGGCCGCGCCCACCGCGGTCTCGGCCGCCCCGAGGACGCCCTGACGTACTTCAAGGAGAGCCTGGAGAAGGCCCGGCGGACCGGCGACGTCCACCATCAGGGCTTCGCGATGTACGAGATCGGCATCACGTACATGGAGCAGGGGAAGTTCCCCGAGGGCCGGGCGCACCTGGACGAGGCGCTGCCGGTGTGGCAGCGGCCGGGTATGTACGAGAGCTGGCGCGGGCACACCTGGAGCGGGCTCTTCCCCGCCTGTATGACGCTGCAGATCGGCCCCGGCCCGCACTGAGGCGGGGCCGGGGGCGTACGCCCGGTGGTTACGGCTTGCGGGCCACCCCGCCGTAGGCCCACACCCGGCTCGGGTCGTGCTCGGCGCCGATGCCCGGGCGCCAGGCGGCCAGCTGCACCAGGCCCGGTTCGAGCAGGTCGAGCCCGCGGAAGAAGCCCTTGATTCCGTCGTAGTCGCGCGGGGCCGCGGTCACCGGGCTGACGCTGAGCGGGGCCCAGTCCCGGTCCTCGGGCGTCTCGTCGGTGAAGTCGCCGGTGACATGGGACAGGATCAGACAGCTGCCGGGGGCGGCCCACTCCATGAGCCGGGCGACGACGCCGTACGGATCGTCCTTGTCCTCGAGGTAGTCGAGGATGAAGGTGAGCACGATCCCCACCGGCTGCCCGGGGTCGAGCAGCCGGCACACCTCGTCATGGGCCAGGATCTTCTCGGGCTCGCGCAGATCGCCATCGATCATCGTGGTGCCGGGGACCGCCAGCCGGGCCTGTCCGTGGCTGGCCACGATGGGGTCGTTGTCGACGTAGACCACGCGGGCCCGGGGATTCACGGCCTGGGCGATCTCGTGCACGTTCGGGGTCGTGGGCAGGCCCGAGCCGATGTCCAGGAACTGGCTGATCCCGGCGTCGGCCAGCTCGGCCATCGCCCGCTGCAGAAAACGCCGGTTGGACAGGGCGGTGTCCCGGATCTCCGGCGCGATCCGCAGAAAGCTCTGGGCCTGCTCGTAGTCGGCGAGGTAGTTGTCCTTGCCGCCGACGAGGTAGTTGTAGACCCGCGCCGGGTTGGCCTGCCGGCCGGAGTGGCGACCGTGGTCGGCCGGCTGCCACTCCACCGTGGTGAGCCCGATGCCGGGCCCGCTGCTGTTCATCCGAGAATCCCCTGCCCTTGAGCCTGCGTCGCCCTGCCGCTTGCCGTGTCCGTCACCGTCACCGCGGATGCGGTGCCGGGCCGGGACGCCAGGTGACCGTGTCACTGGGCCCGGGTTCCGCCCAGGCGACGGGGGCCCGCGACCAGAGGTGGAACGGCAGGTCGACATCCGCGGACACCCGGCTGAGCTGGCCCCAGGAATACGCGTGGGAGTGGACCACCGCGGCATGGAGCGCCGCTTCGAGGCAGGCGCGCGCGGTCCGTTCCGCCCGGCAGGTACCGCTCGGGCCGGAGCCCTCCACCCCGCCGGAGACCTGATAGGTGCTCCAGGCGTAGAGGGGTTCGGCCTCGGTGTGCGGTTGCTGCTGCTGGTCGACGTTCACTGGCCCTCTCCAGACGCATCTCTACCGGCGGGGCTTGGCGATGCGTCCAGCATCGGGGAGGGCGGATTACCGGCGGTATAGCGGCGGTAAAGCGGTATGCGACCGCGCTATACCGGCCGGGGCGTGCGGGACGTACGGGATGTGCCGGGTCTACCGGGGCGCGAGGAAGCGGGTCATTCGGCGAGCCAGGTCAGCACCTCGCGGTTGATCCGCTCGGGCTGCTCCAGGTGCAGGAAGTGGCCCGCGCCGTCGACGATTTCGATCCGGGAACCCGCCGGGAGGTGGTCCTTGGCGCTGTGGATCACGTCGGAGCCGATGCAGCCGTCGTCGGTCCCGTGGAGGAAGAGGATCGGCCGCTCACCGGTGGCGGTGATCGCCTCCTGCTCCGCCGCGTACGCCGCCACCTGGCGGGTCGGGTCGAACAGCGCCTTGTAGTAGCCGAGCGCGGCGGCAAGGTGGGCGGGGTCCTTCAGGCTCTCCTTGACGTAGGCGATGTCCTGCGCGGAGTCGTGGTAGCCGGGCGACCAGTCGCGCCACAGACCGTCGATGAGCGCCATGTCATGGGCCGCGGCGCCCGCCTCGGCCAGCGGGGTCTGGAACAGGAAGATGTAGAAGGAGCGCTTGAACTGGCCGTAGTCGAAATTGAAGAAGTCGGCCAGCACGCCGCCCAGCGGGGGCACGGACATCGTCACCGCGCGCCGCCAGCGCTCGGGGGCGTGGGCGGTGGCGCCGTAGGCGGCGATGGCGCCCCAGTCGTGGCCGATGAGCACCGCGTCGCCGTCGGCGCCGAATGCCTCGTGCAGGGCGTTGGCGTCGGAGGCTATCGCGCCCGCCTGGTAGGCGCCGTCTGCGGGTATGCGGGTGGGTGCGTAGCCCCGCATGAAGGGGGCGACGGCGTGGTAGCCCGCGTCCGCGAGAGCGGGCAGCAGGTGGCGCCAGGAGTGTGCGGTGTCGGGGAAGCCATGCAGGCAGAGCGCCAGCGGGGCGTCCACCGGGCCCGCTTCGAGATAGCCGAATTCGAGTCCATTTGCGGTGATGCTCTTGACCTCTGTCACGCTCAGCGATGCTAATTCACCGTCAGGAACACGTCCACGGACGGCATCGGGGGATTTCCTCACCGCCCGATGATCCGGCTGCGAGGTGGCCTTCGGGGATGGCAGACTGCGCGCTGTGCCGTCCGGATCCACGGGACCGGGGACGGACACCCGCGTGATGCCCCGCCCGGCCCGAGGGAGGCCCCCATGACCAGCCCGAGCAGCTCCGTCGCGGACCAACATGAGTCCATGGAGCACCGTGGGTTCCTCTACCGCGACGAGGGGGAAGTGGTCGACATCTGCGTGCCGTTCCTGCGGGAGGGGCTGGAGGCCGACGACGCGGTGGCCGTGGTGGCAGCCAAGTCGAACATCGCGGCGCTGCGGGACGCCCTCGGCCAGGACGCCCCGGCGGTGCAGTTCGAGGACGCGCTCAGCTGGTACCAGCACCCGGTGAAGACCATCGCCGCGTACGACTCGTTCGTGAAGGCCGAGTCGCCGCGCCGGGTCCGGGTGATAGCCGAGCCGGTGTGGCAGGGCCGCACTCCGCTGGAGGTCGTGGAGTGGGCGCGCTACGAGTCGATCGTGAACGCGGCGTTCGCCCACTCCGGTGCCCGCGCCATCTGCTGTTACGACCGCCGGGTGCTGCACCCCGAGATCCTGACGTACGCGCGCCGGACCCACCCCGAGATCATCGACGGTCAGGGGCCGGAGCAGAGCCTGGAATACCTGGCCCCCGGCCCGTTCAGCGCCACCTGCGACCGCCGGGCGCTGCCGCCCGTTCCGGCGGTGGCCGACCGGCTGCCGGTGAACACGGCCGACCTCGAGGCCGTACGTGTCTTCATCGCCGAGCGGGCCGGACGGCACGGCATGGGCCAGGAGGCCCTGCGCAACATGGTCACCGCCGTCACCGAGGTGGCGAGCACCGCCCTGCACCATGGCAGTGCCCCGGCGGAGCTGCGGGTGTGGGCCCAGGACGGCGATCTGGTCTGCGAGATCGCCGGACCCGGCCACTGGTACCCGGACGCCCTCTGGGGCTTCACCCCGCCGGAGGGGTCGGACACCGGGTTCGGGCTGTGGGGCGTCCGTATGCTGTGCGATGTCGTCCAGATGCAGACGGACGCGGACGGCACGCTGATCAGGCTGCGCACCGGGCTGTGACCGGCACAGCCCCCTGGTGACCCCGTGGGGCCGGTCAGGGAGTGCGCGGCCTCAGCATGATCGTCCGCGAGACGGCGAAGGTGACTGGTACGGCCGCCGCCGCAGCGATCAGCGGGGCCGTGCGGTCCCCCAGGTGCGCGAGGTCGACGAGGACGTACATCCCGCCCGTCGTGATCACGAAGTTGGCGGCCGTGGACAGCGGGAAGAGGAAGAAGGCGCGCCACGTCGGCCGCACCCGGTAGGTGAACCGGCAGGTGAGGAAGAACGAGCCGACCGTGCTGAGGGCGAACGCGGCGATGTGGGCGGCCAGATAGGGCAGCGGGCCCAGCAGGCCCAGGTACAGGACGTAGTACGTACCGGTGTTGGCCACGCCCACCAGGCCGAAGCGGGCCACCTGCCCGACGAGGGGGCCGTGTCTCACCGGACCAGCTCCTCCAGCCGGTCCGCCGGGACCGCGTTGGTGGACTGCACCAGGAAGTGCGGGCGCCGCTTGACCTCGTAGTAGATGCGGCCGATGTACTCGCCGATGACGCCGACCATCACCATCTGCACCCCGGCCAGCGCCGTGATGATCACGATGAGGGTGACATAGCCGGGGGTGTCGACCCCGTTGACCACCGCGCTCCCCACGATCCACGCGGCGTACAGCGAGGCCACCGCGAGCAGCAGCAGCCCGAGGTAGACGGCGGCCCGCAGCGGCTTGTTGTTGAAGGAGATCAGCCCATCGGCCCCGTAGTTCAGGAGCTTGCCGAAGGTCCACTTGCTGCGGCCCTCCTCGCGTACGGCGTTCTCGTACTCGAAGGTGACGCTCGGGAAGCCCACCCAGGCGAAGAGCCCCTTGGAGAAGCGGTTGTACTCGGCGAGGCTCAGGACGGCGTCCGCCGCGCGCCGGGACAGCAGCCGGAAGTCGCCCACGCCGTCGACGAGTTCCACGTCGACCAGGCGGTTGATGAGGCGGTAGTAGGCGCGGGCGGTGAGGACGCGGGTGACCCGGTCGCCGTCCCGGGTGCGCTTGGCGATCACCTGGTCATGTCCCTGGGCGTGGAGTTCCACCATGCGGCCGATGAGTTCCGGCGGATGCTGGAGATCCGCGTCCATGATCACGACGGCGTCCCCCGAGGCGTAGCGCAGTCCGGCGAGCATGGCCGCCTCCTTGCCGAAGTTGCGGCTGAAGGAGACGTAGCGGACCCGGGGGTCGGTGGTGGCCAGCTCTTTCAGCAGGAAAAGGGTGCGGTCGGCACTTCCGTCGTCCACATAGACGAATTCGCATTCATGACCCAGTAACGCCGCCTCTTTTACGACGTGGTCATGAAAACGAGCGATGACGGCTTCTTCGTTGTAGCAGGGAACGACGATGGAAATGAGCATGGATTCCCCCGGGATGAAGGTGCGTGCGTCGGTGGAAGTGCGGGCGTCAGTGGTGGACATGGCGGGCCTCCCCGCGACGGCGGGCGCGCAGCGCCCGAAGCGTGGCGACGGTGGTCAGGGCGAGCAGCGCGGCGGCTCCCACGGCGCCTCCGACCCGCAGCCCGGGCGGGCGGAAGGTGCAGCTGACCGAGGTGGCGCCGCCGTCGAGGGGCACAGCGACGAGTCCGAGGTAGGTGGCGGCGGGCCGGTCCGGGCCGTCGCCCGCCGCGCACCGCCAGCCCGCGATGCGCGGGGCGGCGATCACGGCCAGGCCCCGGGAGCCGGGCGGCAGTTCGGCGCTCAGGGAGCTGCCGGAGACCCGTACGCCGGTGGCGCCGCGGGCCGTCAGCCGGTCGACGGCGGCGCGCAGCCTCGCGGTGTCCAGGCAGCCGATGGCGTCGCGCGGGATCACGCTGTTCTTGCGGGCGGTCAGCGACACCTCCACCCGGCCGGAGCGCGGGGCCGGGCCCAGCGGCTGCATGGCCGCGAGCTTGGTGACCGGCCAGTCGCCGCGGAACCCGGACGGGGGCCGCCGGGGGCCGCGCATCAGGGCGTTGCCCCAGTAGTGCGGGGCCCACAGGAAGACCTCGCTGCCGCCCGGGCAGGTGGCGGTGAGCCGGGCCGCGCGCGGGGAGGCGGGCAGCCGGTAGCCGTGGGCGGGGCTGCGCCCGGCGGGCCTGCCGTCCGTACCGCGCACCGCGATGCCGCGTGGCAGCGTGTACACCCGGGCACCGAGCAGGAGTTCCTGGTTGCGGAAGGGCGAGGCGCCGTAACCAGGCGCGGTCCCGGCGGCGGGCCGGACGGTGACCAGGGGCGGCGCCTTCTCCCGGTCGACGGTGACCGTGGTGGGCCGGGCGGCGTACGTGTCCTGGTGCGGGTCGGCCGAGGAGCGCACCCGCGCGCCGACCGAGAAGATCGCGTCGGTGACCGGGTTGTCCAGGCTCTGCACCGCGCGGCCGCGTGAGGTGGTGCCGCCGCCGAGGGCGGTGAGCGTGCGGCTGAGCACATCGGAGGTGAGGCTGCTGTAGTACCCCGCACCCTGCCCGCCGACCATCAGCGGGTCGTTGTTGACGGTCTGCTCGCGGCCCGGTTCGGTGCGGTAGCGGGGCCAGCCGTCCGCGTCGGCGATCACCTTCCGCTGGCGCTCCTGGCGCTCGCCCCAGGGCGCGTAGTCGTCGAAGTGGCGCAGCCGGAGCCGGTCGGCGACGGCCATGGTGGCCGCGGACTGGCCCACTTGTGCGCCGATGAGCACGACGACGGCGAGCACGGCCGGAAGCGGTCGGCCGAGCCGGGCGGCGAGGCCGTGCAGCGCCACGGCGGCCGCCACGGCGGCGACCCCGGCGAGCAGCAGCGGATACGTCCACCAGTGGATCTGCGCGCCGGAGCGCGCCGACACCGCGATCAGCGCCAGCAGCCCGCCCGCGGGCAGCAGGGCCCGCGGGGTCGGCACGCCGTGCGCGCAGGAGAGCCAGGCGGCGATCACCAGCAGCCCGCACAGCACGAAACCCTGCCGGTACTGGCTGCCGTTGGGCACGGCGAAGGCGTGCCAAGCCAGCTGGGTGGGCGCCCACCGCATGGACAGCGCCATCGCCGCCACCAGCAGGGTCCAGCCCGCGCGCAGCCGCCGGGGCACCGCCGGGTTGAACGGCAGCGTCAGGGCGAGCAGCAGCGCCACGGTGTCGACGTACAGGGCCGGGCTGCTGAAGTCGTACGTGCCGGGCAGCATCCGGGCGAAGACGTCCGTCCAGGGCTTGGGCGTGAACTGCGCCTCCCGGCCCGGATAGGCGTGCCGGGTGCCGAAGTAGACGACGCAGACGAGCGGCGCGGCGAGCCCCACACCGAGCCCGCAGACCGCCGTCAGCCGGGCCAGGGGGCGGATCCCCAGCGGTATGCGGCTGATCAGGGCCCGGGTGAGCAGGATCAGCGCGGCGCCGAGGGTGGCCATGTACGCGGTGTAGAAGTTGGCGATCCAGACGACGGCGACGACCAGCGTGGCCGTGACGAACCGCCGCCCGGCCAGCACCTGTTCGCCGGCCAGGCACAGCAGGGGCAGCGCGATGAGCCCGTCCAGCCACATCGGGTTGTACGAGGCCTCCGCCACGGACCAGCCGCACAGCGCGTACGACGCCCCCAGCGCCCCCGCGGCCCACCAGCGCCCCGGCTGGAGCCGCAGCAGCAGCACGGCCATCACCGCGCCCGCCGTGGCCGTCTTCAGCAGGGTGATGACGTACACCGCCAGGTCGATCTCGTCGCGCGGGAAGACGGCGACGAGCAGCGCGAACGGGCTGCTGACGTAGGTGCCGAGGTCGGGCAGGAGAGAGGCGCCGAAGCCGGAGTGCCAGTTGAGGAACAGCCCGCCGTCGCCGCGGCCGTACAGCAGGTCGCGCAGCTGGGCGTGGAACGGGATGAACTGATTGCCCAGGTCGTTGACGGCACGGGTGCGCGGTCCGAACGGATAGCCCCCGGCCACGGCGTCCCCGAGGCAGAGCGCCGCCAGGGTGAGGAGGGAGGCGAGGGCGGCGGCCCGGGTACGCATGCGCGGGCGCCGCACAGTGGTGGGTCGCGGTAATGCGGCCTGTTCCCGGAGGGGCCTGCCGATATCGAGTTTCTGCATCACGTCAATTACTTGTCCGGGGAAATTGGTCTGGCGGGGTCGGTGTGTGCGGCGCTGCGATCGGTTTGACGGACAAAATGCGCACGAGGTTGTGCGGGCCGATGAGAAAGCAGGAATTCACTAGGTTCAAGGTGCGGAATTAATGCTTCGTATTTCCCGGGTTCACTTCGGCGCTGCCGGGAGTTGGGCCACTCCGTGGGCGGCCAGCGGGCCCACCTCGAGCCCCGCGGCGCGGCACGCGGTGATCAGGTGCGGCAGGGCCGCCAGGGTGACGCGCCAGCAGCCGGGGGCGCTCGCCCGGTCGGAGTCGTGCAGCAGGACCGTGGCGCCGCCCCGGAGGCCGCCCCGGAGGGTGGCCAGCACCGAGGCCGGGGTGGCGTTCGGGGACCAGTCGCGCCCCCAGGCCGACCACAGGACGGGCCGCAGCCCCGCGCGTACGGCCGCGAGCCAGCGGCCACCGGTCAGGACGCCGTACGGGGGCCGGTACCACAGCGGTACGGCGCCGGTCGTCATCCGTACCGCCCGGGCGGCGCGGCTGACCTCGGAGACGTCCCGGACCGGCCTCGGCAGCCAGGGGCGGTCGTGGGTCCAGCCGTGGACGGCGAGTTCATGGCCGCGGAGCGCGATCTCGCGGGTCGTGCGGGGATAGCGCGCCACGCTCTCGCCCAGCACGAAGAACGTTGCGGTCACCGCGAGCTCGTCCAGGGCGTCCAGGAAGCGCGGGGTGGAGTGCGGGTCGGGGCCGTCGTCGAAGGTGAGGGCGATGTGGTCGGACCGGCCCCGCCCGGCCAGGGCGGGAAAGAGGACGCGCCGGGGCCACGGCAGCCAGGTGCCGGCCGGGACCAGGTGCGCGGCCGCGGCCAGCAACGCCGCGTTCCGGGCCGGCACACCGGTGCGCCGTCCGGCGGTCATGGCGGGCTCCCGCCGCCCGGGACCCGGCGTACGGTCGGCCACGCCGCCGCGCCGGTGGTGTCCGCGTCCCAGCCCTCGGCCAGGGCGGGCGATCGGGCGAGGCCGACGATCCCGGCCGCCATCAAGGCGATGCCGACCGCCTCGGGCAGCAGGCGCAGGCCCAGTTCGACGCGTTCGCCGAACAGCACCCAGCCCAGCGCGATGCTCACCAGCGCGTCCCCGAGGGTCAGGGCGGGCTGGGAGGCGGCCAGGGTGCCCGCGCGCAGGGTGACCTGGAGCAGCAGGAAGCTGAGCAGCCCCACGAGGCACACCGCGTACAGCGGCCAGCCGGTGAACACCGCGGCCGCTCCCCCGCCGAAGCGCCCGGTGAACTCCTTGATGAGGGCCGCCGTGCACGCGAAGCCGACGGCCGTCGCACAGCCGAGCGCCGCGGCCCGCGCCGCGCCCCGCAGCGCCCGCGCCACCAGGACCAGGCCCCCCACGACGAGCGCCAGCACCACCCCGGTGGGCAGCCACAGCCCGTTGCGGGACGTCGCGCGGCCGTGCGAGGGGTCGGCCGCGACGAGGAAGAGCGCGAGCCCGGCGGCGAGCATCACGAACGCCAGCCAGGTCCGGCCGCCCGGCCGCCGGTGGAACACCAGGCTCCCCACCACCAGGGTGAACAGCAGCTCACTGACCAGCAGCGGCTGTACGACGGAGAGCCGCCCCACCGCCAGCGCCCCCACCTGGGCCACCGCCGACACCACCATCGCCGCGCCCCCGGCCAGCCAGTACGGGCGCCGCAGCAGCCGCGGCAGATGCCGCAGCGCCTGCCCCACCCCGCCGCCGCCGGCCCCCGGAAGCTCCCGCGCCTGGTCCATCGCGGCGCGCCGCTGCAGGACGGAGGCGGCGCCGTTGCCCAGGGCGGACAGCAGCGCGAGGAGGACGGTCAGGACGCCCACGTCGCCCCACCCTCACCCGAAGCGGGCGGCCAGCCGGTGGTACAGCCCCGGGGCCGCGCCGCGCACCAGCGCGGGCAGCCGCAGCCAGGCCGGTACGTACACCTCGTCCCGGCCGCGCGCGACGGCGTCCCACACGGCGTCGGCGACCCGCTCGGGCGGCAGCGGGCGCGGTATCCGGCGGGTGTACGGGGCGCCGCGGCGGGCGAAGAACGGGGTGTCCACCACACCGGGGACCACATGGGTGACGCGTACGCCACCCCGGCGCACCTCGTGGCGCAGGGCGTCGGCGAAGACACCGAGCGCCGCCTTGGCCGCGGAGTACACCGCCTCGCCCCGCACCCCGACGCTGCCCGCGACCGATCCGATGAGCACGATGTGGCCCTGCCGCTCGGCCAGCATGTGCGGCAGGACCATGCGCACCAGCCGCATGGTGGCGAGCAGATCGACGCCCACCACACGGTCGATGGCGGCGGGCGGCATCGCGCTGAAGGGGCCCGCCCAGCCGATGCCCGCCCCCGCGACGAGCAGATCCACCCGTCCGGCGGTACGGAAGGCGGCCTCGACCAGGCCACGGCCGCCCTCGGAGGTGGCCAGATCGGCCGGGAGGGCGACGGCCGAGGTGCGCGCGGCCACCCGGTCCAGGCGTTCCCGGTGGCGGCCGCTGATCAGCAGCCGCCATCCGCCGCCCGCCGCGAACCGGTGCGCGACGGCGGCGCCGATCCCCGAGGACGCGCCGGTCACCAGCGCGACCCCGCCCCCGGTGGCACCGGCCGTGGTGGGCGCGGCGGCGGCGTGCGGCTGTGCGTCCGGCAGAGGGCGGGCCATGGCACCTTCCTGTCTCGCTGCCGGCCGGCGGCGTCGGCACACCACCGGCCGTCGAGCGCGCGGTTTGACGGCACGCGGAGCGGATACCTCCAGTGAGCCATGAGCGGCCGCGCCTCGCACCATCGGAGGTGAGCATGCGCCTGCCGTCGCAGCGTTTCCTCGTGGTGAGCGCGAGCATGGGGGCCGGGCACGACGCGGTCGCCGCCGAGCTGGTGCGCCGGCTGGAGCGCGCGGGACACCGGGCGGACCGGGTGGATGTGCTGGACCTGCTTCCCGCCGGGGTCGGGCCGGGGCTGCGTGCCTTCTACCGGACGGCGGTGCGCCGGGCCCCAGTGGTCTACGCGGGCATCTACCGGGCGTTCTTCCAGCCCGGCCCCGGTCCCGGTCCCAGCTCCGGCAGGGGGCCACGGCCCGGCACCGCGCCACTGGCGGCGCTCGCCGAGGCCCGGCTGCTGGCGCTGACCGAGCGGCTGCGGCCGGCCGCGGTGGTGCCCGTCTTCCATCTCGCCGCCCAGCTCACCGGCCGGCTGCGGGCCCGCGGGGCGCTGACGGTGCCGAGCGCGGTGGTGGTCACCGACTTCGCGGTGCACCGCCAGTGGCTGCACCCGGGCAACGATCTGCATCTGTGCGTCACCGAGGACGCCGCCGAACGCGTACGGCAGAGCCTCGGCCGACCAGCGCTGGCCACCGGCCCGCTGGTGGCGGAGCGCTTCCTCGCCCCGGCGCCCGGAGCGGCGGGCTGGCGGCGCCGCTTCGACGCGCGCGCCCCCGGGCGACCGCCGGTGGCCCTGTCCGCCGGGGCCTGGGGCGCCGGTACGCGGCTGACGGCCACCGCACGGCTGCTGTCCGCCGCGGGTTATCTTCCGGTGGCGCTGTGCGGCCGGGACGAAGGGCTGCGCCACCGGCTGTCCCGGTGGCCGCGGGTGATGGCCCTCGGCTGGGAACCGGATCTGCCCGGACTGCTGGCCGCCACGCGGGCGCTGGTGGACAACGCCGCCGGACAGACCGCGTTGGAAGCACTGGCCACCGGAGTCCCGGTGGTGGGCTATCGCCCCATCCCGGGCCATGGGGGCGAGGGGGTCCGCCGGATGGCCGCCCTCGGCCTGACGGACCACGCGGCGGACTCATGGGAGCTGCTGCGCCTGCTCGACGCGCTCACCGCGCCCTCGGAGCCGCGCGAACGCCGCATCGCCGCGGGCCGACGGCTGTTCGCCCCCGACCCCGCCGACGTCGCCGCCCGGCTGGCCGCGGTGACTTCCTCGTGAAGGAGAAGGAGTGGGTGGACCGCAGCTTCGGCGCCTGCACAGCCGCCGACCCATCCGGGTCCACCCTCCCCAAAGGCCACTTCCGCCCCCGCTACCGATGAGGTGGCGGCACACTGACGGGAGAGCGGCGGTCAGCTGGCGGCCGCGGCCTCGTACAGGCCACGCCCGGAACGCTTGGCCCGCTCCGTCGTGCGCAGCCGCTCCAGCGTGTTGCGCACCGAGTTCACGTTGGTGCGTGTCTCGTCGCGGCCCAGGGCCTCGTTGACCTCGGACGCGCGCATCGGACGGCCCGCCTTCTTCAGGCAGCCGAGCACCGACTCGGAGAGCCCGGTGGAGCGCTCGGAGGAGGTGCCCGCCGCCTTGGCCGTCTTCTCGGGGGCCTTGGCGGTGGCCTTCTCGCTCGTCTGGGCGCTCTTGTCGGTGGCCTTGGCCGCCTTGGTGGTGGCCTTGGCGGTGGCCTTGGTGGTGGCCTTGGTGGTGTCCTTGGCCGCCGCCTTCTTGGCGGGCTTCTTGGCGGCGGTCTTCTTGGCCGCGGCCTTGGTGGCGGTCTTCGCGGTCCGGCCGCCCGCGGTGGACTTGGCCTTGCTGCGCTGCCGGCCGATGGCGGCCTTGCGCGTGGCAGCGGGCGTCCGGGTCGCCGCGGCCGCCTCGGCGGCCGGCTTCGGTTCGGCCTCGGTGGCCGCGTCCGCGGCGGTGGCGGTGTCCTCGGACACCGGCTTCGGCTTCGCCTCCGCGATGTCGCCGTTGGCGGCCTGCGGGAGCGCGGCGGCTCCCGACAGCGCCTGAAGGCTGCTCAGCGCGGTGCTGACCACCTCCAGCCGCTGGGTGACGGCGTCCAAATCACCCTTGAGGGCCTCCTGTTGCTTCTCCAGCTGCGGAAGTTCTGCCTTCAGGGCCTCGATCGTCGAGCCCACACTGTTGTCGGCACTCAGCGCGTTCGCCATCGCTTCGTCCCCTTTCTGGGCGTCTGCGCCCATCGTTGCTGCGATTATGCCTGCTGTTAGGTGTGTGCGGTGCCCTGTGTGCCACCACGCAAAACAACTTGGACCGCCTTGACGGCTACGGAGCAGCCAACTTTCCATGAAGTCACGTGGCACGAACCCCCTTGTCAGACCGGCCGTGTCATCCGCAGGAGTGGTGGCGCGCGTCGTGATGACGACGCATCAGGCGCGAAAAACACCGCGCCCCACACCACCCGGATGTGTTCGGCTGCGGCCCGGGCGCCATCGTCGCGGCGGTGGCACCCGGCACAATTCACCGAGGTGTTGAGGGGGACGCTGCGGCGTCGATGAGGGCGGTGAGCGCCTCGGGGGTCAGGCTGCCCGGTGCGCGGCGCTCCCGGGCGCAGGTGCCCGCGATCCGTTGCAGCGTCTCGTTGACCGGGGCCGGGATGCCGTGTTCGCGTGCGAGGAGCGCGATCTCGCCGTTGAGGTAGTCCGCCTCGATCGTGCCGGTCCCCCGGGTCAGGCTCTGCCACGAGGAGCCGCCGCCGCGCTCGACGCCGTCGGCGGGCCGTATCTCCACCTTCCCCGAGCGGAGCGCGGCCTGTTCGGCGGCGTCGGCGTGGGCGATGCCCGCGGCATCGAGGACCGCGATCCCCTCGGCCTTCGCCCGGGCGCCGAGGGCCTGGGCCTCGCCCGAAGTGAGCGGTCCGCAGATCGCCTCGACGGCGTTGACGAGGTTGTTGATGAGCTTGGCGTACTTCCAGCGCATCACGTCCGGTACGACCGGCGCGAGGAACACGGACTTCTCCAGGTCCGCGGCCACCCGCCGGACGGTGTCATCGTCTCCGGACGGATAACGGCCCAGGCTGAGGATCCCGGTGTACGGGGCGCACGGCGCGGCGACCAGCCCCGGCTCCAGGTAGGTCGAGGGCATCCAGACGCAGACGCCGTAGACCCGGCGGAAGCGGCGCAGCGCCAACCGCTCGTTCTCCACCCCGTTCTGGGCGCAGAGCAGCGGCAGCCGCTCCCCCGCGGTGCCGCCGCCGGTGACCGGGCGCGGCGCCCAGGCGTCCAGCGCCGCCGCGCTGTCCTGGGTTTTCACGGCGAGGACGAGCACATCGCCGGGGCCCAGTTCGACGTCCTCGGGCCCGGTGACGGCGGGCGCCGGGACCTCGTGGGTGGACTCGGGCGCCGTGAAGCGCAGTCCGCGGTCGCGCAGCGCGTCGTAGTGCGCGCCGCGCGCCACCAGGACGACGTCGTGACCGGCGAGATGGAGCCGGGCGCCGATCGATCCGCCGACCGCGCCCGCTCCGATGATGATGTATCGCACCAGGACCCTTTCCCCGTGGGTGGTAGAAACAACGTACCTTCACGGACCTGTTGGAAGAGCCCGAGGTGGAATGATGAAACTGCGCTGCGCCGTGCTCGACGACTTCCAGGACGTGGCCCTGTCCTCGGCCGACTGGTCGGGTGTCCGGGACGCGGTGGAGGTGGTGTCGCACCAGCGCCACTTCACCGACCGGGAGGCGCTGGTCGAGGCGATCGGGGACTGCGAGATCGTGGTCATCATGCGGGAGCGCACCCCGTTCCCCGCGGAGCTGTTCGCCCGGCTGCCCCGGCTCAGGCTGCTCGTCACCACCGGGATGCGCAACGCGTCCGTCGATCTGGAGGCGGCCGCCCGGCACGGGGTCACCGTGTGCGGCACGGCCAGCTCCTCCGATCCGCCCGTCGAGCTGACCTGGGCGCTGATCCTCGGTCTTGCCCGCCACCTGGTGACGGAGAGCACGGCGCTGCGGGACGGCGGGCCGTGGCAGAGCACGGTCGGCATGGATCTGCACGGCCGTCGGCTCGGCCTGCTGGGCCTGGGCAAGATCGGCACCAAGGTGGCGCGGATCGGCCAGGCGTTCGGCATGGACGTGGCCGCCTGGAGCCAGAACCTCACACCTACGCGGGCGGCGGCGGAGGGCGTCGGGTTCGTCTCCTCCCTGGAGGAGTTGCTGGAGACCAGCGATGTGGTCTCGGTGCATCTGGTGCTCGGCGACCGCACCCGGGGGCTGCTCGGGGAGCCGGAGCTGCGGCGGATGCGTCCCACGGCGTACCTCGTGAACACCTCCCGCGCGGCCATCGTGGACCAGGCGGCGCTCGCGGACGCCCTGCGGGGCGGCTGGATCGCGGGCGCGGGGGTCGATGTGTTCGACGAGGAGCCGCTGGGTCCGGAGCACCCTTTCCGTACGCTGCCGAATCTGCTCGGCACCCCGCATCTGGGCTATGTGACCCGGCGCAACTACGAGGGCTACTACCGCGACGCGGTGGAGGACATCCGCGCCTATCTCGGAGGAGAGCCGGTCCGCGTCCTCACCACGCCGTAGGCGGCGCGGGGTTCAGGGTGTCCAGGGCCATGACGGCGACGTGGAGCCGCGAGCGCTCGGCGCCGGACTCCAGGTTGCCGCCGACCAGCCGCTCGATGGTGTGCAGACGCTGGTAGAAGGCCTGCCGGGACAGTCCGGCCTGTTTGGCGGCGACCGATTTGTTGCCCGCGGCGTCGAGGTACTGGCGCAGGATGGCCAGCAGGTCGCCGCCGTGCCGTTCGTCGTGCTGCATCAGCCGGCCCAGCTGCCGCTCCACATAGTTCTGGACGCGGGCGTCGTCGCGCAGGGTGTACAGCAGTTCCGGCAGCCCGAGGTCCGCGGACACGTGGAACGGCCGCCGGGGCGTGCTCGGGCCGATGGCGTCCGCGATCTCCTCGGCCTGCCGGAACGACCGCGCCACCTGGTCGAGCGCGGTCACGCCGGAGCCGACCGCGAGGACGGCTTCCTCGCCGAGCGTCTCCTCGGTGACCCGGCCGATGCGCTCCACGACGGGCTGCCACGCGGCGGCGAGCGGCAGGGTGAGCAGGACGCCGGTGCGGTCCGGGGAGAGCCTGCCGACCAGGGCGTGGATTCCGGCGCCGCGCAGGTCCTCGCCGACCCGGCTGTCCAGGTCGGCGCGGTCGGCGGCGTCGGCCCGGTGGCCGATGGCCAGGGCGATGAAGAGGTGGCCGACGGTCGGCAGGCCGAGGGCCTCGACCCGGATGCGGGACTCGGTGCGGCCGAGGGGCTGTGCGTGCCGCAGCTCCAGCAGGGCCGAGGCGCGGGCCTGCCGGTCCCACTGGGTGTGGCCGGTCATCCGGGCCAGGGTGAGGGCGGTGGCGGCGCGCCGGAGGATCAGGGTGTGCTCGGGCCCTGAGGCCGGGCCGGTCTGGCCGGGCAGCGCGACGAGGCGCCCCCAGCGCTGCCCGTCGTGTTCGACGGTGGCCACCAGCCAGCCCTCGGGTCCGCTGGGCGCCGCGTGGTCGGGGGTGGGCGTGGCGCGGGAGCGGCGCTGCCACGCCTCCAGTATCTGGCCGCCGGGAGGGCCCGCCGTGCAGACGATCATGGCGTGGTGCACCAGGTTCTCCAGCACCACCGACCGTCCCATCAGGTCGGCCGCGACCTGGACCAGCTCCTCGGGCCGGGCGCCGCGCAGGGTCAGGTCGGTGAAGAGTTCGTGGACCTGGTGGGAGCGGCGCAGCAGTTCGCCCTGGGCGTCCAGGATCAGCGCGTGGACGGTCTGGGTGACCTCGATGAACCGGATGCCGTGGGAGAGCACGATCAGCGGCAGGTCCCGGGCCCGGCAGGCGGCCACCAGGTCCGGGGGCACCTGCTGGTAGCGGCGGCCCAGCTCCACGACCAGCCCCGCCGCGCCGACGTCGGCGAGCTGGTCGGCGTAGCCGCGCAGCCGGGTGGGATCGTTGGGCTGGGGCATGCCGGTGGTGAGCACCAGCTCGCCGCCCTCCAGGAACGACGCCGGGTCCAGCAGTTCGGTGACGTGGACCCATCGCACGGGGCGGTTCAGCCGGTCCTCGCCGGCCATGACCCGGGGCAGCCCCGCGGCGATCACGGGCAGCCGCAGTACGTCGGCGACGGTGAGCAATGCCATCCGGCCCGCTCCCTCCCTGCGCTGTGCCCGCGGTGGCGGGCGGATGTCCGGGACGTCCCGGCGGCCCCCGGGGAGGCGGGGCACCGGGACTCCAGGATCTCAGGGCCGCCAGGGTCTCTGGGTCGCCAGGATCTCGGGGTCGCCAGGCTCTCAGGGGCGGCGGGCGATGAGGTCGGCGACGGTGGCGATGGGCGAGGTACGGGTGCGGCCGCCCGCCTCGTGCCGGTCCGCCAGCCGGTAGGCGACGTACAGTCCGCGCACCCCGAGCCAGCGGAACGGCTCCGGCTCCCAGGTGCCCGGGCGGTGCCCGGTCCAGGGCAGCCGGGTCAGCCGGGTGTCCCGCCTCAGCACCAGGTCGGTGAGGGTGCGGGCGGCCAGGTTGGTGGAGGTGACACCGTGGCCGACGTAGCCGCCCGCCCAGCCGACGCCGGTGGCCCGGTCCAGGCCGACGGTGGCCGACCAGTCGCGGGGTACGGCGAGGACCCCGCACCAGGCGTGGTCGACCCGGACGCCGGTGGTCTGCGGCAGCATCCGCTGGAGGGTCTGGGTGAGCTGGCCGATCGTACGGTCGCTGACCCGGCCCGAGTCGTCGGTGCGGGAGCCGAAGCGGTACGGCACGCCGCGCCCGCCGATCGCGATCCGGTCGTCCGGGGTGCGCTGAGCGTACATGTGGCCGTGTGCGGTGTCGCCGAGGGTCTCCCGGCCCTCCCAGCCGATCTCCTTCCAGATCTCTTCGGGCAGCGGTTCGGTGACGATCATCGAGCTGTTCATCGGGAGCCAGGCCCGCCGCAGCCCCTTGAGGGAGGCGGTGAAGCCCTCGGTCGCGCGGAGCACCACGGGGGCGTGGACCGTGCCGTGTGCGGTGAGCGCGCGGCCCGGCTCGATGGCGGTGACGGGGGACTTCTCGTAGATCGTGACGCCGAGCCGTTCCACCGTCTCGGCGAGCCCCCGGACCAGGGCGGCGGGCTGCAGCCGGGCACAGTGCGGGGTGTACGCGCCGGCGGTCACCCCGTCGATGGCGATGTGCCGGGCGGACTCCGCGGGGGTGAGCAGGACGGATTCCGGCACACCCCACTCGTGGTCCTGCTCGATCTTGTGCCGCAGCCGGGTGGCCTGGGCGGGCGTGCGGGCGACGCGCAGGGTGCCGCCCTTGACGATGTCGGCGTCGACGCCCTCGCGCGCGGCGACGGCGATGACCTCGTCCACGGCCTCGTTCATGGCCCGCTGCCAGTCGAGGACGGCGCCGCGGCCGTAAGCGCGGGCCAGCCGGTCGCGGGCGCCGGGGATGAGGCCGGAGGCCCAGCCGCCGTTGCGGCCGGAGGCTCCGAAGCCCGCGAATTCGGCTTCCAGGACCGTGACCCGCAGCGACGGGTCGGCCTGCTTGAGGTAGTAGGCGGTCCACAGCCCGGTCATTCCGGCGCCCACGACGCACACGTCGGCGTCGCGGTCGCCGGGCAGCGCCGGGCGGGGGGCGGGCAGTTCGGCGAACCAGTGGGCGACGCGCCCGTTGACCGGTGCCGTGGTGGCGGACATGGGGTCCTCTCGCGGTGTGGGGGACGGCCGGGAGCCGGGTCAGACGCCGAGCAGGCCGGGCAGCTCGGACAGGTCCTTGATCTCCTCGTACGGCTGGTAGGCGGCCGAACCGGGGAAGCCGTACCGGTTGACCCAGATCCGCCGCATGCCCTCGTACCGCTTGGTGGGCATGATGTCGTACTCCCAGCCCTGGGCGGTGTGGATGATGTCCTCCGGTCCGCGCCCGGTGGCCTTCATGAGGTATTCGAAGGCCTGCGGCAGCGGCTTGAACGCGCCCGCCTGCTCGGCGGTGAGGACGTAGTCCCACTCCACGCCCAGCTCGTCGACGGCGTAGGTGATCAGGTCGTCCTCGCTGTTGGAGAGGATGGCGATGTCGTATTCGCCCTTGAGGCGGCGCAGCGCGTCGGGGACCTCGCGGAACGGCTTGAACCGCTTGATGGCCTCGATCAGTGCCTCGCCGTCCTCGTCGCGGTAGGGCAGGCCGTGCAGCAGCATGACGTTGTGCAGGGTGCGGCGGACGGTCTCCCGGTACGGGCGGTAGTGGTCCACGACGCCCTGGAAGCGCATCACGTACGCGTCGTGGTGGAACTGCTTGGGGTCGACGCCGTACTCGGCGAGCCGGTCCTTGACGATCTCGTGGGTGGCGCTCTGGGTGTCGAAGTTGATGAGGGTGCGGTAGCAGTCGAAGGAGACGAGCTTGCGCATGGAGGTTTCCTTTCGGGGGTTCAGGCGCGGCGGCTGGCTTCCGCCAGGCCCAGGTCCTTGGTCTCGGGAGCGAGGACGATGCAGGCCACGAGGCCGATGAGGGTGATGCCCACGCCCATCGCGAGGGTGCCGCGGACACCGAAGTCGGTGGTGAGCATGGGGAGCAGGAAGGTGCTGGAGGCGGAGCCGACCCGGCTCATGGCGGTGGCGACGCCGACGCCGGTGGCGCGCAGGTCGGTGGGGAACAGCTCGCTCGGGTAGACGAACTGCAGTCCGCTGCCCGCGGCCTCGAAGAACTGGAACCCGGCGAAGAGGGCGACCACCAGGAACGCGTAGTGCAGGGGCAGCACGATCAGGGCGATGAGGCAGACGTTGATGCAGGCGAAGCTGCCGACGAGCAGCGGCCGCCGGCCGATCCGGTTGACCACGAGCAGCCCGACCGCCGTGCCCGCCACCGCGATCGTGGTGATGAGCGCGCTGGCGCCGAAGGTGCTGCCCACCCCGAACGACTCCAGCATCTGCGGCTGGAAGGAGCGTACGGCGAAGGCGGGCGCCACCTGACAGATCCAGAACACCGAACAGAACAGGGCCGGGACCGCGTAGCCGCGGCGGAAGATCTCCACCAGGTTGCCCAGGCCCGAGCCGCCACGCTGCGGCCGGCCGCTCTCGGCGAGCAGTTCCTCGGTGCTGACCTCCTGACGGAGATGGCGGCGCACGACCTCCTTGGCCTCCTCCACCCGGCCGCGGGAGGCCAGCCAGCGGGGCGATTCGGGCACTCCGGTGCGGAAGAACATGAAGATCACGGCGGGGACCGCGCCGGAGGCCAGCATCCAGCGCCAGGCGTCGTCGCCGGTGCCCAGCAGCAGCCAGCCGACCCAGTAGCTGACGCCGTAGCCGACCCACCAGGCGAGGACCAGGCCGGACAGGGCCGGGCCGCGTATCTTGCGCGGCACCAGCTCGGTGGTCAGGGCCGACGCGATCGGGTAGTCGGCGCCGATCGCGATGCCGATCAGCAGCCGCAGCACCAGCAGCTGCCACGCCTCGGTGACGAAGAACTGCAGGGCCGAGAAGACCACGAAGGTCATCAGGTTGAGCACGTACATCAGATGGCGGCCGACCCGGTCGGTGATCGGTCCGAAGACCACACCTCCGATGAAGACGCCGACCAGGACGGAGGCGGCGATCAGCCCCTCCCACATGGTGTCCAGGCTGAGCGCCGGGGTGATCAGGCTGAGGGCGACGCCCATGATGCCCAGCAGATAGCCGTCGCAGAACGGTCCGCCCATGGCGACGGCGACCATCCTGCGGTGGAAGCCGGTGACGGGGGCTTCGTCGAGGCTCCGGGCTCTTGTGGGGGTTTCTTCGGCGGGGTGCGAAGGGCGGGACAAAGACATGCTTGAGACTCCTGGGGACGAGGAGACACTGAGGCGCTGAGGGGGCGCTGAGGGCGCTGGGCGATGCGGCACGCGGGGCGGCATCGGGCGTCAAGCATTCGTGCGGTGCGCGGCGGGGGCCGCGGGGTGTGCTGCCGGGGACGGGCAGATGACGGGCGGATGGATGGCCCTCACCATGGTTCAGCCGCCCAGCACCGTCAACGGCCATCCTGTTCCATCGCCCGGCCTGTGGTGGACACTGTGTACGCCCGGTCCGCACCGGGGCTGCGCAGGACTTTGGTCCCGGAGCGTGGCGGGGCGAGGGACACAGCGTCCACAACGGCCCGCCGGAGCGGACACTGTGCCCGTTGCCCCTCCGCGCGGGTGCGGTCAGGGTGTGGGAATCCGTTCCGCACCCTTCCTGACCTCGGGAGAACCGTCATGACACTCCGGTGTGAGCCCCCGGGCGGCCTGATCGAGCCGTCGGGAGGCGGCCGTGGGTGACCGGCTGATCGTCCTGTACAACGACCACCTGCCGTACAACCGGGAGCGGATCGAGTCGCTGGTGCGGACCGTGTACGCGACCGAGGAGGAGCTGCCGGCGGTCCTCCCCGGCGCGGGCGCCCTGCTCGCCTGGTGGCCGCTGAGCCCGGCCGTCGCCGCCGCGTGGCCCGGCGATCCCGCGAAGGCCCCCCGCTGGGTGCATGTGGCCGCCGCGGGGGTGGACCCGTATCTGTTTCCCGCGCTGACCGGCAACCCGGATGTGGTGCTCACCAACTCGCGCGGGGTGTACGACCAGCCCATCGCCGAATACGTCCTCGGGCTGATCCTGTCCCTCGCCAAGGACTTCCCCGGCATGTGGGACCACCAGCGCGGCCGCCAGTGGCGGCCGCGCGACAGCGAGCGCGTCGGCGGCCGCGCCGTGCTGGTCTGGGGCACCGGGTCCATCGGCCGGGCCGTCGCCCGGCTGCTGCGCGCGGTCGGCATGCGGGTGAGCGGCGCGGGCCGCACCCCCCGCGCGGAAGACCCCGACTTCGGCACCGTGCACGGCCCGGCGACCCTGTGCGCCGGGCTGGGCGAGGCCGATTACGTGGTGCTGGCCGCCCCGCTCACCCCGGCCACCCACGGCATGGTGGACGCCTCGGTGCTGGCGGCCATGAAGCCCGGCGCCCGGCTGGTCAACGTGGGGCGCGGTCAGCTGGTGGACGAACCGGCACTCGTCGACGCCCTGTCCGGCGGCAGGCTGGCCGGTGCCGCGCTGGACGTGTTCGCCCGGGAGCCGCTGCCCGCCGCCTCCCCGCTGTGGGAGCTGCCGGGGGTCATCGTCTCCCCGCACACCGCGGGTGAGGTGACCCGGTGGCGCGACGACCTGGCCGAGCTGTTCCTGGACAACCTGGTCCGCAGGGCCGAGGGCCGCCCGCTGCGCAATGTGGTCGACAAGGAGCTGGGTTACGTCAGGTAAGTGGTGACCACCGCTCCGTTTCATCGTCGCTCCCGCCGGAAAGCCGCAGAGGACGAGGAAAAACCATTCGCCTCGCGGACGGAGAGAACGTGGCGCACACGACACCAGGTCAGGGCACCGGCGCCGAGCGGATCCGGGAGAACACCAGAGGGCAGGGTGCCCCGCCGACCCGGCGGGGGCTGCTCTCGGTGACGGCGGCGGCCGGTCTGGGTCTGCTCACCGGCTGCGGCGAGCAGAACACCGACTGGGCCAAGCCCGCCAGGAGCCCCACGCCCTCCGAGGGCCGCGAGACCTCGGCCGCGGGCTCGGACAACCGGGCCTCGCCGTCGCCGCGGCCGAGCAAGCGGCGGCCCGAACTCCCGCGCGGCGGCCGGGATCTGTCCCGGTACCGCCTGGTGGGCTACTGCGGACTGCCCGGCGCCGCCGCACTCGGCCGGCTCGGTACCGGCGACCTGAACCAGCGGGTCAAGGAGATCGAGAAGACCGCGCGCGACTACGCCGCCGACCGGGAGCCGCTGCCGGTCCTCGAACTGCTCGCGACCGTGACCAACAGTTCCGCGGGATCGGACGGCACCTATCGCACCCGTGTCCCGGAGGACACCATCCGCCGCTTCCACACCTCTGCCCGGCGCCATGACGCGATGCTGCTGCTCAACATCCAGCCGGGCCGGGCCGCCGCGCTGGACGAGGTCAAGGCGCTGCGCAAGTGGCTGGTCGAGCCCGATGTGGGCATAGCGCTGGACCCCGAGTGGGACATGGGCCCGGGAGAGACACCGGGCGACACCTACGGCCACACCAGCGGGCAGGAGCTGACCGACGTGGCGCGCTATCTGTCCGGGATCGTGGAGGAACACGATCTGCCGGAGAAGCCCCTGGTCTTCCACCAGGTGGCGGTGTCCGTGGTCCGCGACCAGTCCGCGCTGCGCCAGCAGCCCGGCGTCGTCATGATCAAGAGCGCGGACGGCATCGGCTCGCCGGGCATGAAGCGGGACACCTGGCGGCAGCTGGTCAAGGACCAGCCGGAGGGCCTGCGCACCGGTTTCAAGCTCTTCTACGAGGAGGACGCCGAGGTCAGCCGGCTGATGACGCCGAAGGAGGTGCTGGCCCTGCGGCCGCGGCCGGACTACGTGATGTTCGAGTGACACGCGGGAGGCCGCCCCCGGTCCGTGAAACGGACGGAACCGGGGACGGCCTGGTGTCGCGTGACGGTGCCGGGGTCAGGTCCGTGGCGCGGTGACGACGCTGACCGGTTCGTGTTCGGCGCGCTCGCCCGCGCCGGGCCGGGTGAAGCGCATCAGGACGCAGGCACCCGCGTACAGCACCGCCACCACCAGCAGCAGGGCCTGGTAGCCGGTGACCAGCGCGAGGTATTCGAGGGTGCCGCCGACCAGCGAGCCGAGCAGGTTGGCGCCGAAGGCCGCCGTGGGGTCGGAGGCCACCGCCAGCCGGTCGGAGAAGATGAGGTTGGCGCAGAAGATGGGCGCGAAGGCCAGCGCGATCGCGGCGGCGAGCCGCCCCGCGAAGGGCAGCCCGAGCACCAGATGCGCCGGAATGAGCCAGGAGACGGCCAGCGACGCGAACAGCAGGACCTGCAGCGCGAGCTGGTTGAGCTTGCGGATGCGCCGCCGTACCTCGACCGCGCACAGGACGGCCAGCAGCACACCGGCGAACACCATGGCGTTGACCAGCCAGGTGGTGCCGAAGTACAGCGCGAAGCCGATCACGTTCTTGGTTTCGAGCAGCATGAAGGCGGCACCGAGCAAAAACATGTCGGCGTAACCGAAGGTCCGCCGCAGCCGTACCCCGGTCAGCCGCACCGACGCCAGGGTCACCAGCAGGATCGCGCCCAGCACCCCGAGGTAGAGGGAGGGAATGGTGCGGTGCAGCAGATACGGGAACGGGTGGTCGTCGCTCGCGGCCTTCGGCACCGCCCCGGACGCCTTCCACGTGGCACCGCAGGACTGGGCCGCCGGGGTGGTGCCCGCGACGAGGACCGCGGCCCGCTTGTTGCCGTAGTGGGTGATGCAGGGGGCGTGTCCGAAGACGGAGGTGAGGGTGCCGGCGAAGCGGTCGATGAGCCAGTTCTGCCGGTAGTAGTTGTACATGGCGAACGCGCCGCCGGGCGCCAGATGGCGATGGGCCGCCTCGAACGCCTGCCGGGTGAACAGATAGCTCTCCAGGCGCAGGTTGCTGGCCCCGGACACCAGGGTCAGGGAGTCCGGCAGCGCCAGGACGATCAGGTCGTAGCGGGCGGTGGTCTGCTCCAGGAAGGCCCGCCCGTCGTTGATGTGGACGTGCACCCGGGGGTTGTCGTACGGCCGGGCCGGGTGCAGGGACGCGCCGATCTCCTGCAGCCTCGGGTCGATCTCCACGGCGTCCACCCGGCGGGCCCTGTGGGCGAGGGCGAGGGCGACGTCGTTGCCGTTGCCCGCGCCGATGACCAGCACCCGGCGGTGGGAGTTGCGCGGAGTCTCGCGGTAGGGCTGCTCGTACGGTGAGCCGGGCTTCGTCAGCGCCTTCAGCGGGGCGATGGACTGGTGCGGAACACCGTTGGCGGCGATGTTGTAGTCGCGGGCCTTCGAGACCGACCGCTTGACCTCGATCTTGTAGTACGGCGACCAGGAGATGCCGTTCGCCACCGACTCCAGGGCCAGCACCACCACCATCACGGTCAGCGGAATCGTGTACCGGACGGTGTTGCGCCGCCCGCCCAGCACCAGCATCGCCAGCGCCGCGAGCACACCCCACACCACCGACGGGGCGCGCAGCCAGGACAGCAGCGCGAAGGACACCGAGCCGGTCAGGGAGCCGAGCAGGTCGTAGCGGTACGCCTCCAGCGACGGCAGCCGCCGGAACTGGTCGGCCGTCATCTTGCCGATCGCCGCCATGATGAGCGCGGTCAGCCCGAACAGCACGGGCAGGGTGACCCACTGCGGCAGACCGGTGGTCTTCACGGCGGTGAAGTAGATGACCTCGCCGCTGGACTGCCGCACCTGGACGGGAAACTCCCGGACCAGGACGACCAGGACGGCCAGCGGGATGGGCGCCCAGCGGGTGAGCCACTGCCCGCGCCCGGCGGGGAGGAGGAATCCGAGGCCGATTCCGAGGAACGAGCCCAGGAGGATGAAGTTCGAGAAATAGCTCAGATGGACGATATTGGCGCCGGTCCACCGGATCAGCGCCAGCTCGACGAAGAGCATGGTGGCGCTGGCCAGCAGCAGCCTCGCGCGCACGTTTTGCGGTCCAGGGCTGTGCTCCATGTCGGCCCACGCTGTCATCCGAGGCGGGGCAGGTCGAGCACCAGCAGGGCGGTCCGACCGCCCCCGGAGCACATCTCACCTGATGGGCCCAATCACTTCCGGCGGGCGGCAGCAGCGCTGTTGCGAGCCGGGTGTCCGGAGCGAAAATGGTGGTGCTTGTCTCTGTAGTGCTGGTCTCTGGAGAGAAGGTGCACACCATGCCCAGGGGATCGAGCTCCAAGCGGGAGAGACAGTACGAACACATCAAGGAGAGCGCGGAAGAGCGCGGCGCGAGCGAGCGCCGGGCCAAGGAGATGGCCGCCCGTACGGTCAACAAGGAGCGCGCCCGCTCCGGGGAGGCCCGGAGCGCGAGCCGCACCTCCACCCAGGACATGTCGTCCTCGCGGCGCGGCGGCAAACGGTCGCACACCGGGGCGCAGGGCCCCACGCGGGACCAGCTCTACGCCGAGGCCAAGCGCCGGAACATCGAGGGCCGGTCCCAGATGAACAAGTCCCAGCTGAAGAAGGCCCTGGGGAAGTAGACCGGGGAAACCGGCCCGGGGACACTGACGGGTCAGTGTTCCTGGGCCGTGGGGCGCACCAGGATCTCGTTGACGGCGGCGTGCGCGGGCTGGGTGACCATGAAGCCGATGGAGCGGGCGATGTCCTCGGCGTGCAGCCAGTCCTCTCGTGGCATCCCGCGGGCGACGGCCCCGGTCGTGGGGTTGTCGGTCATCTCGGTGGTGGTCATGCCGGGCTCGACCAGCCCCACCCGCACGGCGCGCCCCGTCACTTCCTGGCGCAGCGCCTCGCTGAACGCGCCGACCGCGTGCTTGGTCGCCGAATAGACGCTGTTGCGCGGGCGCGCGATCCGGCCCGCGACCGAGCTGATGGTCACCAGGTCGGCGACCTGGCGCGGGCCCTCCGCCGCCGCGCGCAGCAGATGCGGCAGCGCCTGCTGCGAGGTGTGCAGGACGGCCTTCAGATTGAGGTCGACCATGCGCTCCCAGTTCTCGGGGTCGCTCTCCTCGACCCCGGCGGCCGCCACGAACCCGGCGCTGTTCACCAGCACGTCCAGCCGCCCGAACCGCTCAGCCGCCTCGTCGACGCAACGCCGCGCCCGGGCCGCGTCCCGCAGATCGGCGGTCAGCGGCACACAGGCGCGGCCGAGGTCCCGGATGCCGGAGGACAGCTCCTCCAGCCGGTCGGTACGGCGGGCGACCAGCGCGACATCGGCGCCCTGCCGGGCCAGCAGGCGGGCGGTGGCCGCCCCGATGCCGCTGGAGGCGCCGGTCACCAGCGCCACGCATCCGGTCAGCGGGGCGCCACCGTCACCGGTGTTCGTGTCCATCACCTGTGCTCCTCGTGGTCCTGCGAGTGGTCCACAGGCCCGGGTACCCGCTCGGCGGCGGTTGACCACCCGCCGCCGTACCTCCCTGGGTGGCGAGGCCGCTAGAAGGCGCCGCTGTACGCGTTGAGCGCGGGCTGGCCGCCGAGGTGGGCGTACAGCACCGTGGAGTCCTTGGGGATCTCGCCGTCGCGTACGAGATCGATGAGCCCGGCCATGGACTTGCCCTCGTAGACCGGGTCGAGGATCACGCCCTCCAGACCACCGGTGAGGCGGATGGCGTCGAGGGTGGAGTCCACCGGGACGCCGTAGGCGTCTCCGGCCCAGCCCTCCAGCAGGGTGATCTCCTCGTCGCGCAGCTCCCGGCCGAGGCCGATCAGCTCGGCGGTGTTCCGCGCGATCTTCTCCACCTGGGCGTGGGTCTCGGCCGCTTTCGCGGAGCCGTCGATGCCCAGCACCCGGCGGGGGCGGTCCTGGCCCGCGAAGCCCGCGATCATCCCGGCCTGGGTGGAGCCGGTGACGCTGCACACCACGATGGTGTCGAAGAACACGCCCAGCTCGCGCTCCTGCCGCTCGACCTCGTACGCCCAGTTGGCGAAGCCCAGCCCGCCCAGCGGGTGGTCGGAGGCCCCGGCCGGGATCGGGTACGGCGTGCCTCCCGCGGCGCGCACCTCGTCCAGGGCGTGGGTCCAGCTGTCCTTGAACCCGATGCCGAATCCGGCGTCGACCAGCTGGACCCGCGCCCCCATGATGCGGGACAGCAGGATGTTGCCGACCTTGTCGTTGACGGCGTCGGGCCAGTCCACCCAGCTCTCCTGCACCAGGACGGCCTTCAGCCCCAGCCGGGCCGCCACGGCGGCGACCTGGCGGGTGTGGTTGGACTGCACTCCGCCGATGCTCACCAGCGTGTCGGCGCCCTGCCGCAGCGCGTCGGGCACCAGGTATTCCAGCTTGCGGGTCTTGTTGCCGCCGAAGGCCAGCCCGCTGTTGCAGTCCTCGCGCTTGGCCCAGATGCGGGGCCCTCCCAGGTGGTCGCTGAGGCGGTCGAGGGGGTGGACGGGGCTGGGGCCGAACAGCAGGGGATGGCGGTCGAAGTCGTCGAGGGACATGACGGGCTCCTTGGGGCCGGGGTGTGCGTGTCGTGCGGTGGAGTGTGTGCCGTGGTGGGTGCCGGATGGGTGTCGGTGGGTTGGCGGTGGTCAGTGGGCAGCCCTACCCCGTCGCACGACCGGCCTATGCGTGTACGCCGTTCGGGGTCGGTCGGCGCGACTAGTCCACGGGTCGCGGCGGACCATCGGTGCGAGTGCCCCTGTCCGTCCCACTCCTCCAGGGGAGCCGCGACCATGCCGCTGTATTTCGCCGACTCGTCCGAATCACTGGTCCCCGACGCGCACGCCGGTTTCGCCACCGCCCACGCCGCCCTCGTCGAACACCACCCCGGCCACGGGTACTTTCGCGCCCGTGCCACCTCGCCCGCCCGCCGGGTCGGGCTGGTCTCCGGCGGCGGGTCCGGCCATGAGCCGCTGCACGCCGGGTTCGTCGGCGCCGGGATGCTGGACGCCGCCTGCCCCGGCCGGATCTTCGCCTCGCCGCACAACCGGCAGATCTTCGAGGCCAGTCGCGCCGTCGCCGGGGACGACGGCGTACTGCATCTGGTCAAGAACTACACGGGTGACCGCATCAACTTCGGCATCGCCGCCGAACGCCTCCACCACGAGGGCATCCGCTGCGAGCGGGTGCTGGTCGACGACGACCTCGCCACCGACTCCGACGAGATCGCCGTCGGCCGGCGCGGCACCGGCGCCACCCTGATCGTCGAGAAGATCCTCGGCGCCGCCGCCGACGAGGGACGCGGCCTGGACGAGCTCGTGGCGCTCGGCGTCGATCTGACCCGCCGCTCCCGCAGCCTCGCCGTCGCCTCCGCCGCGCACACCACCCCCGCCTCCGGGACCCCGGCCTTCGACCTGCCCGAGGACGTGCTGGAGTTCGGCGTCGGCATCCACGGGGAGCGCGCCGACAAGACCGTGCCGCACGCGCCGCTCAGCAAGCTGGTCGAAACCATGACGGACCGGCTGCTGGCCGCGCTCCCCCACGGCCCCCGGCCGCGGGTGCTCGCGCTGGTCAACGGCCTGGGATCGGTCACCTCCCTGGAGCTGTACGGGATCCATCACATCCTCGCCAAGGCCCTCGACGCCCGGGGCACCGCCCTCGACCGGTCCCTGACCGGCACCTTCGTCAGCGCCCTCGACATGCGTGGCTTCTCGCTGTCCCTGCTCGCCACCGACGACGAGGTGCTGCGGCTGTGGGACGCCCCCGCCCGTACCGCGGCCTGGCCCCTGTGACCCCCGCCCGCCCGCAGCAAGGAGCCCCCGCACCATGTCCATGAACCCCGCCCCGCGGTCCCTGACCCGCGCCACCGTCACCGCCTGGCTGACGCGTTTCGCCGCCACCGTACGGTCCGTCGAGCCCGAGCTGACCGCCCTCGACCAGCAGGCGGGCGACGGTGACTTCGGCACCAACCTCGCCACCGGGATGGACGGGGTGCGGCGCGCCCTGGACGGCCTGTCGGCCACCCCGACGGTCGGCGAGGACACCGCGGTGACGCCGCTCGCCGCCGCCGCCCGGGTCTTCCTCGACGAGGTCGGCGGCACCAGCGGCCCGCTGTTCGGCCTGCTCTTCCAGGAGTTGGCCGCCGCGGTCGCCGCGGCCGCCCCCACCCCGCCCGGCACCGGCGAACTGGCCGCCGGGGTCGCCGCCGGGACGGCCGCGATCCAGCGGGTCGGGGAGGCCGAGGTCGGCGACAAGACCATGATCGACGCCCTTCTCCCGGCCGCGAAGGCGCTCGCCGACTGCCCGTCGACCGCCGACCCGGCCCGCTCGCTGCGGCTCGCCGCGGTGGCCGCCCATCGCGGCGCGCGGGCCACCGCCTATCTGCGGGCCCGGCGCGGGCGGGCCAGTTACACCGGGGACCACTCCGTCGGCGTCCCCGACCCGGGCGCCCTGGCCGTGGCGCTGCTGTTCGCCTCCGCCGATGGCGAGCTGACCACTGTTAGCAGACTTCCGGAGCACCGGGGCGCCGAATACTGAGCCTTTAGGGATCTTCATCGAATCCGGACAGTTCCGCGAATGTGGGGTGTCATTCGCCACTAACGTGAACGGTCATGAGCGGGGCCACGTCGGGCAGGCGAAAAGGAAACCTCGCTGGCTCGATCGAAGGTGACCGGGAGAAGCAGTGCACCAGGACACCCCCACCCGTGTGACAACCCCGCGCCCCACGGCGGAACGACCGGCCCGGAGTGAGGGCGCGGCGCCGGGCAAGGGCCGCGACGCGTACTTCGACAACGCGAAGTACCTCACCATCGTGCTGGTGGCCTGCGGCCACGCATGGGAACCACTGACGTACGGCAGCCGGGCCTCCATGGCGATCTACCTGCTGGTGTACGCGTTCCACATGCCCGCCTTCGCGCTGATATCGGGCTACTTCTCCCGCAGCTTCGACATGGCGCCCAAGCGGCTGCGGCGGCTGGTGACCGGTGTGGTCGTGCCGTACGTCGTCTTCGAGGCCGCGTACACCCTCTTCTCCCGCTGGGTACTGGACAACCCGGACGAACCGCTCAGCCTGCTCGACCCGTGGTACGTGATGTGGTTCCTGGTCGCGCTGTTCATCTGGCGGATCACCACCCCGCTGTGGCTGGCCCTGCGCCATCCGGTGCCGGTCGCGCTGGCCGTGGCCGCGCTCGGCTCGCTCTCACCGGAGACCGGCGGCGATCTGTCGCTCCAGCGGACCCTGGCGTTCCTGCCGTTCTTCGTACTCGGGCTCACTCTCCGCCCGGAACACTTCGCCCGGCTGCGCACCTGGCGGGCGCGGTGGATCGCGCTGCCGGTCGGGATCGTGGCGCTGATCACGGCGTACGTGGTGGCGCCGTGGTTCAACTCGGAGTGGTTCTACCACCGCAAGAGCGTCGCGGCCCTGGACGGCGTGCCGGAGTGGGCCGGGCTGCTCTCCACGCCCATCCTCTTCGTGGGGGCGCTGGTGCTGACGGCCTGCTTCCTGGCCTGGGTGCCGGGGCGGCGCACCTGGTTCACGGTGCTCGGCGCGGGGACGATGTACGGCTATCTGCTGCACGGCTTCATCATCAAGTCGTCCCGCTTCGGCGGGTGGTACGACCACCCGTGGCTGCACACCCCGCTGGGCGAGCTGGCGGTGACCGCCGCGGCCGTCACCATGATCACGCTGCTGTGCACGGCGCCGGTGCGGCGGGTCTTCCGCGCGGTGGTCGAGCCACGCATGGAGTGGGCGTTCCGGCGCGCCGGGTACGAGAAGTCCGGCACCCGGCGCGCGGAGAACTCGGCGTAGTCAGCGGCTCTCCAGCCGCAGGTGCAGTTCACGCTCCTGGTCACCGGCCATCCGGCCCTCGTCGCGTACGACGAAGGCGGTGGCCAGGACGTCGCGCAGCTGTTCCACCTGGCGGGGGCCGCCCTGGAGATCGGCGGTGAGGGGCGCCCCCAAGGGGGTGGGGGTGGGCTCCTGCCGCACACCGGCCACCTCGAAGGTCGCGCTCCACACCGTGGGGTGCCCGTCGGCCTCCTCGCGCGGCGGGGCGTCGGAGGCCGGGCCGGAGGGGTAGCAGGCGTGGAGCACGCCGAACACGGTGTCGGCGTCCTCCTTGGAGTGTCCGTTGAGGGCTACCACGACCTGAGTGGCGGAGCGTTCCTGACTGGCCATCGTCATTACCTTCCTCTTCATCCGGAGGGCTCGTCGGGCACCGGCTGCTCGGGGTGCACGCCTCCGCTGTGCGGCTTCCCGCGCCGACGGGTGCCGGGTTCGTCCAGGTCGGGGACGTCTTCCGGGCGGTGGGGCGGAGTGGAGTCCGGTGTGCCGCCGGTGATGTCCAGCGGGTCCGGACCGCCCTGCGCCTGCTGGTCGGGCAGGTCCCTGGGGATGGCGGGAGCGTGTTCCCCGGGGGCCTCCGGTCGCTCGTCACTCACGGTTCGCTCCTCTCTCTTACGGCGGGTCCCGTGGACGGAAAGGGACACAGGACGGCCGGTACCCCGCATACGGACACCAATGCAGGCATTGCCGCCCCACGTCGAAAGGTGTGAGCCCCGTCACCGCGCGTCGGCGGAATTGGTCTGAACACAACCAGCGGCCCATGCGTATGAACCTCCGTAGCGAACCCCGTCCCCTGCGTACGACCCCGTGCGCCCCCACAGGAGGTCACAAGTTGAGCCGGAGTCACAAGCGCGCCCCCAAAACAAAGATCGTCATCGGGGCCGCCGCGGCCGCCGCCGTAGCGGGCGCGGCCATTCTGCTGCCCAACGCCAACGCCTCGCAGGACAAGAAGTCCGAGGCCCTCGACGCCAAGCCCAAGGCGTTCAACTCCGAGTCCGCTTCGGACGTGATCTCGCAGCTCGCGTCGAGTCTGGGCGAGGCGTTCGGCGGTGCCTGGTACGACAAGGACCAGCAGCAGGTCATCGTCAATGTCATCGGCGACAACAACAATGTCGATGTCGCCGCGGTCAAGAGCGCCGGGGCCGTCGCCAAGGACGCCAAGAACAGCATGAAGTCGCTGAAGGCCGCCGAGGCGACGCTGAAGGAGAAGGCCACCATGGCGGGCACCGCCTGGGCCATCAACCCCAAGACCAACAAGCTCCAGGTCACGGCGGACAGCACCGTCAAGGGCGCGAAGTGGGACACCCTCCAGTCCACCGTCAAGTCGCTGGGCGCGGACATGGCCGACGTCAAGCGCTCCGCGGGCACGTTCAAGACCTTCGCCGCGGGCGGTGACGCCATCTTCGGCGGCGGTTCGCGCTGCTCCCTGGGCTTCAACGTCACCACCGACAGCGGCGACCCGGGCTTCCTGACCGCCGGCCACTGCGGTGTCGCGGCCGAGGAGTGGTCGGAGACGCAGGACGGCGCCCCGGTCGCCACGGTCAAGGACGCCACCTTCCCCGGCACCGGTGACTTCGCGCTCGCCACGTACGACGACGCCGCCACCGATGCCCCGAGCACGGTCAACACCGGCGACGGCAAGACGGTGAACATCACCGAGGCGGCCGAGGCGTCGGTGGGCCAGGAGGTGCAGCGCATGGGCAGCACCACCGGGCTGAACGGCGGCTCGGTCACCGGTCTCAACGCGACCGTGAACTACGCCGAGGGCTCGGTCAGCGGGCTCATCCAGACCGATGTCTGCGCCGAGCCCGGCGACAGCGGCGGCTCCCTCTTCACCGAGGACGGCAAGGCCATCGGCCTGACCTCCGGCGGCAGTGGCGACTGCACCTCGGGCGGTGAGACGTTCTTCCAGCCGGTGACCACCGCGCTGGAGGCGGTCGGCGCCACGATCGGTGACGCCGGAGCCGGTGGCGGCGCGGCCCAGTAAGGCGATACCGCCCCGCATCCGGCCCTCACGCTCCGGGTGTCCCGCGCCGTTACCGCGGGACACCCGGGCGGGGGCGTTTTCAGCCCCCTCCAGTGTGTCAGGTCCCTTGGTGTGCCGGGTCACAGCGTCCGGTCGCTGCGCACCCGCTCCAGGGTGATCGGCAGGTCGCGCACCCGTACCCCCGTCGCATGGTGGACGGCGTTGGCGACGGCAGCGGCCGTCCCGACGATGCCCAGCTCCCCGACGCCCTTGGCGCCGATCGGGCTGAGCTGGTCGTCCTCCTCGTCGATCCAGTACGCCTCGACATCGCGCACATCGGCGTGGGCCGCCACATGGTAGGTGGCGAGGTCGTGGTTGGCGAAGTCGCCGAAGTCGGGGTCGAGTTCGAGGTTTTCGTACAGCGCCGCCGACAGCCCCATGCACATGCCGCCGCGCAGCTGCGAGCGGGCCGTACGGGCGTTGATGATGCGCCCGGCGGCGAACATCCCCAGCAGCCGGTCGACCCGTACCTGCCCGGTGTCCGCGTCCACCCGCACCTCCGCGAACTGGGCGCCGTAGGCGTGGCGCGCGAGGTCCTTCCGCGCCCGGACGTCCTCGGTGGTGTCCGCGTGCGCCTCCAGCCCGCCGGGCGGGATCTGGCCGGCCGGCTCGCCGAGCCGCTTGGCCAGCTCCCGGCACACCTTGCTCACCGCCCACCCCCAGGAGCTGGTGCCCATGGAGCCGCCCGCGAAGGGGGCCGAGCCGTAGGAGCTGCGGCCGATGTCCAGGGTGACCCGGTCCAGCGCCACGCCGAGTTCGTCCGCGGCCACCTGGGTCAGCGCGGTACGGGCCCCGGTGCCGATGTCGACGGCGGCGATCCTCACGGTGAAGCGCCCGTCGGGCTCCGCGCGGGCGGTCGCGGTGGCGGGCCAGGTGTGGGCGGGGTAGGTGCCCGCCGCGACGCCGGTGCCCACCAGCCACCGGCCCTCGCGGCGGCGGCCGGGGCGGGGGTCGCGTCCCGCCCAGCCGAACCGGGCCGCGCCCTCGCGCAGGCAGGCGACCAGGTTGCGGCTGCTGAAGGCGTTCCCCGACTCGGGGTCCACGGACGGCTCGTTGACCACCCTCAGCTCGATGGGGTCCATGTCCAGCGCGTACGCCAGCTCGTCCATCGCGCTCTCCAGCGCGTACATCCCCGGGGACTCGCCGGGCGCCCGCATCCACGACGGAGTGGGCACGTCGAGCTGTGCCAGGCGGTGGATGGTGCGGCGGTGCGGTGCCGCGTACATCATGCGGGTGGCGACGACGGTCTGCTCGCAGTAGGGGGCGAGCCGGGAGCTCTGCTGGAGCGCGTTGTGCGAGATCGCGGTGAGCCGGCCGTCGCGTTCGGCGCCCAGCCGGATCCGCTGCACGGTGGGGGTCCGGTACGAGACCATGGTGAACATCTGCTGCCGGGTCGCCGCCACCTTCACCGGGCGGCCGACCGCCCGCGCGGCCAGCGCGGCGAGCACCGTGGGCGGGCGGGGCAGCGCCTTGGAGCCGAACCCGCCGCCCACGTGGTCCGCCACGATCCGTACGGCGCCCTCGGGGAGCCCGAACAGGGCGGCGAGCGTGTTCGCCGTCACCCAGGGCCCCTGGTCGCCGTTGTAGAGGGTCAGCGTGTCGCCGTCCCAGGCCGCGATGGTGGCGTGCGGCTCCATCGCGCAGGTGTGCTCGGGCGGTGTGGTGTACGTGGCGTCGATGGTGACCGGCGCCGCGGCCAGGGCGGTGTCCACGTCTCCCTGCTCCGTCCGGCCCACGTATCCGGCGTTGACGGTCTCGGGGACGAAGATGTGCGGATCGCCGTCGCGCAGTTCGACGTCGTGCGGCTCCTCCGCGTAGCCGACGCGTACCGCGGCCGCGGCCTGGCGCGCCGTCTCATAGCTGTCCGCGACCACGGCCGCCACGATCTGCCCGCGGTAGGCGACCTCGGCGGACTGCAGGACGGACAGCTCCGGGTCGTCGGTCGGGTGCAGCCGCGGCACACTGCCGCTGTCCAGCACGGCGACGACCCCGGGGAGGGCCGACGCGGCCCCGGCGTCGACGGAGCGCACCCGGCCGCGGGCGATGGTGGACTGCACCGCCACGGCGTACAGGGCGTCCGGTACGGGGTACTCGTACGCGTAGAGCGCGGTGCCGGTGACCTTCTCGCGTCCTTCGATCCGGGTCACCTCGGCGCCCACGGTCCGTTCGAGGGTGGTCATCGCCCCTCCCCTGCAACGAGGTCGCGCACGGTGGCCGTGATGAGGTCCGCGGCGAGGCCGATCTTGAAGGCGTTGTCCGGCAGCGGGCGCGCCGAGGCGAATTCGGCCAGGGCCGCGGTGCGCAGCGCGTTCTCGGTCGGCCGCTGCCCGGTCAGCAGCCGCTCGGCCGTGTGCGCGCGCCACGGCTTGGGCGCCACACCGCCGAGCGCGAGCCGGATCTCCCGCAGCGCTCCCTGGCCGTCGGTGTCGGCCACGGCGGCGAGGGACACCACGGCGAACGCGTAGGACCAGCGGTCGCGCACCTTGCGGTAGCGCATGGCGCCGGGCGGGGGCGGGGGCAGCTCGACGCCGGTGATGAGGTCGCCGGGCTGGAGCACCGTCTCCCGGTGCGGGGTGTCGCCGGGCAGAAGATAGAAGTCGGCGAGCGGCACGGTGCGCGGGCCGCCGTCGGCGCGCCGCAGATGGACGACGGCGTCGAGCGCGGCCAGGGCCACCGCCATGTCGGAGGGGTTGGTGGCCACGCAGGCGTCGGAGGTGCCGATCACGGCGAGGTCGCGATGGCTGCCCTGGATGGCCGAACAGCCCGTGCCCGGGGACCGCTTGTTGCAGGGCTTGGTGATGTCCTGGAAGTACACGCAGCGGGTGCGCTGGAGCAGATTGCCGCCGGTGGTCGCGCGGGTCCGAAGCTGTCCGGAGGCCCCGGCCAGCAGCGCCTGCGCGAGGGCCGGGAAGCGTGTCCGGATGCCGAGGTCGCCGGAGAGCCGGCTGCCCGGCACCAGGGCCCCGATGAGCACCCCGCCGTCGGGCCGGTGCTCGATGCGGTCGTACGGCAGGCCGGTGATGTCGACGACCATGGCGGGCTCGGTGACGCCGAGCTTCATCAGGTCGACCAGGTTGGTGCCCCCGGCCAGGTACACCGCCTCGGTGGAGTCCGCGACGAGGGAGGCGGCGGCCTCGGGGCGGGTGGCGCGCTGATACGCGAAGGGCTTCATCGCACACCGCCCCGGACCGGCACGCCCTCGCCGTCCGCCCCGGCGGCCTCCCGGATGGCGTCCACGATGCCGCGATACGCCCCGCAGCGGCACAGGTTGCCGCTCATCCGCTCCCGGATCTCGTCGTCGTCCAGGGCGTCGGGCGCGCGGACACCGGCGGCCACGTCCTCGGTGACGTGGCTGGGCCAGCCGCGGGCCGCCTCGGCGAGCGCGCCGATGGCCGAGCAGATCTGGCCCGGGGTGCAGTAGCCGCACTGGAAGCCGTCGTGTTCCAGGAACGCCTGCTGGAGCGGGTGCAGATCCTCCGTGGCGGCGAGGTCGGCGACCCCCTCGATGGTGGTGATGTCGTGGCCGGCGGCGGTCACGGCGAACACCAGGCAGCTGTTCACCCGTTCGCCGTCGACGAGGACCGTGCAGGCGCCGCACTGGCCGTGGTCGCAGCCCTTCTTGGTGCCGGTCAGCGCGAGGTGTTCGCGCAGGGCGTCCAGCAGGGTCACCCGGTTGTCGAGGGTGAGGGGTCGGTCGGTGCCGTTGACACGCAGCGTGAGATCGGTGTGAAACCTCTGAGCTGTCACAACCCTCACCATGACACCGCGTTCAGGGGCCCGCATCTTCACCGCGCGCCACCGCGCGGGCCCGGTCACCCGGCGTCCGGTGGCGGGGGCAGCCGCAGATGGGCGAGGTCGTCGGGGACCGGGCTGCGGGGCCGGTAGAACGGCGGGGCCTGGTCGGCGGCGGGCGAGTCGGCGAGCCGGAAGCGGTCGCGCAGCCGGTGGTAGAACTCGGCGGGCCGCATCCGTACCAGCCGCAGCCGGGCCGGGGCCCGGTACGCCGCCACCCAGTCGCCCGGCTCCAGCACCCCGCGCAGCTGCCCGTCGATGGAGACCGCCACCCGCCCGGAGTGCGGCAGCACCCGGATCGCGACGGCCTCGTCCACCGCGGCCACCACGGTGCGGTCGAAGGCGATGTGCGGGGCGACGGGGGTGAAGACGACCGCGTCCATGTGCGGGGAGACGACCGGGCCGCCCGCGGCGAAGCTGTAGGCGGTGGAGCCGGTGGGGGTGGCCACGATGATGGCGTCGGCCGAGTACGAGGCGAGCAACTGCCCGGACACATAGACCGCCAGTCCGGCCTGGCGGTCGCGGGCCAGCTTCTCGAACACCACGTCGTTGAGAGCGGTCACGTCCAGTGCGACGCCCCAGCCGACCTCTTCGGGACTGCCGGGCCGGATCTTCGGCGCGGGCAGCATCGGCCCGCGTCCGTACCGCAGCAGCGCGTCCATCCCGGCGGGCATGTCCAGCGGGCGCGACGCGCGCAGCGTGAGCATCATGCGCTCCTCGATCGTGGTGCGGCCCGCCTGCACGGCGTCCAGGGCAGGCCGCAGGTCGTCGGGGGTGATCTCGGTGAGGAAGCCGACCCGGCCCACGTTCACCCCCAGCGCCGCGGCACCGTCCGTGACGGCGATGCGGGCCCCGCGCAGGAACGTGCCGTCACCGCCGAAGGTGACGATCAGATCGGGATGCCCGGCCGAGGCGGACTCCTCCCGCGCGCTGCGCCGGGGATGATCCCCGCGCCACACGTCGATCTCGGTGCAGGAGATGTCCCGCGCGGCGGCCCAGGAGTGCGCGGCACGGGCCGCCGCGACGGCGGCGGGGCGGGCCTGGTGGACGACCAGGCCGAGCCGGTTGACAGGCATCCTCCTCCCCACCGTAGAGCGCCCCGGCGCGCGGCGCCCGGCAGCGGGCGGATCACGGGGCTGATCTAGGGTGGCGGGACGAGAAGACCTGCGGGGGAGCCGGCGAATCTCATCGAGTCAGGGATGGTGCAGCAGATGACGAGTCCGAACCGTACCGCGCTGGTCGAGGAGCTGATGGGGCGCTTCCCGCAGGTGCCACCGGAGGCGGTGATCAAGGAGGACCTGCTGCGCGGCGGCATGGCCTTCGACGATTCCGCGCTCAGCGGCGGCGACGACGGGGACGTCAAGCCGAAGTCGTACTTCATCTTCTCCTTCGACCACCGCACCCTTCCCGAGCTGGGCGCCGCCGCGCTCAACCGGCCGCCGGAGGAGATCGTGCTCACCGGCGGGCCGTACGGGCTGCGGCGCACCGTGGTGTCGGTGCGCGTCAACCCGGACTCGCCGTATGTGGTGCGGGCCGGGGAGGACGGGGCGCTGGGGCTGTATCTGGACGGGACCCGGATCGCGGACGTCGGCCTGCCGCCGATGCCGGAGTACTACCGGCACACGCTGTCGAACGGCAAGTCGGTGATGGAGGTCGCGCCGACCATCCAGTGGGGCTATCTGGTCTATCTGACGGTGTTCCGGGTGTGCCAGTACTTCGGCGCCAAGGAGGAGTGCCAGTACTGCGACATCAATCACAACTGGCGCCAGCACAAGGCGGCGGGCCGTCCGTACACCGGGGTCAAGCCGGTCGAGGAGGTGCTGGAGGCGCTGGAGATCATCGACCGGCACGACACCGCCGGCGCCTCCCAGGCGTATACCCTCACCGGCGGCTCGATCACCACGCACGTCGGCGGCCGCGACGAGGCCGATTTCTACGGCCACTACGCGAAGGCCATCGAGGAGCGCTTCCCGGGCCGCTGGATCGGCAAGGTGGTGGCGCAGGCGCTGCCGCGCGACGACGTGCAGCGGTTCCACGACTACGGCATCCGCATCTACCACCCCAACTTCGAGGTGTGGGACCGGCGGCTGTTCGAGCTGTACTGCCCGGGCAAGGAGCGCTACGTCGGCCGGGACGAGTGGCACCGGCGGATCCTGGACTCGACCGAGGTGTTCGGCGCGCGCAATGTGATCCCCAACTTCGTCGCGGGCGTGGAGATGGCCGAGCCGTTCGGCTTCACCAGCGTGGACGAGGCCATCGACTCGACCGCCGAGGGGCTGCGGTTCTTCATGTCGAACGGCGTCGTCCCCCGGTTCACCACCTGGTGCCCGGAGCCGACGACGCCGCTCGGCAAGGCCAATCCGCAGGGCGCGCCGCTGGAGTACCACATCCGGCTGCTGGAGACCTACCGGGCGACGCTGGAGGAGTACGGGCTGACCTCGCCCCCGGGCTACGGTCCGGCCGGGCCCGGGCGGGCCGTGTTCTCGGTCAGCTCGTTCATGGACAGCCTGTCGGCCGACGAACCCGTGGCCGCGGCGGCGGAGTGAGCCGCTTCGGCCGCGCGGCGGTCATCCCCACCGCGCGGCTGGAGCTGCGGCCGCTGCTGCCCGGCCACGCGCCCGAGATGGCGGAAGTGCTGTCCGACCCGGCCCTGCACACCTTCACCGGCGGCGCGCCCCTGGCCCCCGCGGCCCTGCGCGCCCGCTACGAGCGCCTGGCCGCGGGCTCGCCGGACCCGCAGGTGGCCTGGTGCAACTGGGTGCTCCACGCGGCCGCCGAGCGGCGCCTGGTGGGCACGGTCCAGGCCACGGTCAGCGGCCCCGCGGCCGACCGTACCGCCGAGGTCGCCTGGGTGGTGGGCGTGCCGTGGCAGGGCCGGGGGTACGCCACGGAGGCGGCCCGGGCCCTGGTGGGGTGGCTCACCGCCCGTTCCGTCACCCAGGTCATCGCGCACATCCACCCGCGCCACGTGGCCTCGGCGGCCGTCGCCCGTGCCGCCGGGCTCGTGCCCACCTCCCACCGGCAGGGCGGCGAGGTGCGGTGGCGGGCGGTCGTGGCGGGCGGCGGGCCGTGAGGGGTCCGCGCGGCGGTCAGCCGACGTGGATGTGGGGGCGGCGGTCGCGGTCGGGTTCGGCCTCGCGGAGCACTTCGCGGGTGACGGGGGCCACCTCGCCCTGGCCGAAGAGGAAGAAGCGGAGGAAGTGGGCGAGGGGGTTGCCCTCGGTCCACTCGAAGTGGATGTGCGGCCGCTGACCGGTTTCGTCGCGCACCGCCAGCAGCATGGCGGCGAGCGCGTTGGCGACGGTGGCGCTCTCCATGGTGAGCACCCGGTAGCGGCCGTGCATCACCTTGCCGCGCACCCGCAGCTCGCTCTCGAACTCCGACGGGTCGGCGACGGTGACCTCGACGAAGATGATGTCGTCCTCGGGCGGGATGTCGTTGTCGGCCCGGACCTGCTGCTGCTTGTCGCGGTATTCGGCCACGTCACACCTCTGCGGTTTGTTCGCGATGAACCGGATCTTGCGGTGGGCGGTGTCGCGGATGAAGCGCTGGGCCATGTCGTCGAAGTCGACGCTGGTGACCCGCAGCTCGAAGGCGCGGGCGGCCCGGGACAGCAGGGACACGGCCATGATGCCGCCGATGAAACACGCGCCGATCTTGACGCCGTCGGGCCGCTCGACGACGTTGGCGGCCGTGGTGTAGAGGAAGACGACCGCGATGACCCCGAAGCCGAGGGTCCAGCCGTGCTGCCGGGCGCGCCGCGCGGCGAGGGTGACGGCGATCGTGGCGGAGGTGATGAGGACGAGGACACCGGTGGCGTACGCCCCGCCCTGGGCGTCCACGTTGGCCCTGAACAGCCAGGTCACCAGGAACGCGATGAGGATGAAGACGAGCACCATCGGGCGCACCGCGCGCGCCCAGTGGGGGGCCATGCCGTAGCGCGGGAGGTAGCGGGGCATGAGGTTGAGCAGCCCGGCCATGGCGGAGGCGCCCGCGAACCAGAGGATGGCGATGGTGGCGGCGTCGTAGACGCTGCCGAAGGCGGACCCCAGGTACTCATGGGCGAGGTAGGCCAGGGCGCGGCCGTTGGCCGGGCCGCCGGGCTCGAACGCGTGCTGGGGGATCAGCAGGGTGGTGATCAGGCTGGAGGTGATCAGGAAGACGCTCATGATGACCGCGGCGGTGGTGAGCAGCTTCCGGGCGCCCTGGATACGGCCGGTGGGGCGCTCCTCGGTGTCGCCGGGTGCGCCCTCGATGTGCGGCATGACGGCGACACCGGTCTCGAATCCGGACAGCCCGAGCGCCAGCTTGGGGAAGATCACCAGGGATACGGCGACCATGACCAGGGGGCTGCCGCGCTGGGCGGTGAGCGCGGTGGTCCAGTCGGTGATGACGTGCGGTGCGGTGAAGACGTGCCACAGCCCCACGGCCACCACGACGGCGTTGAGCAGCAGATAGACGCCGACCAGGACGACGGCCAGTTCGATGGCCTCGGTGAAGCCCTTGAGGAAGACCGCGCCGAGGAGCCCGATGAGCACGAGGGTGATGGCCACCTCATGGCCGTGCAGCAGGTCGGCGGAGTGCGGGTTCTCCACCAGGTGGGCGGTGGCGTCGGCGGCCGAGAGGGTGATGGTGATGAGGAAGTCGGTCGCGGCGAAGCCGAGCATGGTGAGGACGAAGAGCTTGCCCTTCCAGAACGTCAGCAGCCGCTCCAGCATCGCGATCGAACCCTGGCCGTGCGGGCTCTCGACGGCCACCCGCCGGTAGACCGGCAGCGCGCCCGCGAGGGTCACCACCACCAGCACGACCGTGGCCAGCGGGGAGAGCAGCCCGGCGGCGAGGGCGGCGATACCGGGCTGGTAACCGAGGGTCGAGAAGTAGTCGAGTCCGGTCAGGCACATGACCCGCCACCACGGGCGGCCCCGGTCGGCGCCCTCGGGTTCGGCGTGCGGCCCGGGCTGCCGCTTGGCCATGTCGGTCTGGCCCTCCAGCAGCCATGTGCGCAGCCGGTGCCGCGAGCCGCCCTGCGGGGCGGAGCGACGTCGAGGAGGGCCGGTCACGATGTGCTCCTGTCGGGTGCGGCGAAGAGTTTCAGCCATCGTGAGACTGCCTGGCCAGCGTATGCGCAGCGGCCCGCGCGCACCGGTCGGCCGCACCCGGCCGGAGGCCGGGGCTCATTCTCAGCGGACTCTCATTTTCGGCACCTACGGTCCGCCCCATGGACACCACCAAGACGGACCGACCGACCGACCGCACAGCGCAGCCCGCAGAAGCCGAAGAAGCAACGGCGGAGGGTGTCCGAAACGCTGTTTCCGACCCGAAGGAACCGCACACCGAGGCTCCCGCCGAGGAGTCCGCCACCGACGCGGCAGCGGACCGTCCCGACGAGCCCGCGACCGCTCCGGCGGCCGCCCCGGCCGCCTCCTCCGGAGTGTTCTCCGGTGCCGCCGCCGTGGCCTCCGCGGGCCTGGGCCTCGCGTCGCTCACCGGCACCTGGCTCGGCACCATGCTGCAGGAGCGTGAGCAGCTGACCGGGCAGATCAAGGCCCAGTCCGGGGCCGCCGCCAACCAGATCGAGGCGGTCTACGGCACGCCGTGGCACACCACGGCCTTCTTCAACGGGCTGTTCGGGCTCGCGGCCGTGGTCATCGCCGCCGTGGTGCTGCTGCGGCAGCGCACCGCCGCGTCGGCCTCGGGAACCACCTGGGTCAGGGCCGTGGCCTGGGGCGCGGTGGCGCTCGGCGTCATCGGCCTGGTGATCGCGGCCGTGATGGGGCTGGACGTGTTCACCCCGATGCCCAAGGTTCCGGCCGGCCCCGGTGGCGGGCCCACCGGCTGACCTGCACCGACCGACGACCGGACGGTCCGGCCGGACGATACGCCGACCGGACGACCTCCGACCGGAGGAACCGGCACGCCCCGCGGGAGTGGTTCTCCCCGGGGCGTGCCGCGTTCCGGGCGGGACGGTTAAGGCCGTCGCTTCGGGACACCAGAGTGGGACACGGACGAGTCGACGTAACGGAGTCCCACGATGAGCGAATCCGCGGCACACACCACCGGTCCCCGGCCCGGCGAGGACACCAGAACCGCGGTCACCGTGCTCGTCGCACTCGGCGCCAACCTCCTCATCGCCCTCGCCAAGGCGATCGGCGGGGTCTTCACGGGCTCCCCCGCGCTGCTCTCCGAGGCCGCCCACTCGGTCGCGGACAGCCTCAACGAGGTGTTCCTGCTCGCCTCCCTCAAACGCAGTAAGCGCGCCCCGGACGCCCAGCACCCCTTCGGCTACGGCAAAGAGCGCTACTTCTGGGCGCTGCTCGCCGCCGTCGGCATCTTCGTCATGGGCGGCTGCTTCTCCTTCTTCCAGGGCGCCGAGGCGCTGCAGTCGGGCAGCTCGGAGGACCACACCGGCTATCTGGTCGGCCTCGCCGTGCTGGGGGTGGCCCTCATCGCGGAGGGCTCCTCGCTGGTCCGCGCCCTGATCCAGGTCCGCGGCAACGCCCGGAAGGCGGGCCACGGCATGCTCGCCGAGATCCGCGCGGGGAGCGATCCCACGCTGCGCACGGTACTGGCCGAGGACTCCACCGCCTGCCTCGGCGTGGTGTTCGCCCTCCTCGGCATGTGGCTCCACATGATCACCGGCGACGCGGTGTACGAGGCGGTGGCGTCGTTCCTGATCGGGGCGCTGCTGGTCTACGTGGCCTACCGGCTGGCCATGGAGTCGCGCGACCGGCTGATCGGTGAGGCGATCGATCCGGCGCAGCGGCGGGAGATACGGCACTTCCTCGACGAGCAGCCGGAGATCGACACGGTCACCACGCTGCTGACGATGCGCCTGGGCACCGAATCCACCCTGGTCGCGGCCCGGATCGATCTCCTCGCCGGACTCGACAGCGAAGAGGTCGAGGAGGTCCTGGTGCGGGTCAAGGCCAAGATGACGGAGGTCTGGCCGCACGCCGACCAGATCTTCCTGGACGTCACGGACGCGTCCGCCAAGGACCGCGCCCGGGCCCGCCGGGACCTCAGGGCGCTCGATGCGGCGGTGGCCGCGGAGGCCGATGCCGAGGGCAGCCGCTCCTGAGATTGGAGGGGCTTTTGATGGGTACTCGGGAGTGGACCAGCCCGGAAGAGCTAACTGATGTTCGGAGGCAATACTCATGGGCTTGGGCGGTTGCATCCTCATGGTCGCGATCGGAGGCATCCTCACCTTCGCGACGGACTGGAACAGCAGTGGATTCAATGTGCATTTGGTGGGCCTGATCCTCATGGCCGTCGGCTTCATCGGCATGGCCGCGTACGTCAGTGTCTACAAGCGCCGGCGGATGATCCCGCCGACGGCCGCGACGCCTCCGGTGGTCGAGGATCCCGACCCGCATCACCGGCACCACTATGAGATCTGAGGCCGGAAACCCCCCACCACACGAGGTGGCCCCCGCCACGGGTGGGGGCCACTTTCCCTTTCCCACCCCCGGGAGGAGACCATGACCGCCGTACGGAGGGCCGCGCTGTTCGACGTGGACGGCACGCTCGTGGACACCAACTACCTGCACACCGTGGCCTGGTGGGAGGCCTTCCGGCAGGCGGGGCACGCGGTGCCGATGCGGCAGGTGCACCTCGCCATCGGCAGGAGCTCCGACCGGCTCCTGGACCATCTGCTGGGCGAGGACCGGGACCGTTCGCGGGACGAGAGCATCACTTCCGCGCACAAAACCCTGTACGCCACCTACTTCGACCGGCTGCCCGCCTTCGAAGGCGCCGGGGAACTGCTGCGCGCGGTGGCGGCCCGCGGGCGCCATGTGGTGCTGGCCAGCTCCGCGGGCCAGGACGAACTGGCGGCCATGCGGGCGGCGATCGGCGCCGACGACATGACCGGCGACGCGCTCAGCTCGGACGACGTCGACGAGGGCAAGCCCGCGCCCGACCTGGTCGAACGGGCCCTGGAGCGCGCCGGAGTGCCGCCCGGGGACGCGGTCTTCGTCGGCGACAGCGTCTGGGACGTGGAGGCGTGCAGGAAGGCCGGGGTGCCCTGTGTGGCGCTGCTGTCCGGTGGCGTCCCCCGCGAGGCGCTGGCGGACGCCGGGGCGGCCGAGATCCGGGAGAGTCCGGCGGATCTGCTGGCCCATCTCGACGAAAGCCTGCTGGCCTGATCGACGAGGCGGGGGTCGAGGGCATCTACGTCCATGACAACTTCGGCCGCTGCCCGGCGGAGGCCGCGCTCCAGATGGTGGAGCGGAACATGGGCGTCGAGATCTGCTCGGCGGACGAGGTGCGGCTGAAGCACGGGCCTTGACATCAACCTGTTCGAAACTGTCAGAATCTGTTCAGCAAAGGGGAGTTGAGGCCGTTCGGCACTCCCAAGAAGCAACATAATCGAAGAGAAGGGGATCGCCATGGCGGTCACTCGTAGATCGTTGCTGATCGCCGGCAGCGCCGCGCCCCTGGCGGGGACGCTCGCCACCGGCATCCCCGCACAGGCGGCCACCCCCGCGCCCGCCGCGTCCCGGTCCACCGACGGGCGGAGCATCCCGCTCGACGACGGCTGGCGGTTCGCCCTCGTCACCCCGGACGGGAACGCCGAACCGGACGAGGACTACGCGGCCGCGCGGCAGCCCGGCTACGACGACTCCGCGTGGCGTACGGTCGCGGTGCCGCACGACTGGAGCATCGAGCTCACGCCGACCACCGAGCACGGCACGACGGGCGGCACCGGCTTCCTGCCCGGCGGGCTCGGCTGGTACCGCAA
>NZ_JBIBJI010000012.1:0-262167 GCF_042958345.1 Streptomyces sp. NPDC007983
GGTTGATAGGCCAGATATGGAAGCCGGGTGACCGGTGGAGTTGACTGGTACTAATAGGCCGAGGGCTTGTCCTCAGTTGCTCGCGTCCACTGTGTGGTTCCCGGGTTGCGAACAGTCGCACCGGTGAATCAGTTCCACTTACTTAATTGAAAAGTGTGCTTGTTCGCTAGAACCCGATAGGGTTTCGGTGGCCATTGCGTTAGGGAAACGCCCGGTTACATTTCGAACCCGGAAGCTAAGCCTTTCAGCGCCGATGGTACTGCAGGGGGGACCCTGTGGGAGAGTAGGACGCCGCCGAACAATCTTTGGAGGACCCCTGGTCCCAGCGTTCATGCTGGGACCGGGGGTCCTTTTTGTTTTGACCTGAAGACAGGAGTCACGTAGATGTCCACCAACTCTTCCGACGACCGGGGAGACCGCGAGCCGCGGCGCCGGGACGGCGGCGACCGGAGGGACTTCCGCGACTCCGGACCGCGCCGCGACGACCGCGACCGTGGTGGGTTCCGCAGGGATGACCGGCGTGATGACCGGCGGGACGACCGGCCTCGTGGGCCGCGTCGCGATGACGACCGTGGTGGACGCCCCAGCGGCGGCTACGGTCGCCGTGATGATCGGGGCGGCCGACCGGGCGGTGGCTACGAGCGCCGCGACGACCGCCGTGACGACCGGCGCGACGATCGCCCGCGTGGGCCGCGTCGTGACGACCGCGACGGTGGATTCCGTCAGGGTGGCCAGGGCGGGTTCCGCCGCGACGACCGGCGGGACGACCGCCGCGATGACCGTGGTGGGTTCCGTCGGGACGACCGCCGTGACGATCGGCGGGATGACCGCGGTGGTTTCCGGCGCGATGACCGGCGTGATGACCGGCGCGACGATCGGCCCCGTGGGCCGCGTCGCGACGATGACCGTGGCGGACGTCCGGGCGGGTTCGGCCGCCGTGACGATCGCGGTGACCGGCCTCGCGGTGGCTTCGACCGCCGGGACGACCGGCCCACGTTCCGGCGGGACGACCGCCGGGATGATCGGCGTGACGACCGCCGCGACGACCGTGGCGGGTTCCGCCGGGACGATCGGCGTGACGATCGCCCGCGTGGCCCGCGTCGTGACGACCGCGACGGTGGATTCCGTCAGGGTGGCCAGGGCGGGTTCCGCCGCGACGATCGCCGTGATGACCGGCGGGACGACCGCCGCGACGACCGTGGTGGGTTCCGCAGGGACGACCGGCGTGATGACCGGCGTGACGATCGTGGTGGGTTCCGGCGCGATGATCGCCGGGACGATCGGCGCGACGACCGTGGCGGGTTCCGCCGCGACGACCGGCGTGACGACCGCCGTGACGACCGGCCCCGTGGGCCGCGGCGGGATGACCGCGATGGCGGCTTCCGTGGCGGACGGGACGACCGTGGGTCTCGGCGTCCGTACGGCGGCGGCCAGGGGCGCGGGCGCGACGACCGGTCCGGGGGCTACGGCCGTCGCGACCGCGACGAGCGCGGCCGGGACCGCGACCGCGAGCCGATCAAGCGGCTGCCGATCCCCGAGGACGTGACCGGTGATGAGATCGACAAGGACGTGCGGCAGGAGCTGCTGAGCCTGCCGAAGACCCTTGCCGAGGACGTCGCCAAGAACCTCGTCATGGTCGCCAAGCTGCTGGACGAGGACCCGGAGCGGGCCTACCAGTACTCGCGCGTCGCGCTGCGGCTCGCTTCCCGCGTCGCCGCCGTCCGTGAGGCGGCGGGGTTCGCGTCGTACGCCGTCGCGAAGTACTCGGAGGCGCTGGCGGAGTTCCGTGCCGCGCGCCGTATGACCGGCAACAACGACCTGTGGCCGGTGATGGCCGACTGCGAGCGCGGCATGGGCCGCCCCGAGCGGGCGCTGACCATGGCCGGTGAGCCCGAGGTGCAGAAGCTGGACCGGGCCGGGCAGGTCGAGATGCGGCTGGTGGCCGCCGGTGCCCGGCGCGACATGGGCCAGGCCGACGCCGCCGTCGTCACCCTGCAGAGCCCGGAGCTGGCCTCGAACTCCGTCCAGCCGTGGACCGCGCGGCTGCGGTACGCCTACGCCGACGCGCTGCTGGCCGTCGGCCGTGAGGACGAGGCGCGGGAGTGGTTCGCCAAGGCGCTGGAGGCGGACCAGGGCGGCACCACGGACGCCTCCGACCGGCTCGCCGAGCTGGACGGTGTCGAGTTCGTGGACGCGCTCGACAGTGATGAGGCCGCCGTGGAGGCCGAGCCGGCCGAGCCGGCCGAGCAGGTCGTGGAGGCCGCGGAAGAAACCGCGGAGGTCACGAAGGACGCCGCCGAGGACACGGCGGACAGCGACGGCAGCTGATGCCTGAGGGCGGATCCCCGGCCACCACCCCCGGCCGGGGCTCCGCCCTCTTTGCCGTACCCGCCTCTTCGGGACGTCCGCCGGCTCAGCCCAGGGTGAGGCTGCGCAGCACCAGCCCGGTGGCGGGCTTCGGCCCGAAGGACGTCGACTTGCGCGGCATCGCGACCCCCTGCCGGGCCAGCTCGCGGACGACCTCCTCGCGCACCGGATGCATCAGCACCGCCGTGCCGCCGTGCCGCTCCGCCTGTTCGACGGCCGCTTCCGCGTCGTGGATGTAGCCGATGTGCTCGGCACTGTCCGGGATCTGCCAGAGGTGGTCCAGGAGCAGCGAGTGCAGGACCGTCGCGTCCAGCGCGCGCCAGGCCTCCGGCCGCCCCTCGGGGACCGTACGGGCCAGCAGCCCGGGGTCGGGCCGGTCGAGCAGATGGAATCCGCCGTCGCCCGCGAGCAGGAACGCGTTTCCCCCGTCCGGTGCGGTGGCCGCCTCGGCGAGGGCGTCCAGGGCGCGGGACAGCGGGCCGTCGACCGTCCGTACCCGGAAGGCGGTGCGCGCCGTGGCCAGTGCCTCGGCCACCGGCAGGTGGCGCAGCAGCCGGTGGATGGCCCGGACCCGGAGCGGGTAGCGGGCGGTGTCGACGAGCAGGACGAGGCCGAAGTCCCAGGGGCCGGGCTCGGCCCGTTCCTCGCGCAGCCGCAGATAGGTGGCCCAGCGGTGGTGGCCGTCGGCGATGAGGGCCTGGTGGTCGCGCAGATCGGCGGCGATCTCGACCAGGTCGGCCGGGTCGGTGACCCGCCACAGATGGTGGGCGAAGCCGTCCTCGGTGGTGGTGGAGAGCAACGGCTCGTGCCGGATGGTGCGTTCGATGACCTCTGCCGCACCGCCGTCCCCGTTGCCGCGGTAGGCGAGCAGCAGGGGTTCGAGGTTGGCGGCGGTGGCGCGCATCAGGTCGGCGCGGTCCTCGACGATGTGCGGCATGACCTCCTCGTGCGGGAGGACGACGCCCTCCTCGCGCGGGCTCAGCCGCAGGGCGCCGATCAGCCCGCGCTGGAGGCTATGGCTGTCGCGCTGTTCGTAGACGTACAGGGCAGGTTCGGGGTCGGGGGCGAGGATGCCGTCGGCCCGCCAGCGGCGCAGCGTGTCCGCGGCCTGCCGGTGGCGGTCGGCGGGGGTGCCGGCCTGCGGGAGGATGAGCCGGACGATGTTGTGAGGATCGGCGGTCTCGAGTTCGCGCAGACCGTCGGGGCGTACGACCACGTCATAGGGCGGTGAGGTGACGGCGGCGAGACTGCCGACCTGTTCCGCGACGTAGCGCAGCCCCCGGAAGGGGGTGAGCTGGAGACCTTGCCCGCCAGGCCCTGAAGTGCTCATTAGAGAATGTTATGCCCCGGCCGGCGATGCGCCATGATCGGGGCGAGAACGCATGGACCTGCGAGGAGAGTGTGCCCCCATGAACCAGACCGTCCGGATCGCGCCCGAGGGCAGCCAGCGGCCGCTGAACGAGGCGTACGACACCGCGCTGCTGGACCTCGACGGGGTGGTGTACGCGGGTGGCGAGGCCATCGCGTACGCGGTGGAGTCGCTCGTCACCGCGCGGGACGGCGGGATGCGGCTGGCGTATGTGACCAACAACGCGCTGCGTACGCCGCAGACCGTCGCCGAGCATCTGACCCGGCTCGGGGTGCCCGCCGGGGCCGAGGACGTGATCACCTCGGCGCAGGCCGTCGCCCGGCTGATCTCCGAGCAGCTGCCGCAGGGCGCGCGGGTGCTGGTGATCGGCGGCGAGGGGCTGCGGGTGGCGCTGCGCGAGCGCGGGCTGCTGCCGGTGGAGTCCGCCGATGACGACCCGGCGGCGGTGGTCCAGGGGTACGGCGGGCCGGACCTGCCGTGGGCGCGGCTGATGGAGGCGGGCTACGCGGTGGCGCGCGGGGTGCCGTGGTACGCGTCCAATACGGATCTGACGATTCCGAGCGGCCGCGGGATCGCGCCGGGAAACGGCGCGGCGGTGGAGGTCGTACGGATCGTGACGGGCCGGGACCCGCAGGTCGCGGGCAAGCCGCTGCCGCCGATGCACCGGGAGACGATCCTGCGGACCGGGGCCCGGCGGCCGCTGGTGGTGGGGGACCGGCTGGACACCGATATCGAGGGGGCGTACGCGGGCGGCGTCGACTCGCTCCTCGTGCTGACCGGGGTGACGACTCCGGCGCAGCTGCTGGTCGCTGAGCCGAAGCACCGTCCGGCCTTTGTGGACCGCGACTTGCGGGGGCTGCTGACGTCGCAGCCGACCGTCGAGCCGGTCGACGGGGGCTTCCGGTGCGGCGGTTGGACGGCTCGGGTGGGCGACGGCGCGCTGCTGCTGGAGGGGGACGGCGATGAGCCGCTGGACGGGCTGCGGGCGCTGTGCGCGGCGGCCTGGAACGAGGCGGGGGAGGGTGTGAGCGACGCGGACGCGGGGAAGGCGTTGGCTCGGCTCGGGTTGTGAGGGAACGCCCGGGCCCGGGGTGATGTGACCGGGGCGGGGCCCGCCCGGGCGCCACAAGCGCGGCTTAGGGTAACCTAACCTAAGTCTTGACCGGCCGTGCTGTGAGGTGGAGTTCCACGTGACCCTGGTCAGTCCGGCGAAAGCCGGACCCGAGACGGCGACCGATACGGCGGCCCCGCCACCCCGCCGGTACACCGCGCGTCGAGCGGCCGGGCTCGTCGTCTCCCTCTGCCTGCTGGTGGCCGTCGCGGCCGCAAGCATCGCGATCGGCGCCAAGCCGATCGCGCCGGGGGACGTCTGGCACGGGCTGTTCCACTACACCGGCAGCGACACCGACGTGGTGATCAAGGACGTACGGCTGCCACGCACTCTCCTCGGGCTGCTCGTGGGGCTCGGCCTCGGGCTCGCGGGCGCGGTCATCCAGGCCCTCACCCGTAACCCGCTCGCCGACCCCGGGCTGCTGGGGCTGAACGCGGGCGCGTCCGCCTCCGTCGTCTCCGCGATCAGCTTTCTCGGCGTCACCTCCCTGACCGGCTACGTGTGGTTCGCCTTCCTCGGGACCGCCGTCGCCTCCGTGCTGGTGTACGTGCTCGGCGGCACCCGGGGCGCCACCCCGGTGCGGCTCGCGCTCGCCGGTACGGCCGTGTACGCGGCGCTCTACGGCTACATCAACTCCGTACAGCTGCTGGACAGCGCGGCGCTCGACAAGATGCGCTTCTGGACCGTGGGTTCGCTCGCCTCCGCCAATATGACCGTGGTCCGCCAGGTGGCCCCGTTCCTCCTGGTCGGTGCGGTGCTGGCGCTGCTGCTCGGCCGTTCGCTGAACGCGGTGGCGCTCGGCGACGACACGGCGCGCGCGCTCGGCACCCACCTGGGCCGCACCCGGGCGCTGTCCATGCTGGCCGTCACCCTGCTGTGCGGGGCCGCGACCGCCGCCTGCGGGCCGATCGCCTTCGTGGGGCTGATGGTTCCGCACCTGGTCCGGGCGCTCACCGGCCCCGATATGCGCTGGACGCTGCCGTACGCCGCCGTGCTGTCGCCCGTGCTGCTGCTGGGCTCCGATGTGATCGGGCGGCTCGTCGCCCGGCCCGCCGAACTCCAGGTCGGCGTCGTCACCTCGCTCGTGGGCGGGCCCGTCTTCCTCTACCTCGTACGCCGCCGAAGGATGGCCCAACTGTGAACGCGAGCAAGCGCACCACGCCCAGGGCGGGCGGAGTCACGCTGCGCACCGGCGGCCTCTCGCTGCGCCTGGACGTCCGCGCCGCGGTCGTCGGGCTGCTGCTGCTCGCCGTGGCGCTGGCGATGAGCGTGGTCCTTATCGGCACCGGCGACTTCCCCATGGGCCCCGCCGATGTGCTCCGCAGCCTGGCCGGGAACGGCAGCATGGCCCAGGACTTCATCGTCCACGACCTGCGGCTGCCGCGCGTCCTGGTCGGGCTGCTGGTCGGCGCGGCCCTCGGGCTGGCGGGTGCGGTCTTCCAGTCCATCTCCCGCAATCCGCTGGGCAGTCCGGACGTGATCGGCTTCGGGCAGGGCTCGGCGGCCGGGGCGCTCACCGTGATCGTCCTCTTCCGGGGCGACCCGGCCGAGGTCGCCGCCGGTGCGATCGGCGGCGGTCTGCTGACCGGGCTCGGGGTGTACGCGCTGGCCTGGCGGCGGGGCGTCCACGGTTACCGGCTGGTGCTGGTCGGCATCGGCGCCACCGCGATGCTCGCCGCCGTCAACGGCTATCTGCTCACCAAGGCCGACCTGCCCGACGCCACCCGCGCGGTGGTGTGGCTGACCGGCTCGCTCAACGGACGCGACTGGAGCCAGGTCTGGCCGCTGGCCTGCGTCTGCGCGGTCCTGCTGCCCGTGGTCCTCGGGCAGGCGCGGAGCCTGCGGATGCTGGAGATGGGCGACGACAGCGCGTACGCCCTCGGGGTGCGGGTCGAGCGGACCCGGCTGGTGCTGATGTTCGCGGCCGTCCTGCTGACCGCCTCCGCCACGGCCGCCGCCGGGCCCGTCGCCTTCGTGGCGCTCGTCGCGCCGCAGCTGGCCCGCAGGCTGACCCGTTCGGCCGGTCCCAACCTGCTCCCCTCGGCCTGGATGGGCGCGGCCCTGCTGGTCACCGCCGACTGGTCCGCACAGCGGGCCTTCGGTGCCGACCAGCTGCCGGTCGGGGCGCTGACCGGGATGCTGGGCGGCTGCTATCTGCTGTGGCTGCTGGTGACCGAGCGCAAGGCGGGGCGGATATGACGGAACGTGAGCGCGGCAAGGGCGGCAAGAGCGGCAAGGGCGACAAGGGCTACAGGGAAAAGGACACCGGGCACACCGTGGCTTCCAGCACCAGCACCAGCACCAGCACCAGCAAGACGACCGATCGGCAGCGGCTCACCGCCGAGGGGCTGACCCTCGCGTACGACCGGCGCACCGTCGCCGAGGACTTGTCGGTCACCATCCCCGACCACTCCTTCACGGTGATCGTCGGGCCCAACGCCTGCGGCAAGTCCACCCTGCTGCGCGCCCTGTCCCGGATGCTGAAGCCGGCGGCCGGGTCGGTGCTGCTGGACGGCGAGGCGATCGGTTCGCTGCCCGCCAAGAAGGTCGCCCGCACCCTCGGCCTGCTGCCGCAGTCCTCCATCGCCCCGGACGGGATCACCGTCGCCGACCTCGTCGCCCGCGGCCGCTACCCGCATCAGGGGCTGCTGCGGCAGTGGTCGGAGACGGACGAGCGGATCGTGCAGGAGTCGATGGCGGCGACCGGCGTGGCGGAGCTGGCGGATCGCTATGTCGACGAACTGTCCGGCGGGCAGCGCCAGCGGGTGTGGATCGCCATGGCCATCGCCCAGCAGACCCCGCTGCTGCTCCTGGACGAGCCGACGACGTACCTGGACATCCAGCACCAGATCGACGTCCTCGACCTGTGCGCCCAGCTCCACGAGGAGCAGGGCCGCACCCTCGTCGCGGTGCTGCACGACCTGAACCACGCCGCCCGGTACGCCACGCATCTGATCGCGATGCGGGGCGGGGAGGTCGTCGCGGAGGGCGCGCCGGGGGAGATCGTCACGGCGGAGCTGGTGGAGCGGGTCTTCGGGCTGCGCTGTCAGGTCATCGACGATCCGGAGACGGGGACGCCGCTGGTGATACCGGCCGCCCGCCAGTCCCGTAAGGCCGCCGAGACCGAGGCGGAGGCGGCGGTGGAGCCGCTGGCCGCCGCGGCGACGGAGTCCTGAGCCGCCGATACCCCGGGCGTACGGGCTAGAGCAGCTTCCGCAGCCGCAGCAGGTCGCGCAGCCCGGCCTCCAGTTTGACCCGGCCGCTGCCCCAGGCCCGGGCGAAGTGCAGCTCGCCGTCGACCAGGGCCACCAGGTCGTCGCCGGACATCGTCAGCCGGATCTGCGCGCGCTCGGCCGGTGGGCCGGGCGCGGTCGTCACGTCTTCGATGCGGCTGTCCACGAGACGGCCCAGGAAGGTCGTGTCGAGGTCGGTGATCCAGCAGCTCACGGAGCGGTCGAGCGCGGCGGCGCCGCGGAGGTCCCCGTCCGCGCCCGCGAGGTTCTCCGCCAGTTTGTCGAGTGCGTCGCGGCACTGTTCCAAGGTGGCCATCGCCGATGACGGTACCGCAGGTCGTGCCCCGTCGGAGAACGTGCGCTTCGCGGTAGCGTCGGGTGCATGAACGAGCCGATGCCGGGTGGACGGCCCGGGCCAGAGCTGGATCCGGAGCCCGAAGCGGGGCCGGCGGCGGAACCCGCCGAGGCGGCCCTCGGGCCCTCCGGGGTGCCCGTGGCGACGCCGTCCGGGCCCGCCGATCCGGCTCCGCTCGGCGTCGGCCGTACGCCCACCGGCGTCCCCGACGTCGACACCCGGCTCGACCGGCTGGCCGATGCGGACGACCTCCCCGTGAGCGGTCACCTGGAGGTGTACGAGGATGTGCACCGGGGCCTGCGTGACACGCTGACGGCACTCGACCGGCGGCCCGGGCCCCCGGCCCCGCCCGCCCCCTCCTCATGACGACGATCCGCCCCGACCCCAGGAGCTGAACCACCCGTGGCAGTGACCCGCCCACGACGCGTACGACTCGACGCGGAGCTGGTGCGCCGCAAGCTGGCCCGCTCGCGTGAGCACGCGAGCCAGCTGATCGCGGCGGGCCGTGTGACCGTCGGCGGGGCCACCGCGACCAAGGCCGCGACGCAGGTCGAGACCAGCGCCGCGGTCGTGGTGATCGATGACGACAGCGATCCGGACTATGTCTCGCGCGGCGGCCACAAGCTCGCGGGCGCGCTGTACGCGTTTAGCGAGGAGTACCGCGCGGGGGTGGGGCGGCTGACCGAACCCACCCCGGTCTCCGGTTCCGGGCTGACCGTCGCCGGACGGCGGGCGCTGGACGCGGGGGCGTCCACCGGCGGCTTCACCGACGTTCTGCTGCGCGCGGGCGCCGCCCATGTCGTCGCCGCGGACGTCGGTTATGGGCAACTTGCATGGTCTTTGCAAAGTGATGAACGCGTGACCGTTCTCGACCGTACGAACGTACGCGAGCTGACGCCGGAGCAGATAGGGGGCGAGCCCGTGGACCTTGTCGTCGGGGATCTCTCCTTCATCCCGCTCGGGCTGGTGCTGCCCGCCCTGGTGCGCTGCACCGCTCCCGACGCCGATCTTGTGCTGATGGTCAAGCCACAGTTCGAGGTCGGCAAGGAGCGGCTCGGCAGCGGTGGAGTCGTCCGCAGCGCCGAGCTGCGCGCCGAGGCGGTGCGGACGGTGGCTCATCAGGCGGCGGACCTGGGGCTGGGCGTACTCGGCGTGACCGCCAGCCCGCTGCCGGGGCCGTCGGGGAACGTCGAGTACTTTTTGTGGATGCGCGCCGGGGCGCCGGCACTGGACCCGGACGATGTTGACCGTGCAGTGGCGGAGGGGCCCAGTTGACCACTTCAGAAGCAGCGGCAAAGGCGGAGTCGGCGGCGGAGAGAGAGATCAAGCCGACGCCCGAGGCAATCGCCGACCGCACCGTGTTCCTCCTCGCGCACACCGGCCGCCCGGCGGCCATCCGCAGCGCGGAGCTCGTCGTCCAGGGGCTGCTGCGCAGCGGCATCGGGGTGCGGGTGCTCGCCGCCGAGGCCGCGGATCTGCCGCTGCCGCCCGCCGTCGAACTGGTCGACGCGGGCCGGGACGTGCTCGACGGCTGTGAACTGCTGGTGGTGCTCGGCGGGGACGGGACGCTGCTGCGCGGCGCGGAGTTCTCGCGCATCTCCGGCGTGCCGATGCTCGGCGTCAACCTCGGCCGGGTCGGCTTCCTGGCCGAGGCCGAGCGGGACGACCTGGACAAGGTCGTGGACCGGGTGGTGAGCCGCCAGTACGAGGTCGAGGAGCGCATGACCATCGATGTGCTGGTCCGCAACGACGGGCACATCGTGCACACCGACTGGGCACTGAACGAGGCATCGGTGGAGAAGGCGGCGCGTGAGCGCCTGCTGGAGGTCGTCACCGAGGTCGACGGCCGGCCGGTCTCCCGCTTCGGCGGCGACGGCGTGGTGTGCGCGACCCCGACCGGCTCGACGGCGTATGCCTTCTCGGCCGGCGGCCCGGTGGTGTGGCCCGAGGTCGAGGCGCTGCTGATGGTCCCGATCAGCGCGCACGCCCTGTTCGCGAAGCCGCTGGTGACGACGCCGGAGTCGGTGCTCGCGGTCGAGGTGCAGCCGCAGACCCCGCACGGGGTGCTGTGGTGTGACGGGCGCCGCACCGTGGAGCTGCCCGCCGGAGCCCGGGTGGAGGTGCGCAGGGGAGCGGTGCCGGTCCGGCTGGCCCGGCTGCACCACGCGTCGTTCACCGACCGGCTGGTGGCGAAGTTCGCGCTGCCGGTGGCGGGCTGGCGCGGCGCGCCGCACTAGCCGCCCGCCCGGAGCCACCCGCCCGGAGACCGCCCGCCCGGTGGGTCGCCGGGCGGGTCGCCCGGCAGGGGGAGGGCGCCGGGAAAACCCTTTCGAGGGGGTACGTCCGGAACCCTCCCCGCCGCGCGGAAGACGAGGTGGTGCGGCCACCGGGCGATCACCCGGAGCGACGGCGCGGCAGTCCCCGGGGGTGGCCGTCGCGAGGTGGCCGGTAAACCTCGTATGGTCTTGCACGTGCTGGAGGAGATGCGGATACGTGCGCTGGGTGTCATCGACGATGCCGTGGTCGAGCTGTCACCGGGCTTCACCGCGGTAACCGGCGAGACCGGCGCGGGCAAGACCATGGTCGTCACCAGCCTCGGGCTGCTGCTCGGCGGGCGCGCCGACGCCGCCCTGGTGCGGATCGGCGCCAAGGCGGCGGTCGTCGAGGGCCGGATCACGGTCGACGCCCGCTCGGCCGTCGCCGTACGGGCCGAGGAGGCGGGGGCCGAACTCGACGACGGGGCGCTGCTGATCAGCCGTACCCTCTCCGCCGAAGGCCGGTCCCGCGCCCATGTGGGCGGCCGGTCCGTGCCGGTGGGGCTGCTCGGGGAGCTGGCCGACGACCTGGTGGCCGTCCACGGGCAGACCGACCAGCAGGGGCTGATGCGGCCCGCCCGGCAGCGCCAGGCGCTGGACCGGTACGCGGGCGCCGCCGTCGCCGGGCCGCTGGAGAAGTACGCGGGCGCCTACCGGCGGCTGCGCGCCGTCGCCGCCGAACTGGACGAGCTGACCACGCGGGCGCGCGAGCGGGAGCAGGAGGCCGATCTGCTCCGCTTCGGCCTGGAGGAGGTCGCCGCCGCCGAGCCGCGGGCGGGCGAGGACGACGAACTCGCCGCCGAGGCCGAGCGGCTGGGGCACGCCGAAGCCCTCGCGTCCGCCGCCGCCCTCGCGCACACCGCCCTCGCGGGCAACCCGGAGGACCCCGAGGGCGTGGACGCCGCCACCCTCGTCGGCGGCGCCCACCGCGCCCTGGAGGCGGTCCGCTCCCACGACCCCGCCCTCGCCGGGCTCGCCGACCGCATCGGCGAGGTGGGCATCCTGCTGTCCGACGTGGCCGGTGAACTGGCCGGGTACGCCGACGATCTGGACGCCGACCCGCTGCGGCTCGCCGCCGTGGAGGAGCGCCGCGCCGCGCTGGCCCAGCTGACCCGCAAGTACGGCGAGAACATCAGCGACGTGCTGGCCTGGGCCGAGCAGGGCGCCGCCCGGCTCGCCGAACTGGACGGCGACGACGACCGCATCAGCGAGCTGACCGCCGAACGCGACGCGCTCCGCGCCGACCTGGGCGGGCTGGCCCAGGCGCTCACCGACGCCCGTACGGAGGCCGCGGCGCGCTTCGCCGAGGCCGTCACCGAGGAACTGGCCTCCCTCGCGATGCCGCACGCCCGGGTGACGTTCGCCATCCGGCAGACCGAGGCCGCGGACGAGGCGGCCGGGATCGAGGTCGACGGGCGGGCGGTGACGTACGGTCCGCACGGCGCCGACGAGGTCGAGCTGCTGCTCGCCCCCCACCCCGGCGCCCCGCCGCGCCCCATCGCCAAGGGCGCCTCGGGCGGTGAGCTGTCCCGGGTGATGCTCGCGGTCGAGGTCGTCTTCGCGGGCTCCGACCCCGTACCGACCTACCTCTTCGACGAGGTGGACGCCGGTGTCGGCGGAAAGGCCGCGGTCGAGGTGGGCCGCCGGCTGGCCCGGCTCGCCCGGTCCGCCCAGGTGGTGGTCGTCACCCACCTGCCGCAGGTCGCCGCGTTCGCGGACCGGCACCTGGTGGTGGAGAAGACGAACGACGGGGCGGTGACGCGCAGCGGCGTGAAGGCCATGGAGGGCGAGGACCGGGTCCGGGAGTTGTCCCGGATGCTGGCCGGACAGGAGGACTCGGAGCTGGCCCGGGCCCACGCCGAGGAACTGCTGGAGGCGGCGCGCACGGGCCGCTGACCTCGGCGCTCCGGGATTCCCCGGCGATCCGGCGGAACCCGCGAGGTTCACCCGTACGGGTGGCGTCGCGGACGTACGGGCGAGCGCTGGGCAGACGTCACATGGGAACGTTGCGGCGAGCGCACCGCGAGTGCTGGCATTCTTGGCGCAGGCACCCGCAGCGCGTCCGCACCGCACCCGCAGCGCGTCACCGCACCTTCGACATCGCCCCAGGAGCTCCGCCCGAGTGAGCAGTACCGTGAGCAACACCCCGGTCCCGCCGCACGGGCAGCCGTCGCTGCACGCCGTTCAGGTGCTGGGCGAAGGCACTTCGGGCAGCGGGGTGCATGTGCGGTCGCTGTCGGCCGGGCTGGTGGCGCGCGGGCTGCGGGTGACGGTCTGCGGGCCCTGGAGCGCCGAGCGCGGATACGGCTTCACGGAGGCGGGCGCCCGGTTCGCACCGCTCGACGGCCGTACGGACGCCGGGAGCATCGCGTCGATCCGTACCGCCTCCGTCGGCGCGGGGCTGGTGCACGCGCACGGGCTGTGGCCCGGTCTGCTGGCCGCGCTCGCGCTGCGCGGCCGGGGCGTCCCGCTCGTCGTCACCTGGCACACCAAGCGGGATGCCGAGGGGCCGCGGGCCCGCGTCGTACGGCTGATGGAGCGGCGGGTGGCGCGGGCCGCGTCGGTCGTGCTGGGCGTCTCCTCGGACCTGGTGGACCGGGCCCGCGACCGCGGGGCGCGGGACGCCCGGCTCGCGCCGGTCGCGGTGCCCGCGCCGCCCCGCGCGCCCGAGACGGACGACGGCGCCCGCCAGAAGGCGCGCGCGGAACTGGGCGCGGTGGAGCGGGCCCTGCTGCTCGCGGTCGGCCGTCTGGACGCCGCCGCTGGCCTCGGTCCGCTGCTGGACGCGGCGCGCCACTGGAGCTCCCTGGACCCGCCGCCGCTGCTGGCGATCGCGGGGGAGGGGCCGGACCGTGCGGTGCTGCAGCGCCGGATCGACGCCGAAGGGCTCCCGGTGCGGCTGCTCGGCCGCCGGGACGACGTACCCGGGCTGCTGGCCGTCGCCGACGTCGCGGTGCTCTCCAGCCGCTGGGAGGCGCGCTCGCTGCTGGCCCAGGAGGCGCTGCACGCGGGGGTGCCGCTGGTCGCCACGGCGGTGGGCGGGGTGCCCGAACTGGTGGGCGACGCCGCCGAACTCGTCCCGTACGGCGACCCCGGCGCCCTGGCCGACGCCGTGACCCGGCTGCTGGCCGACCCCGGGCGCCGCGCGGAGCTGACCGCGGCGGGGCAGGCGCGGACGGCGGAGTGGCCGTCGGAGGACGACACGGTGGCCCATGTCCTCAGCGTCTACGACGAATTGGTGCAGACCTTTATGCGCGCAGGGGGTTGACGCCCCCGGGCGCCGATCGGCAGGGTGCTGCGCGGTGGACCGAGAGAGCGCTCTCCTGTGGCGCGACCTCCGTCTTTCCCCATGGCACGTGCTGTCCCCATGGCATGTGCTGTGCCATGTCCCGGCAACCCCCACTACGCCGAGGAGTACTTTGTCATGATCACGCGCAGAATGCTGCTGAGTGGAATCGCCGCGTCCGCCGCTGCCGCCGGCACCGGCCTCACGCTCGCCAGTGGCCGCGCCGGCGCGGCCCAGCGCCCGACGAGCGCCGCCGAGACGCTTCCCCTCACCGTCGTCAACAGGACCGGCCAGTTCGGCAACGCGTCGGTATGGCTCTACATCGTCGGCAACGACGGCAACCAGCAGGTCCGGGTCACCCCCGACGGCGCACTCGCCCCCGTCGCGGCCTCCGACAACGGCGCCGACGGCTTCGCCGACTACGCCATCCCGCTCGCGGCGAACGGCGACACCAGGCTGACCTTGCCCCGGATGTCCGGCCGGATCTATGTCGCGCTGGGCGCCAAGCTCAAGTTCAAGGTGGTGACGGACGGGGCGGGCAAGGCCGCGCTGCAGTACCCGGCGGGCTGGGTGTCCGGCGACCCGAACTACCAGGTCATGCACGACTGCGCGGAGTTCACCTTCAACGCCGCCGGGATGTTCTGCAACAGCACCATGGTCGACATGTTCAGCGTCCCGCTCGCCATCCGTCTCACCGGCGCCAAGGACCAGACGACCGGGACCCTCAAGGACGGCGCCCGCGCCAAGGTCTTCTCCGATCTGCGCGCCGTCGACGCCTTCAAGAAGCTGATCGTCGGGGACGATCTACGGGTCATCGCGCCCGGCCACGGCATGGGCGCGGGACTGTTCGCTCAGGACTACTTCGCGTCGTACATCGACCAGGTCTGGGACACCTACGGATCGAAGGACCTCAAGGTCACCACCAACGCGGGCACCTTCACCGGCCGTGTCAGCGGCGGCAGGCTCTCCTTCACCGGCCCCGCCGCGGTCGCCTTCGACAAGCCGTCCACCAAGGACGTGCTGTTCTGCGACGGCGCCCTGGCCGCGCCCAATGACGGTACGACGGGGCCGGTCGCGGCCATCCTCGGCGCGGGCTTCAACCGCAGCACGCTGCACGACACCGCCGCCCAGCCGACGGCCGACCCGGCCGCCTTCTACGGGGAGCCGGTCACCCACCACTACGCCAAGGCGATGCACGCGGCGACCGCCGACGGCAAGGCGTACGGCTTCGCCTTCGACGACGTGGCCGACTTCGCGTCATACATCCAGGACACCGCTCCGACCGGGATCACCCTCACCCTGACCCCGTTCTAGACGCCTTGTCCGGAGGTCTCACCGCACATGGCGGCGGGCCTGGAGGGCCACCCCCAGGGCGAGCACCGTCTGGGGGTCCTCCAGGTCGGTGCCGAGCAGCCGGGCGATTCGGGCCAGCCGGTCGTACAGCGTCTGACGGTTGAGGTGCAGCGCGCGGGCCGTCTCCGCTTTGCGGCCCGCGTGCCGCAGATAGACCTCCAGCGTCGGCACCAGCGGCGGACGGGCGTCACGGTCGTGGGCGAGCAGCGGGCCGATCACCCGGTCGACGAAGGCGGCCAGGTCCCCGTGCTCACGCAGTCGCCACAGCAACAGGTCGACATCCAGACTGCGGACGTCGTACCAGTCCCGGTCCGCCAGCCCGTGCGCCGCGTGCGCCGCCTCCGCCGCGTGCCGCAGCTCGCCGCCGACCCCGTCCCAGCCCGCCGCGAGCCCGGCGATCACCACCGGCGGATGCGCCCCGGCGGGCCGGTCGGGCCAGGCCCGCCCCACCCCCGCCCGCAGGGCCGCCGCGACGCGCACCGCCACCGCGCCGCGGTCCGCCGCGGTCCGCAAGCCCACCAGCAGCGGCACCCGGGCCTCCGGCAGCCGTACGCCCAGCAGCACCGGCACGCCGACCGACGCCAGCTCCTCCCGCAGCGCGTGGGCCAGCTCCGCCCAGCTCTCCGTGCCGCCGCCCCCGGCGGCCCCGCCCCCGCTCAGCGGATGCGGGTCCTCCGCGAGCCGCATCACCATCGGCAGCAGCGGGCCGTCGCCGGACGGCCGGAACCCCAGCACCCGCGCCTGCGCGGGAGCGTCCGACGGCTCCACGCGCCCCTCCGCGAGATCGGTGAGGAAGTCGCCCCGGCCGCGCGCCGTCAGCTCCTCCTCCTGGCGCGCCCGCAGCAGCACCACCGCCAGCAGATCCGCGGTCCGCTCGGCGGCGATGCGGTGGACCGGGGCGAGCGGCGCGGCCACCGGCAGCACGGTCAGCCGGGCCCGCACCGCGCCCGGGCCCCGGCCGCCGCCCGGCACATCGGCCAGCACGCTGCCCGCCGGCGGCTCGGGCGGCCTGCGGTCGCCGCGGCGGGCGCGCAGCCCCTCCCAGGCCTGGAGCGGATCGGTGGCGCCAGGAGTGACGCCCACAGGCCCGGCCGCGTACAGCAGCCGGCCGTCGGGGGTCTCCAGGAACACCGGATTGCCCGCGAACTCGGCGAAGTTCCGCAGGATCTCCGGCACTCCGCCGCCGCGCAGCAGCACCTCGGTGCCCTGGCGGTGGACGACGTCGGCCTGGCGCAGCAGGGCGTAGTGCTCGTTGACGATCTCGGTGTGGATCTCCTCGGTGACCGCCACGAACGGCACCTCGCGGTGCAGCTGCACCAGCGGCAGCCCGCACGAGCGCGCCGCGTCGACCACCGCCACCGGGAGCGTACGGAACCGCGGGCCCAGCTCCACCACCAGCGCCGCGATGCCGCGCTCGGCGAGCCGCCGGACGAAGGCGCGCTGCTCGGCGGGGCGGGGGCCGACGCCGAGACCGGTGGTCAGCAGCAGTTCGCCGCCCTTGAGGAGGGCGGCGATGTTCGGCGCCTCACCCGCGTGCACCCAGCGCACCGGCCGGTCCAGCAGTTCGTCCCCGGTCACCACCTCGGGGAGGCCGCGGCGCAGGGCGGGCAGGTCCAGGGCCCGCGCCACGGTGATCGTTCCTTGTGTTTCCATCCCCGCGGGTTTCAGTGGCGGGAGAGGGCCCGCCGCAGCAGGTCCTGGAGCGCGCCTTGCTCCTGTTCGGTCAGGCTCGCCAAGGGGGGTTCCTCCCTCAGGATGCGCAGCAGCTTTTCCCGGCACTCGGCGCCTTCGGGGGTGAGGCTCAGCTGCTTGGCCCGGCGATCGGAGGGGTGGGGACGCCGTTCGATCAGCTGCTGGCTCTCGAGCTTGTCGATCACGACGGTGGCGTTCGACGGTTCGCAGCTCATGCGCCCGGCCAACTCGCTCATGGTCATCGGCCCTGTCAGCTCGCGCAGCGCCGTGGCCTGCGCCGGGGTGAGACCGATCCTGGCCACACGCTCACGGACGTGCGCGGTGATGCGCAGGTCCAGCTCATCCACCAGCTTGCACAGCTCCCACTGCGCCGCCGCCTGCGCATCCGATGTCGTCATGGGCTCAGATTAGCAAGCTCCTTCAAGGCATAATAGTTATGGTCATAACCTTTAAAGGTGTCCGCGGCTCGCGCCGGGTCAGCCGCCGTACGCGCCGGAGGCGGTCAGACGCAGGGCGGTGTCGATCAGCGGGACGTGGCTGAACGCCTGCGGGAAGTTGCCCACCTGGCGCTGGTGGTGCGGGTCCCACTCCTCGGCCAGCAGGCCCAGGTCGTTGCGCAGCCCGAGCAGCTTCTCGAAGAGCCTGCGGGCCTCGTCCACCCGGCCGATCATCGCCAGGTCGTCGGCGAGCCAGAACGAGCAGGCGAGGAAGGCGCCTTCGTCGCCCTCCAGGCCGTCCACGCCCGCGTCCTCGCCCGCGGTCGGGTAGCGCATCACGAAACCGTCGGACGTGGACAGCTCGCGCTGGATCGCCTCGATGGTGCCGATGACCCGCTTGTCGTCCGGCGGCAGGAAGCCCATCTGCGGGATGAGCAGCAGCGAGGCGTCCAGCTCCCTGGAGCCGTAGGACTGGGTGAAGGTGTTGCGCTCGGCGTCGTAGCCCTTCTCGCACACATCCCGGTGGATCTCGTCGCGCAGATCCCGCCAGCGGTCCAACGGGCCGTCCACATCGCCCGACTCGATCAGCTTGACGGTGCGGTCGACGGCGACCCAGGCCATCACCTTGGAGTGCACGAAGTGCCGGCGCGGGCCGCGCACCTCCCAGATGCCCTCGTCGGGCTCGTCCCAGTGCTCCTCCAAGTAGCGGATCAGCTTGAGCTGGAGCACGCTCGCGTAGTCGTTGCGGGCCAGGCCCGTCATATGGGCCAGGTGCAGCGCCTCGGTGACCTCGCCGTAGACGTCCAGCTGGAGCTGGCCCGCCGCGCCGTTGCCGACCCGGACCGGCTGGGAGTTCTCGTAGCCGGGCAGCCAGGTCAGCTCGGCCTCGGACAGCTCCCGCTCACCCGCGATGCCGTACATGATCTGCAGGTTCTCAGGGTCGCCCGCGACCGCGCGCAGCAGCCATTCGCGCCAGGCGCGCGCCTCCTCGCGGTAGCCGGTGCGCAGCAGGGAGGACAGGGTGATCGCGGCGTCCCGCAGCCAGGTGAAGCGGTAGTCCCAGTTCCGTACGCCGCCGATCTCCTCGGGCAGCGAGGTGGTGGGCGCGGCGACGATGCCGCCGGTGGGGGCGTAGGTGAGCGCCTTGAGGGTGATCAGCGAGCGGACGACCGCGTCCCGGTAGGGGCCGTGGTACGTGCAGTGCTCGACCCACTCCCGCCAGAAATCCTCGGTCGCCTCCAGCGCGGCCTCCGGCTCGGGCAGAGCGGGCGGCTCCTTGTGCGAGGGCTGCCAGCTGATGGTGAAGGCGATCCGGTCGCCGGGGGCCACCGTGAAGTCGGCGTAGGTGGTGAGGTCCTTGCCGAAGGTGTCGACCTCGGTGTCCAGCCACACCGAGTCGGGACCGGCGACGGCGACCGTCCGCGAGTCCACCCGGTGCACCCACGGCACGACCCAGCCGTACGAGAAGCGCATCCGCAGCGCGGAGCGCACCGGCACCCGGCCGCTGACCCCCTCGACGATCCGCACCAGCTGCGGGGCGCCGTCGCGCGGCGGCATGAAGTCGATCACGCGGACCGTGCCGCGCGGGGTGTCCCACTCCGACTCCAGCACCAGCGAGTCGCCCCGGTAGCGGCGGCGGTCGGCCGCCGGGGGCTCGCTCCCGGCGGCGTGCGCGGGGCCCAGCCGCCAGAATCCGTGCTCCTCGGTGCCCAGCAGACCGGCGAAGATGGCATGCGAGTCGAAACGAGGCAGGCACAGCCAGTCCACCGTCCCGTCCTTACAGACGAGGGCGGCGGTCTGCATATCACCGATGAGTGCGTAGTCCTCGATACGCCCGGCCACGTGCTTCCCCATTCGAACGGCCGTATGCCCCTGCGGGCGTGCTTACGGTCTCCGGAAAATTTTGGACGAGCTCTTGTTCCGGAGGCGAGCTGGTGGTGCCGTGCCGGGGCTCGTAGCGTTTCGTCCGAGCAGGATACGACGCAGGACAGTGATCCGCTTGAGCCCGTCCATATCGTGGCTCGCGTCACGACCGCCGATCGGGTGGCCGGATCACGGGTGGCTGTCCGTCGTGCCCAGGGGTCGCGTACGGGGGGTAGTTGTAGCGATACGCGAGGTGCGGACGATACGTGTTGTTGTCATGACAGCGTACGGTGCGGCAGAGGTGCGGCGGGCCGTGTCACGCTGACGCCCTCCAGCGGCCGCCCCGGGGCACTGATACCCTGGTAGCCCGTGGAGCGGCGGGCACAAACCCCCCGAACCTCAGCGACGGCACCCCCGCGAAAGCGGGGCAGCTGCCGGACCGCACCCTCACGACGCGACCACGGGAGCCCCCTTTTGGCCATTGCCGCTAAGCCCATGACGACCAAGCACCTCTTCGTCACCGGGGGTGTCGCCTCCTCACTCGGCAAGGGCCTGACCGCCTCCAGCCTCGGTGCGCTGCTCAAGGCGCGGGGTCTGCGGGTCACGATGCAGAAGCTCGACCCGTACCTGAACGTCGACCCGGGCACGATGAACCCGTTCCAGCACGGTGAGGTGTTCGTCACCAACGACGGCGCCGAGACCGACCTGGACATCGGCCACTACGAGCGTTTCCTCGACGTCGACCTCGACGGATCCGCCAACGTCACCACCGGCCAGGTCTACTCCAGCGTGATCGCCAAGGAGCGGCGCGGTGAGTACCTGGGCGACACCGTGCAGGTCATCCCGCACATCACCAACGAGATCAAGCACCGCATCCGGCGCATGGCCACCGATGACGTGGACGTCGTCATCACCGAGGTCGGCGGGACCGTCGGCGACATCGAGTCGCTGCCCTTCCTGGAGGCCGTCCGCCAGGTCCGCCACGAGGTCGGCCGGGACAACGTCTTCGTGGTGCACATCTCCCTGCTGCCGTACATCGGCCCGTCCGGTGAGCTGAAGACCAAGCCCACCCAGCACTCGGTCGCCGCCCTGCGCAACATCGGTATCCAGCCGGACGCCATCGTGTTGCGCGCCGACCGCGAGGTCCCCACCTCCATCAAGCGCAAGATCTCGCTGATGTGCGACGTGGACGACGCCGCGGTGGTGGCCGCCATCGACGCCAAGTCGATCTACGACATCCCGAAGGTGCTGCACGCCGAGGGGCTGGACGCCTATGTCGTCCGCAAGCTGGACCTGCCCTTCCGCGATGTGGACTGGACTCAGTGGGACGACCTGCTGAAGCGGGTCCACCAGCCCGACCATGAGGTCACGGTCGCGCTCGTCGGCAAGTACATCGACCTGCCCGACGCCTATCTGTCCGTCACCGAGGCGCTGCGCGCGGGCGGTTTCGCCAACAACGCCCGCGTGAAGATCAAGTGGGTCACGTCCGACGACTGCAAGACCGCCGCCGGTGCCCGGCAGCAGCTGGCGGACTGCGACGCGGTCTGCATCCCCGGCGGCTTCGGCGACCGCGGCGTCATCGGCAAGGTCGGCGCGATCACCTACGCCCGCGAGAACAAGATCCCGCTGCTGGGTCTGTGTCTCGGCCTCCAGTGCATCGTCATCGAGGCCGCGCGGAACCTCGCGGGCATCACCGGCGCCAACTCCACCGAGTTCGAACCGGCCGCCACCGACCCGGTGATCTCCACCATGGCCGAGCAACTGGACATCGTCGCGGGCGAGGGCGACATGGGCGGCACCATGCGGCTGGGCATGTACCCGGCCAAGCTCGCCGAGGGCTCGATCGTCCGCGAGGTCTACGACGACCAGCCGTACGTCGAGGAGCGGCACCGCCACCGCTACGAGGTCAACAACTCCTACCGCGGTGAGCTGGAGAAGAAGGCCGGGCTCGTCTTCTCCGGGACCTCCCCCGACAACAAGCTGGTGGAGTACGTCGAGTTCCCGCGCGAGGCCCACCCCTACCTCGTCGGCACCCAGGCCCACCCCGAGCTGCGCTCCCGGCCGACCCGCCCGCACCCGCTCTTCGCGGGTCTGGTGAAGGCGGCAGTCGAGCGACAGACCGCTGCTCAGGGGCAGGCCGCCGGAGCCTGACCGTTACGGTTGGGACGGGGGCGCGGGCGTCGCGCAAGCGGCCCGCCGCCCCCGGCCAACCGCATGCGGAAAGGACGCTGAGGCAGAGCAATGGGCATCCAGGACACCCCCGAGGAGTGGCGGACCGTCGCCACCGCCACGCCGTTCACCGGCAACAAGACGAGCGTGCGCACCGACGAGGTCGTCATGCCCGACGGCACGACGGTCACCCGCGACTACCAGGTCCACCCCGGCTCCGTCGCCGTCCTGGCCCTCGACGACACCGGCCGCGTCATCGTGCTGCGCCAGTACCGCCACCCGGTCCGCCACCGGCTCTGGGAGATCCCGGCCGGGCTCCTCGACATCCCCGGCGAGAACCCCCTGCACGCCGCGCAGCGCGAGCTGTACGAGGAGGCCCACGTCAAGGCCGAGGACTGGCGCGTGCTGACGGACGTCTACACCACGCCCGGCGGCTGCGACGAGGCCGTACGGATCTTCCTCGCCCGGGAGATCTCGGCGGCGGACGGGGAGCGCTACGAGGTCTCCGAGGAGGAGGCCGACATGGAGCTGGCCCGGGTGCCGCTGGACGAGCTGGTGCGCCGTGTGCTGGCCGGTGACCTGCACAACAACTGCCTCGCGGTGGGCGTCCTGGCCCTCCACGCCGCCCTGACGGGCGACGGCGTGGACGCCCTCCGCCCCGCCGACGCCCCCTGGCCGGCCCGCCCCTTCGAGGCGTAACCCCCACCCCCCACCCCCGACCCTCAGCCCTGCCGCACCCCGCGCTCCTGACCGGTCTCGGGGCCGAGGGGCGGCATCCGGTGGTCCCACCATCCGATGGGGTGATTTTCGGACCGCGTCACCGGCCCGGAGTGCCCGGGACCTGACGCGGAGTGAACTACGCTCGTACGAACCCTGACCGCAGCCGCGGCGGGCTCGTATGCGCAGGTGGACGGGAGTGGGGCCCGTGGCGGAGCAGGCGGTCGACACCGACGGGGAGCCCCTGGGCGAACCCGTGGACGTGGATGCGGACGGAGTGCCTCCGGCCCGTGGCGCGGCCGACGGCGGGGTGTGGAGCGGCGCGACGCGCGCGGTGCTGTTCGCGGCGGCCGCCACCGTGGGCCGGGGCTTCGCGGGCCGCCGCCGGGAGCTGCTCGCGCTGCGGGCCGACATCGACCGCGCCGGGCTCGACACGATCGCGGGCCGCAAGACCGCCCGCAGCCGGGTGCTGCTCATCGCGGGGCGGCCCGGCTGGGGCCGTACGGCGCTGGCCGAGGAGCTGGCCCGGCGGCTGGCGGACGACTACCCCGACGGGGTGCTGCGGGCCCGGCTGATGACGTCCTCCGGCGACCCCGTGCCCACCGAGCGGACGGCCCGCGACCTGCTGGTCAGGCTCGGCGTGACCGCCCCGCCGGGCGCGGACGAGGACGAGCTGGGGGAAACCCTGCGCGACACGCTGAACGGCAAGCGGGTCCTGCTGCTGCTCGACGACGTCGCGGGCGCCGAGCAGGTGGACGCGCTGCTGCCGGACGAGCCCGACTGCCTGGTCATCGCGGTCTCACGTGGCCCGCTGACCGGCGTCCCGGACGTCCGCCCGTGCACCCTCGGCGGGCTGGACGTGAGCGCGGCGGTCGGGCTGCTGGCGCAGTACGCCGGGCCCACCCGGATCACCTGCGACCCGGTGGCCGCGCAGACCCTGGTCGAGGAGTGTGCCGGTCAGCCCGCCGCGCTCGTGCTCGTCGGCGGCTGGCTCGCCGCCCGGCCCAAGGACTCGGTGTCCGACGTCATCGAGCGGCTGCGCGAACTGCCCCCGTCCGACGGGGACGTGGACCGCGGCGCCCGCCCGCTGGCCCGCGCCTTCCGGCTGGCGTACGGCTCGCTGCCCCCCGCCGCCGCCCGGATGCTGCGGCTGCTGGCGCTCGCACCGGCCGGTTCGGCCGACGCGCACACGGCGTCCGCGCTGGCCGGATGCTCGGTGGCGGACGGCCGGGCGGCGCTGGAGGGCTTCGCCGCGTACGGGATGCTGCGGCCGCGCGAGAAGGGCCGGTACGAGGTGCCCGGCTGCCTCGACCCGCTGCTGCGCGCGCTGCTGGCGGCGACGGAGCGCCCGGCGGAGGTGGAGCTGGCCCGGGCGCGGATGCTGGAGCGCACCGTACGGCAGCTGCATGCCTGCCGGCTGGCGGCCGAGCCGCCGGGCTCCCCGGCCCGCAAGAAGCTGGCGGCGCTGCCGGGGTCGCTGCGGTTCCCGTCGGCGGAGGCGGCGGGGGAGTGGCTGGAGAGCCGGCTGCCCGCGCTGGTGGAGGCCGCCCGGCTGGCCGTCGAGGCGGGCGAGGTCGACACCCTGGCGCGACGGCTGGTGGCCGCGCTGACCCACGCGCTGACCGCGCACCGGGGCGCCGAGGGCGCGGCGCCCGAACTGTACGGGCTCCACCAGCTGGTGCTGGACGTGGCCCGGCGCCGTGATCTGCCGGTGGAACGGGCGGCGGCGCTGCTGAACCTGGGCGACCTGGACGCGGGCGCGGGCCGGATCGACAAGGCGCTCGCCCGCTACAAGGGCGCGCTGGAGGCGGCCCGGGCGGCGGACGACCCGTACACGACCGGGCGGGCCCTGGAGTCCATCGGCGGGACGTACCAGGAGCTGGAGGACTGGAACCGGGCCGCCGACTGGTACGGCCGCGCCCTGGAACTGCGGCTGAGCCGCCGCGACCTGGCCGCCGAGGCCCGGCTGTACGCCCGTCTCGGCACCGTCCGCGGCTACGCGGGCCGCTGGGCCGAGGCGCTGCGCGACTGGCGGGCCGCCGCGGCCGCCTGCCGCCGGGCCGGGGACCTGGAGGGGTACGCCCGGGCGCTGAGCGGCACGGCGAAGGCCCAGGAGAAGACGGGGCGGTCGAAGGAGGCGCTGCGCACCTGGTCGGAGGCGGCCGCGGCGGCGCGCCGGGCGGACGAGTGGGCCAGGTCACAGCGGGGTGAGGGCCCATGACGCCGAGGGCCCGCGAACCCCGGGACTGAAGGGAGATCGCGAGTCGACCTACGAAATTAGTGGTGGTCTCGCTAAAGATTGAAGCAATGCAAGGCTAGACAGCGCGACGTCCTTCATTACACTGGCTGTACCGCGATCGCTGCGATCGTCACGGGCATGCGGACATGTTCCATTTTGCCTTCTATGGCCGGTTCCGGCCGGTCCATGACCGGTTGTGACCGGTCAAGCCCTTAGTCCCCCCATTTCAAGGACCGTGATCGACGTGAAGGTCGGTATCCCCCGCGAGGTCAAGAACAACGAGTTCCGCGTGGCCATCACCCCCGCAGGCGTGCACGAGCTGGTACGCAACGGCCACGAGGTCTTCGTGGAGCAGAGCGCCGGTCTGGGCTCCTCCATCACGGACGAGGAGTACATCGCCGCCGGCGCCGGCATCCTCGCCACCGCCGACGAGGTCTGGGCCACCGCCGACCTGCTGCTGAAGGTCAAGGAGCCGATCGCGGAGGAGTACCACCGCCTGCGCAAGGACCAGACGCTCTTCACCTACCTCCACCTCGCCGCCTCCCGCGCGTGCACCGACGCGCTGCTGGAGTCCGGCACCACCGCCATCGCGTACGAGACCGTCGAGTCCGCCAACCGCACCCTGCCGCTGCTCGCCCCGATGTCCGAGGTCGCGGGCCGGATCGCGCCGCAGGTCGGCGCGTACCACCTGATGCGCTCGGCCGGCGGCCGCGGCGCGCTGCCCGGCGGTGTGCCCGGCGTGGCCGCCGCCCGCGCGGTCGTCATCGGCGGCGGCGTCTCCGGCTGGAACGCCGCGCAGATCGCCATCGGCATGGGCTTCCACGTGACCCTGCTCGACAAGGACATCAACAAGCTGCGCGAGGCCGACCGGATCTTCGGCAACCGGGTGCAGACCATCACCTCCAACGCCTACGAGCTGGAGAAGGCGGTCCTCGGCGCCGACCTCGTCATCGGCGCGGTGCTCATCCCCGGCGCCAAGGCGCCCAAGCTGGTCACCAACGAGCTGGTGTCCCGCATGAAGCCGGGAAGTGTCCTTGTCGACATCGCGATCGACCAGGGCGGCTGCTTCGAGGACTCGCGTCCCACCACCCACGCGGAGCCGACCTTCACGGTCCACAACTCGGTGTTCTACTGCGTGGCCAACATGCCGGGCGCGGTGCCCAACACCTCCACCCACGCGCTCACCAACGCCACGCTCCCGTACATCGTCGAGCTGGCCAACCGCGGCTGGCGGGAGGCGGTGCGCCGGGACGCGGCGCTGGCCAAGGGGCTCAACACCCATGAGGGCCAGGTCGTCTACGGGCCGGTCGCCGAGGCCCACGGGCTGCCCTCCGTCGAACTGACCTCGCTGATCGGCTGAGGCCGCGCGGCCGGTCAACTCCGGTCGACGGACGGTCAACGCGGGCCGTCAACATCGGGTCAACACCGAGCATCCGGCCGGGTCTTGTCGAGAGACGGGACCCGGCCGCGGGTGTGTCCGGAACGCCCCGGATCAGGCCCGGCTCGGGCTTCGGTCAACTCGCCCTGAATGTAACTATCCAGACGCTTTGGGGGGTGGTGAAATCTCCGCGGCGCCGTCCATACGCCCTTGACATCGGGGTGTTCGATTGCCGACACATCGTGCCGTCTCCGGTGGATTGTGTTGCTGAGGACCGCCGACACGCCATAGAGTCGCCAACCGTCGGCATGGTGTCACGCTGACCTATCGAGAAATTTCCTGGTCACCAAGGAGGTAGGACGACTTGTGAATGAGTCGACATTTTCTCCCGGGGGTGGTCAACCAGGACCGGCTGCGCGGGGCCAGGGCCCCTCGGGGCTGGAGGCTGTCGGCTCCGTCGCTGTCCGTACCTTCGCAACCCAGCAGAGCGTGACGAGCATGACGACAGCCCACCAGAGCCACAGCATGGACGGCCATCACGTGAACGCCATGGCCGGCGACCAGGGGGGCAACGAACCCGCCCGCTTCGCCGACTACGACGACCTGCCCGACGGGCACTTCTACGACCCGGACGCCGAGTACGAGCCCGACCCCGAGTACGCGGCGACCCTCGCCCCCGACGCGGCCCGCCAGCGACGCGAGCGCATCGGCCCCACCGGCCGGCCGCTGCCGTACTTCCCGATCCCGGGGCCGCTGACCGACCACGGCCCCGCGAAGATCATCGCGATGTGCAACCAAAAGGGCGGCGTCGGCAAGACCACCTCCACCATCAACCTGGGCGCGGCCCTCGCCGAATACGGACGCCGGGTCCTGCTCGTCGACTTCGACCCGCAGGGCGCGCTGTCGGTCGGCCTCGGGGTCAACCCCATGGAGCTGGACCTCACCGTCTACAACCTGCTCATGGAGCGGGGCATGTCGGCCGACGAGGTGTTGCTGAAGACGGCCGTGCCCAACATGGACCTGCTGCCCAGCAATATCGACTTGTCGGCCGCCGAGGTGCAGCTCGTCAGCGAGGTGGCCCGCGAGTCCACGCTGCAGCGGGCGCTCAAGCCGCTGATGGCGGACTACGACTACATCGTCATCGACTGCCAGCCCTCGCTCGGCCTGCTCACCGTCAACGCGCTGACCGCGGCGCACAAGGTGATCGTGCCGCTGGAGTGCGAGTTCTTCGCGCTGCGCGGTGTGGCGTTGCTCACGGAGACCATCGAGAAGGTCCAGGAGCGGCTCAACCCCGACCTGGAGCTCGACGGCATCCTCGCCACCATGTACGACTCGCGCACCGTGCACAGCCGTGAGGTCCTCGCCCGCGTGGTCGAGGCGTTCGACAATCACGTCTACCACACGGTCATCGGCCGTACGGTCCGCTTCCCGGAGACCACGGTCGCCGGTGAGCCGATCACCACGTACGCGTCCAACTCCGTCGGTGCCGCCGCCTATCGCCAGCTCGCCAGGGAGGTGCTCGCCCGGTGTCACGCCGAGTGAGTCTGCCGGGAGCCGACGAACTGTTCCGTACCACCGGAGGGATGGGTCTGCAGTCCTCCTCGCCCGCGTCCGGCCGCCGCCAGGCGAACGGCGAGGCCCCACGGGTGCCCGCCCCTGCCTCCGAGTCCGACCCGGGCGGCGAGGCGGCGCCGGGCGGCGCACCGGCCGACGGGGGCGAGCAGTCCGGCGCGGCCGAACACACGGGACGCGAGAGCACGCCCCAGGACGCGGCCGGTGGACGCCCCGCCGCGGCGGCCGCGAACGGCACCGGGGCCGGGGAGCGGCCCGCCAAGGGCCGCCAGGCGTCCGACGGCGCGTCCCCGGCCGCCCAGGGCGGCCCCGCCCGCCGCCGCGCCCGCGCGGCCAACCGGCGGCCCAGCGGGCGCGAGCGCCACGACGAGAAGATCACGGTCTACGTCTCCGCCGAGGAGCTGATGGACCTCGAACACGCGCGACTGGTGCTGCGGGGCGAACACGGACTCGCGGTCGACCGCGGCCGGATCGTCCGCGAGGCGGTCGCGGTCGTCCTCGCCGACCTCGAGTCGCGCGGCGACGCGAGCATTCTGGTGCGCCGCCTGCGCGGCCGCTGACCGGGCCGGGCGATAGCCTGCCCCGATCGCGGGCTGACCGCCCGGCCTCGATGAGCACCCTGGACCGCGATGCCGACCAACGACCCGTCGCCCCGCCGCCGCCCCCTGGGCCGAGGCCCCGGCGCGCCCCCGCCCGCCGGGCTCGCGGCACCCGAGGCGGACACGGCGTCCCCGGCTGCCGCCGCGGCCGGCTCCGGCCCCCAGGACGCGGTAAGCGCCCCGGCACAGGCTCCGGAGGCCCCTGAGGCGCACACGACGCCCGGCAGCGCCGACGACGCGCCGTCCGGGCACGCGGTCGCGCCGGGGGAGCCCGGCGGGGAGTCCGAGCCCGCGCATGAACGCGCCGGGGGCGAGGACGCGGCGGACGAGAACGCCGCCCGGGGCCATGGGGCGCCGCCGCCCGACGTCGCTACGGACCCTTCCGGCGACGGCGACGGTGACATTGACGGCGACAGCGGCACCGGTACGGACGGCGAGCATGCCGAAGACGGCGAAGGCACCGAGGGCGGCGACGGCACCGAGAACGGCAACGGCACGTTCACCGTGCGGCTCGACAACTTCGAGGGCCCCTTCGACCTGCTCCTCCAGCTGATCTCCAAGCACAAGCTGGACGTCACCGAGGTCGCCCTCTCCAAGGTCACCGACGAGTTCATGGCGCACATCAGGGCCATGGGGCCGGACTGGGACCTCGACCAGACCACCGAGTTCCTGGTGGTCGCGGCGACCCTGCTCGACCTCAAGGCGGCCCGGCTGCTGCCCGCCGCCGAGGTGGAGGACGAGGCGGACCTGGCGCTGCTGGAGGCCCGGGACCTGCTGTTCGCGCGGCTGCTCCAGTACCGCGCGTACAAGCAGGTCGCGGACATCTTCCACGACCGGCTGATCCAGGAGGCCCGCCGCTATCCCCGCACGGTCGGCCTGGAGCCGCACCACGCCGACCTGCTGCCCGATGTCGTCATCCGCGTCGGCCCGGAGGGGTTCGCCAAGCTGGCCGTCAAGGCGATGCAGGCCAAGCCCAAGCCGCAGGTGTACGTCGACCACATCCACGCCCCGCTGGTGAGCGTGCGGGAGCAGGCGGAGGTGGTGGTGGGGCGGCTGCGGGAGCTGGGGGAGGCCAGTTTCGCCGCGCTCACCGAGGACGCGCCGGACACGCTCACCGTCGTGGCCCGCTTCCTGGCCCTGCTGGAGCTGTACCGGGAGCGCGCGGTCCGCCTGGAGCAGCCGGAGGCGCTGGGGGCGCTCATGGTGCGCTGGACGGGCGCGGAGGACGGACAGCGGCCGCTGGTCACCGACGAGTTCGACGAACCGCAGAAGCACCAGGCACAGGAGGTACGGACATGAGTGAACCGGCCACCTCGACCGAGGCGGAACTCTCCGAGGTCGCGGCGCTCGACCTCAGGCCCGCGCTGGAGGCCGTCCTCATGGTCGTCGACGAACCCGCCACCGAGGAACACCTCGCCAAGGTGCTGGACCGCCCGCGCCGCGCGATCGCCGAGGCGCTGCGGGAGCTGGCGGACGAGTACACGGCGCAGGGCCGCGGATTCGAGCTGCGGCTGGTCGCGGGCGGCTGGCGGTACTACACCCGGCCCGCGTACGCCGCGGCCGTCGAGGGCTTCGTTCTGGACGGTCAGCACGCCCGGCTCACCCAGGCCGCTTTGGAAACCCTCGCGGTGGTCGCGTACCGTCAGCCGGTCAGCCGTTCCCGCGTCTCCGCCGTCCGTGGCGTGAACTGCGATGGCGTGATGCGCACCCTCCTGCAGCGCGGACTGGTGGAGGAGGCGGGCACGGAACCCGAATCAGGTGCGATCCTGTACAGGACGACGAACTACTTCCTGGAGCGGATGGGCCTGCGCGGCCTGGAGGAGCTTCCGGAGCTGGCACCGTTCCTCCCCGAGGTGGACGCGGTCGAGGGCGAGTCCCAGGAGGGCGTGCCGTCGTTCGACCCGGACGCACCGGACACAGATGCAGACGTACACGACAGCAGCCACTCTCAGACGGAAACTTGATGCGAAGCAGCGGCAGGAACAGCAGGGGCAGCGGTAGCGGCGGCAGCGGAGGCAGCAGCGGCGGCAAGAACTACCGGGGGGCCGGGAACGGGCGCGACGACAAGCAGAAGCGCACCGGTCGCCCCCGCCCCGAGGAGCGCCGTTACGACGCGGGCGCCCCGAAGCAGAGCGGCGGCGGCCCCCGGGGCGGCGCGGCCAAGAGCGGCGCCCCCAAGGGCGTCGGCGGCCGCGGCCGGAAGCCCAACGCCCCGGCCCGCCCGCGCGAGTACGAGGCGCAGATAGAGGAGCGGAACCGGGCCCGCCACAACAAGCCGCAGACCAAGCTGCCCAAGACCTTCGGCGAGCAGGACGGCGAGCGGCTGCAGAAGGTCCTGGCCCGCGCGGGCATGGGCTCGCGCCGGTCCTGCGAGGACCTGATCGAACAGGCCCGGGTCGAGGTCAACGGCAAGATCGTCACCGAACAGGGACTGCGCGTCGACCCGGAGAAGGACGAGATCAAGGTCGACGGCCTGACGGTCGCCACCCAGTCGTACCTGTTCTTCGCGCTGAACAAGCCCGCCGGTGTGGTCTCCACCATGGAGGACCCGGACGGCCGCCAGTGCCTGGGCGACTACGTCACCAACCGCGAGACCCGGCTCTTCCACGTCGGCCGCCTCGACACGGAGACCGAGGGCATCATCCTGCTCACCAACCACGGCGAGCTGGCCCACCGCCTCACCCACCCCCGCTACGGCGTCAAGAAGACCTACCTCGCCGCCATCCAGGGCCCCCTGCCGCGCGACCTCGGCAAGCAGCTCAAGAACGGCATCGAGCTGGAGGACGGCTACGCCCGCGCGGACCACTTCAAGGTGGTCCAGAACACCGGCAAGAACTACCTCGTCGAGGTCAGCCTCCACGAGGGCCGCAAGCACATCGTGCGCCGCATGCTCTCCGAGGCCGGTTTCCCGGTCGAGAAGCTGGTCCGCACCGCCTTCGGCCCCATCCCCCTGGGCGACCAGAAGTCCGGCTGGCTCCGCCGCCTCACCAACACCGAGGTCGGCATGCTGATGCGCGAGGTCGACCTCTGAGCCACCCGCGGGACGCGTGAGCGGGTGGCGGTACCGGCTGGTTAGGCTGATCGGGGACACTGGGGACGCGTACGACGCGCGGGGACGCGGCGGGCGCGGCACAGGCACAGCACGGGCAGGGAGCACAGACGTGGCGGTACGAGCGGTCCGCGGGGCGGTTCAGCTGGAGCGGGACGAGGCGGGGCACATGCGGGAGCAGGTCTCCGAGCTGCTGACCGCCATCCTGGAGCGCAACAGCCTGGTGCCGGACGACCTGATCAGCGTGTGGTTCACCGCCACGCCCGACCTGCACAGCGACTTCCCCGCGGTGGCCGCGCGCAAGCTGGGGATCACCGACGTGCCGCTGATCTGCGCGCAGGAGCTGGACATCGCCGGGGCCATGCCGCGGGTCGTCCGGATACTCGCGCATGTCGAGACCGACCTCGCCAAGACCGACGTCGCCCATGTGTACCTCGGCGCCGCGGCGGCCCTCCGCAAGGACATCGCCCAGTGAGAACAGCCCTCGTCATCGGTACCGGACTGATCGGTACCTCCGCCGCGCTGACCCTCGCGGGCCGTGGCATCCACGTCCACCTCGCCGACCACGACGCGGACGCGGTCCGTACCGCTGAGGCGCTCGGGGCCGGGACGCAAGGTGAGCCGGACGGGCCCGTGGACCTGGCGATCGTCGCCGTACCGCCCGCGTATGTGGCCCGGACCGTGGCCGACGTGCTGCGCCGGGGCGTGGCGCGGGCGTGTCTGGACGTGGCCAGCGTCAAGGGCGGGCCGCGGCGTGAGCTGGAGGAGCTGGGCTGCGACCTGACCCGGTACATCGGTACGCATCCGATGGCCGGGCGGGAGCGCTCCGGGCCGCTGGCCGCGACCGCGGATCTGTTCGAGGGGCGGCCATGGGTGCTCACACCCGGCGCCGACACCGACACCGAAGTGCTCAATCTCGCACTGGAACTGGTCGCGCTGTGCCGCGCCGTGCCCGTGGTGATGGACGCCGACGCGCATGACCGGGCCGTGGCGCTCGTCTCGCACACCCCGCACCTGCTCTCCAGCATGGTCGCGGCGCGGCTGCGGGACGCCGACGAGACCGCGGTGCGGCTGTGCGGCCAGGGCATCCGTGATGTGACCCGGATCGCGGCCTCCGACCCCGCGATGTGGATCGACATCCTGTCGGCCAACCCCGGCCCGGTCGCCGATGTGCTCGCCGCAGTCGCCGCCGACCTGGACGAGACGGTACGGGCGCTGCGCGCGCTGCAGTCGGCCGACGACGCCAAGCGCGGCGGGGGAGCGGCCGGTATCGAGGACGTGCTGCGCCGCGGCAACGCAGGGCGCGAGCGGGTGCCGGGCAAGCACGGCGCCGCCTCGGCCGCCTATGAGACTGTGACGGTCCTCATCGGCGACCAGCCGGGCGAGCTGGCCCGGATCTTCGCCGACGCGGGCCGGGCGGGCGTCAACATCGAGGACGTACGGATCGAGCACGCCACCGGCCAGCAGGCGGGCCTGATCCAGCTGATGGTGGAGCCCGCCGCCGCCCCCGGTCTGACCACGGCCCTCCGCGAGCGGGGCTGGTCCATCCGGCAGTGACATCCGGCAGTGACATCCGGCAGTGACGTCCGCCGCGACATCCGGCCGTGACATCCGGTGACGTCCGGCCGTGACCGGGCGCCCCGGATGAGCCAGTAACCTTGTCCGGGGCTCAAGCTAGCTCCGTTCAACCCAGCCCCGTGCATACGAAAGGTGTCTGTCACCGTGGAAACCGCCGCCCGGACCGCCCCGGCAGCAGTGATTGTCGCGATCGACGGCCCCGCAGGCACGGGCAAGTCCAGTACCTCCAAGGCCGTCGCGGCCAAGCTCGGCCTCGGCTACCTGGACACCGGCGCCCAGTACCGGGCGATCACCTGGTGGATGGTGAACAACGGCATCGACGTCGAGGACGCCGTCGCCGTGGCCGACGCCGCCCGCAAGCCGGTCATCGTCTCCGGCACCGACCCGGCCGCCCCGACCATCACCGTCGACGGCACCGACGTCTCGGGGCCGATCCGCACCCAGGAGGTCACCTCCCGGGTCAGCGCGGTCAGCGCGGTCCCCGAGGTGCGCCAGGTGATCACCGAGCTGCAGCGGACGATCGCCACCGAGGCGCCGCGCGGCATGGTCGTCGAGGGCCGGGACATCGGCACCACCGTGCTTCCGGACGCCGACCTCAAGATCTTCCTCACCGCCTCCGCCGAGGCGCGGGCCGCCCGCCGCAGCGGTGAGCTGAAGGGCAAGGACGCCTCCGACCTGGCCGCCACCCAGGCGGCGCTCGCCAAGCGGGACGCCGCCGACTCGGGCCGCAAGGCGTCGCCGCTCGCCAAGGCGGACGACGCGGTCGAGGTGGACACCACCGACCTCACCCTCGACCAGGTCATCGAATGCGTGGTCACGCTGGTCGAGGAGAAGCGGGCCGCCGCATGACCGCCACCGCCGACCCGGCGCTGCCGAGCGCGTCCGGCGCCGTGGTGGGGCGCCGGATCGGCATCGGCCTGATGTACGGGCTGTGGCGGCCGCGGGTGCTCGGCGCGTGGCGGATCCCCTCCGCCGGGCCCGTCATCCTGGCCGGGAACCACTCCCACAACATCGACGGACCGATGCTGATCGGGACCTCGCCCCGGCCGCTGCACTTCCTGGTCAAGAAGGAGGCGTTCATCGGTCCGCTGGACCCGTTCCTGCGCTTCATCGGCCAGCTGAAGGTGGACCGTACGACCGCCGACCGCACCGCCATCACTCATGCGCTGGGTGTGCTGGAGCGCGGCGGGATGCTGGGGATCTTCCCCGAGGGCACCCGCGGCGAGGGCGACTTCGCGTCGCTGCGCTCGGGGCTCGCGTACTTCGCGGTACGGTCCGGCGCCCCGATCGTGCCGGTGGCCGTGCTCGGCACCGGCGAGCAGCGCCGCGCCGACGGGCGGGCCCGGGCGCTGCCGAGGCTGCGCAGCCGGATCGACGTGGTCTACGGCGACCCGTTCCAGGCGGGGGACGGCAGCGGCCGGCGGACCAGGGCGGCGCTGGACGAGGCGACCGTGCTCATCCAGAAGCGTCTGGGCGAGCACCTGGGGAGCGCCCGGCGGCTCACGGGCCGCCACAACGAGACATAGACCCGCGTGCCCACCAGGGCGCGCGGCACTGAGGGACGACGAGGACATCACTTCATGAACGACCAGATCCACAGCGGCGGCGACGAGCACGGAGAGCTGGGCGACGCCGAGTACGCGGAGTTCATGGAGCTCGCCGCGCAGGAGGGCTTCGACCTGGAGCAGGTCGAGGGCGACCTCGCCGCCGCCGGGCACGGCCCGCTGCCGGTGCTCGCCGTCGTCGGCCGCCCGAATGTCGGCAAGTCGACCCTGGTGAACCGGATCATCGGCCGCCGTGAGGCGGTCGTCGAGGACAAGCCGGGCGTCACCCGCGACCGGGTCACCTACGAGGCCGAGTGGTCAGGGCGTCGCTTCAAGGTGGTCGACACCGGCGGCTGGGAACAGGACGTGCTCGGCATCGACGCGTCCGTGGCCGCCCAGGCGGAGTTCGCCATCGAGGCCGCCGACGCGGTCGTCTTCGTGGTGGACGCCACGGTCGGCTCGACCGACACCGACGAGGCCGTGGTCAAGCTGCTGCGCCGGGCCGGCAAGCCGGTCGTGCTGTGCGCCAACAAGGTGGACGGCCCGAGCGGCGAGGCGGACGCGGCGATGCTGTGGTCGCTGGGCCTCGGTGAGCCGCACCCGGTCTCCGCCCTGCACGGCCGCGGCACCGGTGACATGCTCGACGCGGTGCTGGAGGCGCTGCCCGATGCCCCGGCCCAGACCTTCGGGGCCACGGTCGGCGGTCCGCGCCGCATCGCGCTCATCGGCCGCCCCAACGTCGGCAAGTCCTCACTGCTCAACAAGGTGGCGGGCGAGGAGCGCGTGGTCGTCAACGAGGTCGCGGGCACCACCCGCGACCCGGTCGACGAGCTGATCGAACTCGGCGGGATCACCTGGAAGTTCGTGGACACCGCCGGTATCCGCCGCCGGGTCCACCTCCAGGAGGGCGCCGACTACTACGCCTCGCTGCGCACCGCGGCCGCCGTGGAGAAGGCCGAGGTCGCGGTGGTCCTCATCGACACCAGCGAGTCCATCAGCGTCCAGGACCAGCGGATCATCACGATGGCCGTGGAGGCCGGGCGCGCGCTGGTCATCGCGTACAACAAGTGGGACACCCTCGACGAGGAGCGCCGCTACTACCTGGAGCGCGAGATCGAGACCGAGCTGGGGCAGATCCAGTGGGCCCCCCGGGTCAACGTCTCGGCCCGCACCGGCCGCCACATGGAAAAGCTCGTCCCGGCGATCGAGACGGCGCTGGCGGGCTGGGAGACCCGGGTGCCGACCGGGCGTCTGAACTCGTTCCTCGGCGAGATCGTCGCCTCCCACCCGCACCCGATCCGCGGCGGCAAGCAGCCCCGCATCCTTTTCGGCACCCAGGCCGGCACCCGGCCGCCGCGGTTCGTCCTCTTCGCCTCAGGCTTCCTGGAGGCGGGCTACCGCCGCTTCGTCGAGCGGCGGCTGCGCGAGGAGTTCGGCTTCGAGGGCACCCCGATCCAGATCTCGGTGCGGGTGCGCGAGAAGCGCGGCCGCAAGAAGTGACGACCGCGAGCGGGGGCGCCACCGCCACGAGGTGGCGCCACCCTCGGGTGGCTCAGTACCGCCCGTCGCGCGGACCGGGCGGCAGCGCGGGCAGGTACGTGCGGTAGTACAGCCCGCCGGTGTCCCAGGCCCCGCCGTGGCCGCCGCTGGTCAGGCCGCGGGGCTGGCCGATGGCGCTGAACGCGACGAACCCCAGATCCTCCTCGTCCGACCGGTCGCCGGGCAGCGCCCGGAACAGCCGCCGGTACTCCGCGTACAGCGCGTCGTAGATCGGCGTCGCGGAGTGCCGCCACGGGTCGGGCGACGCCTCCAGCGCCGGGCGCATGGCCGGGATGTGGGCGTAAGAGGGGGAGCGGTAGGGGAGGTCGTATCCGTGCACGTATGTGCCAACGACCAGGCCGCCCTTGGGATGCGGCATCGGCGGCGAATGGGCCGCTTGGGTCAGGCAGCGGCAGCCCGGGACGGGGTGGGTCACCGGATCAGGTGCCCGCGAGCGGCATCGAGGCGCCGACCAGCGCGCCGCGCGCCGCGGCCCGGTCCAGGGCGGCGCGCAGCTGGTCCTCCCGCGGCTGGGTGCCGATCGTGCCCGCCGCCGCCGCGTACACCAGGACCTGCTGGGAGCGGCCCACCGCGCTGCGCCAGCCCTCGCTGAGCGGCATCGGGCTGTGCGCCTGCCACCAGGCCACCGGGGAGCCGCCGTTGGCCGTCGGCATCAGCACCGCGTGCAGCTGCCCCATGGCGAGCAGCACCGACCAGCCGGGAATGGCCACCGGCGGCCGGCCGAGGTCGATCACCGGCAGGAAGCCCTGCTCGGTGAGGAGCGGCAGGAAGTCGTCGCCGTGCCCGGTCGCGCCGGGCCGGGTGATCGGCCCGGTCGGCTCGACGACCAGCGCCGGGCGCTGCTCCCCGCCCACCAGCACCACCCCGCTGGTGACGCCGAGCACTGCCTGCTGGGGCGGCGGCGGGGCGGAGTGGGGGTAGGCGGCGGGCTGCCCGGGGGGCGGCTCGGCCGCGTACGGCGAGGACTCCTCGGCGGTGATGGACCGTACCGCACCGGCCAGCTGCTCCTCGGAGACCGGGACGACCTGGGAGGGGACGCAGGTGGCGTGCGCGAACGCGAGCACGGCGGTTTCCTGCCCCACGAACAGCACCGTGCTGGTGCGCTCCTGGTCGGAGTTGCCGGGGGTGCGGCAGGACGTGCAGTCGTAGGCGCCCGGGGCGTTGTCGCCGGCGAGCAGCCGGTCGGCTTCTTCGTCGCCGATCTCGGCGCGTACGTCATCGCTGACGTCGAGCATGCGCGGCACGGGTGGCTCCTCGGTCTCGGTCCATGGCCGGGCGGTCCCCGGCTCATACGTAGACAACGGCCATCCACGGCGGGGGTCACGCGGCCACCGCCCGTCACACCTGTGATGCGGGAGTTCCCGTGGAAGTTCCCTGAATTGGCTACCGATTTCCTATCTGTTGGGGAACAAGACAGTGATGCCGCCCAACCCTGCGGCCGCTTTCGTTGTCTTACGTCGTGGTAGGCGGACGAGACACCCCGTCCGCGGGGATACGGTGGGATACGGGACGGATGCACATCTCATTCCTGATTCACAACGCGTACGGGATCGGCGGGACGATCCGGACCACGTACAACCTCGCCCGCACGCTGGGGGAGCAGCACGACGTGGAGATCGTCTCGGTGTTCCGCCACCGGGACCGGCCGGTCTTCGACCCCGGCCCGAACGTGCGGCTCGCGCATCTCGTCGACATCCGTAAGAACAGCCCGGGTTACGAGGGCGACGACCCCGCGTACACGCGGCCCGCGAAGGTCTTCCCGGCGGCCGAGGGCCGGTACCAGCAGTACAGCGAGCTGACCGACCGCCGGATCGGCGAGCATCTGCGGCGGCTCCAGGCCGATGTGGTGGTCGGCACCCGCCCGGGCCTCAATGTGCACATCGCCCGGGAGGCGCGCCGCGGCCCGGTCCGGGTCGGTCAGGAGCATCTGACGCTCAGCACCCACTCCCCGGGGCTGACGCGGACCCTGCGCGGCTTCTACCCGCGGCTGGACGCGGTGACGACCGTCACCGAGGCCGACGCCAAGGACTACCGCGGCCAGATGCGGCTGCCGGGCGTACGGATCGAGTCCGTGCCCAACAGCGTCCCCGCGCCCGGTCTGGAACCGGCCGACGGCACCGGAAAATGGGTCGTCGCGGCCGGCCGGCTCGCCCCGGTGAAAAGGTACGACCTGCTGATACGGGCGTTCGCCAAGGTCAGCGAGGCCCGGCCGGACTGGCGGCTGCGGATCTACGGCGGCGGCGAGCAGCGCGCCAAGCTGCGCGCCCTCATCGACAAGCTCGGCCTCTACAACCACGTCTTCCTCATGGGCCCCGCCAACCCCCTGGACCCCGAGTGGGCCAAGGGTTCGATAGCGGCCGTCACCTCCAGCCTGGAGTCGTTCGGCATGACCATCGTGGAGGCGATGCGCTGCGGCCTGCCGGTGGTCGCCACCGACTGCCCGCACGGCCCGGCCGAGATCATCGACAACGGCGTGGACGGCCGCCTCGTGCCCTCCGGTGACACCAACGCGATCGCCGGGGCGCTGCTGGACCTCATCAACAACGACGAACTGCGGCAGCAGATGGGCCAGGCGGCGCTGAAGGACTCCGCCCGCTTCGACCCGTCCCGGGTGGCGGGCCGCTACGAGACCCTCTTCACCGATCTGAGGGCGCGCGGCGGACTGCGCGGCACGCTGCACCGGGCCCGCGGCTCGCTGGTCGGCGGGGCGTTGGCGACGACCGAGGCGATGCGAAGGGTGCGAGTGGCATGAGGGGAACCGGGAGCGTGACAGCGAGATCGGCCGAGCCCACCCAGCCCATCGAGGGGGACAGCATGAAGGAAGCCACCGAGGCCACCGCGACGCGCGCCGACTGCGTCGCGGACTCCGCCGGTGGACTCACCTTCCACATCGCGGACTGGGTCCGCCCGGAGCCGGGGAGCTACGACGACTGGAACGGCGCGCTGGTGCTGATGCGGCGCGGCGCCGGCCCCGCCGAGGACGGCGAGGTCCGGCTGCCGCTCGGCCCCACCGCCGACGGGCGGCTGCAGGCCGCGCTGCCCGGCACCGTCGCCCTGCCCGAGGGCCGCTGGGACGTGTTCGTGGCGTACGGGGACCAGGAGCCGCGGCGGCTCGCCCCCGGCCTGCACGATCTGCGCTCGCTGGTCGACCGCAGGCCCGGCCCCAGCACCTCGCCGCTGTCCGTCCGCATCCCCTACGCCACCAAGCACGGCAACCTCAGCTTGCGCACCTGGCGCCGGGTGCCGCACGCCGAGGCCGGGGAGATCCGGCTGGACGACGGCACGATGACGGCCGGCGGGCGGCTGTACCGGGTGGAGTCGCCGGCCGACTGGCTGGACGGCGCGGTGGTGGAGGCCCGCTGCCGCCGGGACCCTGACCTGGTGCGCACCGCGCCGGTGACGGCGGACGGCGCCGGTTTCTCCTTCACCCTCTCCTACGCGCGGCTCGCGGAGAGCTGGGGCGGCGGCACGGACCTGTGGGACCTGTGGCTGCGCCCGGCGAACGGCACGGCGGCCCCGGTCCGGCTCGCCCGGATACTGGACGACGTCGCGGACAAGAAGGAGATCTTCACCTATCCGGCGCGGACGGTCGACGCCCCGCACGGCACCGCCACGGTCCGTCCGTACTACACCGTCGACAACGATCTGTCGGTGAAGGTCGCCGACCCGGACTGAGCGCCCCCGGCACAGTGTGGTGTCCGCGGTGCCCTTGAGGACGTGGCCTGTCCTCAAGGGCTGGCAGACTCGGCCCCATGTTGGAGACCTCGGCCCGGCTGCTCCGTCTGCTCTCCCTGCTGCAGGCCCACCGCGAATGGTCCGGCGCGGACCTCGCCGACCGGCTCGCCGTCACCCCGCGCACGGTGCGCCGCGACATCGACCGGCTGCGCGAGCTGGGCTACCCCGTGCACTCCGCGCCCGGTACGGCGGGCGGCTACCGGCTCGGCGCGGGTGCCCAGCTGCCGCCGCTGCTGCTGGACGACGAGGAGGCGGTGGCGGTCGCGGTCGGGCTGCGCCAGGCCGCGGGCGGCGTCGAGGGCATCGAGGAGACGTCGGTGCGCGCCCTCGCCAAACTGGAACAGGTGCTGCCGGACCGGCTGCGCCGCCGGGTGAGCGCGCTGAGTTCGTTCATCGTGCCGATGCCCGGCCTGGCCCGGGGCCCCGGCGTGGACCCGGCCGTCCTGACCGAGCTGGCGGGCGCCTGCCGGGACGCCCAGCGGCTGCGCTTCGAGTACCGCGACCACGGCGGTGCGGTCACCCGCCGCACCGCCGAACCGCACCGCCTCGTCGCCGCGCAGCGCCGGTGGTACCTGGTCGCCTGGGACGTGGACCGGGACGACTGGCGTACGTACCGGGCCGACCGCATCACCCCCACCCCGCCGCACGGCCCCCGCTTCACCCCGCGCCGCCCACCCGCTGACGATCTCGCGGCGTACGTCTCCCGGGGCGTGTCCCACGCCGTCTACCGGGAGCGGGCCACGGTCCTGCTGCGGGTGCCCGCCGAGCGGGCGGCGGAGCGCATCCCGCCCCTGGTGGGGGTGGTGGAGCCGGTCGACGAGCACAGCTGTCTGCTGCACACCGGCGCCCACGCCCTCGACGCGCTGGTGGTCCACATCGTGCTGACCGGCTTCGACTTCGAGGTGCGGGAGCCGGCCGAACTCAACCAGCACATCCGCGCGATCAGGGACCGGCTGGACCGTTCCCTGGGCCACGACCGGGCCCCGGGCTGACCGCGCCCCGGCCTTTGAGCTGCTGGTCCCGCTCCTGCTCGGCCGAGGCCACCTCGGGATGGTGCAGATCGAAGGCGGGCGACTCGGTGCGCACCCGCGGCAGGGTCAGGAAGTTGTGGCGGGGCGGCGGGCACGAGGTCGCCCACTCCAGCGAGCGGCCGAACCCCCAGGGGTCGTCCGCCTCGACCTTCGCGCCGTACTTGGCCGTCTTCCAGACGTTGTAGAGGAACGGCAGCGTCGAGATCCCGAGCAGGAAGGCGCCGATCGTGGAGACCGTGTTGAGCGCCGTGAAGCCGTCCGCCGCCAGATAGTCGGCGTAGCGGCGCGGCATGCCCTCCGCGCCCAGCCAGTGCTGCACCAGGAACGTGGCGTGGAAGCCGGTGAACAGCGTCCAGAAGTGGATCCGGGCCAGCCGCTCGTCCAGCATCTTCCCGGTGAACTTGGGCCACCAGAAGTAGAAGCCCGCGAACGTCGCGAACACGACGGTCCCGAAGACCACGTAGTGGAAGTGGCCGACGACGAAATAGGTGTCCGTGACGTGGAAGTCCAGCGGGGGCGAGGCCAGGATGACGCCGGTCAGCCCGCCGAACAGGAAGCTCACCAGGAAGCCGACCGCCCACAGCATGGGCGCCTCGAAGGACAGCGAGCCGCCCAGCATGGTGCCGATCCAGTTGAAGAACTTCACCCCGGTGGGCACCGCGATCAGGAAGGACAGCAGGGAGAAGAAGGGCAGCAACACCGCCCCGGTGGCGAACATGTGGTGCGCCCAGACCACCATCGACAGGGCGGTGATGGCCATCGTCGCGCCGATCAGCGTCAGATAGCCGAAGACCGGCTTGCGTGAGAAGACCGGGATGATCTCGGTGATGATGCCGAAGAACGGCAGCGCGATGATGTAGACCTCGGGATGGCCGAAGAACCAGAACAGGTGCTGCCACAGCAGCGACCCGCCGTTCGCCGCGTCGAAGACCACCGCCCCGAACCGCCGGTCCGCCTCCAGCACCAGCAGCGCCGCCGCCAGCACCGGGAACGCCATCAGGATGAGGATCGAGGTGAAGAGGGTGTTCCAGGTGAAGATCGGCATCCGGAACATCGTCATCCCCGGGGCGCGCATCGTGATGATGGTCGTCAGGAAGTTCACCGCGCCGAGGATGGTGCCGAAACCGGAGAGCGCGAGACCCATGATCCACATGTCGGCGCCGATGCCGGGGGAGCGCACCGCGCTGTTCAGCGGAGCGTAGGCGGTCCAGCCGAAGTCCGCGCCGCCCCCGGGCACCATGAGGCCGCCCACCACGATCAGCCCGCCGAACAGATACAGCCAGTACGACAGCATGTTGAGGCGGGGGAAGGCGACATCGGGAGCGCCGATCTGCAGCGGCATGATCTCGTTGGCGAACCCGGCGAAGGCGGGCGTCGCGAACAGCAGCAGCATGATCGTGCCATGCAGGGTGAACGCCTGGTTGTAGGCCTCCTGGGAGACGATCTGCATCCCGGGCCTGGCCAGTTCGGCGCGCATCACCAGCGCCAGCACGCCGCCCGCCAGGAAGAAGCCGAACGAGGAGATCAGATAGAGGTGGCCGATCTTCTTGTGGTCGGTGGTGGTCAGCCAGTCGACCATCACCCGGCCCCGGCGCGGGAGCCGTGACCGTCCGGCCGGTCCGGCCGCGGGACGCGCGGTCTCTGTCACCATCGGGGCTCCCTGGGGCTCTCTGAGGTCGACCGGCTGCGGTCGGTTCCGGCCATGATCGCCCTGTTTGTGGAAGGGTGCGAGGCTATGTCCCGGGTGTCACGCGCTCAGAGTGCCGTCACTCTCGCGGGGGCAGCAGCGGGCCGAGCGGCCCGAGGTCGAGATTGAGGTCGGACTCCTTGATGCCGTAGCGGTCGCACAGCGTCCCCATGCGGTCCTCCAGCAGCATCAGGGTCTGCCCGATCCGCTCCTCCTGGTCCTCCGTCAGGTCACCCTGGTCCACCCGGCGCAGCGCCTGCCGCTCCATCAGCTGCCGCAGCAGTTCGACGACGGTCAGGACCAGCTTCATCAGATCGCGCTCGACCGTGTCCTGGTCCAGCTCCAGCTTCCGGCTCACGGTTCCTCCCAGGGAGACGGCACGTTCTCGTTCACCGAGCTGATGAGCGCGCGCAGATCGATGCGTACGAGATCGACGTCGGCGATGCGCAGGGTCACGTCGCCGGTGATGACCACGCCGCCCGCGAGCAGCCGGTCCAGCAGGTCCACCAGGGCGATCTGCCGGTGGGCGAGTGGGCTCGTGGTCATGGTTCGGCCCGCCCGTTGCCCTCGGCGGCGACGAAGGAGTACGGCGCCCACGGGCCGGTCAGCTCCAGCCGCAGCCCCGGCTCGCGCCCGGCCAGCCGGCCCACCTGCTCCGCGAACGCCTCGCTGTCCTCGCGCGGCAGGAGATACGCCGCGTTGAGCACATTGCGGTCCGCCTCGCCGGACAGCCGTACGTCCTGCGGCGGATGCAGCCGGGCGCCCTCGGCGAGCGCGGCCAGCGTCTCGTGCACCCGGCGCGCACCCTCCTCCGTGCGCCCCCAGCGCTCCTCGGAGGCGCGCCGCTGCGCGCCGCGGCGGCGCAGATAGTCGCGGCCCGAGGTGGCGGCCGAGGGTTCGGCGGACGGCTCCTCAGCGGGGGCGGGGGCCGCGTACACCTTGACGCCCCACTCCACCCGGCCCTCCAGCCGGTCCAGTGCCGTCGTGAACCGGTCCCGGCCGGTGGCGAGCAGCCGCCGCAGCCCCTCCTCGCCGCGGCAGACGGTGGCCATCCGGACCGGGATGACACAGGTGTCCGCCCCGGCCGTGTCGACCACCCGCTGATGGGCGCGGGCGACGCCCTCCAGCCACGTCAGGTCCTCCAGCCGCTCGCGCAGCGGCCCCTCGTCGAAGTCGGCGGCCGGGACGGGGCCCGCCAGCACGGCGAGCCCCAGATGAGGGACGGCGCGCACCGGTTCGCCCGCGACCCCGCGCACCCGCTCCAGGGCGGTACGCGGGATGTCGGCCTCGCGGACGACGGCGTACGCGTACTCCAGCGTTCCGGTCGCCGCGGCCGTTTCCGCCGTGTCCGTCGCGTCGGTCACATGGGTCGCGTCGGTCATCCGGCCGCCTCCTCGCTCGTGCCGTTCTCCACCGGCGGCGCCGGTGCCGGTGCGGGCGCCGGCGCCGGGTCGCGGCGGGCGCGCGACGACAGCGACGGGTCGTGCTCCCACCAGTCGATGCCCATCTCCCTGGCCTTGTCGACGGAGGCCACGATGAGCCGCAGCTTGATCGTGAGGAGTTCGATGTCGAGCAGATTGATGCGGATGTCGCCCGCGATGACCACGCCCTTGTCGAGCACCCGCTCCAGGATGTCGGCGAGGTTGGCCGAATCACCACGGGTGGCGAGCCCGGACGAGCCGGAGGCACCGTACGGCGCCCGCGAGCCGTATCCCGCCGCGGAGCCGTACGCGGTGGTCACAGGGTCCCGTTCGCCCATTGCTGCGCCTCCTCCATCCGGTCGAGCAGCACGTCCTCATGCCGCTCGAACTCCGCCTCGTCGATCTCCCCGTCCTCCAGCCGCTGCTCCAGGGCCATCAGTTCGCGCTGGATCGCGGCCGGGTCGTAGTACTCGCGCTCCGCCGCGGCGAGCACCTGTCTGAGCACCCAGCCGATCAGCAGCATCAGGATTCGACGAAGCTGTAGGGCGGCAGCGGGCCGTTCACCCGCAGCTTCATCCAGGGGTGGGCGTTCTCCAGGTCGGCGACCGCTTCGAGCAGCGGCTCGGAACCGTCCTTGGCCAGCAGCACCGACAGGCTCAGGAACCAGCCGCCGCCCTCCGGGCCGGGGCGCACCGCCTCGGCGGCCGGGGCCAGCGCCTCCTCCACGGTCCGCGCGTCGCGCACCTCACGGGCCCGCACCGCGTTCGCCACCCGCTCGCCGAAGCGCATCCGCTCCTCGTAGGTGCCGCCGCCCGCGGCCCGGTTGGCCTCGGCCATCAGCCGCAGCTCCGGCTCCTCGGAGAGCACCTGGTGGAGCACCGCGTCCTCGTCGTGCACCGCCTTGACGTTGTACTCGACCCGGTCGGCCAGCCGCCGCAGCTGGTCCTCGTAGCGGTCGGCGTGCTGGCTCAGCACCGTGCGGACGTCCTCGTCGCTGGCGGAGACCGAGCCGAACCGCATCGGCAGCACCGAGCGCTTGTCGCTCACCTCGGTCAGTACGTGCTGATGGGCCAGCAGGTCGCGGCGCCGGGGCTTCAGCTCCGGCGGGCAGTCGCTGACGATCGCGGCCAGCTCGCCCTCGTTGAGGGCGCGCACCGGCAGCGGTGGATCACCGATGCCGAGCAGCGTGTCGCCGAGGTCAGGGAGGGTGCCGCGGGCGATCCCGTACACATAGGTGCTCATCAGCTCTCTCTCCTCAGCTTTCGTCGGCCTTCTTCGGCGCGGACTTCCGGGCCGCCGGGCGCCGGGACCGGGTACGGGCGGGCTCCTCCTCGGGCTCCTCGTCGCCCCGGAGCGCATCGGCCACCGAGTGGGCGGCCTTGGAGACGGTCTCGCCGGCCCCGGACAGCGCGCCCTTGGTCTTGCTGCGGGCACCGCTCTCGGTGGCGCCGTCGAGGATCTCGGGGATGCCGGGGGACTTGTTCGGACCGGCCTCCAGGTCGAGGCGGTTGCACGCCTCGGCGAACCGGAGGTAGGTGTCGACGCTCGCCACCACGACCCGGATATCGATCTTGAGGATCTCGATGCCGACCAGGGAGACGCGGATGAACGCGTCGATCACCAGGCCGCGGTCGAGGATCAGTTCCAGGACGTCGTAGAGACCGCTGGTGCCGCCCCCGCCCCTGCTCTGCTGTGCCGGAACAACCGTGGTCATGTCGTGTGTGTCCTCTCGTGTCCGGCCGGGCCGGCCGTTTTCCCCCTGCCGGTCAGCCGCGGTCACTTCGCCCGCGTTCGTAACGGCGGATGCGCCGGTAGCCGGTGAGCTGGCCGTCCGGGTCGAGAGTCACCTCGTACAAGGCCATCAGGCTCATCGACTCCGGCACCCGGGCCAGCTCCACCACTTCGGCGTCCAGCACCCAGCCGTCGTCGGTCTGCTCCAGGCGGGGCAGCGACTCGGGGTACAGGCCCGTCAGTTCGACGAGCTGTTCCCGGGCGGATCGCAGGAGCGCCAGTGGGCTCGGGCCGCTGGTCGCCGTCGTCTTCTTGCGGGGTCCATCGGATGTGTCTGTCATGTTCGCCTCGGTGGCGCCGGGTACCGCGGTCCCGGCGGGGTAAACCTTGGGGTTCGAATTCCCCGATTTGTGTCGGAATTGTGCGCTCCGGATGCCGGGTGCCCGATCGGCGGTGGCATATTCCTGCGGCCGATGAAATCCCCCGGGGCATGTCATGGGCGGGCCCCGCGCCTATACCAGAACCACGTCTTTGCCAGCGGATACCGGCCAAAACTCTCCGTCATCTTTCGGGCGTCAACACGCGGCTCGTAAGAGTGACAAAGTCGATGACAAACCCGGGCGTGTTTTCTGTGACACAAGTGTGACGAATGGCGGACGCGGGGCGGATGAGGCGTTGTCGGTGTGCTCCGCAGCACGCCGGAAGGTGTTCCTTTCCCACCTGTCCGGCTGCGCCTACGGTGGCTGTCATGGGACCTGTACCGAACCTTCCGGCCGAACCCGACGACGACCTCGACAGCTATGTGGGGCTCGACGCCCGGACCGCCGAGGAGGTGGCGCGCGAGCGCGGCTGGACCACCGTGCGGGCGCTGCCGCCGGGCGTGATCATCACGATGGAGTACCTGCGCGGCCGCATCAACTTCGAGGTCGCCGACGACGCCGTACGGCGCTGCTGGCGCGGCTGACCGCCCGCCCGCTCGGGCGGGCACGGCGACACACGGCGACGGCCCCGGAGCTCCCTCGAGGAGCCTCCGGGGCCGTCGTCTGTGCTGTGTGCGGGCCGCGGGGGTGTGCGTACCGGCCCGCGGTGGGCCGGGGCGGCTAGCCGCCCGTGGCCGGGGTGCGGCCGCGCCCGGCCGAGGGGCCGAACGGGGTCGAGGAGCGCGGCACGCGGTCGGCGTGCGGCGGCCGGCGGCTGCCGACCGGGGTGACCGGGGTGCGCTCGGAGCGGACCGTGTGCTGCCGCCCCGCGTGGTGCGGCCGCGCCTCGGGCACCCGCCCGGTGGAGCCCGGCCGGCCGACCACGCTCACCGGCTCGCGCAGCGGAGCCTCGTCGTCGCGCGCGGCCCGCGGCGTGGCCAGGGCGGGGCCGGAGGCCGGTCGCGCGGAGGGCAGGGGCACCGGCACCCGGCCGTCGCGCAGCCGCCGGTACAGGCTCAGCAGCAGCACCTCGGCACGGGCCATCGCCGGCTCCAGCCACGGCAGGGCCAGCAGGACCAGCACGCCGGCGGCCCAGCCCAGCACCACGTCGCTCAGCCAGTGGGTGCCCAGGTACACGGTCGTCATGCCGACGCCGAAGGCGAAGCCCGCGGCGATCAGCGAGGCGATCCTGCGGGCCAGGGGAGTGGTCGCCAGATAGGCCAGCACACCCCAGGTGACCACGGCGTTCGCGGTGTGACCCGAAGGAAATATATCGCCGGTGCGCCACATCTCATTGGAGCCGACGCTCGTCGCGTAGTGCGGGCCGAGCCGGCCGAAGCCGATCTTCACGGCGCCCACGGTCATGTTCAGCAGCAGCAGCGAGGTGCCCAGCACCAGCCCCGGGCGCAGGGTGCGCTGCTGGTAGCAGCACCACCCCAGCCACGCGGCGACCGCCACCGCGGTGGGGCCGCGCTGGCCCATCACCACGAAGTAGTCCAGGAACATGTGGAACTCCGGCCACTGCTTGTAGGGCCGGAACAGCATGACCTGCCAGTCGAACTCCACCAGCCAGGAGGTGGTGAGCACGCCGATCACGGTCGCGGCGTAGACCGCGAGGGTGGTTCCGAGCAGCCAGAAGCGTGTTCGGGTCATCCGCGGTCGCGTGGGATCGCGCCGCGCGAGATCGGTGGGTCGCTCCTCCTTGAGGAGCTTGTCTTCGGTACGCACCTAATCGACGTTACATTGCGTGACAGGGGGGTTCAGTCGATCAGGTCGCTTTGTGATGACGATGTGATGTGGGGTGTGTCTCGTCGGGCGGCTTTTGGCCGCCCCTTTCCACGGAATGCGCGAGGCCCCGGCGCATTTGTGCGCAGGCCTTCCTATCAGCGATCCGGGATCTCTTTATGGAATTCTTACAGGGGTGTTTATCGGCGATTGGCCGTGGCGTTCCTCACCGTTTCCCGGGGCGTCGCCCGGGCGACAGCCGGGCTCCCGTCGCCGGGGCCGGCGGCCCGCCGCCCGGCCGGACCGGGCGGCCGGATCACGGCGGCCCCGAGCCGTGCAGCCACCACGCCCCGTACGCCGCGGAGGCCAGCCCCACCGAGCCCAGGACCAGCGCGCTGCGCGCCGGACGCAGCCGGACCAGGGCGATCGCGAGCGGGATCAGCACCGGGAAGGCGGGTATCAACAGCCGCGGCTTGGAGCCGAAATACCCCTTCGCGGCCAGCGCGAGGACCAGCACCGAGCCGCTGTACACCAGCAGCGGCAGCGGCTGGCGCTGCCGTACGCACGCCACGTACAGCCAGAGCAGCGCGGTCAGGCCGAGCAGCAGCGCGATCCCGGCGATGAACGGCGGATGCACCAACAGCCCGCCGATGAAGGCCGCGAAGGCCAGCCCGCCGTCGAATCCGTTCCCCCAGCCGTTCTGGACGTCGAAGTACCCGGTGAGGCTGTCGGTCCGCACCGCCACCCAGACCACATAGCCCAGCCAGCCCAGCGGCGCGAGTGCCACCCCGGCCAGGGCGCGCCGGTGGGTATGGAACGCGCGCCGCCACCGCTCGCCGGGCAGCAGCTCCACCGCCGCCGTGATCCACACCGCGGCGACCACCGCCGCGCCCACCGGCCGGGTGAGCCCCGCGAGCGCCGCGAGGACCCCCGCCCACACCCAGCGCCGGGTGAGCACCGCATACACCGACCAGGCGGCCAGCGCCGTGAAGAGCGACTCCGAATACGCCATCGACTGCACGATCCCGACCGGCAGCACCCCCCACAGCACCACCAGCGCGATCCCCACCCGGCGCCCGTACACCAGATCGCCGACCGCGAAGATGCCCCACGCGGCCAGCAGCGAGGTGATCGAACTCACGGCCAGCCCCGCGTCCGGCGCGCTGAGCGGCGTCACGGCCGATATGGCGCGCTCCAGCCCGGGGAGCAGCGGGAAGAACGCCAGGTTGGAATGGACCGATCCATCGGCCAGATGGATCGTGTAGCCGTATCCCTCCTCGGCGATGCGGGAGTACCAGAGCGAGTCCCATCGGGCCGTGAGGAGCTGGTGTGGACTCTTGCCCGCGACCGCCCCCCAACCCGCGAGAACCACGAGGCCGAGCGCGCGCGTCCCGGCATACAGCAGCAGCGCCGGGGCGGCCCGGCGCAGCGCGGCGAGCGCCACGCCGCCCGGCAGCCCGGCGCCGGGCGGCGCGGTGTCGGCTTGGGCGAGATCAGTCACGGCGACGATTATCGAGGATGATTCCGGGGCCCGCCGGGCCTGTGGACAACCGGCGGACGAACAGCCGGCGGCCGACGGGAGGACGGCCGGGGGACCGCCGGCGGACGGTCGGCGTACAGGGGACGGACGGGAGAGGGACGGAAGAGGGACGGAAGAGGGACGGCGGACAAAAGGGGAGCGGCGGAACGTATTCCACCGACCTGGCCTGCGGTGATGCCCACAACATGACCTGCGGCACACGCCCCGCGCGGCGACTCGCGTACCCTGACCTCTCCACTCGTGCCTTCGCCGCCGGGCCGCCGCACGTCCCTACGAAGTGACGTTCGTCCCGTCCCGGCGCGACGCGAGCGCAAGACCAGGGAGGTGCGTACATGTCCGGGACGACCACGGCCCGCACTCGGCGGACGGCGGCCGTTCCCCGGCAATGGCGCGGTACCGAGGCGGGCGGCGGCGCGAACCGCTGGATCGTCCTCCTCGTGCTCTGCGTCAGCCTGCTGCTCGTCGCCGTGGACGCGACCGTGCTGCACGTCGCGGTTCCGGCCGTGACCGAGGACCTGCGGCCCGGCGCGATCGAGCTGCTGTGGATCGTGGACGCCTACCCCCTGGTCTGCGCCTCGCTGCTGATCCTCTTCGGCACCCTCGGCGACCGGGTCGGCCGCCGCCGGGTGCTGCTGCTCGGCTACGCGTTCTTCGGCGCCGCCTCGGCGCTCGCGGCCTTCGCCGCCACCCCCCAGATCCTCATCGTGGCCCGCGCCCTGCTGGGCGTCGGCGGCGCGATGATCATGCCCGCGACGCTGTCGATCCTGCGCCAGGTCTTCCCCGACCGCCGGGAGCGTGCCCTGGCCATCGGCATCTGGAGCGCGGTCGCGGCGGTCGGCGCGGCGGTCGGCCCGCTGCTCGGCGGCTTCCTGGTCGAGAACTTCTGGTGGGGCTCGGTCTTCCTGGTCAACCTCCCGCTGATGGCCGTGGCGCTGCCCGTCGGCCGCTGGCTGCTGCCGGAGTCCACCGGCGACCGGGACGGCCCCTGGGACGTGCTGGGCGCGCTCATGGCCGCCTGTGGGCTGTTCTGCCTGGTCTTCGGAGTGAAGAGGATGGGCAGCGGCGCGGGGCCGCTGGACGCCCCCACGGCCGCCCCGGTCCTGTTCGGGTTGGTGGTGCTGGTCCTCTTCGTCCGCCGCCAGCGGCGCCGTACGCATCCGCTGGTGGACCTCAAACTGTTCGCCCGGCCCGCCTTCTCGATCTCCGTCGGCTGCATCGTGGTCGCCCTGCTCGCGCTCGTGGGCCTGGAGCTGATAGCAGCGCAGTACCTCCAGCTCGTCCTCGGGCTCACCCCGCTGGAGACCGGGCTGAGGCTGCTGCCGCTCACCTTCGCCGCCATGGCCGCCGGGCTCGTCGGCTCCCGGATGCTCCAGCGGCTCGGCCCCCGCGCGATGGTGGCGCTCGGCTTCGTGCTCACCGCCGCCGGAGTCCTTTCGCTCACCGTCATGGGCCAGTCCGACCGGCCCGCGGTGCTCGTGATCAGCTTCGTCGTCCTCGGCTTCGGCCTGGAGACCACGCTGTTCAGCGCGTACGAGTCCATGCTCAACGAGGCCTCCGCCAAGTCGGCGGGCGGTGCCGCCGCCATCGGCGAGACCTCCTACCAGCTCGGCGCCGGGATCGGCATAGCCTTCCTGGGCAGCGTCATGAACGCCGCCTACAAGCCGGGCGTCTCCTCGGTGGCCGGGGTGCCCGACCGGGCCAGCTCCGCCGCGAGCCAGTCGCTGGGCGCGGCGTACGACGTCTCCGCCCATCTCGGCGGGAAGCCCGGAGCCGCGCTGCTCGCCGCGGCCCGCGCGTCCTTCGTCCACGGTCTGCACGTGACGCTCGCGGTCAGCGCCGGTCTGCTGCTGCTGGGCGCGGTGGCCGCGCTGCGGCTGCCGAAGACCATGGAGTGCGCGCCCGCCGACGAAGACGACACGGACAGCACGGGCGGCACGGGCGGCTCCGGCGGCACGGGCGGCACAGAGGGCTCGGACGGCACGGCTTCCGCCGGGTCCGCGAACGTCCCCGGAGCCCCGGAAGCCACCTGCGCGTCGGGCGCCCCGCCGCGCCGCGATCCCGCCGCCGCCGTCGGCGCCGAGTCCGGAAGCTGACGGCGCCTCTCCCCGGGCGCCGTGCCCCGCTGATCCACACGGTCTGGACGGCGGGCGTTACCCGGCCGTAGCGTCAGCGGCCGTAAGGCCACACCGAACCGGAGGTCGCTGCTCATGTCCGCTGGCACCCTGCCGCCGTTCGACCCCGACGACCCGCTGGGCATCGACGACCTGCTGGAGCCGGAGGACCTGGCGGTCCGGGCCACCGTGCGGCAATGGGCCGCCGACCGCGTCCTGCCCCACATCGCCGACTGGTACGAGCGCGGCGAACTCCCCGGCATCCGCGAGCTGACCCGCGAACTCGGCTCCCTCGGCGCGCTCGGCATGTCCCTCACCGGCTACGGCTGCACGGGCGCCAGCGCCGTCCAGTACGGGCTGGCCTGCCTGGAGCTGGAGGCCGCCGACTCCGGCATCCGCTCCCTGGTCTCGGTGCAGGGCTCGCTCGCCATGTACGCCATCCACCGCTTCGGTTCCGAGGAGCAGAAGCAGCGGTGGCTGCCGCGCATGGCCGCCGGCGAGGTCATCGGCTGCTTCGGGCTGACCGAACCGGACCACGGCTCCGACCCGGCCGGCATGCGCACGTACGCCAAGCGGGACGGCACGGACTGGGTGCTGACCGGCCGTAAGATGTGGATCACCAATGGCTCGGTGGCCGGGGTCGCGGTGGTGTGGGCCCGCACCGACGAGGGCATCCGCGGCTTCGCCGTCCCCACCGATACGCCCGGCTTCTCCGCCCCCGAGATCAAGCACAAGTGGTCGCTGCGCGCCTCGGTCACCAGCGAACTGGTCCTGGACGAGGTGCGGCTGCCCGCCGACGCCGTACTGCCCGAGGTCACCGGGCTGCGCGGACCGCTGTCCTGTCTGAGCCACGCCCGCTACGGCATCATCTGGGGCGCGCTGGGCGCGGCGCGCTCGTCCTTCGCGTCGGCGCTGGAGTACGCCCGGAGCCGGGAGCAGTTCGGGCGGCCCATCGGGGGCTTCCAGCTCACCCAGGCCAAGCTCGCCGACATGGCGGTGGAACTGCACAAGGGCGTGCTGCTCGCCCATCATCTCGGGCGGCGGATGGACGCGGGGCGGCTGCGGCCGGAGCAGGTCAGCTTCGGCAAGCTGAACAACGTGCGCGAGGCGATCGAGATCTGCCGCACGGCCCGGACCATCCTGGGCGCCAACGGGATCTCACTGGAATATCCGGTGATGCGGCACGCGACGAATCTGGAATCGGTGCTCACCTACGAGGGCACCGTCGAAATGCACCAACTGGTGCTCGGCAAGGCGCTCACCGGTCTCGACGCTTTCCGGTGAGCCGCCTCGCCGAGGCCAGGGCGTGTCCGCAAAGTCCCGCCGGGCCCGCGACGCCTGGCACGCACGCTCGCTGCGTTGTCGGGCGCGTCCGAGTAGGCCCACTACGAGGACGACCCTCCGCCTTGCGATCGCACGCGCCCCCAGCTACCGCTGGGAGGTGCCCCCTGACGCCGCGGGCTGATCCGACGCGACTTTGCGGACACGCCCTAGCTCTGGTTGAAGAAGCCGCCGACCCTGCGGCTGGGCTCCCCGCTGACGATCTGGTAGTCGGCGGGGGTGAGGAGGAAGACGCGGTTGGCGACGCGCTCGATGGAGCCGCGGAGCCCGAACGTCAGTCCGGCGGCGAAGTCCACCACGCGCTTGGCGTCGGCGGGCTCCATGGTCGTCAGGTTGACGATGACCGGGATGCCCTCCCGGAACATCTCACCGATTCCGCGGGCGTCCCGGAATCCGTCCGGGGTGACCGTCGCGATCCGCGTGCCCTGGTCCTGTGCGGCCTGGTCGGCCACCCGCACCCGCGGGTCGGTCACCCAGGAGTCGCCGGGCTCGGGTCCCTCGGCGTAGTCGTCGTCGTAGTAGCGCTCGTCATCGCTGTCGTCGACGAGGCCAAGCCAAGCGCTCGCCTTGCGCACCGATCCCATGGACGCCTCCTCTCCTCTTAACGGTGTGTACTGTCCGCCCCTCTATGGTCGTCCATGATGCGGATGATGTGCCACGTGGATTGCGGCCGCACAGCGGATTTGTGACGTTACCGGTGCACAACGTTTGGCGCCATATCAGGGTCACGCCTGATGACGGGGGCTGACGGTGCGCTGGGTAGACTCCGCAGGCCGGACGGGTGACACCGGGGACGTACGGGTGAACGGGGAAAGTTTTGTTTGGCATTATCCGGCCTTGTCGGCACCGGCTGTCGCAAAATCTCCGGACGGAATGGATGGCGCATCTGTGCGGGCTGTGCCTCGCGCTGCGCGGTGACCACGGTCAGTTCGCCCGCATGGCTACCAACTACGACGGGCTGGTCATATCGGTTCTGGTGGAGGCTCAGGCCGGTCGCCCCGACAGCCGGCGGCGCACTGCGGGGCCGTGTCCGCTGCGCGGGATGCGCACCGCGTCGGTGGCCCGGGGCGAGGGCGCCCGGCTCGCGGCGACCGTCTCGCTGGTGCTGGCCTCCGCCAAGGTGCGGGACCATGTGGCGGACGGTGACGGGGTGTTGGCCCGGCGGCCGGTCGCCGCGGCCGCCCGCCGGGTGGCCGGGCGGTGGGACCGGGCGGGCGCCCGCAGCGGTGCCGAGATCGGCTTCGACACGGCGGTGCTGCTGGACGCGGTCGGACGGCAGCAGGGGATCGAGGAGATGGCGGGTGCCGGTACCTCGCTGCTGACGGTCACCGAGCCGACCGAGACCGCGACCGCCGCGGCTTTCGGCCACACCGCCGTACTGGCCGGAAAGCCCGGCAACCGGGCGCCGCTGGAGGAGGCGGGACGGCTCTTCGGCAGGCTCGCGCATCTGCTGGACGCGGTCGAGGACATCGCCGAGGACGCCGAGACGGGTGCCTGGAACCCGATCACGGCCACCGGCGCGGACCTCGCCGAGGTGCGGCGGCTGTGCGACGACGCGGTGCAGGGGGTGCGGCTCGCGCTCCAGGACGTCGCGTTCGCCGGGAAGGGGTCCGGCAAGCTCGCCCATGTGCTGCTGGCGCACGAGCTGCCGCGCGCGGTGGACCGGGCGTTCGGCACCACCGCCTGTACCCACACCGGGCAGACCGCGGACGCCCCGGAGTCGTCCCAGGGCGCGCCGCCGCCGCAGTCGCCGTGGATCACGCCGCACGGGCCCGGCGGTGGCCCCGGCGGCACGCCGCCCGAGCCGCCGGACCGGGGCAGGCGGCGCGGGCTGATGGCCGGGTGCGCGGTATGGGCCGGGCTCTTCTGCACCTGCCAGGTGTGCTGCCGGGATCCGTACCACGACCCGTGGTCGGGGCAGCCGCGCGAGGGCTGGTGCCACAAGTGCGATGACTGCTCGGACTGTTGTGATTGCTGTGACTGCTGCAGCAACTGTGGTGACTGCTGCGGTAACTGCTGTGACGGTTGTGACTGCGGCTGCGATTGCGGCTGCTAGCCGACGCTCCGAAACAGGCCGTGCGCGAGGGGAAGCGCGAAGCGCTGAAGCGTGTGTGAAGGCGGGCGAAGACGCGTGACGACGCGGACGTGAGCGGCCACACCGGCACGGCCGGCGGGCGGGCGAAGCCCGAAACCTCGAAGCCGAAGGGGCAGCGGAGGCGGGCGGAGTCAGCCCGAACAGGACGACGACCACACCCGACCGAAGTCGATGTGGTCGCGCGTGACCAGTCGCTGCCATGAATGCATGGGGTAAGTGGAGCAGCCTTCCGGTTCCGCGTCAACCGTGGCGAGACACCCCGCTCACAGTGTGGACAGTCTTGACAACGGGCCGTGGCCACGCCTTAACCTCGGCCCCATGCCGTGCTGAGGGGCGCGGCCGAAGTGTGTGCGGGCAACGCGTGTGTTCCTTCACGAACTCACGGAGCCTTCGCATGTCCGCCACCCCGGACCTCCCTTCCCCATCGCCGCACGCCGTCGTCATCGTCGGCGCGGGCCCGCGCGCCACCGGGCTCGTGGAGCGGATCGCCGCCAACGCGCCCGAACTCCACACCGCCGCGGCCCCGTTCACCCTGCACCTGGTCGACCCGCATCCGCCCGGCGGCGGCCGCGTCTGGCGCCCCGACCAGTCCCCGCTGCTGTGGATGAACTCCATGGCCGAGGACGTCACCATGTTCACCGACGAGTCGGTGGAACGGGACGGCCCGGTCCGCCCCGGCCCCTCCCTCGCCGAGTGGGCCGACCGCGTGCGCCGCGGCGCGCTGCCCGCCGGTGAACTGGCCGCCCTGCCGCCCGAAGCCGTCGCCGAGGCCACCTCGCTGACCGGCCGCAGCTTCGCCACCCGACGGCTGCAGAGCGCCTATCTGCGCTGGGTGTACGAGCGGTCGGTGGCCGCCCTGCCGCCCGGCGTCACCGTCCAGGAGCACCGTTGCCGTGCCGTACGGGTCACCGGACCGCGCGACGGACGCCAGCAGGTGTGGCTGGAAGGGCGCGCCACCCCGCTCCTCGCCGACGCCGTCGTCTTCGCCCTCGGTCATCTCGACGCCGAGCCCGACCCCGAACAGCGGGCGCTGTCCGCCTTCGCGGCCGAGCACCAGCTGGTGCATCTGCCGCCCGAGTTCACCGCCGACAGCGAGCTGAACCGGCTGCGGCCCGGCGAGCCGGTCATCGTCCGCGGCTTCGGCCTCGCCTTCGTCGACCTCATGGTGCTGCTCACCGAGGGACGCGGCGGACGGTACGACCACGGGCCCGGCGGGCGGCCGGTCTACCGGCCCTCCGGGCGCGAACCCGTGCTGTACGTCGGCTCGCGCCGTGGCGTCCCGTACCACGCCAAGATCGGCTACGGCCTGACCGGCGAACGGCCGCCCGTACCCCGCTTCTTCGGCCCCGCCCAGGTCGACCAGCTGCTGCGGCGCCCCACACCGCCCGACTTCCGGCGCGACATCCGGCCGCTGATCGACAAGGAACTCGGATTCGCCCACTACCACCGGCTGTTCACCGTCCACCCGGAGCGTACGGCCGCCGACTGGGCCGACTTCGAGGAGCGGTACGCCGCCTGCCCGCCCGGCAGCGCCGAACTGCGCGCCCTGGTGGCCGCCACCGTCCCCGACCCGGCCGACCGGCTTGATCTCGACGCCCTCGACCATCCGCTCGACGGGCTGCGCCACCCCGGACCCGACGCCCTCCAGGAGGGCCTGCGCGGCTACATCGAGGCCGATCTCGCCCGCCGCCACGACCCCGCGCACAGCACCGACCTGGCCGTCTTCCTCGCCCTGCTCTCCGTCTACGGCCAGCTCACCCGGCTCGGCGACCTCGGCGACGGTGGCTGGTGGCACGGCTTCTTCAGCCACCTCGCCTCCGGACCGCCCGGCCCGCGCCTCGAACAGCTCCTCGCGCTCTCCCGCGCCGGGGTCGTCCGGTTCCTCGGCGCCGGGATGACCGTGACCACCGATCCCCGGCGCGGGGTGTTCCAGGCGGGCGGCGCGAACGTCCCCGGCACTCAGGTCGAGGCCCGCGCCCTGGTCGAGGCCCGGCTGCCGGAGCCGACCGTGCGCCGCTCCCGCGATCCGCTGCTGCGCGCCCTCCACCGGGACGGCGCGGCCGCCACCCCCGCCGGACTGCTCGCCGTCAGCCCCGACGACGCCCGGATCCTGGACCGGAACGGCCGCCCCCACCCGCGCCGCTTCGCGCTCGGCCCGCACACCGACGGCCGCTCCTCCGGCGCCTTCGCCCGGCCCCGTACCAACGCCCCCGCGTTCCGGCAGAACGACGCGACCGCGCGGGCCCTGCTGCTCGCGCTGCGCGACCTGTCCTGTCGCGCCGCGCTCACCGCCTGAGCCCGTACCTCAGCCCCTGAACCCCGCTTCCCCCTTCCTCCAAGGACCTCCCGTGTCTCTGACCTCCGATCCACCTCTCCGCAAAGCGTCCGAACGGGCCGCGCCCGAGGACTACTCCGCGCTCACGGTCGTGCCCGTACGCCACCCCTGGCGCTGGGTCGCCGTCGCCGTGACGGCCGTCCTGGTCGCCCAGTTCGCGCACGGCCTGATCACCAACCCCGGCTGGGAATGGGACGTCTTCGCCGACTTCTTCACCACCGAGACGATCCTCAAGGCCGTCTGGATCACCATCCAGCTGACGTTCTACGGCACCGCGCTCGGCTTCGCCCTCGGCATCGTGCTCGCCTTCATGCGGCTCTCCAGGAGCCCGTTCCTGAAGTCGGTCGCCTTCACCTACATCTGGGCGTTCCGCTCCATCCCGCTCATCGTCCAGCTGCTCTTCTGGTTCAACCTCACCTACCTCTACAAGCGGCTCGACTTCGGCATCCCGTTCGGGCCCGGCTTCTTCTCCTTCGACACCGCCGGACTCGTCGGCGCGATGAGCGCGGCCGTCCTCGGACTCGCCCTGCACCAGGCGGCGTACGCGGCCGAGATCGTGCGCGGCGGTGTCCTCGCCGTCGACGCCGGACAGCTGGAGGCGGCCGCCGCCCTCGGCATCCCCCGGCTGCGGCAACTGCGCCGCGTGGTGCTGCCGCAGGCGATGCGCTCGATCCTGCCGAACGCCGCGAACGAGGTCATCTCCCTCTTCAAGGGCACCTCGATCGTCTCCGTCATGGCGATCGGCGAACTCTTCTACCAGGTGCAGGTCGTCTACGGGCGCAACGGCCGCGTCGTGCCGCTCCTGATGGTCGCGACCGTCTGGTACATCATCCTGACCACGCTGCTCTCGATCGCCCAGTACTACGTCGAGCGCCACTTCTCCCGGGGAGCCACCCGATGACCGCCATGGTCGACGTCCGTTCCGTCCACAAGAGCTTCGGGTCGCTGGAGGTGCTGCGCGGCATCGACCTGGAGGTGCGCGCCGGGGAAGTGGCCGTCGTGCTCGGCCCGTCCGGTTCCGGCAAGTCCACGCTGCTGCGTGCCATCAACCACCTGGAGAAGGTCGACAGCGGCTGGATCAGCGTCGCCGGTTCGCTGGTCGGCTACCGCAAGCGGCACGACAAGCTGTACGAGCTGCGCGAACGCGACATCCTCAAGCAGCGCACCCGGATCGGCTTCGTCTTCCAGAACTTCAACCTCTTCCCGCATCTGACCGTGCTGGAAAACATCATCGAGGCCCCGATATCCGCCCTGCGCCGTCCCAGGAAGCAGGCGGTGGAGAGCGCGGAGCGGCTGCTCGCCCGGGTCGGCCTCGCGGACAAGGCGTCCGCGTACCCCCGGCAGCTCTCCGGCGGGCAGCAGCAGCGGGTGGCCATCGCCCGCGCGCTGGCCGTGGAGCCGGAGCTGCTGCTGTTCGACGAGCCGACCTCCGCCCTCGACCCGGAGCTGGTCGGTGAGGTCCTCGACGTCATCAAGGACCTGGCCGACCAGGGCACCACGATGATCGTCGTCACCCATGAGATCGGCTTCGCCCGCGAGGTCGCCGACACCGTCGTCTTCATGGACGACGGCCGGATCGTCGAGCAGGGACCGCCCGCCGAAGTGCTCGACCACCCCCGGGAGACACGCACCAAGGCGTTCCTCTCCAAGGTCCTGTGAACAAGGCCGCGTGAAACACCCCATGTACTCAAGGAGCGCCCCCGTGACCAGCCGCCGCACCCTCCTCGCCGCCGCCCTCGCCGCCGTCCCCGCCACCGCCCTGCTCAGCGCCTGCGGCGACGGTGACGCCCAGCAGACGGTGGGCGCCGACGGCAAGAAGGGCGCCGGTTTCAACGTCAGCCCCCAGCAGCACCGGATCAGAGGCACGAAGGTCGACGCGATCGCGGCCAAGGTGCCCGAGGCGATCCGCCGCCGCGGCACGCTGCGCATCGGCGGCAGCGCCGACGCCTCGCCGCCGCTCGGCTTCTACGCGACCGACGACAAGACCCGGATCGGCGTCGAGATCGACCTCGCCACCCTGGTCGCCGACACCCTCGGGCTCAAGGTCGCCTTCGACGCGGTCTCCTGGGAGAACCTCTTCGTCGGCCTGGACAGCTCCAAGTTCGACGCCGTCTTCTCCAACGTCACCGTCACCGAGGAGCGCAAGCAGAAGTACGACTTCGCGACCTACCGGCTGGACAACCTCGCCTTCGAGGCCAAGAAGGGCACCTCGTGGCGGATCAAGGGCTCCAAGGACGTGGCGGGCAGGACCATCTCCGTCTCCTCCGGCACCAACCAGGAGAAGATCCTCGTCGACTGGAGCAAGGAGAACCAGAAGGCGGGCCGCAAGCCCGTGGACATCAAGTACTTCCAGAAGGACACCGACTACTACCTCGCCCTCCAGTCCGGGCGCATCGACGCCTATCTCGGCCCCCACCCCACCGCCGCCTACCACGTGGCCTCGGCCGGTCAGACCCAGATCATCGGCACGCTCTCCGGCGGTGGCGACCTGGTGCAGGGCAAGATCGCGGCCACCACCAAGAAGGGCAGCGGACTGGTCGACGCGTACGCCGCCGCCATCGACCACATCATCCAGGACGGCTCGTACGCCCGGGTGCTGAAGCGCTGGGGGCTCGCCGGCGAGGCCGTGAAGAAGTCCGAGATCAACCCGCGCGGTCTGCCCACGTCGTGAGCATCCCCCGACCGAGGAAGGGCCCCGAACCCATGGCCACACCCACCGGCCCCCTGCATCTGGCCGCCGCCATCGACGGCGCCGGCCAGTACGCGGCGCCGTACTACATCGAGCTGGCGCGGCTCGCCGAGCGCGGCACGCTCGACTTCGTCACCCTGGACGACACGTTCGGCCCGCCGGGGGACGGGCAGGGCAGGCTCGACGCGCTCGCCGTCCTCGCGCGCGTCGCGCCCGCCACCGAGCGGATCGGCCTGGTGCCGACCGTCACCACCACCCACACCGAGCCGTTCCACGTCTCGTCCGCCGTGGCCACTCTGGACTGGGTGAGCCGCGGCCGTGCGGGCTGGACCGTCGAGGTGTCGGCCACCGAGGCGGAGGCGCGGCTGGTGGGCCGCCGCCCCGCCGCCCCCGCCCCCGAACTCTGGGCCGAGGCGGGCGAGGTGGCCGATGTCTCCGCCCGGCTGTGGGACAGCTGGGAGGACGACGCGGAGATCCGCGACACCGCCACCGGCCGCTTCATCGACCGCGACAAGCTGCACTACGTCGACTACGAGGGCGCCGGCTTCCGGGTGCGCGGACCGGCCATCGTGCCCCGGCCGCCGCAGGGCCACCCGGTGGTCGCCGTCGCCGCCACCGACCCGGTGACCTGGGACACCGCGGCCCGCCACGCCGACATCGCCTGGATACGGGCCACCCACCCGGAGGCGGCGGGCCGGGCCCGGGACGAATTGCGCCGCCGCGCGGCGGCGTACGGCCGGGACCCCGCCGCGCTCACCGTGCTCGCCGCCCTCGCGGTGGACCTGGGCGACGGCGAAGCCGACTCCGCCCGGGGCCCGCTGACCGCCCGGGACGGCGCTGCGCCGCTGTACCGCGGGGGCCCGGTCGACCTCGCGGACCTGATCGCCGGATGGCATGACGCCCGGGCCGTGGACGGCTTCCACATCACTCCCGCCGTCCCGCACCGCGACCTGGAGCGATTCGTCAACGGCACGGTCGCGCTGCTCCAGCACCGCGGGCTGTTCCGCACCTTCTATCCCGGTACGACGCTCCGTGAGCACCTGGGGCGGCCGCGCCCGGCCAACCGTTACGCCCTCGCGAGGGAGGCAGCCCGGTGAACGATCGACAGCAGCCCCGGCAGCTCCATCTGGCCGCGCATTTCCCCGGCGTCAACAACACCACGGTGTGGACGGATCCGAGGTCCGGCAGCCAGATCGACTTCAGCTCCTTCGACCATCTGGCGCGCACCGCCGAGCGCGGTCTGTTCGACTTCTTCTTCCTCGCCGAGGGGCTGCGGCTGCGCGAGCACGGCGGCCGCGTCCACGACCTCGACGTGGTCGGCAGGCCCGAGTCGATCACCGTGCTGAACGCGCTCGCCGCCGTCACCGACCGGCTCGGCCTGGCCGCCACCGTCAACGCGACCTTCAACGAGCCGTACGAACTCGCCCGCCGCCTCGCCTCGCTCGACCACCTCAGCGGGGGCCGCGCGGCCTGGAACGTCGTCACCTCCTCCGACGCGTTCACCGGCGAGAACTTCCGGCGCGGCGGCTACCTCGACCGGGCCGACCGCTACACCCGGGCCGCCGAGTTCGTCGCCGCCGCGCGCGAGCTGTGGGACTCCTGGCCGGAGGGCGGTTCGCCGCGCCCGTTCGCGCACCGGGGCGAGCAGTTCGACATCGAGGGCCGGTTCGGCGTACCGCGCTCCCCGCAGGGCCATCCGGTGGTGATCCAGGCCGGGGACTCCGACGAGGGCCGGGAGTTCGCGGCCTCCGCCGCCGACATCATCTTCACCCGGCACGGCACCCTGGAGGCGGGCCGCGCCTTCTACGCCGACGTCAAGCGGCGGCTGGCGGCGTACGGCCGGGCGCCCGGCGATCTGAAGATCATGCCCGGGGTGACCTTCGTCATCGGCGACACCGCCGCCGACGCCCAGGAGAAGGCCGCCGCGATCCGGCGGCAGCAGGTCTCGCCGCAGAACGCGATTCTCGCCCTGGAGCAGGTCTGGGGCGTCGACCTGTCCGGATACGACCCGGATGGTCCCCTTCCGGAGATCGACCCGGACCCCGGCTCCCAGCTCGTCCAGGGCCGGGTGCGGCACGCCGATCCACTGGCGCTCGCCGCCAAGTGGCGGGCGCTGTCGGAGGAGAAGGGGCTCTCCATCCGGGAGACCGTCATCGAGACGACCGGACGGCAGTCGTTCATCGGCACCCCGGATGCGGTTGCCGGGGAGATGGCGCGTTTTGTACGGGACGAGGCCGCCGACGGCTTCATCCTGGTGCCGCATCTGACCCCCGGCGGGCTCGACGAGTTCGTGGACCGGGTGGTTCCGCTGCTCCAGGAACGGGGCGTCTTCCGCACCGCGTACACCGGCCGCACCCTCCGCGACCATCTGGGGCTTTCCCGTCCGGACGCCCCGGAATAAGCGGTACCGGAGCCGGTCGTACGGGGGCGGGGCCACCGGAGCGGGGCCGAAGTGGAACCCGGCCGCCGTCGCGCTCGTCTCACCACGTGCCCGAGGGGACGGGCGCACCGCCCCAGCGGCCGAAAGGCGCCGGGGCCATGTGGCGTGTGCCCGGTGGTTTTCCGAATTGTCCTCTTGCCCTTTCCGGCCGTGGCCGCGAATACTTCCGGGCAGCGCTTGTCAGGAGCACGTCGGAATAGCCGTCCGGTGTGCTCGCTGACTGCGCCTCACGGGCCTGCCCACCCAAGCAGACCCCCGATTCCCTCGGAGGAAGAGTTGAGGATCAAGCGCACCACTACCCCCCACGGCACCCGGGCGAGACGCATCGCACTCCTCGCCGCCACGTCGGCTCTGGTGACCGGGGCGGCGCTCGCCGCTCCCGCCGCCTACGCGGGGAACGACGCGACCCGCACCTTCAGCACGGCCGAGACCAAGTCGGCGAGCGCGGCCGTGCTGAACGCCGATGTCGCGGGCACCGCCTGGTATGTCGACAAGGCGACGGGCGGCCTGGTCGTCACCGCCGACAGCACCGTCTCCCAGAGCGAGATAGCCAAGATCAAGGACGCGGCGGGCACCAACGCCGACGCGATCGAGGTCAAGCGCACCCCGGGCAAGATCCAGAAGCTGATCTCCGGCGGCGACGCCATCTACGCGAGTAGCTGGCGCTGCTCGCTCGGCTTCAACGTACGCAACAGCAGCGGGGCGAACTACTTCGTCACCGCGGGTCACTGCACCGACGGCGCGGGCACCTGGTGGTCGAACTCCGGGCACTCCACCACCATCGGCCCGACGTCCGGCTCCAGCTTCCCGACCAACGACTACGGCCTGGTCCGGTACAGCGGCTCGGTCACCCCGCAGGGCACGGTCGGCAGCCAGGACATCACCAGTGCCGCCAACCCGACCGTGGGCCAGACGGTCACCCGGCGCGGCAGCACCACCGGCATCCACAGTGGCCGGGTCACCGCGCTGAACGCCACCGTCAACTACGGCAACGGCGACATCGTGTACGGCATGATCCAGACCACCGTCTGCGCCGAGCCCGGCGACAGCGGCGGCCCCCTCTACGCCGGTTCCACCGCCCTCGGTCTCACCTCCGGTGGCAGCGGTGACTGCTCCTCCGGTGGCACCACGTTCTTCCAGCCGGTCGTCGAGGCGCTGAACGCGTACGGCGTGAGCGTCTACTAAAGACATACGGACACGGCTGTCGCACCACCTGACGCGCGCCCCCGCCCGGGCATTCCGGGCGGGGGCTGCCGGGTTGTCCGCCGCCCTCCTGGGCCGGGCGGAGTAGGGCTATCGTGGACATTGATACCCCAGGTGGGGCATCGTTCGCGATACGGACGGCAGGTGGCCGTGATGCTCGATGCACTCGTGACAGTGGTGGTGATCCTGGCCTGTATCGGTGTCGTCTGCGCCATGGCGGCGGCCCGCGTGGTCAAGCAGTACGAGCGGGGGGTGGTCTTCCGGCTCGGAAGGCTCCGTCAGGATATCCGGGGGCCCGGCTTCACCATGATCGCTCCGGCCTTCGACCGGCTCCGCAAGGTGAACATGCAGATCGTGACGATGCCCGTGCCCGGGCAGGAGGGGATCACCCGCGACAATGTGACCGTGCGGGTCGACGCGGTCGTCTACTTCAAGGTCGTGGACCCGGCCGAGGCGATCATCGCGGTCGAGGACTACCGCTTCGCGGTCTCCCAGATGGCCCAGACCTCGCTGCGTTCGATCATCGGCAAGAGCGATCTGGACGATCTGCTCTCCAACCGGGAGAAGCTCAACCAGGGGCTGGAGCTGATGATCGACAGCCCGGCCGTCGGCTGGGGCGTCCACATCGACCGCGTCGAGATCAAGGACGTGTCGCTGCCGGAGACCATGAAGCGGTCGATGGCCCGCCAGGCGGAGGCCGACCGGGAGCGCCGGGCCCGGGTGATCAACGCGGACGCGGAGCTGCAGGCGTCGAAGAAGCTCTCCGAGGCCGCCGCGCAGATGTCCGCGACCCCGTCCGCCCTCCAGCTGCGGCTGCTGCAGACGGTGATGGCGGTCGCCGCCGAGAAGAACTCCACGCTGGTCCTGCCGATACCGGTGGAGCTGCTGCGCTTCCTGGAGCGGGGCCAGCAGCCCCAGGAGGCGGCCCGGGCGGACGGCGGCGCCAAGAAGCAGAAGGAGCAGAAGGAGCAGGCCGGCGCCGCCGAGGAGCCGGAGCCCGCCGGGCCGGAGATCCCGCCCGCCATCAGGGAGGAGGCGGCGGCCCCGGCCGCTCCGGGCGTCCCCACGCTGACGGAGCGCGAACCGGGCCGTGCCGTGGAGCGGTGACCCGCTGATCCCATCAGCCCGTGCCCGCGTGCCCGTTTGGGGTGCGCGGGCACCGTCATGTCCGGATATGAGGATCGACGCTCTCTAAATTTCACGCAGATGACGTGAACGCGGTCTTGTGCGCCCCGGCGGCGCTGGGAATACTCGGCGGCGCAATTTGGCATGGACGCGCTCCCGCACGGGCAGGCGCGCCCCGTGCCGTACGCCCTCCGGGCCGGGCACCCCACTGCCTCACGGCCCAACCCCCCACTGGAGGACCGAGAGTTGAAGCACCGCCGCATACCCAAGCGCCGTGCCGCCATCGCCGGGACCGGAGCCGTGGCTCTGGTCGCCGCCGCCCTCACCCTGCAGAACGCCAACGCCGCCCCCGCCGAGCCGCAGCCCCACACGCTGTCGGTGAACGCCGCGGGCAAGCTCGCGAACACCCTCGCCTCGGCGCTCAAGAGCGACTCGGCCGGTTCGTACTACGACGCCAAGGCCAAGAAGCTCGTGGTCAACGTGGTGAACAAGGCCGCCGCCGAGCGGGTCCGCGACGCGGGCGCCGAGGCCAAGGTGGTCGAGCACACGCTGGCCCAGCTGAGGCAGGCGAGTTCCACCCTGAAGGACAAGGCGACCATTCCCGGCACCTCGTGGTCGGTCGACCCCAGAGCCAACAAGGTCGTCGTCACCGCGGACAGCAGCGTCAAGGGCAGCCGGATGGCCACCCTCGGCAAGGTCGCCAAGAGCCTGGGCGACAAGGTCGAGGTGAAGCGCTCGGCCGGTAAGTTCTCCACCTTCCTCGCGGGCGGCGACGCCATCTGGGGCGGCGGCGGGCGCTGCTCGCTGGGGTTCAACGTGGTCAAGGACGGTCAGCCGTACTTCCTGACCGCCGGGCACTGCACCGAGTCCATCAAGAGCTGGTCCGACTCGCAGGACGGTGACGAGATCGGGGCCAACGAGAGTAGCGACTTCCCCGGCAACGACTACGGCCTGGTCAAGTACACCAAGGACGTGCCGCATCCGAGCGCGGTGGACCTCTACGACGGCGACACCCAGGCCATCTCCAAGGCCGGTGAGGCCACCGTCGGCCAGAAGGTGACCCGCAGCGGCTCCACCACCCAGGTGCACGACGGCGAGGTCACCGGCCTCGACGCGACCGTCAACTACCAGGAGGGCTCGGTCAGCGGGCTGATCCAGACCAACGTCTGCGCCGAGCCCGGCGACAGCGGCGGCGCGCTCTTCGCGGGCGGCACGGCGCTCGGTCTGACCTCCGGCGGCAGCGGTGACTGCTCCTCGGGCGGCGAGACGTTCTTCCAGCCGGTGCCGGAGGCGCTGAAGGCGTACGGCGCCGAGATCGGCTGACGTACCGGCGGATCCGTCCGCGCAGGGACAGGCCCCCGGACACCCGTGGACGGTGTCCGGGGGCCTTCTTCGCTCGGCCCGCCCGGTGTGCGCGGCCCGCTCAGAACTCGAAGAGCTGGGTCACGGCCGCGTTCTTGGCGCAGTTGTTGGCGAAGGTGTGCTCGTACGTCACCCGCTGACCGTCCCAGACGCCCTCCGCGGTGACGGTGATCGGCCGCCACTCCTTGGTGCACATCCGGCCGGACTCGGTGGACTCGGTCAGGGTGGAGAACTCGCCGTTCGCGGCGCGCAGTTCGGCGCAGGCACGGGCGGGCGCCGGGTGGGTACCCGTGGGGGTGGGCTGACAGCTCAGCGTCACCGCGCGCTGCACGGCCAGTGAGGACGCGTCGTCCCCGTAGCCGACGCTGAGGACCAGCGCGGACGGCGGATACAGGCTCTTCGGCGTCGCGGGTTCGGCGTGTGCCGTGCCGCTCGCCCCCAGCCCGAGCGCGGCGCTCATGGCCAGCGCGGCACCGAGACCGGCGATCGCCCCTGTCGACTTCCGCATATCGAACACTCCCTTGCTCGTGCTTGCAGATACCGGACGGAGTTCTACGCCCCGGGGGTCGGGAACGCACATTGATCGAGCACTTCCGGTCGCTACAAGTAGTCGTTCGGTGGCTCATTGTCGCGTGTGCACGGTGTGGCCCAGGGGAACGCCGCGTGTCGACCGGGTGCGGGCTGATGTGCGGACCGGGGGAGTGCGGGGCGGGCGGCCGCCTCGTCGAACGACAGTTCAGCGCAGCTCGAATCGATTCAGGAGCGCTCGGCCGAGAGGTGTGCCGGGGGTCGCGGTGCGTGAGTGAAACCGGAGCGAGAATCTGCCAGGGCAAGCCGACCGTATCGGGACGAAGCCGGTGGCCTCTTACGGCGCCGGGCGCGCCGGGTCAGTCGAGCGCGCCGCTGAGCGGTCCGGTGTGGCGGCCCCAGCCGTACGCGTGGCCGACCCGCAGCCGCACCACCAGCCGGCGGTCGGCCACCATCGCGGCGCGGAACTCCTCCCAGTCCGGGTGGTCGCCCTGGATGGCGCGGTAGACCTCGACCAGCTCAACGGCGGTGGCGTCATGGGGGTCGGTCGTCACCGGGGTCAGCTCGGCGTCGCCCTCGGCCACCAGATAGGAGAAGCGGTCGCCGCTGGTGACGTAGAAGCTCGCGCGCGGATCGCGGCGCAGATTGCGGGTCTTGGCGCGGTCGTCGGTGACCGAGACGCGGATGAGGCGCTCGGCCGGGTCGTAGCTGTAGGCGACGTTGGACAGCTGGGGGCGGCCGTCGCGCTTGAGGGTGACGAGCGCGCCGGTGCGCTGTTCCCGTAGCAGGTCGAGCAGGGTCGGCTCCGTCATGGTGATCAGAATACGTGTGCCGATGGCCGGTTCCCTGGGGTACGACACGCGGAATGAAGAGGCGATTTGCACCCTTATGGTGGATAGGTGAAGTGGAGTGAGGAGTGTGCGATGTCGCTCGCACGCTTGTTCGAGAATGGGGTTAAGGTGGGGGCCGGGGAGGACGAGCAGAGCAGGATCGGCCAGGGGGTGTGAGCAGTGGGAGGTGCGGATGCCAGGCTTCACGCATCTGCACACCGCCTCCGGGTTCTCCATGCGGTACGGCGCCGCGCACCCGGAGCGGCTGGCGGCGCGCGCCGCCGAGCGCGGCATGGACGCCGTCGCGCTGACCGACCGCGACAGCCTCGCCGGAGCGGTGCGGTTCGCCCGGGCGAGTGAGGCCGCGGGGGTCAGGCCGCTCTTCGGGGTGGACCTCGCCGTCCAGGCGGAACCCCCGGACCCGGGGCGCACGGCCCGGCGGCGCACACCGGTGCGCGGCGGGGCGTTCATCGACGAGTCCACGCCCCGGGCGGTCTTCCTCGCCCGGGACGGCGCCGTCGGCTGGGCCGCCCTGTGCGGGCTGGTCTCCGCCGCCCACACCGGGCTCGCCCATCCCGGCTCCGCCCGCACAGGCGGCGACGGGCCGCCCCTGCTGCACTGGCGCGACCTGGTGAGCATCCCCGGGGCGCTCGCCCCCGTGACCGCGCTCCTCGGCCCGGACTCCGACGTCGGCCGCGCCCTGGCCGCCGGGCGCCCCGACCGGGCCGCACGGCTGATCGCCCCCTGGCGTGAGCTGTTCGGTGACGCGCTGCGGCTGGAGGCCGTATGGCACGGCCGCGCCGGCACCGGGCCCGGTTCGCTGCGGCTGGCCGCCCGTACCGTCGGCTTCGCCGCCGACCAGGGCGTCCGGGCCGTCCTCAGCAACGCCGTCCGCTACGCCGACCCCGGCGAGGGCCCGGTCGCCGACGTCCTGGACTCCGCCCGCCGCCTGGTCCCCATCGACCCGCGCAACCCCGCCTCGCTCGACAGCGGCGAGCGCTGGCTCAAGGGGCCGCGCGACATGGCGCGCGCCGCCGAGCGCATCGCGGAGGCGGCCGGGCTGCGGCGGGACGGCGCGCACCGGCTGCTGGAGGAGACGGCGCGCACCGCCGCCGCGTGCCTGGTCGACCCCGAGGACCACATCGGCCTCGGCACCGTCCACTTCCCCGAACCGGGCCTGGTCGGCGCCGGGCGGCGGAGCGCGGAGCGGGTGCTGCGGTCGCGCTGTGCCGCCGCCATGGTGCTGCGGGGTTACGACCGCGACCGGGTGCGCTGGGAGCGTCTCGAGGACGAGCTGCGCACCATCGAACGGCTCGGCTTCGCCTCGTACTTCCTCACCGTCGCCCGGGTCGTGGACGACACCCGCGCGCTCGGGGTGCGGGTGGCCGCCCGGGGCTCCGGCGCGGGCTCGTTCGTCAACCATCTGCTCGGCATCGCCCACGCCGACCCCGTGGCCTGCGGTCTGCTGATGGAGCGCTTCCTGTCGGTGCGGCGGGCCGCGCTGCCCGACATCGACATCGACGTGGAGTCGGCGCGCCGCCTCGACGTCTACCGCGCGATCTTCGACCGCTTCGGGGCGGAGCGGGTCGCGACCGTCTCGATGCCCGAGACCTACCGGGTGCGGCACGCCGTACGGGACGTGGGCGCGGCCCTCGGCATGGACCCGGCCGAGGTGGACCGGCTCGCCAAGTCCTTCCCGCACATCCGCGCCCGCGACGCGCGCGCGGCGCTCGCCGAACTGCCGGAGCTGAAGGAACTGCGAGAGGCGACGGCGGAGCAGGAACGGTTCGGCAAGTTCTGGGGGCTGGTCGAGGCGCTCGACGGCCTGCCCCGTGGCATCGCCATGCACCCCTGCGGGGTCCTGCTCTCGGACGCCGGGTTGCTCGCCCGCACCCCCATCGTGCCGACCAGCGGCGAGGGCTTCCCCATGTCGCAGTTCGACAAGGACGACGTCGAGGAGCTGGGGCTGCTCAAGCTCGACGTCCTCGGCGTACGCATGCAGTCCGCGATGGCGCACGCGGTCGCCGAGATCCGGCGGGCCACGGGCAGGACCGTCGACCTCGACGACCCCTCGCAGGTCCGGCCCGGTGATCCGGCGACCTACGACCTGATCCGCTCCACCGAGACGCTCGGCTGCTTCCAGATCGAGTCGCCCGGCCAGCGCGATCTCCTCGGCCGGCTCCAGCCCACCTCCTTCCACGACCTCGTGGTCGACATATCGCTCTTCCGGCCGGGCCCGGTCGCCGCCGACATGGTGCGCCCCTTCATCGACGCCCGGCACGGCCGCCACCCCGCCCGCTATCCGCATCCGGACCTGGAGGACGCGCTGCGCGAGACCTACGGGGTCGTCGTCTTCCACGAGCAGATCATCAAGATTCTGTCGATCATGACCGGATGCGAACGGGACCTCGCCGACGAGGCGCGCCGCGCGCTCTCCGACCCCGAACGGCAGGGCCGGGTGCGGGCCTGGTTCCACGCCGAGGCGGGGCGGCGGGGGTACGCGGCGGAGGTGCTGGGCCGTACCTGGGAGATCGTCGAGGCGTTCGGTTCGTACGGCTTCTGCAAGGCGCACGCGGTCGCCTTCGCGGTCCCCACGTACCAGTCCGCCTGGCTCAAGGCGCACCATCCGGCGGCCTTCTACGCGGGACTGCTCACCCATGACCCCGGGATGTACCCGAAGCGGCTGCTGCTGGCGGACGCGCGGCGGCGGGGCGTGCCGATCCTTCCGCTCGACGTGAACCGGTCGGGTCCCGACTATCGAATCGAACTGATGTCCGGGGATGGTGATGTGGGCGTCCGGCTGGCGCTGAGCGACGTCCACGGCATCAGCGAGGCCGAGACCCGGCGGATCGCCGCCGGACAGCCCTACTCCTCGCTCCAGGACCTGTGGCTGCGCGCCCACCCCGGACGGCCCGTCGCCGAACGGCTCGCCCAGGTCGGGGCGTTGGACGCGTTCGGCACGGGCCGCCGCGACCTGCTGCTGCACATCGCCGAACTGCACCGGCAGCGGGGCGGGGCCCACGACGAGGGCCAGCTCCCGCTGGCCGAAACCGGCCCGCCCGCCCCCGCCGGACTGCCCGACCTCGACGAGGGCGAACGCCTCGGCGCCGAACTCGGCATCCTCGGCATGGACGTCTCCCGCCATCTCATGGCCGACCACCGGGTCTTCCTGGACGAGCTGGGCGCGATGCCGGCGAAGCGGCTGCGGTCGGCCCGGCACGGGGAGACGGTGCTCGTCGCGGGCGCCAAGGCCGCCACCCAGACCCCGCCGATCCGCTCCGGCCGCCGGGTCATCTTCACCACCCTGGACGACGGTACGGGCCTGGTCGACTGCGCCTTCTTCGACGACAGCCACGCCGCGTGCGCGCACACCGTCTTCCACTCCTGGCTGCTGCTGGTGCGCGGCGTCGTCCAGCGCCGCGGCCCGCGCAGCCTCAGCGTCGTCGGCTCGGCCGTGTGGAACCTCGCCGAACTGGCCCGGCTGCGGAGCGAAGGCGGCCTGGAGGCGGTGGCCGCCGAGCTGGCGGGCGCGGGCGCGGGTCCGGGCGCGGGCGTGGACGCGGCCGACCCCGAATCCGGCCGCCGCATCCAGCTGTCCACCGGCTACGCCATGCACCCCTGGGCCGACCTCCAGCCCGCGGGCGACCAGTCCGCCACCGGCCGCAAGCTGTGGCACGCGAGCCCGGGGAGCGCGGGATGACCACCGAAAACCGCCACGAGCCCCACGAGCCCGGCCAGCCGGCCGACGGGCCCCCCGGCGGCGCGCCCTCTCCGGCCGCCCGTGCCGAACCTCCGGCGGACCCCAACGCGCCGGGGCGTGAGGCCGACGCGCGTTCGGCCGCGGCTGGGTCCGACGACACCGCCCGGCCCGACGCCCCGGACGACGTGCGGGCCTCCGCGCCCGCGGCACGCGATGGGACCGAGTCGGGGGAGGGTGGCGCGGCGCCCCCGGCTGCCGCTGCCGATGCCCCGGGCCCCGGCGTCGCGGCCGATGCCGCCTCGGCGGGCCGGGGCGGGGGGCCGGGTGTGGGTGGGGTGGCGCATGTGCTGTACGTGCGGTTCCAGGGGGAGGGCGTGCTCGCCGAGGACGTCTACCAGGGGCTGCTCGCGCTGCTCGGCGAGGTGACGCCCGTCGTGGAGGCGTTGCCGCCCGATGCCGCGCTCGCCGACGTCCGGGGTGCGCTGCGGTACTTCGGGCGGGACGCGGCGGGGCTCGCGGAGATCGTGCGGGTACGGGCGCTCGCCCGGTACGGCGTCGACTGCACCGTGGGCGTCGCCGCCAACCCCATGCTCGCCCGCATGGCCGCCCACGACAGCCCGCCGAACACGCCCGGCACGGTCCGTACCGTCCCCGACGACCCCGACGCCGTCGCCGGGTTCCTGGCCCGTAAGCCGCCCATAGCCCTGCCCGGCGTGGGCGCCGCGACGGCCAGGGCCCTGTGTGCGTACGGGCTCGACAGCACCGAGCGGATCGCCGCCGCGCCGCTGTCCACGCTGCAGCGGATCCTCGGCGCGGCGGCCGCGCGCCGGGTGCACGCGTGGGCGCACGGCATCGACCCCGCGCCCGTCACCCCGAACGCCCCCGCCCGCGCCATGGGGGCCGAACACCGCTTCGACCGCGATGAGCTGGACCCGGTCCGGCGGCGCCGGGCGCTGCTGACGCTCGCCGACGAACTCGGCATCCGGCTGCGGACGAGCGGGCAGATCGCGGCCCGGCTCAGCCTCACCGTCCGGTACGCCGACCGCTCCTCGACGACCCGTTCCCGGACCCTGACCGAGCCGACCGGCCACACCCCGGTGCTGACCGCCACCGCGTACGCGCTGCACGACGCGCTCGGGCTGCAGCGGGCCCGGGTGCGGTCCGTCAGCCTGCGGGCCGAGGGTCTGATGAGCGCCGAACTCGCCTCCCACCAGCTGTCCTTCGACGCCGCGGAGGACAAGGCCCGCCGCGCGGAGGCCGCCGCCGACCGGGCGCGGGCCCGCTTCGGCGTGTCCGCGGTCCGGCCCGCCGGATTCCTGGACGTCGCGTGATTCCTGGACGTCGCGTAAGGGCCGCGTGAATGTTTTTTCACCGGCGCATGGCTGGATCTCTCTGCTACTCACGCGTAATTTGATCCCCGCGCCACACGTTTGTGATCCGAGTCACAGGGTGCGCCGTCAGCGCGACTCTCTCACCACCGCGAGGAGTTCATGTGATGCTGCCCTGGAGGCATGTCCGTACCTTACTGCCCGCCCTGGCCCTGGCGGTCGCGGCGGCGACCGCGGCCCCCGCCGCCGCGACCGCCCAGTCGTCGGCGGCCGACCAGTCGTCGCAGGCCGCCAGCAGTGGCTGGAACGACTACTCCTGCAAGCCGTCCGCCCGGCACCCGAGGCCCGTCGTCCTCGTCCACGGCACCCTCGGCAACTCCGTCGACAACTGGCTCGGCCTCGCCCCGTACCTGGTCGACCGCGGCTACTGCGTCTTCTCCCTCGACTACGGCCAACTCCCCGGCGTGCCCCTCTTCTACGGGCTCGGACCCGTCGACCGGTCCGCCGGGCAGCTGTCGTCGTACGTCGACCGAGTGCTCGCCGCCACCGGCACCTCGAAGGTCGACCTGGTCGGCCACTCCCAAGGCGGGATGATGCCCCGCTACTACCTGAAGTTCCTCGGCGGCGCGGCGAAGGTGAACGCCCTGGTGGGCCTCGCCCCGTCCAACCACGGCACGACCCTGTCCGAGCTGACGAAGCTGCTGGACCACTTCCCGGGCCTCGACGACGCCATCGCCAAGGCGGCCCCGGGGCTGATGGACCAGGTGGCGGGGTCGGACTTCCTGAACCGGCTCAACGCGGGCGGCGACACCGTGCCCGGGGTGCGGTACACCGTCATCGCCACCCGGTACGACGAGGTGGTCACGCCGTACCGCAGCCAGTTCCTGACCGGGCCGGGCGTCAAGAACGTCGTGCTCCAGGACCTGTGCGCGTCCGATCTGTCCGAGCACCTGACCATCGGGATGGCCGACCGGCTCGCCTTCCACGAAGCGGCCAACGCCCTCGACCCGGATCACGCCACCCCGACCACCTGCGCTTCGAAGTAGCCGCCGCGGGGGCTACTCGGCGACCAGCTCGACCTCGATGTTGCCCCGCGTCGCCTTCGAGTACGGGCACACCTGGTGCGCCTGCTCGACCAGCTTGCGGCCGGTCTCGTTCTCCAGGTCGCCCGGCAGCTCGACGCGCAGCGTCACCTTGAGGGCGAAGCCGCCGTCCGACTCGTCCTTGCCGATGCCGACCTCGGCGGTGACGGAGATGTCCTTGGTGTCCACCTTGGCCTGGCGGCCGACGAGGCCGAGCGCGCTCGCGAAGCAGGCGGCGTAGCCCGCGGCGAACAGCTGCTCCGGGTTGGTGCCCTGGCCGTCGCCGCCGAGGGCGGGCGGCATGGCGAGGGGCAGGTCGAGCCGGCCGTCGGAGCTGACGGCGCGTCCGTCGCGGCCGTTCGCCGTGGCTACCGCGGTGTAGAGCGCATCCATGAAGACCATCCCTTCGAGTCCCGGGAGCCGGGGGGATCCGGCCGATCCGGCGGTGGCCCAAGTAGAGCACACAATTAAATTGTGCACAACTAAGAGGTACGCTGGTCATATGTCATCTCAGCCCGACCCGCTTCCCGCGCAGAGCGGGGCCGACACGGAGGACGATCCGCTCCGGCTCGATCTGCAGCTCTGCTTCGCCCTGCACGCCGCCTCGCGTGCGTTCGGCGGCATCTACCGACGGGTGCTGCGCGACACGGAGTTGACGTACCCGCAGTACCTGGCCCTGCTGGTGCTGTGGGAACACGGCGAGATGCCGGTCAAGCAGCTGGGCGAGTTCCTGCGGCTGGATTCGGGCACCCTGTCGCCGCTGCTCAAGCGCATGCAGTCGGCCGGACTCGTCGAGCGCGAGCGCAGCGCGCACGACGAGCGCTCGGTGACGGTCCGGCCGACGGCGGAGGGCGTGGCGCTCAAGGAGCGCGCCCGGGAGGTGCCCCTGAAGGTGATCCGGGCGAGCGGCCTGGACAAGGAGGAGCTGGTCGATCTGCGGTCGCGGGTGCAGCGGCTGACGGCGGCGCTCGACGCGGCGCTGGCGGACGAAGAGGCCTGAGCGCGACCCGGCATACGTGCCCTCCGCACCGGCCGCGATCACTCGCGGCCGGTGCGGAGGGGAGAGCGTTGCCACATGCCGGGAATGATTGAGCTGTGCCGGGTGCGTGGAAGGTGTCAGGCATGACCGGAAACCACCCCCGCGCGGGCGCCCGTAAGTCCGCCATCGAACTGGTCGAGACCCTCCTCGACCCCGGCAGCCGGCGCGGCTGGGACGAGCCGGTCGAGATCACGACGACCGACCCCGACTACCGGGCCGACCTGGAGCGGGCCCGCGAGCGCACCGGGCTCGACGAATCGGTGATCACGGGCGAGGGGCGCCTCGAGGGGCGCCGGGTCGCCTATGTGGCCTGCGAATTCCGCTTCCTCGCGGGCTCGATCGGGGTCGCGGCGGGCGAGCGGCTGGTCCGCGCCGTCGAGCGCGCCACGGCGGAACGGCTCCCGCTGCTGGCCGCCCCCGCCTCCGGCGGGACCCGGATGCAGGAGGGCACGGTCGCCTTCCTGCAGATGGTGAAGGTGGCGGCGGCGATAACCGGCCACAAGGCCGCGGGCCTGCCGTACCTGGTGCATGTACGCCATCCCACCACCGGCGGCGTCCTCGCCTCCTGGGGCTCCCTGGGCCATGTCACCGCCGCCGAACCGGGCGCCCTCATCGGCTTCATGGGCCCGCGGGTGCACGAGGCCCTGTACGGCGAGGAGTTCCCGGCGGGCGTGCAGGTCGCCGAGAACCTGATGAATCACGGCCTGATCGACGCGGTGCTCCCGACGAGCCGCCTCGCGGAGGTGGCGGCGAGGGTGCTGCGGGTTCTGTGCGGCGACCAGGACCTGCCGCCCCGGCCCCCCGGGGATGGATTTCGGCCGGCCGCCGACCCTCCGGTGGGGCAGGGCGCCGGAACGTCCGCGCCCGCGGACGGCCCGGCGGGGCCCGGCGCCGGGAGCGTGGGGGCCACGGCGGTGGGGCCCTCGACCGAGGAGTCGATCCGGGCCTCGCGGCGCGGGGACCGGCCCGGGGTGCGGGATCTGTTGCGGGTGGCCGCGGAGGACGTGAGTCCGCTCAGCGGGACGGGTGCGGGGGAGCACGATCCCGGGCTGCTGCTCGCCCTCGCGCGGGTCGGCGGTGTGCCCTGCGTGGTGCTCGGGCACAACCGGGGCGGGCGGCGGGGCGGTGAGCGCGCGTCGGCCCAGGACCAGCCGCTCGGGCCCGCCGGACTGCGTACGGCCCGGCGCGGCATGCACATCGCGGCCGAGCTGGGGCTGCCACTGCTCACCGTCATCGACACCGCCGGGGCGGCGCTCAGCCGCGAGGCCGAGGAGGGCGGGCTGGCGGGGGAGATCGCCCGGTGTCTCGCGGACATGGTGACGCTGCCCGCGCCCACCCTCTGTCTGCTGCTCGGCCAGGGCGCGGGCGGGGCCGCGCTCGCGCTGCTGCCCGCCGACCGGGTCGTGGCGGCGCGGCACGCCTGGCTGTCGCCGCTGCCCCCCGAGGGCGCGTCCGCCATCCTCTACCGCTCCACGGAGCGGGCGTACGAGGTCGCCGACCGGCAGGGGGTGCGCTCCGCCGACCTGCTGGCCAACGGCATCGTCGACCGCGTCGTGGAGGAGGGCGACGGGGAGGGGTTCCTGGAGCGTCTCGGCCACATCCTCGGCGCCGAACTCGCCGCCCTCCGCGCCCAGGACCCCGATGCGCGCATGGCCGCCCGCCGGGCCCGGCACCGCCGCATCGGGGTGCCGGGTTGACGCCGTAACAGGGCCAAACGGGCGCACCAGTCAGCCGAATTGGCAGTCTTAGGCATGCCTAACCTAATCTCGGCTCGTGAACGAGAATGATCTCGACACGGCACCCCGGCCGTCCTCCACCCCTGCCCACCCCGCGCCGATCCACCTGCTCGCCCTCAACCCCACCGACTCCGTTACCGAAGGCTTCCTCTCCGCCGCCGCCCGCCTCGGACTCGCCGTCACCCTCCTCACGGACCAGCCCGAGGCGCACGAGCGCGCGTACGCCCGCCACGCGGCCCGCGGCGGGCGGCTCCCCGCCACGCTCGACATCGCGCCCTGCGACGTACGGGACTTCCGCGAGGTCATCAGCCGGATCGCCGCCGCCCCCGACGGACGGCGGCCCCGGGCGGTCTTCACCAACAGCGACCACCTCCAGACCCAGGCCGCCCTCGCCGCCGCGTACTTCGACCTCCCCGGCAAGGACTGGCGCGCCGCCCTCCGCACCAAGAACAAGGCCGAGCTGCGCCGCGCCCTCGCCGCGACCGGTGCCGACACCATCTGGTCCACCGAACTCGGCACCGGCGACGACCCGTCCGCCCTCGCCGCCCTCGACGCGCCCTTCCCCTGCGTCGTCAAGCCGCGCGAGGGCGTGGCCAGCGAGGACGTCGTCCTCGTCGCCGACGCGGCCGAACTCGTCCGCGGCTGCAAGGGCATACGCGCCCACCGGCCCGGGGCGGCGCTGGTGATCGAGGAGTACCTGGACGGCGAACTGCGCACCCTCGAAACCCTCGGCGACGGCCGCACCCTCCACGTCCTCGGCGCCTTCCGCACCGACGTCTCCCCGCCCCCGCACTTCATCGAGGAACGGCTGCGCCTCCTGCCCGCCCCGCCCCCACAGCCCCACACCGATCAGGTGCTGGCCCAGCTCCGGGCGCTGGGAGTAGGATTCGGCGCTTGCCACACGGAATACGTCGTCCAGGGCGACCGGGCCCGCCTCATCGAGGTCAACTACCGTGCCATCGGCGACCAGTGCGACCTGGTGCTCGCGGAACTCCTCGGCATCCCGCTCTTCGAGCACATCCTCCGCACCCACCTCGGCGAACCGCTCCCGGCCGTCCTCGGCGCCCGCACGGACGGCCGGGTCCGCATGGAGTACGTCACGGCCGACCGTCCCGGCCGCCTCGTCGCCGCCCCGGCGGCGAGCGTGACCGAACGCGACGGCGTACGGCTCGACTACCGCCCGCTGCGCGACATCGGCGAGGAACACCCCCTCTACCGCACCAACCGCGACTTCCTCGGCGTCCTGCGCGCGACCGGCACCGACCAGCGCCGGATCGACGCGGCCGTGACGGAGTTCCTGGCCGCCCACCGTTGGGAGATCGCGTCATGAGCCGTACGGAAGGGGAGGACGCGGAGGAGGAACTTCTCGGCCGGGTGCTGGACACCCTGCTCCGGGAGGACGCGTACCAGCTGCGCAGCCGCGCCCGCACCGTACGCCGCCTGGACGGCGACTGGCTGCGCATCGCGCTGAGGGAGGGCGGAAGCGTGCTGCTGCCGGTGGAACCGGAAGGCTTCCAATGCGACATCCGCGCCCGCCGACCGGCCAGGCTGGAGTGCGAGCAGCCGTGGCCCCCGGCCGGGGGCGTCGTGCTGCGGGGGCTTGGGGCCGTGCTCGGGCGGTTGCGGGGGATCGTGGCGGGCGAGGACCGGGAGTTGTACGACGCCTTCGTCGACGAGTGCCACCAGGCGCTGGACGCCATCCGGCTGCACCACCGCATCCGGCCCGGCGTCGTCCGGGGGCTGGCCGCGCGGTACGGGGAGGCCGGGGGGTGGGCCGGGATGGGCGGGGCCGTCGCGTACGACACGCTGGCCGCCTTCCGCGACCACCCCGTCTACCCGACCAGCCGCGGCCGGTCCGTGTTCGGCGAGGACGCCCTGCGCGCCCACGCCCCCGAGTTCGCGCCCGGCTTCGCGCTGCGCTGGCTCGCGCTCCCGCGCGCGGCGGTCGGCGGCGATCCGGGGCGGCTCCCCGCGTGGTGGCCGAGCCCGGCGGAGCTGGGGCTGCCCGGGCGGCTCGACGCCGACCACCTCGCGTTCCCCGTGCACCCGCTCACCGCCGGCCGTCCCCTCACCGCCGCCCTCGAGACGACCGGGCTGCGCGGGCGGGCGCGGCTCGCCGAGCGGCCGTGGCTGGACGTACGGCCCACGCTGTCGATGCGGACCGTCGCCGTCACCGACGATCCGCTGACCCACCTCAAGCTGCCGCTCACCACCGCGACCCTGGGGCTGCGCAACCGGCGGACCGTCAAACCGGGCACGCTCGTCGACGGCGAGGTGGCGCAGCGCCTGGTGGAGGCGGTGATCGCGCGCGAGCCGCGGTTCGCGGACGCCGTGCTGCCCGCCGACGAGACGACCCACCTCCACGCCGGGCACGAACTGCTGGCCACGCTGATCCGCCGCTATCCGCCGGGTCTGGAGAACGCCCAGGTCGTGCCGCTGGCCGGGCTGCTGGCCCGGACCCCGGACGGCGGGCTCGTGGCGGACGCGCTCGCCGAGCGCCACTACGGCGGGGACCTGTTCGCCCTGCTCGACGCGTACCTCACCCTCCTCTTCGACTTCCACACCACCCTCTTCGCCTACGGCATCGCCCTGGAATCGCATCAGCAGAACACCTCCCTCGTCTTCGACGGCACCGGCGCCCCGGCCGCCACCCCACGGCTGCGGCTGCTCATCAAGGACCACGACGGGCCGCGCGTCCACGCCGTACGGCTCGCCGCGATGATCGGCGGGGCCGACGCCGCGGATCTGTGCGGATTCGACGACCGACGGATCCTGACCGGCGGCGACGGCCCGGTGGCGGACGTGTTCACCACCATCACCGTCCATCTGTGCGCCGCCGCGCTCGCCTTCGAACTGGCCGCCCTCGGCCGCGCGCCCCTGGACGTCCTGCTGCGGCAGCTGCGCGACCGGCTGACCGAGGCCGTCGACCGGCTCGGCGCGGCCTACCCCGGGGCGGCCGCCGCCCTGCTGCGCGCCCGGGTGCTGGAGGCGGACCGGCTGCCGGTCAAGGCGATGGTGACCGCGGGCACGCTGTTCACCAAGGCCCGGTCGGGCGCCGCCGACGTCAACAAGCACTACGTGACCGGGCCCAACTACCTCCTGCGGGGGCGCGGCAGATGACGGCCGCGCCCCCCACCCCCTTATCCCTCCGCCTCTCTCCTCTCCGCACCCGCTGGAGCCGCTCCATGCCAACGACCTCCTCGCCCACCACACCGCTGGTCTCCGCCGACCACGCGACCGCCCACACCCTGCTCAACTGTCTGCTGCGCGAGGTGTCGGGACCGGAACACCAGACCGTCGTGGCCGACGGCCGGTTGCGGCTGCGGCTGCCCCGCAGCGGGGTCCTGCTGCGGGTGGGGCTGCGCCGTACGTCGCTGATCGGCGCGCACCGGTTCACCGGACCGGTCAGCGAACAGCGCGACGGCATCTGGGCCGAGGTCTCCTGGCGCGGCCTGGCCGAACGCATCCACCGGGAACTCCAGCTGCGCACGGGGGTCCGGAACGACGAGTTCCTGGCGCAGGTCGCCTCCAGCCACGCGGGTATGACGGCCGCGCTGGAGGGGCGGGCGGCCCTGGAGGAGCGGGAGAAGGCCACCGGGGGCCCGGCCCCGGACGCCTATCTGGCCTCCGAGCAGTCCCTCTTCTTCGGCCACCGCTTCCACCCCACCCCCAAGGCCCGCACCGGAAGCCCCGCCTCCTGGTCGCTGTTCGCGCCCGAGGCCGGCGCCCGCTTCCCGCTGCACCACCTCGCCGTGCGCCGGGAGTTCGTACGGGAGGAGACCGCGTACGCCGGGGCCCTGGCGCCGCTGGACCGCCGGCGGCCGGTCCCGGACGGCTACCGGCTGCTGCCCGCCCACCCCTGGCAGTACGCCATGCTCCGCGAGCACCGGGTGCTGCGGGCGGCGCTCGACCGCGGCGACGTCCTCGACCTGGGGCCCGGCGGGCCGGACTTCGCGCCGACCGCCTCGGTCCGCACGCTCTACGACGGCCGGGACTTCCTCAAGTTCAGCCTGAACGTGCGCATCACCAACTGCCTCCGCAAGAACGCCGACTACGAGCTGTCCGGCGCCGTCGCCCTGACCCGGCTGCTGGAGCCGGTCGCCGCCGACCTCGCCGCCCGCTTCCCCGGCGCCGACCTGCTGCGCGAACCCGGCTACCGCACCCTCGACCTCGACGACCGCCACCTCTCCGAGGGCTTCGGTGTGATCGTCCGCGAAGGGCTGGCCGCCCGGCTGCGGCCGGGGCTGACCGGGCTGCTGGCGGCGGCCGTCGCCGACGAGTACCCGACGAGCGGCGCCCAGCTCTCCCACCTCCTCGGCGGCGCCGGGCCCGAGCACGCGCTCGCCTGGTGGCAGGCGTATCTCGACCTCCTCGTACCGCCCGTCCTGGCCGCCTACTTCGACCACGGCGTGGTCCTCGAACCCCATCTGCAGAACGTGGTCATCGGCGTGGACACCACCGGCACCCCGCGCCAGGTGCTCTTCCGCGACCTGGAGGGCACCAAGCTGGTCTCCGGCCACCACGCCGCCGCGCTCGCCGCGCTGCCCGAGGCGGTGGCCCGCCCCATGACGTACGGGCGTGAGCGCGGCTGGGACCGGGTGGTGTACTGCCTGCTGGTCAACCACCTCGCCGAGATGGTCGCCGCGCTCGCCGACCGCCACCCCCGCCTGGAGCCCGACCTGTGGTCGGCGGTCCGCCGCGTCCTGTGGACCCGCTCCGCGGCCCACGACGACCCGCCCGCGCTGCGCGCCCTGGTGGCGGGCGTCCCCCTGCCCGCCAAGGCCAACCTGCTGACCCGCTGGGGCCGCAAGGCCGACCGCGACGCCGGTTACGTCCGTATCGCCAGCCCGCTCGCCTCCGACCTGCTGTCCGAGGCGGCCCGCGTCAACGCCCCCGGGAGCGCCCGTTGAACACCCCGCTGACCACCGTCCCTCTCGCCTCTTTCGTCACCGCCCTGACCGGGGACGGCCTCCCCGCGTACGTCTACGACCTCACCGCCCTCGCCGACCACGCCCAGGAGATCCGGGCCGCGCTCCCGCGGGCCGTCGAGCTGTACTACGCGGCGAAGGCCAACCCGGCACCGCCGATCCTGCGCGCCCTCGCCCCGTACGTCACCGGCTTCGAGGTCGCCTCGGGCGGCGAGCTGGCGCACGTCCGCGAGGCCGTCCCCGAACGGCCGCTCGCCTTCGGCGGACCGGGCAAGGCGGAGGCGGAGCTGCGGCGGGCGCTGGAGCTGGGGGCGGAACGGTTCCATGTGGAGAGCGAGCACGAACTGCGGCTGCTGGCGTCCCTCGCGGGCGACCGCCCCGTGGACGTCCTGCTCCGCGTCAACCTCCCCCTGACCGACGAGGCGCTGGGCGGCGCGGCGCTCGCCATGGGCGGCCGCCCCAGCCCCTTCGGCCTCGACCCCGACCGGGTCGAACACTGCCTGCCGCTCCTCACCCCGGACGGCCCGCTCCGCCTGCGCGGCATCCACGCCCACCTCGCGAGCGGCCTCGACGCCCCCGCCCAGACCGCCGTGGCCGCGCGGATCGCCGACTGGACGCGCGAGCTGTCCACCCGCCACGGCCTGGACCTCACCGAGGTCAACGTGGGCGGGGGCATGGGCGTGGACTACACCCGCCCCGGCACCCGCTTCGACTGGAAGGCGTACGGCGAGGGCCTGGCCGATGTCGCCGAGCGGAACCCCGGCCTGACCCTGCGGATCGAGCCGGGCCGGGCGCTGACGGCGTACTGCGGCTGGTACGTCACGGAGGTCCTGGACCTCAAGCACAGCCGCGGTGAGGCGTTCGCGGTCCTCCGCGGCGGCACCCACCACCTCCGCACCCCGGCCGCCAAACAGCACGACCACCCCTTCCAGGTGCTCCCCACCGCCGACTGGGACCGGGACTGGCCCCGCCCCGCCGCCCGCGACGAACCGGTCACCCTGGCCGGCCAGCTGTGCACCCCCAAGGACGTCCTGGCCCGCGGCGTCCCGGTCGCCGAGCTACGGGCCGGCGACCGCGTCGCCTTCGCGCTGGCGGGGGCGTACGCCTGGAACATCTCGCACCACGACTTCCTCATGCACCCCAAGCCGGACTTCCACTACCTGGACGGATGATCCGGCCTCGGCCCCGTGCTGTGGCGGACGACCAGCTCGGTGGGGATGGTCACGCGGACGCCCGGCGCCGGGGAGCGGTCGAGCTGGTCGAGCATCAGGGTCAGGCAGCGGCGGCCGATCTCGGTGAAGTCGGTGCGGATCGTGGTGAGCGGCGGAAGCAGATGGGCGGCTTCGGGGATGTCGTCGTAGCCGACCACGCTGACGTCCTCGGGGACCCGGCGGCCCGCCTCGTGGAGGGCGCGCAGGACGCCGACGGCCATCTGGTCGTTGGAGACGAACAGCGCGGTCAGGCCCGGCTGCCGGGCGACGCGGCGGCCCAGGTCGTAGCCGGAGTCCGCGCTCCAGTCGCCCAGCAGCGGCTCGTGGACCTCGGCGCCCGCGGCCTCGAGGGCGGCGCGCCAGCCGTCGACGCGGGCCTCGGCGGCGATCCAGCCGGTGGGGCCCGCGATATGGCGGACGGTGCGGTGGCCGAGGCCGAGGAGGTGTTCGGTGGCCTGGCGGGCGCCGGAGGCGGAGTCGCCCGCGACGACCGGGATGTGCGCGCCGAAGCTCTTGTCCAGGGTGACCATGGGGACGCCCTGGCCCGCCTCGCCCGCCTCGACCAGGGCCTGGCCGACCGAGCGCTGGGGCGCGATGGCGATGATGCCGTCCGCGCCCTGGCCGAGCAGGCGGTCCACCGCGCCGGTGACGTCGGCCTGGTCGGCGGCGGTGAGGGCGATCGTGCTGACGAGGTAACCGGCCGCCTGCGCCGCCTCGTTGATCCCGGCGAGCGTGGCGGCCGGGCCGAAGCGGGCCGCGTCGAAGGAGATCACGCCGAGGGTGCGGCTGCGGCCGCTGGCCAGGGTGCGGGCGCTGGCCGTGGGCCGGTAGCCCAGCTCGCGCATGGCGGCGCGGACACGTTCGCGGGTCTCGGCGCGGACCCGGGGATGGTCGTTGAGGACACGGGAGACGGTCTGGTCGGAGACCCCGGCCAGCCGGGCGACATCCGCCATGACCACCTTGCCGCCGGTGGTGGGGCGGCGGCGCCTGGTGGGGGCGCGGTGTGGCTCCGCCATGTGGTTTCGGCTCCTTGGTGTGTTCACTCTGGGTGCGGGGCGTGGCCCGCACCCAGGGCTGCGGGGTCAGTCCTTCGCGGTCCAGCCCAGGTCCGGTGCGTCGACGAGGTGGGCCACCCGGGTCGTCGCCGACTGTAGCTCCAGCAGGGTCAGCTCGTTCTCGCCCGCCTTCAGGACCGGCCACGGCACGTACAGCCGCCGCTGCGGGCCGCGCGACCAGTAGCGGCCCAGGCTGAATCCGTTGACCCAGGCCACCCCCTTGGTCCAGCCCGGCAGGGCGAGATACGCGTCGGCGGGGTTCTCCACCGTGAAGGTGCCGCGGTGGAAGCCCGGGCCCGCGACCGGGGTGTCCGTGGTGCGGAAGGGCAGCGCGGGAAGCTCGTCCAGGGGGAGGCGGTGGCAGGTCCAGTTCTCCAGCGGCTCGCCGTCGAGGGTGACCGGGCCGGTGATGCCCTTGGGGTCGCCGATGTGGGTGCCGTAGTTGGCGCGGCCCATGTTCTCGACCAGGACGTCCAGCCGGGCGCCGTATTCGGGGCTGCGTATGTGCAGGCTGTTCTCGTTGCGCTCGCGCTCGACGACACCGGCCGGGGCGCCGTTCACGAACACCTGCGCCCGGTCGCCGACCCCGCCCGTGAAGTGCAGCACGTGGTCGCCGATGGCGGGCAGCTCGGTGCCGTAGAGGACGAAGCCGTAACCCTGGCCCAGCGCCTCCATGGTGGGCGGGTCGGCGAAGTGCTCCGCCGGGGACAGGAACTCGGCGCAGACCAGGGCGTTCGCCGAGGCGGTCAGCCGGACCCCGGTGGGCGGCAGCTTGGGCGACGGCTCCGGAAGCGGTTCGTCCGGTACGGCCGCGTGGCGGGCGATGACCTCACGGAACGCCGCGTACTTGGGGCCCGGGTCGCCGCATTCGGTCAGCACCGCGTCGTAGTCGTAGGAGGTGACGGCGGGAGCGTAGGCGTGATCGTGGTTCGCGCCGCTGGTGAAGGCGAAGTTGGTGCCGCCGTGGAACATGTAGATGTTCACCGACGCCCCCGCCGACAGCAGCGCGTCCAGATCGGCGGCCGCGTCGTCCGCCGCCCGCACATGGTGCGGCTCGCCCCAGTGGTCGAACCAGCCGATCCAGAACTCCGAGCACATCAGCGGCCCGCTCTCCTGGTGGGCGCGCAGCGTCTCCAGCGCGTCGCCGACCCGGCTGCCGAAGGTGCCGGTGGAGAGCACCCCGGGCAGGCTTCCGGCCGCCAGCATGGCCTTGTCGGCCTGGTCGCAGGTGAACAGCAGCTCCTCGACGCCGCGCTTGCGCAGGGCGTCGGCCAGATGCGCGAGATAGGCGCGGTCCTCGCCGTACGCGCCGTACTCGTTCTCCACCTGGACCGCGATGACCGGGCCGCCGGACGCCGCCATGTACGGGGCGAGCGGCGGCAGCAGCAGATCGAGGTACGCGTCCACGGCGCCGGTGAACCGCGGATCGCTGCTGCGCTGCCGGACGTTCGGGTCCGCCGTCAGCCAGAAGGGCAGCCCGCCGCCCTCCCACTCGGCGCAGATGTACGGGCCGGGGCGCAGCAGCACGTACAGTCCCTCGGCTTGGGCGAGTTCCAGGAAGCGGGGGAGGTCGAGCAGGCCGTCGAGGTCGAGCGGGCCGTCCGGGGCGGGCTGGTGCAGATTCCAGGGGACGTACGTCTCGACCGTGTTGAGCCCCAGCAGCCGGGCCTTGCGCAGCCGGTCGGCCCACTGGTCGGGGTGGGTGCGGAAGTAGTGGAAGCCGCCGGAGAGGATCCGGAAGGGCTTGCCGTGGAGCAGGAAGCCGTCATGGGCGAGCGTCAGGGCGGGCATGTGCCGGAAGTCCTTTCGGCCGCACGGGCGGGAGCGGGTGCGGCGGGGGTGGTGTTCGCAGGGGATACGGACGAGGACGTGGCGCGGATCAGCCAGCCGGTGGTGATCAGGCAGACGGCCGATACGCCGCCCAGGACGAGCGGTACGGCACGGATGCCCGACAGCTCGATCGCCTTGCCGAGCACGGGCCCCGCGGCCACCCCGCCGACCATCGAGGCGGCGATCACCAGCGCCCCCGCCCGGCGGGCGCGCGGCGCCGCCTGGCCCAGCCAGGGCAGACCGGTGGGGAAGACCGGCGCGATGAACAGGCCGACGCCCGCGTACGCGTACGGGGCCAGCGCCGGGATCGCGGCGAGCAGCAGACAGACGGTCATGCCCGCACAGCTGACCGCGATGATCACCGGGGCGGGTTGGCGCAGCGCGAGCGGAACGGCCAGGAAGCGGCCGACGGTCATCATCAGCCAGTACACGGAGGTCGCGGAGGCGGCGGCGGTCGCGCCGTACCCGACGGTCTCCAGATGCGTGGGCTCCCAGCCCCCGACCCCGGCCTCGACGCCGACATGGAGGACGTAGAGCAGCACGAACGCGCCCAGGACGGTGACGAGGCCGCGGTTACGGGCGGTCTTGCCGGCGGTGTCCGCCCCGGCGCCGCCGCGCGCCGGTGCCTCGTCCCGTACCCCGGCCAGACACAGCACCAGCGGCAGCGTCAGCGCGGCGAAACCCAGGAACACCACGGTGTAGTGCTCCGCCCCGACCAGGCCGATGAGGGCGGGGCCGAGGATCGCGCCGATGCCGAAATGGGCGTTGAGGACGTTGAGCATGGCGGCGCTGCGCCGCCCGAAGCCGATCGCGAACAGCTGGTTGAGCCCGTAGTCGATACCGCCGAAGCCGAGCCCCGCGACCAGCGCCAGAGCCAACGCGAGCGGCCAATTGGGGGCCAGCGCGAACCCGGCCGCGCCGCCCGCCATCAGCAGATACGAGCAGCCGAGCATCGTGCGGTTGCCGACCCGGCCGAAGAGCCGGTCGAAGCCGAGGACACCCGCGACACCGCCGACGAAGTGCGCGCTCAGGGCCAGCCCGGCAGCCGACGGCGACAGCCCGTAGTCGTCGCGGAAGGCGGGGATCGCCGGGCCGTAGAGGGCCTGCAGCGCGCCGATGAGGATGAAGCCGGCGCACGACGCGACCACCGCGGCCCGGCTGAACAGCGGTGGTCCGGGAGGCGATGGGGCCTGGCCTACGTGCTTGTCCGCAGTGTCCACGAAGGGAGTGTTACCGCTAACATTTCTGCCGTCAAGACAACCGCCGCCGACGTATCCGGCTGATTCAGCCCGCCGCGGCGCCCCACCCCACGACGAGATCCACGACGTACGGCTCGGTGAGCACCCCGTCCGGGAACAGCGCGAGCAGATCCGCCCGCTCCGCGTTCAGCACCGCCTCGGCCTCCCCGGCGTCCATCACCGCCAGATAGGAGTGGCTGTTGAGGGAACGCAGCCGGTCCTCGACGCCGATGCTCCGCGACCAGCGGACGCGACGACCCGCCGTCCGCACCCCGAACGGCGCGAGCCGCCCGGCCACGGTGCCCGGGAAACCCGGCGGCCGGTAGGCCGGGCAGCGGGCGGCGAGCCGCTCCTCCTGCCGCGCCACCCAGGGGACGTCGAGGTCCGGCTGGTTCCACCACATCGCGAGCGCCGCGCCGGGGCGCAGCACCCGCAGCGCCTCGGGGACGGAGCGCCGCGGATCGGTCCAGTGCCAGGACTGGGCGTACGTGATCAGGTCGGCGGCCCCGTCGCGGAAGGGCAGCGCGTCGCCGTCGCCCCGTACGAGCCGGACGTCCGGCGCGGCGGCGCGCAGCTGCGCCGCCATGCCCTCGCCCGGCTCGACGGCGGTGACGCGCGCGCCGCGCGCGGCCAGCAGCCGGGTCGCGATGCCCGTGCCCGCCCCCACGTCCAGCACCTCCGCCCCGGCCAGCGCCCGGCCCGTGACCTCCTCCACCGCCTCGAACAGCGCGGCCGGATACCCGGGGCGGGCCGCCGCGTACTGCGCGGCGACGGCGTTGAACGACGAGGCGAGGGCGGCGTGCGGCGGCGATGACATGCCCCCATGGTCCCCCGCGCGCCGGGCGCTGTCAGCGTGCGCGTCGATCCAGCGGTCGCCGGCGGGCGTTGTCAGTGGGGGATGCGACGATTCGCCGTATGTGCGCCGAGGGATCGACCGCCGGTCAGGGGACCGCCGACTACACCGCCGACTACACCGCCGACTACTGGGACGCCGCCGCGGCCGGATTCGACGACGAGCCCGATCACGGGCTGCGCGATCCGGCCGTGCGGGAGGCGTGGGCCGGGCGATTGCGCGACTGGCTGCCCGAGCACCCCTGCGATGTGCTCGACCTCGGCTGCGGCACGGGCAGCCTGGCCCGCCTCGCGGCCGAGCAGGGCCACCGGGTGACGGGCGTCGACCGGTCGCCCCGGATGGCCGAGCGCGCTCGCGCCAAGCTCGCCGGGACCGACGCCACCGTGCTCGTCGGGGACGCGGCGGCGCCGCCGGTCGGGGAGGGCGGCTTCGACATCGTCCTGGCGCGCCATCTGCTGTGGCTGCTGCCGGATCAGGAGGCGGTGCTGCGGCGGTGGGCCCGGCTGCTGCGGCCGGGCGGGGCGCTGGTGCTGGTCGAGGGGCGGTGGGGCGAGTCGGATCCGGTCGGGCTGACGGCCGGTGACCTGCTGCGCATGGTCGAGCCGCTGGCGTCCCGTACGCATGTCGAACAGCTGGCGGCGGACGCGGCGCTGTGGGGGAAGCCGGTGCGCGACGAGCGCTATGTGCTGCGCGCGCACCCCGCCCCGCCCCGGCGGCACGCCGAGATCGTCGACGTCCATCTGCTGCTGCGGCGCGGCGGCGAGATCCTGCTCACGCGCCGCGCGGGCACGGGATACGCGGACGGGCTGCTGCACGCGCCGTCCGGCCACGTCGAGGACGGCGAGGACGTACGGACCGCGGTGATCCGCGAGGCGGCCGAGGAGATCGGCGTCCGGCTCACCCCGGACGAGGTGCGGGTGGCTCTCGTCATGCAGCACAAGTCGCCCACGGGCACGGCCCGTACGGGCTGGTTCTTCGAGGCGGAGCCGGCGGACGGCGCGCAGCAGCCGGTGAACCGGGAGCCCGACAAGTGCTCGGAGATCGGGTGGTTCGCGCTGGACGCCCTGCCGGAGGACATGGTGGCGTACTGCAGGGCGGGCGTGGAGGCGTACCGGGCGGGGGAGCGGTTCGCCGTGCACTGGCACGAACCGGGGGACGCCATCGCGTTCGCCCCGGACGGCCCGGACCGGCTGGTGGTGCTGGAGGCGTCGGGCTGACGGCTGGTGCGTCCAGGGAGGCGGCGGATGCCGGGCCGCCGACGGGGCTCGGCCGGGCCCGTTCAGCGGCAGCCCGATGACGGCCCGGCGGCCCAGCACCAGGGCGCGCGCCCGGCGGGCCAACGCCACGGTGCGCCCGGAGGCAAGCGGTCAGGGACGCAGCTCGCGTACGTAACGCCGCTCCACACAGGCCCCGGCGTAGCCGAGCCGGGCGTTGATCGCCAGCATCGGGCCGTTCTCGCTGTCGTTGCCTGTGAACGCCTCGGCGCACCCCGCCGCACGCGCCCGGCGCAGCGAATGGGTCTTGGCCAGCCTCGCCAGGCCCCGGCCGCGGTAGGCGCGCAGCGTGCCGGTCATGCCCGACCAGTAGCGGCCGCGGCCGTCCGTATGGGCGAGGCTGAACGCCGCGACCCTGCCGTCCACGACGGCCAGCGAGGTCAGTTCGTGGTCCAGCGCGGGATGGTCCCAGGTCCGGGCCAGCCACTCGGCGTACGGCATCCGGCCCTCCAGCACATCGGCGGGCTCGTCCGCCATCACCGCCACGTCCGTCTCGTACAGCGGACGCGGATCGTCGGCGAGGTCCGCCGCGGTCCGCAGCTCCACGCCGTCCGGCAGGGCGTCCGCGGCCGGCGGCGGCAGGACCGCCCTCGCGAGGTCCAGCCGCTGGATGCGGGACGACCGGCTGCGCCGGTAGCCGCGGCGCTCGGCGAAGGCGAGGGAGGCGGGCTCGTCCAGGGTCCACGCGAACACCTTGGCGGCGCCCAGCCCCGCCGCGTACTCCTCCGCCGCGGTCACCAGCGCCGAACCGGCGCCCCGGCCCCGCGCGTCGGCGCGCACCGAGGTGTTGGCGCAGGCCACATCCGGCCCCTCGCCGTGCGCGTCCGGGAAGAGGCCCAGTTCGCAGGAGCCCACCACCCGGCCGTCCGCCTCGGCGACCAGCAGCCGGTAGCGGCGGGCCTCCGGCGCGCTCGCCACCTCCCACGCCACGGTCCGGGGCGTCGTCACGAGGTAGGGGAAGGCGGAGCGTCGCGCCTCCGCGACGGCGGCCGCGTCGGCGGCCCGGAAATCGCGCACGATCACGGTCATGGGCGCGCAGACTACGGCCTGCCCACCCGGCCCGCCTCCGAATTTCCGGACCGGCCCGGGGCGGCACACAATGGGTGCGACAAAGCCTGTACGCACCCCAGGAGCCCCACGTGGCCTTGCAGATCACCGTCGACCCCGACGCGGCGACCGCCCCCTTCGAGCAGATCCGCGCGCAGATCGCCGAGCAGGCCAGGTCCGGGCGGCTGCCCGTGGGCTACAAGCTGCCGACCGTACGCGGCTTCGCCGAGGAGCTGGGGCTGGCGGCGAACACCGTCGCCAAGGCGTACCGCGCGCTGGAGTCGGACGGGGTGATCGAGACCCGTGGCCGCCACGGCACGTTCGTCGCGGCGGCCGGTGACGCGGCCGGGCGCCAGGCGGCCGAGGCGGCGCAGACGTACGCCCAGCGGGCCCGGCGGCTCGGCCTGGACCGCGCGGCGGCGCTCGCCGCCGTCGAGGAGGCGCTGCGGGCGGCGTACGGTGAGTGACCCGAAAAGAGGGGAAGCCATGACCACCAGCCGCATAGCCCTGGTCCGCCGCCCGAGCCCGCGTCTCGCCGACGGGCTCGTCACGCACATCGACCGCAAGCCGGTCGACGCCGCGCTCGCGCTGCGGCAGTGGGAGGCGTACGTGACCGCCCTGCGGACGCACGGCTGGGAGGCGGTGGAGGCGGATCCGGTCGACGCGTGCCCGGACGGTGTCTTCGTCGAGGACACGATGGTCCTCTACCGGAACGTCGCGCTGATCTCGCGCCCCGGCGCCGAGTCCCGCCGTCCCGAGACCGCGGCCGCCGAGGCGGCCGTGACCGCGCTCGGCTGCTCGGTCAACCGGGTGCGGGAGCCGGGGACGCTGGAGGGCGGCGATGTGCTGAAGATCGGCGACACGGTGTACGTCGGGCGCGGCGGCCGCACGAACGGCGAGGGGGTGCGGCAGGTGCGTGCCGCGTTCGAGCCGCTGGGGGCGCGGGTGGTGGCCGTACCGGTCAGCAAGGTGCTGCATCTGAAGTCGGCGGTCACGGCGTTGCCGGACGGGACCGTGATCGGGTATCCGCCGCTGGTCGACGACCCGGCCGTCTTTCCGCGCTTCCTTCCGGTGCCCGAGGAGCCGGGCGCGCATGTGGTGCTGCTGGGCGGCGGCAGGCTGCTGATGGCGGCGAGCGCGCCGCGCAGCGCGGCGCTCTTCGCCGACCTCGGGTATGAGCCGGTGCCGGTGGACATCGGCGAGTTCGAGAAGATGGAGGGCTGCGTGACCTGCCTGTCGGTGCGGCTGCGGGAGCTGTACGTATAGGGGCGTCTACAGGTACAGCCCCGCGTCCGTCTCGCCCGGCTGGATGGGGACCGAGGCGGGGCGGGTGCCGCGGCGCAGCGCGAACAGCTCCGCGAGCGTCGCGCCGTCCCGGCCGATGCCCTCCTCCGCGCCGAGCCAGTTGACCGCCTCCGTACGGTTCAGCTTGCCGACCTCGATGCGGGCGAGGCAGCGGCCGGGGCGGACCACCGCCGGGTGCAGCCGCTCCAGGTCCTCGTTGGTGGTCACCCCGACCAGGACGTTGCGCCCCTGTCCCAGCAGACCGTCCGTCAGGTTGAGCAGCCGGGACAGCGCCTGGCCCGCGGTGTGCTTGGCCTCGCCGCGGATCAGCTCGTCGCAGTCCTCCAGCAGCAGCAGCCGCCAGCGGCCCTTGGCCGAGCCGTCGTCCTCGCCGATGGCGATGTCCATCAGATAGCCGACGTCGGTGAACAGCCGCTCCGGGTCCAGGACGCAGTCCACCTGGCACCAGTCGCGCCAGGAGCGGGCGAGGGTGCGCAGCGCGGAGGTCTTGCCGGTGCCGGGCGGGCCGTGCAGCAGAAGGAGGCGGCCCGCGATGTCGTCCGGGGTGACCTTCATCAGCCCGTCCATGGCCTCGGCGACCGGCGCCGTGTAGTTGTCGCGGATCTCCTCCCAGGTCCCGGCCGCGATCTGGCGGGTGGTGCGGTGCGGGCCGCGGCGCGGCGAGACGTACCAGAAGCCCATCGACACGTTCTCCGGCTGCGGCTCGGGCTCGTCCTCGGCGCCGTCGACCGCCTGCCGCAGCACCGTTTCGGCAAGGTCGTCCTGGACGGCGGTCACCGTCACGTCCGCGCCCCGGTTCCACCGGGACACCAGCAGAGTCCAGCCGTCGCCCTCGGCGAGCGTGGCGCTGCGGTCGTCGTCGCGGGCCGCGCGCAGCACGGTCGCGGCGGGCGGCAGCAGCGTGGCGCCCGACTTCACCCGGTCGACGGAGTGGCTGCGGGCATACGGCTGCTCTCCGGTCGCGAACCGGCCGAGGAAGAGCGCGTCGACGACATCCGACGGCGAATCGCTGTCATCGACGTTCAGCCGGATCGGAAGGGACTGTTCGGCGGGTGTAGCGGGCAGGGTCTGCCTCCTGAGCGAGCGGTCCGGTGCGGCGGTCGGCGCACCCGGCCCCATGATCCAGCACGAGGGGCGTCGGCGCACCGGGGTTTACGGCCGTTTACCGAGCTGTTCCGCAGAAGCCCACCGGAATGGGGGCGTCCAGGCCCTGGAGACTCGCCGCCGCAGCCCCGGCAGGCGCACGCCACCGTGGGCCCGTCAAACGGAGAATGTGTCGCGAAGTGGCCATGTGGGAGCGCGTGGTTGAGCGCCCACCAAGAGGTGCGCGCGCTGTGCGCGCCAGGCGCGCGCCAGAGACTGCGCGTGGGATTCACCCTTTTGAGTGATCGAAAGATTTTGGACAGCTACACGCATAGATCATGTTTTTCGGCGGCATGACATAGCCATGTCACATCGCCGATATATGCACGGTGGCGTGATTGACGGTTTCGAACGCGAGTGCCCCGCTTCGGGGTGGTCGCGCCTCACATCGGCACAGGAGTGATCCTGCTAGGGAGATTCGAATGAAACTGTCCAGACTCACGGCGGCCTTAGGGTCGTTCGTCGTCGGCGCCGTCCTCGTCCTCACCGGGGCCGGCGCCGCCCACGCCACCGGGCAGAGCGCCGGACCCGCCTATGTGGCGCTCGGCGACTCGTACTCGTCCGGGGTCGGCGCGGGCAGCTACGACAGCGCCAGCGGCGCCTGCAAGCGCAGCACCAAGGCGTACCCCGCGCTCTGGGCCGCCGCCCACTCCCCCTCCAGCTTCGCCTTCACCGCCTGCTCGGGCGCCAAGACCGGGGATGTGCTCAGCGGTCAGCTCGGACCGCTCAACTCGTCCACCGGGCTGGTCAGCATCAGCATCGGCGGCAACGACGCCGGGTTCGCGAGCGTGATGACCACCTGTGCGCTGCAGGGCGAGAGCGCCTGTCTCACCGCCGTGGCCAACGCCCGTACGTACGCCCAGAACACCCTGCCCGGCAAGCTCGACCAGGTGTACGACGCCATCAGCGCCAAGGCCCCGTCCGCCCATGTCGTCGTCCTCGGCTACCCGCGCTTCTACAAGCTGAGCGGCTCCTGCCTCCTGGGCCTCAGCGAGGCCTCGCGCACCGCCATCAACAACGCCGCCGACCTCCTCAACTCCGAGACCGCCAAGCGCGCCGCCGACCACGGCTTCGCCTTCGGTGACGTCACCACGACCTTCACCGGCCACGAAATCTGCTCCGGCAGCCCCTGGCTGAACAGCGTCACCCTCCCCATCGAGGAGTCCTACCACCCGACCGCCGCCGGCCAGTCCGGTGGCTACCTCCCCGTGTTCACCTCCGCTGCTTGATCCGATTGATCCGGCGCATCGGAGGAGGCCCCGTCCGTCGGGGCCTCCTCGCACGTCGTGGCGAAGTCGACGCGCGAGGACGTCACGCCCTTCGGGCCCTTCGTCTCCACGGCGATCCAGTCCTCGTGGCGGCCGCCCGCCTGGTACGACGGCTCGGTGTGGCGCACGGTGTGCGCCGTGCGGCCGCTGCCGAAGCGGGCCGACTTCCAGCCACCGTCCGACACCCGGCCGCTGCCGGTGATCCAGCGGTATTCGACCGTCGCGGGAGCGTGGTTCACGGAGAGGGTCGCGGTGAACGAGGGCGCCTTGTCGGGCGGCGGCGGGCAGGCTCCTTCGTAGGAGTCGCGCTCGGCCTTGATGACGACCGTGATGGTGACCGCGGGCGCGGTGGTCCCGGTGCGGGGGGTGTCACCGGCGGCGTCCGTACGGTGCGTGCCGGTGGCGGTCGTGGCCGTCGTACCGCCGCCGGTGCCGCGGTTCTTGTCGTCCTGGCCGTCGTCGTCCAGCAGCGCCCAGGTCAGCCCGGCCAGCGCCAGCACGCCCAGCAGTGCCCCCGCCGCGACCGCGGCCACCGCCCGCCGGGGAACCTCCGGCCGGGGCTGATCGTCGGCGGGCCCGGTGGGGCCGACGGGGCGGGGAGCGGCCGGATAGCCGCTCGGCGGCGCGGACGCCACCAGGGGCCGCGTGGGCGCCGTGGATGCCGTGGGTGCCGTGCGGCCGGTGTCCGATGGTGGCCGTACGCCGCCGGGCGTGCCGCCCGCGGCCACCAGCCGCAGCTGCCGCTCCGCCTCCGCGGCCGGCGTCCGCTGCCGCGGGTCCTTCCGCAGCAGCCCCTCCAGTACGGGCCTCAGCGGCCCGGCCCAGCGGGGCGGCGGTAACGACGCGTCCACCACGGCCCGCAGCGTCGACAGCGGCGTGTCCTGCCGGAACGGCGAGAAGCCCTCCACCGCCGCGTACAGCATCACGCCCAGCGACCACAGATCCGCCCCCGGGCCCGGCGGCTGCCCGAGCGCCCGCTCCGGGGCGAGGAATTCCGGCGAGCCGATCAGCTCCCCGGTCAGCGTCAGCGCCGCGTCACCCTCCACCAGGGCGATCCCGAAGTCGGAGAGCACCACGCGGCCGTCGTTCCCCAGCAGGACGTTGCCGGGCTTCACGTCCCGGTGCAGAACGCCCACCGCGTGCGCGGCCCGCAGCGCCGCCAGCACCTCGGCGCCCACGGAAGCGGCCCGCGCGGGCGGCACCGAACCCTCCGCCTCCAGCACGTCCGCGAAGGACAGCCCGCGCACCAGCTCCATGACGATCCACGGGCGGCCGCCCTCCATCGCCACGTCGTACACCGTGACCACATTGCGGTGCGAGACCCGCGCCGCCGCCCGGCCCTCCCGCTCCAGCCGGGCGTACAGCCGGTCGATGTCGCGGTCGCCGAGCCCGGCCGGGGCCCGCACCTCCTTGATGGCCACTTCGCGGCCCAGCGCCTCGTCGTACGCCCGCCACACCACGCCCATGCCGCCGCGGCCCAGTTCGCCGAGGAGGCGGTAACGCCCCCCGGCCAGCTGCTCACCCCGTCGGCCGAAACCCTCTTCGCTCATGGCCGAAGCCCTCCCCCCAACCGAGCAATTCGGGCTGAATGTACCTCAACCGAGTGTTGTTGCCGCCCCCCTGAGCACCAATCCGCAGCCGAGCGCGAGGACGACGGCGGCCGTCCCGAACGGCGACGCGCGGTGCAGCGCGCCCAGGAGCTTGTGGCCCCGGCCCGCCCGCTCCCGGCGGGCCATGAGCCGTTCGGCGGCCTCCTGGCCCACGCGTACCGCCGTGAACCCGGCCGCCGTGAGGGTCAGCGCCAGCCCGATCCCGTACGCCACCACCAGTACGACCCCGAACCACGCCTGGCCGAGCGCGGCCGCGCCGACGAGCACGACGACGGCGGAGGGGCTGGGGACCATACCGCCCGCGAAGCCCATCAGGAGGGTGCCGCGGAGGGTGGGGCGGAGCTCATGGGTGTGGGTGTGGCCGTCTCCGTGGTCGTGGGTGTGCCCGTGCCCGTGGGTGTGTCCGTGTTCGTGCTCGTGGTCATGGTGGTGATGGTGCTGGTGGGCCTTCACATGGCGATGCCTGCGCACCGCCTTGCGCAGCAGCCCCGCGCCCGTCAGCGCGACCAGCGCCCCGCTCGCGATGCCCAGCCAGGAGATCACCGAGGGCGCGGCCGCCGAACCCGCCGTCACCAGCAGCCCCAGGGCGAACACCCCCATCGTGTGGGTGACCGTCACCGAAGCGCCCAGCGCCAGCACATCGCGCAGCGCGCTGCGCCCGCCCGCCGCGGCGGCCGCCGCCATCATCGTCTTCCCGTGGCCCGGGGCGAGCGCGTGCATCGCGCCCAGCATGACCGCGATGCCGAAGGCGGTGAGCGCGAAGCCGAAGGTGATGTCGTGCCGTGCCACCATCGAGGTGAGCGCCTGCGTCCAGCGGTCCGCGCCGCGCGGCAGCACCGACGAACCCACCGCGTCGTCCCGGTCGGACGCCGGGGTCGTCGCGGCGAGCGCCGGGCCGCCCGGCTCCACCCGGAGGGTGGCCGTGCGCTGGTCCAGCGGCGAGGAGAGCTGGCCCTTGGGGTAGCTGGTCAGCCGGTGGGAGACCGAGCGGGTGGGGGCGGTCGAGTCGGTGAGCGTCATCCGGTCGCCCCGGGCCGTCAGCTCGCGCCAGCCGGGGCCGGTGCCGACGTCGTGGGGGCGGTAGCCGATGGCCGCCTTCCGCGCGTGCGCCAGCTTCGCCGTCAGCCGGCAGCTCACCCGCAGCGTGGGCAGCCCGGCCTGGCCGGGACGGCTGCGGGCCGCGCTGCTCCGGACACGTACGGCGGTCCTGCGGCCGTCCACGGTCAGCCGGGCCTTGTCCGCGGCGGTCGCGCAGCGGGTCTCGGCCCAGGTGGCCAGCTCGCTCCGGGAGAGCGCGTCGTCGCCGTTCCGGTCGATCTGTGGCTTCGCCTGCGCGGACGGGATCTCGGCCAGGTCCTCGACGTGGTCGACGCGGACGGCGTCCTGCGCGATGACCAGGCCGTCGTAGCGGTTGACGGTGAAGTTGCCGAGCGGATGCGCCTCGGCGCTCCCGGCGGGCACCAGCACCGCCGCCACGGCCCCCACCAACACGCCGGCCGCCGCCAGCCGCCGCCGCAAGCGCCGCCGCGCCGGGGGTGTGGGAGTGGAGCCGCCGTCGTGGGGGGCCGGGGGCTTGCCCACGGTTCGGGAAGGGGCGGGGTGGGGAAAGGTCATCGCACACCACCCAGCCGCTCCAGCGCCGCCTTCGCGTCACGCGCACCCGTCGGCGAGAACCCCGGGTTGAGGTCGAGGGCGTCGGCGAGGTGGCCGCGGGCGGCCTTCTCGTCGCCCAGGGACTTCTCGATCATGCCCCGGTGGTAGAGGAACGCCGCATTGCGGTAGCCCGGTCCGGCGGCCCGCTCGGCGGCGTCCAGGGCCTCGCGGTCCTTGCCGTTGCGGTGCAGCGCCCAGGCCAGCGCGTCGGCGGTGTGCACGGTCTGCCGCCGGTCCCATTCGGCGCGGGCCGCGTTCAGGGCCTCCTTGACGTCGCCGTGGTCGGCCGCCACGAGGGCGCTGTCGAGGTCGGTCGCCACCCCGTTCGCGCGGGCCAGGGTGATCCAGGTGTCGACCACCGCGTACTGCTGCTTCGCCTTCGCCGCGTCGCCACGCGCCTCGTACGCCTCGCCCAGCGCGGCCAGCTGGGCGGGCAGCGGGGAGCGCCGTACGACCTCCTCGAGATCGCGTATACCGGCGCTCACACGGCCCTCCGCGACCGCCGTGCGGCCGCGGTACTCCAGGGCCGGGAGATAGCCGGGTACGGCCCGCAGGGCGGTGCCGAAGGCGCGCCGCGCGGTGTCGTAGCGGCCCTGGCCCCACGCGAGTTGGCCGATCGAGGTGGAGACGTAGGCGATGTCGCTGGGCGAGGTCGCGGACTCCCGCGCGCGCTCCAGGACCTCGCGCGCCCCCTTCGGATCGCCGCGCAGCTCCATGACGTAGGCGAGCCGCGTGAAGACGGGGATGCCGGGCCGCACCGAGTCGGCGTGCTCGGCGGCGGCGTAGGCGTCCTTGTAGCGGCCCAGCTCCACCAGGGCGTCGATCCGGACGGCCATCGCCGCCTGACCGTAGGAGTTGATCTTCAGCGCCTTGTCGGCGTCCCGCAGCGCGCTCGTGAAGTCGTGCCGGGCGGCGGCGAGGGAGGCGCGCCCGGCGAGCGCCTCGTCGTTGTCGCGCGGCTGGACGGCGAGCGAGCGGGCGAAGGTCTTCTCCGCCTGCGGATAGCGGGTGGGGTCGCCGGTGCTGCGGGCCTGTTCGATGTAGGCGGCCCCCAGCCCGGACCAGCCGGAGGCGTCCTTCGGCTGGGCGCGCAGATGCTTCTGCAGGGTGCTGATCCGGCCTGCCAGGCCGTCCGCCGAGGCCTGCTGGAGCGCTGCCGGCGCCCCGGCGGCGCTCAGCGACACCGGTCCGGCGGGCCGGTCGCCCGGCGTCCCGCCGAGTACGGACGAGGCGGCGGTCAGACCCACCGCGAGGGTGCAGACGACGGCCGCCGTGCGGACCGTGCGGGGGAGGGGTGGCCGGAGAGCCATGGTGGACAGCTGCCTTTCGCCGGGACGGTGGAGTTCGCCGGGACGGTGGAGAGGGGGCGCGGTCCACACGGCTGGGAGCGTGCGATGGGGGCGGGACCGCGCCCGCGGGGTGGTGCGAGTGGCGACGGGCGCTGGTCAGTGCCGGCGCGCGCGGGCGGGACGGCGCGACTTGCGCATCCAGAGCAGGCCGAGGCCCAGCAGCAGTACGGCGCCACCGCCGGCCGCCGCGGACCCGGCGAGCATCATCGTGTCCTCGGAGGAGCCACCGATGCCCGAGCCGCCCTCCAGCAGGGACGAACCGGCGCTCTTCGAGACGGCCTTGGCGTCCGAACCGGAGCTGGGCAGCGCGAGGAACGGGAAGGCGCCGTAGAACTCCTGGTCGTTCTTGTCGACCGCGTCGCCCAGGTCGTTCTTCTTGCCCAGCAGTTCGCCCTCCACGGCCTGCAGCGAGATGTCCAGGACGTCGTCGAGCGGCCGCCGCCCGTTGGGGAACCCGGCGTTGTCGCCGTCGAGCACGCCCAGCCGCTTGGGGTCCTTGGCGGGCTCGATGGAGGTGTTGAGCCGCAGCATCTCCGAGGGGCGGACGTGCGGCGGCTGGTTGAGCTTCGGCACACCGGTCAGGAAGACCTGCACGAGGTCGTTACGCGGGGTGTCCGGGGCCTCGATCTTGTAGATCTGCTCGATCAGCTTGGGGAGCTCGGGGTCCTGGACGGCCCCCGCGAACTGCCCGTCGTCCCACGGGGCCGAGGCGTTGAACTTGTCCTTGTCCTTGCGCGGGATGACGACCTCGTTGACCAGCGGGTTGCCGAGCCGGGAGACCTGCGCCCAGCCGCCGCGCGCGGTCTTGCGGTGGACGGTGGACCACACGCCGATCACCGGCTGGTCCTTGGACTCGACCAGCGCCTTGGTCGGCACCTCGAGGGCGAGGGACTGGACGTTGTATCCCTTGAGGGTGTCGTTGCCGATCTCGGACATGTCGCCGCCGTAGAGCAGGTCGAAGACGCGCAGATCGGCGAAGAAGGGGTCGTCGGCCTGACCGGCGAAGCTGGTCGAGCCGCCGCTGTAGCCGATTTCCTGCACGGCCTGGTCGCGGAGCTTCTTGTAGTCGGGCATGGACGCCTTGCCGACGTTCGACGGGGCGACCGGCAGGTCGTCGGCGAGCTTGGCCCGGGCGACGGCCCGCTGGTTCTTCAGCTTGAAGACCTCGAGGTCGTAGCTCTGGGTGAAGTTGAGGTCCGGGTCGTCGAGCGAGTCGACCGGGCCGGTGTTGTAGAGGAACGTGTCCCCGTTCTTCAGGTGGTCCTTGAACGTCCAGCGGAAGAGCAGATCGCCCTGGCCGTCGCCGTCGTTGTCGATGTGCAGGTCGTATCGGGCGTCCGTGCCGAACTTGTAGAAGTTCGGGCCGCCGGCCGGGTCCTGGAACGGCAGGAAGTTCGTTATCAGGGTGGTCTTGTCCGGCTTGTCGGGGCTTTGGAACGCGTACACGTCCGTCGCGTCGTACTGCGGCTGCCCCGAGATCAGTGGTGCCTCGCGGTGGCTGGAGGCTTCGGCCGTCTGCGGCTGCAGCGCCGCCACCCCGGCGGCCGTGAGCGCGCCCGCGGCCAGCGAGCAGCAGACGAGCCCGGCCAAGCTCCTGGTGATTGCGGTCATCGTGTCGGTCCTTCGCACCTTGCCGGATGTTCCTTCATGCGGCTATTCGGGGCGGAGGGCCGAATGGCTTGGCGCGTTCTGTAATTTGTCACGAAACGCAAAGGGGCTCCCACCGGGGCCGATCTTCACTGTATGGGCGTCAACACCCTTGACGTGGTGGTGAATCAGCGACCTGGGATGCGCGGGTGACGGTTCGGGGAGGTAGGGTTACTCTGCCCGGGGCGGGTGCCCTCGTACGGGTGGGGAGTGACAATGGAGCAGATAACGGTACGCAGCAGGCCTCGAGTGCCTGCCATTCATTGCGGGAGCGGAGCGTCCAGCGCGCGCCTCGACCGCCATCTCGCGGTGCTGGGCGGCCCGGCCGTCCCAGAGCGGGAGGCCGAGGGCGCGACGGTGCTGATGCAGGAGCTGATCGCGCGCGATCACGCACGCGCGAAGAACAACCGGGGCGCCCGGGTGTCGCTGTTCGCGCCGCTGCGCCGGCTGCGGCGTTCGCTGTTCGGCAACCACGCCTGACCCACCGCGCCCGACCGCCCCTGCCAGGCGCGTCACACCCGCGCGCCCCAGCGCATCCGCATCCCGGGCAGGCACCGGACGCACCGGCCCGCTCCAGCCGGTGCTCCGTGCTGTGAGGTACGGCACACCGTCGGCTTCCCGGGATGCGCGGCGCCCCGCGTCGTAGCGCTGGTCACAGCAGCGCGAACTGGCCCTCCGGCCCCTCCTCCTGGTGATCCAGCACGGACGCCGGGCGGCGGGCCGCGGCGGGCACCGGCAGCACCCCGGCGGCGCGCAGCTCCTCCGGCCCGACCAGCGGCCCTCCGGCCACCCGGTCGGCCAGCGCCTCCCGGGCCGGGCGCAGCTCGGCGAGCAGCGCCAGCACGGTGATCAGCTCCAGCAGCTCGGAGGTCCAGGCCCGCGGCCACCCGGCCGGTGCGCCGACCGCCTCCAGCGTGCCCGGTTCGGCACCCGCCGTACGCCGCTCGAACCACGCCTCCAGCACCCGCACCCCGCCCGCGTGGGCCTCCCACGCGGCCCGCGGTACGGGGGAGATGCGCCCCGCGCCCAGATACAGGGCCGCCTCGTCCGGGTCGTAACCGATCGTGTCCGGCATCCCGCGCTCGGGCAGCGCGGCGCGCACATACGGGCGCTGGCCGCCCGGCATGCGCGGGCGCTCACCACTGTGCGTCCCGCGCGTGTGCAGCCACAGCGCACGGCGGCCCAGCTCCACGCCCGTCTCCCAGGTTTCGGGATCGGCGGTCAGCGGTACGGCGCACGGCGCGCCCCGGTGCGCGGCGGCGGCCCAGGCGAGGAAGTCCTCGGCGGCGACCGGCCGCCCGAGCCGCTCACCGAGGTGGTCGAGCAGTCCCGGCGCGAGATTGGGCTCGCGTCCGCCGGGACGGCGGTACAGCGGGCGGATGTGCCCGGGGCGCCCGGCGGGGGAGTGGCCGTCCGGCAGCAGCGCCGAGAAGGTGAGCGCCGGGTCGGGGTCGGGCCCGCCCGCCTCCACCACATGGATCTGCCGGTCGTCCGCGACCCGCCACAGCTCGGGGCGCGCGGCGTCGAGCAGCCGGTGATCCGGTATCAGCCACAGCTGGTCGAACGGCCCGTGCGCGATCCGCACCGGCTCCGGACACGGCCCGTCCTCGCGGGCCAGCCGGGTGGTCGAGGTGGCCTGGCCGGGCAGCTGGCTCACGGAGGTGTGCGGCGTACGGGCGCGGCTCGGCCGGAAGAGCGCCGCCCGCTCCGCCTCGTCCCCGGCGCCCACCAGCCGCGCCCAGCGGGCCCGCAGCGCCCCCTCGTCCGGCCCCACGACCCAGCCCCGCCCGAACCGTGGCGGCCGCACGGACCAGGGCATGAGATCCGCCAGCAGCGATGCGTCTCGGGTAGCCGTCACCCTGCCGCCTTTCACCCGGCACGTACGTCGGTCAGCCAACGCATCGTAGCTGTGTCTTCGGGGCTCGGTTCGCCGTGCCGCATGCCGCGGTCAGTCGGCGTGGACCGTCACCGAGAACGAGAAGCGGTCGCCGCGGTAGTGGATGCGGGCCACGTCGACCACGCGGCCCGTGTCGTCGTACGTCACCCCCGTGTAGTGGAGGATCGGGCTGAGCAGCGGGATCTGGAGGAGGCGGGCGGTCTCCGGGTCGGCCAGGCGCGCTTCCACGGTGTCGGTGATGCGGCTGATCCGTACCCCCACCGCGTCCCGCAACACCTTCGTCATCGGCCAGCGCGCCAGGTCGGCGAGGTCGATGCGGGCGGCGAGTTCGGGGCGGACCAGGTTCTCGGCCCAGTTCGTGGGCTCGTCGCCGCGCTCGTCCCGGCGCAGCCTGCGGTAGGAGGCGGCCTCCTCCAGACCGGGGAAGTACCCGGCCAGTTCCGCCGGGACCGGCGCCGGGCCGTGCTCCAGCACCGTGGTCCGCTCGCCGGACTGCTGGGCCACGATCGCGTCCACCGAGCCCAGCAGCCGCACCGGTGTGCCGCGCCGCGCGCTGGGTTCGATGAAGGTGCCGCGCCGCCGGTGGCGGCTGATCAGGCCCTCCGACTCCAGCTCCTTCAGCGCCTGCCGCATGGTGAGGACGCTGACGCCGTAGTGCTCGGCGAGCCGGTCCTCGGTCGGCAGCCGCAGCGGCTCATCGGGCCCGCGGCCGAGTATGGAGGCGCGCAGCGACTGCGAGACCTGGTACCAGAGCGGCAGCTTGCGGTTGAGGGCGAGGGAGTCGGGGGCGAAGGTGGTCACGACGCGGCTCTCCGGTAACGGTCACAGCGGGCCTGACGGCATCACGCGCGGAAGTGGCGCTCCAGACCCTGCCACACCGCGTCATACGCCCCCTGGAGCCGGTCCGACTCCAGCGCCTGCCGGGTGGCCGTCACCGGCCACCGCGTCTCGAACATGAAGGCCAGCCCGTCGTCCAGCTTCCGGGGCGTCAGCTCGGCCGCGCTCGCCGCCTCGAAGGTGTCGTGGTCGGGGCCGTGCGCCGACATCATGTTGTGCAGCGAGCCGCCGCCCGGTACGAAGCCGCCCGGACCGGCCGTCTTGGCGTCGTACGCGCCCTCGATCAGGCCCATGTACTCGCTCATCACATTGCGGTGGAAGTACGGCGGCCGGAAGGTGTCCTCGCCGACCAGCCAGCGCGGCGCGAAGACCACGAAGTCGACGCCCGCGAGCCCGGGGGTGTCGGACGGCGAAGTGAGCACCGTGAAGATGGACGGGTCGGGGTGGTCGTAGCTGATGGTGCCCATGACGTTGAAACGCCGCAGGTCGTACACGTACGGCACATGGTTGCCGTGCCAGGCGACGACGTCGAGCGGGGAGTGGTCGTACGTCGCGGCCCACAGGTTGCCGCAGAACTTGCTGACCACCTCCACCGGCCGCTCCACGTCCTCGTACGCGGCGACCGGGGCCAGGAAGTCGCGGGCGTTGGCCAGCCCGTTGGCGCCGATCGGGCCGAGTTCGGGGAGGACGAAGGGGCGGCCGTAGTTCTCGCAGACGTATCCGCGGACGCACGGATCCAGCGGCTCGACCCGGAACCGCACCCCGCGCGGGATGAGCGCGACATGGCCCGGATCGGCGCGCAGCAGCCCCAGCTCGGTGCGGAGCAGCAGCCCGCCGCGCTCGGGGACGATCAGCAGCTCGCCGTCCGCGTCGCTGAAGACCCGGTCGGTCATGGGCGCGTTGGCGACGTAGAGGTGGATCGCCATGCCGGTGCGCTGCGCGGCGTCCCCGTTGCCGCCCAGCGTCCACAGGCCGGAGAGGAAGTCGGTGGGGGCGGCGGGCTCCGGCAGCGGGTCCCAGCGCAGCCGGTTGGGGTCGGGGGTGGAGTCGGTGAAGGGGGCGCCGCCCAGGGTGCCGTTGTCGACGCGGACGAACGGCGGGTGCGCGGCCGAGGGGCGGATGCGGTACAGCCAGGAGCGGCGGTTGTGGGCGCGCGGCTCGGTGAAGGCGGTGCCGCTCAGCTGCTCCGCGTACAGCCCGAGCGGGGCGCGCTGGGGCGCGTTGCGGCCGACGGGCAGCGCGCCGGGGACCGCCTCGCTGCTGTGCTCGTTGCCGAACCCGGAGGCGTAGAGCAGCTCTTCGGCCGCCTTGCGTGCTCGCTCGATCCCCGTGCCCTCGCCCATGGCGTGCTCCCGACGCTCCGACGAATCCTCTGTCCGACCATAGGAATCGAAGACGGGGTACGTCAATGATCGGGCAGGATGGTGGCGTGCCCATACCGCCTCTCCGCCGCCCACCGGTCCAGCGCCGCAGCGCCGAACGCCTCGGCCGGATCCTCGACGCCTGCGCCGAGCTGCTCGACGAGATGAGCTATGAGCAGCTGAGCACCCGCGCGGTAGCCGAACGCGCCCAGGTGCCCATCGGCTCCGTCTACCGCTTCTTCTCCAACAAACGGGCGATGGCCGAGGCCCTGGCCCACCGCAACCTCGACGAGTACACCGCGCGCATCACCCGCCGGCTGGCCGGGGCCGGGCCGGGCGAGGGCGACTGGCGCGCGGCGATGGACGTCGTCGTGGACGAGTATCTGGAGATGAAGCGCGGCGCGCCGGGCTTCGCGCTCATCGAGTTCGGCAGGCCGGTCCCGGCGACCGGCCTGCCCGACCAGCCCAACCACCTGGTGGCCGACCGGCTCCGCGCCATCCTCGCCGAACCCCTCGGCATCGACGGCACCGCCGAGGCCGACGAGCGCCTGCGGGTCGCCTTCCTGCTCGCGGTCGAGACGGCCGACGCCCTGCTCCGGCTCGCCTTCCGGGTCGACCCGGAGGGCGACCCGGCGGTCGTGGCCGAGACGAAGGAGCTGCTGCGGGCGTATCTGGCGCGCGTGCTGGACTGAGGGGGCGTCCTGCCCGGTGTCCTATCCGGCCGTCTTGGCCCCGGTCGCGCAGGCGGGGTGGCCCCAGCCGTCGGGGTTCTTCGCGATGAGCTCGCCCTTGGCGTACGGCTGGCCGCAGCGGCAGCGGCCGGGGAACTTCGCCTTGATCGAACCACCGCCCGAGCGGGCGGCGGCCCGCGGGCGCGTCGGGCGGCTGCGGCTCGCCGTGCGGGGGGCCGTCTGGGGCTCCGGCGGCGGCAGGGCGGAGCCGAGCGAGGTTCCGGCGGCCTGCTGGGTGCGGGCCGTGTGGCTGGCGGCCGCGTCAGCGGCGGCGTTGAAGGGGTCGCCGTCGACCTGGTGTGCGGGAACGTAGACGAAATCGACGGTGCGGCCGTCCAGCAGTTCGTCGATGCGCACCACGAGGTCCCGGTTGGCCACCGGTGAGCCGGAGGAGGTCTTCCAGCCCTTCCTCCGCCACCCGGGCAGCCAGGTGGTGACGGCCTTCATCGCGTACTGGGAGTCCATCCGCACCTGCAGCGGCGCGGCCGGGTCGGTGGCCTCCAGCAGCTCTCGAAGCGCGGTCAGCTCGGCCACGTTGTTGGTGGCGTTGCCCAGGGGGCCGGCTTCCCAGCGCTCCACCTCGCTTCCGCTCCCGGCGATGACCCATGCCCAGGCCGCGGGCCCGGGGTTCCCCTTCGACGCCCCGTCACACGCGGCGATGATCTGCTCAGCCATGCCCCGATACTGTCATCGCTTCCCTCGTGCTCAGTGCCGCGCCGGCCGCCCACGGGTACTGACCTGGGGTTTTGCGCTTATTGCTCACACGTCAAGACCTTGTTAACGCCAAGTTGCGCCACCTAACGTCGCCCCGACCGCCAAATCTGGGGGAGTTCAAAGGCGAACGTGAGGTAGCCACATGCTGACAATCCTCGGTTTCGTCATGATCGCAACATTCCTTGTTTTGATCATGATGAAAAAGATGTCCCCGATGGGCGCGCTGGTGCTCATCCCGGCGCTCTTCTGCGTCCTCGTCGGGAAGGGGGCGCACCTCGGGGACTACGTCCTCGACGGCGTCGGGGATCTGGCGCCCACCGCGGCCATGCTGATGTTCGCGATCATCTACTTCGGGGTGATGATCGACGTCGGCCTCTTCGACCCGATCGTCCGCGTCATCCTGCGGTTCTGCAAAGCGGACCCGATGCGGGTCGTGGTCGGCACCGCGGTGCTCGCGGCGATCGTCTCCCTCGACGGCGACGGTTCCACCACCTTCATGATCACGGTGTCGGCCATGGTGCCGCTCTACCGGAAGCTGAAGATGAGCCTGGTCGTGATGACCGGTGTCGCCGCCATGGCCAACGGTGTCATGAACACGCTCCCCTGGGGCGGTCCCACCGCCCGCGCCGCCGCCGCGCTCAAGGTCGACGCGAGCGACATCTTCGTCCCGATGATCCCCGCCCTCGCGGTCGGTCTGCTCTTCGTCTTCGCCCTCTCGTACGGCCTCGGGCTGCGCGAGCGCAAGCGCCTCGGCGTGCTGACGCTCGACGAGGTCACCGAGGGCGACCCGGAGACGGTGCTCGTCGGCGCGGGTGCGGGAGCCGAGGGCGCCAAGGGCGCGGGCAAGCGTGTCGGCCTGGGCAAGCGCACCGGCGGTGCCGGTGGCGGTACGGACGCCGAGGCCCCCGCGGGCGGCCCGGCCGAGGCCGACGACGAGTTCAAGGGCCTCGACCCGAACCGCGCCACCCTGCGCCCCAAGCTCTACTGGTTCAACGCGGCGCTCACCGTCACCCTGCTGGCCCTGATGATCACCGAGACGCTGGACATCCCGGTCCTCTTCCTGCTGGCCGCCGCCGTCGCGCTCACCGTCAACTTCCCGCGCATCGCCGACCAGAAGGCCCGGATCGCCGCCCACGCCGAGAACGTCGTCAACGTCTCCGGCATGGTCTTCGCCGCGGCCGTCTTCACCGGCGTCCTCACCGGCACCGGCATGGTCGAGCACATGGCCCGCTGGCTGGTCGACGGCGTCCCCGACGCCATGGGCCCGCAGATGGGCCTGGTCACCGGCGTGCTGTCGATCCCGCTCACGTACTTCATGTCCAACGACGGCTTCTACTTCGGCATCGTGCCGATCCTCGCCGAGGCCGGTCACGCCCACGGCGTCGGCGCACTGGAGATCGCCCGCGCCTCGCTCGTCGGCCAGGCCCTGCACATGTCGAGCCCGCTGGTCCCCGCCGTCTACGTGCTCGTCGGCATGGCCAAGGTCGAATTCGGCGACCACACCCGCTTCACGGTGAAGTGGGCGGTGCTCACCTCCCTGGTGGTGCTGGCCGCCGGACTGGCGTTCGGCATCATCTGACCGTGACGACTTCGGAGCCCGGTAGGGGCTGGCTGCTGCGCCTGGTCATCGCCTTCTCCTTCGCGCAGGGGGCGGTGAACATGGCGAGACCGGCCGTCTCCTACCGGGCTCTCGCGCTGGGCGCCGACGCCCGCGCGGTCGGGGTGATCGCGGGCGTCTACGCGCTGCTGCCGCTGTTCGCCGCCGTACCGCTCGGGCGGCGCACCGACCACGGCCGGTGCGCTCCGCTGCTGCCGGTCGGCGTGGTGCTCATCGCCGCCGGATGCGGACTCAGCGGCACGGCGGACTCGCTGCCCGCCATGGCCGCGTGGAGTGGGGTGATGGGACTTGGTCATCTGTCATTCGTCATCGGTGCGCAGTCACTCGTCGCCCGTCAGAGCGCCCCGGCCGACCAGGACCGCAACTTCGGCCACTTCACCGTCGGCGCCTCGCTCGGCCAGCTCATCGGGCCGATCGCCGCCGGGCAGCTCGTCTCCGGCCACGACGGCGCGCTGGCCCGCACCAGCGCCGCCGCGCTCTTCGTCGCCGCCGTCGTCGCGGCCTGTTCGTTCACCTCGCTGTGGCGGATCGAGCACCGCCCGCCCGAGGGGTGGGCGAAGAAGCCCGCCGAGGCGTCCCCCGGCCGGCGGGTGCCGGTGTTCCGCATCCTGCGCACCCGCGGGGTCGCCTCCGGCATCTTCATCAGCCTCGCCGTGCTGTCCGCCACCGACGTCCTGACCGCCTATCTGCCCGTCGTCGGTGAACAGCGCGCCATCTCGCCCGCCGTCGTCGGCCTGCTGCTCAGCCTGCGCGCCGCCGCCACCGTCGCCTGCCGCCTGGTGATGACCCCGATGATCCGGGTGCTGGGCCGCACCGTGCTGATGGCCGTCAGCTGTCTGGGCGCCGGGCTGCTGTGCGCGGCCGTCGCCCTGCCGGTGCCCGCCTGGGCGCTCGGCGTGCTGCTCGCCGCGCTCGGCTTCTGCCTCGGCGTCGGCCAGCCGCTGTCCATGACCACGGTCGTCCAGGCCGCGCCCGACCAGGCGCGCAGCACCGCCCTCGCGCTGCGGCTCACCGGCAACCGCCTCGGCCAGGTCGCCGCGCCCGCCTCGGCCGGACTGCTCGCCGGACTCGCGGGCACCGCCGCCCCCTTCGTCATGCTCGGCGTGCTGCTGCTCGCCTCGGCGGCGATAGCCGTACGGCCCCTGCGGCGGGCCCCCGGCGCGGTGACCCTCCCGGCGGCGCGCGACCCCCGGCGCGGGCCTGGGGCGGAGCGGAGCGCGGTTTCGGGGAGGTACGGGCCGGGGGAGGAAACCTCGGCCCGCACCGACCCCGAGGAGCCCACACCATGACCCGCGCCGCCGTCCTCCCCTCCCTCCGCACGCCGCTGCGCGTCCAGGACATCGACATCCCCGAGCCCGGACCGGCACACGTGCGGGTGCGGCTCGCCGCGGCCGGGGTGTGCCACTCGGATCTGTCGCTGTCCGACGGAACGCTCCGCCAGCCCGTCCCCGCCGTCCTCGGCCACGAGGGCTCGGGCACCGTCACGGCGGTCGGCGACGGCGTGACGGGGATCGCCCCGGGTGACTCCGTGATCCTCAACTGGGCCCCGTCCTGCGGGAGATGCCACTACTGCGGGCTCGGCGAGCCCTGGCTGTGCGCCAGGGCCGGGGACGCCGCGGCGCTGCCGTACGCCACGCTCACCGCCGACGGCCGCGCGCTGTACCCGGGGCTGGGCACGGCCGCGTTCGCCGAGGAGACCGTCGTACCGGCGCACGCCGTGCTCCCCCTGCCGGACGGCGTACCGCTCACCGACGCCGCGCTGCTGGGGTGCGCGGTGCTCACCGGGTACGGCGCCGTCCACCACAGCGCGCGGGTGCGCCCCGGCGAGTCCGTCGCCGTCTTCGGCGTCGGCGGGGTCGGCCTCGCCGCGCTCCAGGCGGCGCGCATCGCGGGTGCCGGGGCGATCGTCGCGGTGGACGTGTCACCGGAGAAGGAGGCACTGGCCCGGGCGGCGGGCGCGACCGAGTTCGTCGTCACCGGTGACGGTGACGGTGACCGTGACGCCGCCCCGGCCAAGCGGATCCGCGCCCTCACCGGCGGCCATGGCGCCGACGTCGCCGTCGAATGCGTCGGCCGCGCCGACACCATCCGCACCGCCTGGTCCGCCACCCGCCGCGGCGGCCGGACGACCGTCGTCGGCATCGGCGGCAAGGACCAGCAGGTCACCTTCTCGGCGCTGGAGCTGTTCTACTTCGGCCGTACCCTCTCCGGCTGCGTCTACGGCAACAGCGACCCCGCCCGCGACCTCCCCGTCCTGGCCGACCACATCCGCGCGGGACGGCTCGACCTGTCGGCCATGGTGACCGAACGGATCGGCCTGGACGGCATCCCGGCGGCCTTCGACGCGATGCTCGCGGGACGCGGAGGGCGGGCCCTCGTGGTTTTCTAAGCGGCGTGCCCGTCCGCCACCATCGCCAGCCAGGGCCGGTACGCCTCCCCGAACGGTTCGGTGCCGCCCTTGACCGCCTCCATCAGCCACCGCCCGGCCGCCTCCGCCCGCGCGATGACGTCCGCCGGATACCCGTACCGCACCTGGTGCTCCGCGAACTCGTCCTCGTCCACCAGCAGGGTCGCCCCGTCGGCCCGCTTCCGGAGCACGTCCAGATCCAGGTCGACCATGGTGACCTCGTCCGGGGAGACCCACTCCACCGGAGTGGTGATGTCGCAGTACACCTCGGTCGGGCGCGGCGGGGCGTTGAACACGGCCGTCCACCACGTCCCGCGCGGGAAGAGGATCACGTGCGCGCACTCGATGGGCACCTCGGGGCCGTACCCCTTACGCGTCACCGAGTTGGCGGGCAGCCCCAGCCAGACCCCGTGTTCGTCCTCACCCAGCCTGCGCATGCGCATGTTCCAGTGCAGAGATCCGTCGTACTTCCGGTAGTTGACCTGGACCAAAGACGCCATGGGGCGATCCTAGCCTCCGCCGGAACCCCGCCCCGAGCCGTGTCCTAAGCGCTTGCTCACCCTCCGTGTAGGGTGTCCGCCATGGACGTGGAGCGCAAGAACGCCGGGGGACGGGCCGAGGCGTGGGGGGACATTACGCCGGACGCGGCCCGGCGGCTGGTGAGTGCCGCCGTGCACGCCTTCGCCGAGCGGGGCTATCACGCCACCACCACGCGGGACATCGCCGGGCGCGCCGGGATGAGCCCGGCCGCCCTCTACATCCACTACAAGACCAAGGAAGAGCTGCTCTACCAGATCAGCAAGGTCGGCCACCGGCTGGCGCTGGACATCCTGGAGGAGGCGCGGGACGGGGGCGGAACACCCGCCGAGCGGCTGGCCGCCGCGGTGCGGGGATTCGTGCGGTGGCACGCGGAGCACCATACGACCGCGCGGGTCGTGCAGTACGAGCTGGGCGCGCTCGGGGAGGAGCACCACGCCGAGGTCATCGCCATGCGCCGGGACACGGACGCGGCGGTGCGCTCGATCATCGAGGACGGGGTGCGGGCGGGCGACTTCGACGTGCCGGACGTACGCGGCACCACGGTCGCGGTGTTGTCGCTGTGCATCGACGTCGCCCGCTGGTTCAACGCGCGGGGGCGCAGCACCCCCGACGAGGTCGGTGACCTCTACGCCGGGCTGGTGCTGCGCATGGTCGGCGCGGAAGGCGCGGACGGCAGGGGTCAGAGGTAGAAGCGGGACACCGTCTCCGCCACGCAGGCCGGTTTGGCGCCGCCCTCGCTCTCGACGGTGACCGTGAGCGTCAGCTGGATTCCGTCCTTCACCTCGGCCACCTCGGCGATGCGGCCCGTGGCGCGCAGCCGGGAGCCGACCGGGACGGGGGAGGGGAAGCGGACCTTGTTGGTGCCGTAGTTGACGCCCATCCGCACGCCCTCGACGCGCAGCAGCTGCGGGCTGAAGTACGGCAGCAGGGACAGGGTCAGATAGCCGTGGGCGATGGTCGTGCCGAAGGGGCCGGCGGCGGCCTTCTCGGCGTCGACGTGGATCCACTGGTGGTCGCCGGTCGCCTCGGCGAACTGGTCGATCCGCTTCTGGTCGATCTCCAGCCAGTCGCTGGGGCCGAGTTCCTCACCGACCGCGGCGCGCAGTTCGTCGGGTGAGGTGAAGATCCTGGGCTCTGCCATGTGTGCTGCCTCCCGGGCGACTCGCGATGCGGCTAAGCGACTGCTCAGCATGCTCGGGTGGCCAGGCTCCTGTCAACGCGCCGTGCGCGGCCCCCCATGGTGGAGCCACTGTTCGGGGCGCGCCCGCCGGGCACCGGCGAGCGCGCCCCCGGCCCGGGGCCGGGCAGCCTCAGGCCGCCGCGTACCGCGTCACCGTCGCGCAGCCGGCGCGCCGGGAGGCCGCCAGCGCCTCGGTGGTGAGCAGCGGGACCGGCACCACGATGCCGCAGTCCTCGCAGACCGGTCCGGCCGCGGGATAGCGGTCCAGGTCCTCGCGCCAGACCAGCCGTTCCTGGGCGCAGACCGGGCAGGCCGATCCCGGGCCCGCTTCCATGGCGACGATCAGCCGCCGCAGGACGTCGGCGAGGCGGCCGTCGGGGTGGGTCGAGGGAGATTCGCACGGCATGATGTCGCAACCGCCCCAGGTGCGCAGGTGCCAGTCGTCGACGGCGCTGGGCTGCCGGATGCCGTGGTGTTTCTCCAGCCTGCGCCGGGCGGCGAAGTCCGCCTCGTACGCGAGCCACAGGGTGCGGGCCTCCTCGAGTTCTTCGAGTGCCGTGATCAAACGTGTGGGTTCAGGCTGACGGTCCTCCGGGATGATCCCGGTCCTGGCGCACAGATGGTGCCAGGTCGCCCGGTGCCCGTACGGCGCGAACCGTTCCAGGCATTTGCGCAGCGAGGTGCGCCGGGCGGTGACGTGTCTGCGTGGATTGCGAACCTCTCGTGCGAGTGCTCTGAAACCGGCCACTTCTTACCACCTCCGCGAGTGCGGACCCGACTCGTTGTCGAATGGACGTAACGCAGCGCGATCCGGATCCATCGTGTTTCCAGAAACTCGCGAAGCAATCGGAACAAGGAAGTTGACGGCCGCTCATCTTCCGGCGTTGTTGTACCGCCGGTAACCTCCCCCTCAACTGCATCCGGGAGGAGCGGATATGCGTTTCAGAACCGGCAAGCTCACCCGTGTCGCCGTGGCCGCGGCCGCGGTATTGGCGCTCGGCGCCACGTTCGCGGCCCCGCTGCCGCAAGAGGCCCAGGCGGCGCCCGCCGCGCAAGCCCCCACCGACTACTGCGGGGGGCAGTGTTCCGACATCCTGCCGCCCGGCGCGACCGGCAACGCGACACTGGCCGACATCCTCGCCAACCGGGTGTTCGGCACCCACCCCGCGCACAGCGCCGACCAGCTCGGCCCGTACGCCGACCTGGCCCAGGGCTATCCGACGCTCACCGACGACAAGCTGAACACCTTCTTCAACGACTCGTCGTTCGGCGTCCCGGCGGACCAGGTCGAGTCGGTCACCAAGCCCCGCGACGACGTCACGATCACCCGGGACAAGAAGACCGGCGTCCCGCACATCCAGGGCACCACCCGCGAGGGCACCGAATTCGGCGCCGGATACGCCGCCGGCCAGGACCGGCTGTGGCTGATGGACCTGTTCCGGCACGTGGGGCGCGGCGAGCTGACCTCGTTCGCCGGTGGCGCGCCCGCCAACCAGGGCCTGGAGCAGGACTTCTTCCGCCAGGCGCCGTACACCGAGGCGGACTATCAGGCGCAGATCGACTACATCCTGGCCACCGGCGGCGAGCGCGGGAAGCAGGCGCTGGCCGACGCCCAGGCGTACGTCGACGGGATCAACGCCTACGCCAAGAAGGCGAAGGACGCCCGCAACTTCCCCGGCGAGTACGTGCTCACCGGGCACATCGACGCGATCACCAACGCCGGTGAGATCCAGCCGTTCAAGCTCACCGACCTGATAGCCCTGGCCTCCGTCGTCGGCGCGCTCTTCGGCAACGGCGGCGGCGGCGAGGTGGAGGGCGCGCTGTCGATGCTCGCCGCCCAGCAGAAATACGGCCTCGAGGAGGGCACCAAGGTCTGGGAGTCCTTCCGGCAGCGCAACGATCCGGAGGCCGTGCTGACCGTCCACGACGGCAAGAGCTTCCCGTACGCGGACAAGCCCGCTACGCCTAAGGGCACCGCGATGCCCGACCCGGGCTCCGTCACCCCCGAACAGCTCGTGTACGACCGCGAGGGCAGCGCCACCCCGGCCAAGGCCGGGGACCGCACCACGGTCAAGGCGCCCGCCAAGCTCGACAAGCTGCGCGGCATCTACGACGACGGGGTGCTGCCCCGCGATCTGTTCAGCCGCAAGAAGGGCATGTCCAACGCGCTCGTGGTCTCCGGCAAGTACACCGCCGGCGGCCACCCCGTCGCCGTCTTCGGGCCGCAGACCGGCTACTTCGCCCCGCAGCTGCTGATGCTCCAGGAGATCCAGGGCCCCGGCATCAGCGCCCGCGGCGCGTCCTTCGCGGGCGTCGGGATGTACGTCCAGCTCGGGCGCGGCCAGGACTACGCGTGGAGCGCCACCACCTCCGCGCAGGACGTCACCGACACCTACGCGGTCGAGCTGTGCTCACCGGACGGCTCCACGCCGGGCAAGGACGCGACGTACTACCGCTACCACGGCGACTGCCTGCCCATGGACAAGCTGGAGCGGCGCAACGCCTGGAAGCCCACCGTCGCCGACTCCACCGCCGCGGGCTCCTACCGGATGCAGGTCTACCGGACCAAGTACGGCCTCGTCACCCATCGCGCCACGGTCGGCGGCAAACCCGTCGCCTACACCTCGCTGCGCGCCACCTACCGCCACGAGGCCGACTCGATCGTCGGCTTCCAGATGTTCAACGACCCGGGCTACGTGACCGACGCGAAATCCTTCCAGAGCGCCGCCCAGCACATCAACTACACCTTCAACTGGTTCTACGCCGACTCCCGGCAGGCCGCCTACTTCAACAGCGGGCTCAACATGCGGCGCGCCGACGGCGTCGACCCGTCGCTGCCCGTCAAGGCCGAGAAGGCGTACGAATGGCGGGACTTCGACCCGGCGGACAACACCGCCGCGTACACCCCGGCCGCCGAACACCCCCAGTCCATCGACCAGGACTACTACATCAGCTGGAACAACAAGCTCGCCAAGGACTACGGCGCGGCGGGCTTCGGTGACGGCTCCGTGCACCGCGGCAACCTCCTCGACGACCGGGTGCGCGCCCTGGTCAAGAAGGGCGGGGTGACCCGCGCCGCGCTCGCCCGGGCGATGGGCGAGGCCGCCGTCACCGACCTGCGCGGCGAGGACGTGCTGCCCGAGCTGCTGAAGGTGCTGCGCAGCAAGCCGATCGACGACCCGGCGCTCACCACCGCCGTGCAGCGGCTGGAGTCCTGGCAGGCGGCCGGTTCACAGCGCCGCGAGACGAGCGCGGGCTCGCACACCTACGGCCACGCCGACGCGGTGCGCATCATGGACGCCTGGTGGCCGCTGCTGGTCGAGGCCGAGTTCAAGCCCGGCCTCGGCGGCGAGCTGTACGACGCGCTGCGCACCAATCTGAGCGTGGACGAATCGCCCTCGGCGGGCCACGGGCCGACAGGTTCGCACGCCGGATCGTCCTTCCAGTACGGCTGGTGGTCCTACGTCGACAAGGATCTGCGCGCGGTCCTCGGTGAGGACGTCAAGGGGCCGCTCGCCAAGCCGTACTGCGGCGGCGGCGACCTGAGCGCCTGCCGTGACGTCCTGCTCGCCAGCCTCAAGCAGGCCGCCGCCAAGTCCGCCGCCGAGGTCTACCCCGGCGACGACAACTGCGCGGTGGGCGACCAGTGGTGCGCCGACTCCATCATCCAGCGCACCGTCGGCGGACTCACCCACGACAAGATCAGCTGGCAGAACCGTCCCACCTTCCAGCAAGTGGTGGAGTTCGCCCGCCACCGCTGAACGCCTGCCCCGGTCATTTCTGAAGTTCTCGTGCTTCTCGCGGTTTCCCTCGTGAATTCCGGAATATCCCTGCCAGGTCCGGACCAGGAATAGCGCCGAAGACGCTGCACTATGCTTCGAAACGTCAGGACGCGTTTTCTTGTACGGGGGAGCAGAAGACCGGAATGTCCTCAAGCGATCGGTGGCAGTACCCCGCGGCGCTGCTGGACACCACAATGGATCAACTCCGCACACTGCTCGCGGTCCATGAGACCGGTACGGCGCTGGGCGCCGCCCGGCTCCTGGGCCGCGAGCAGTCCAGCGTTCAGAAACAGCTCGACACGATGAACCGGAACTTCGGCACCCTGTGCGGAGAACCGCTCGTCCTCAAACGGGGCCGCAGCCGGAATGTGCTCTTCACCGCCACCGGCGAGAGCCTCGCCGAACTCGCCCGCGGCACGCTGAACGGATGGCAGGACGAACTGCGCGACTGCCGCCGCCGGCTCGGCGGCCGGCTGGCCGTCGGCTCCACCCGCTACACCCTCGGCTTTCTGCTGAACGCCGTGGAACTGGTCACCGCGGACTTCGGGAGCCGCGGCGTCGAGCTGAAGGTCGAGCACGTCCGCACCAGGGACCTGCTCGACCGGCTCGGCTCCAAGGAACTCGACCTGGTCTGCGGCAGCGTGCTGGCCACCGGAAGCGAGAACCGCGGGCTGGAGGACTTCGAGGTGATGGAGTGGCGGCGCAGCGGCCTGTCCCTGGTCACCAACCTCGGCGCCGGTGAACTGCCGGACCCCGCCGTCGCGGTGAGCGCCCTGCCCGGGGTGCCGCTCGCGGTCTCCGCCGACGGCCTCATCCCCGGCTTCCTGCGCGGCTGGTTCGGCGGCCGCTACCGCCAGGAGCTGCACATCGCGGCCGAGATCGACACCGTGCAGTACGGCCTCGAACTGCTCTCCTCGGGCGTGCTGCGCGGCGGGGTGCTCGTCACCCAGGGGATCGGCGACGCGGTGGCCGACGGACGGCTGCGGACCGGTGCCGGGCTGCGCACGCTGGAACTGGCCGATGACATCGCGCCGGAGCTGGAGGTGCTCGTCGGGGTCTTCGTACGGGCCGGGGAGCGCGCCGCGCAGGACGATCACCATCCGCTCAACGTGCTGTGGGACGCCCTGGCGGGGGAGAACGCCCGCTGGCGCCGGGTCATCGGAGACCAGCGCCCCCGGAGCCCGCGCGACCGGTGAGCCGCCCCCCGATCGTCATCCACCGGTCGGCCGATCGCCCTCTTCCGTTCCACATACCGACTGGTTAGTCTGCCGGTGCGGCCGGGCCGATCCGGGCCGACGGCCGCGCCGCACCCGAGGAGCGTCTCAATCGTGGAAACCGTGCGTGGAGCGCGAGTTGTCGTCACCGGGGCGGGAGGCGGCATCGGCGCCGCCCTGGCCCGCCGCTTCGCCGCCGAGGGCGCCCAGGTCGTCGTCAACGACCTCGATGCGGCCGGGGCGGAGGCCGTCGCCGCCGAGATCGGCGGCACCGCCGTCCCCGGTGACGCCTCCGGCGTGGTGCCCGCCGCCCGGGACGCGCTCGGCGGCACCGTCGACATCTTCTGCGCCAACGCGGGCGTCGGCCACGGCGGCGGCCCGGAGGCCGACGAGGAGCTGTGGGCCGAGTCCTGGGACGTCAACGTGATGGCCCATGTCCGGGCCGCCCGCGCGCTGCTGCCCGACTGGCTGGAGCGCGGGGAGGGGCGCTTCGTGTCCACCGTGTCCGCGGCCGGGATGCTCACCATGGTCGGCTCGGCGCCGTACAGCGTCTCCAAGCACGCGGCGCTCGCCTTCGCCGAATGGCTCTCGGCCACCTACCGCCACCGGGGTGTCCAGGTGCACGCCGTCTGCCCGCAGGGCGTGCGCACCAACATGCTGGGGGATTCCGGAAGCGCCGGAGACCTGGTGCTCGTGCCCACCGCGATCGAACCGGAGGAGGTCGCGGACGCCACCCTCAAGGGCATCGCCGAGAACCGGTTCCTGATCCTGCCGCACCCCGAGGTGGCCGGCTACTACGCCACCCGCGCCGCCGACACCGATCGGTGGCTGCGGAGCATGAACCGCGTCCAGCGCACCCTGGAAGAGACCGAAGAGAGGCCGCCCCGATGACGTCGTACCAGGACCAGCCGTGGCTCGCCCAGCTCACCGAGAAGCAGCGCCGGCCGATCACCCCGCGCCCCAGCGTGCTGCACGCCTTCCGGGAGGCCGTGCGCGACGCCCCGGACCACCCCGCGATCGCCTACTTCGACGGCCGGATCACCTACCGGGAGCTGGACGAGCTGTCGGACGGGCTCGCGGGCCACCTCGCCGGGCGCGGCTTCGCCCCCGGCGACCGGCTCGCGATCATGCTGCAGAACACCCCGCACTTCGTGATCGCGCTGCTCGGCGCGTGGAAGGCGGGCGCGGCCGTGGTCCCCGTCAACCCCATGTACAAGGGCGGCGAACTCACCCACATCCTGACCGACGCCGAGGTCACCGCGCTGGTGTGCGCCCGCACCGGCTGGGAGGCGTACATACGGGAGACGGCCGCGGGCACCCCGGTGCGCATCGCGCTCACCGCCGACGCGTACGACTTCCAGACCCGCAACGACGAGCGGGTGCTGCGCGACGAGCGCGTCCCGGTGCCCGAGGACACCGAGGACCTCCTGGTGGCCGCCCGCGCCGGGGCCCGGCCGCCCGCCGTCCCCGAGCCCGCCCCCGGCGACATCGCGCTGATCAGCTACACGTCCGGGACCAGCGGCACCCCCAAGGGCGCCATCAACACCCATGTCAACGTCTCCTACAACGCCGACCGGCAGCACCTCCTCCACGAGCTGCCCCCGGGCTCGGTGATCTTCGCGCTGGCGCCGCTGTTCCACATCACCGGCATGGTCTGCGAGCTGGGCGCGAGCCTCGCCGGGGCCGGGACGCTCGCGCTGGCGTACCGCTTCGAGACCGGGGTCGTCCTGGACGCGTTCGCCGAGCACCGCCCCGCGTACACCGTGGGCCCCTCCACCGCCTTCATGGCGCTGATGGCCCATCCGCAGGCGACCCGCGACCACTTCTCGTCCTTCCGGATCATCTCCTCCGGCGGTGCCCCGCTGCCGCCCGCGCTGGTCGACCGGTTCGAATCGGCCCTCGGCCCGTATCTGCACAACGGCTACGGACTCACCGAGTGCACCGCCCCCTGCGCCAGCGTCCCGCCCGGCGTACGGGCCCCCGTCGACCCGCTCTCCGGCACCCTGGCGGTCGGCGTGCCCGGCGCGGACACCGTCGTACGGATCGCCGGTGACGACGGCAAGGACCTGCCGTTCGGCGAGCCCGGCGAGATCGTGGTGAGCGGCCCCATGGTCGTCCCCGGCTACTGGCGCCGCCCCGACGCCACCGAGGCCGGTATGCCCGGCGGCGAACTGCGCACCGGGGACATCGGCTTCATGGACGAGGGCGGCTGGCTGTATGTCGTCGACCGCAAGAAGGACATGATCAACGCCTCCGGGTTCAAGGTGTGGCCGCGCGAGGTCGAGGACGTGCTCTACACTCACCCCGCCGTCCGTGAGGCGGCCGTCGTCGGTAAGCCGCACCCCTACCGGGGCGAAACGGTCAAGGCGTATGTGAGTCTGCGGCCGGGGGCCGAGGCCACGTCGGACGAGCTGGCCGCGTACTGCGCGGACCGGCTCGCCGCGTACAAGTACCCGCGGGAGGTCGACATCCTGCCCGAGCTCCCGAAGACGACCAGTGGCAAGATCCTCCGACGAGAACTGCGAGGATGAGAGAAGCGGGTGGCGACCATGGCCAGAACGACGAACGGCGACGGACAGCCGGTGCCGCGGCGGCTGCTGGCCGCCGCGACCCGCCTCTTCGCGGAGCGCGGGTTCGACCGGACGTCCGTCCAGGAGATCGTCGAGGCGGCGGGGGTCACCAAGGGAGCCCTGTACCACTACTTCGGCTCCAAGGACGATCTGCTCCATGAGATCTACGGCCGGGTGCTCCGCCTCCAGCAGGAACGGCTCGACGCCTTCGCGGACGCGGACGCTCCCGTGGAGCGGCGGCTGCGGGACGCGGCGGCCGACGTCGTCGTGACCACCATCGAGAACCTCGACGACACCACGATCTTCTTCCGGTCGATGCACCATCTGAGCCCGGAGAAGTACAAGCAGGTACGGGCCGAGCGGCGCCGCTACCACGAGCGGTTCCGCGCGCTCGTCGAGGAGGGCCAGCGGACCGGGGTGTTCAGCGCCGACACCCCGGCGGACCTGGTGGTCGACTACCACTTCGGCTCCGTGCACCACCTGGGCACCTGGTACCGCCCCGGCGGCCCCCTCGGCCCCCAGCAGGTGGCCGACCACCTGGCCGACCTCCTGCTGCGCGCGCTGCGGCCGTAAGGAGACGCAGCGGAGGGGCGCCCACACCGTGGGCGCCCCCTCCGCTCGGCGCCGCCGCTACAGGTACCGCTTCAACTCCCGCCGCGCCAGCGACCGCTGATGCACCTCATCCGGACCGTCGGCCAACCGCAGCGTACGGGCGGCCGCCCACAGTTCCGCCAGCGGGAAGTCCTGGCTGACCCCGCCCGCGCCGTGCAACTGCACCGCCTGGTCCAGGATCCCCACCACCGTCCGCGGTGTGGCGATCTTGATGGCCTGGATCTCGGTGTGCGCCTCCCGGTTGCCCACCGTGTCCATCATCCAGGCCGTCTTGAGGACCAGCAGCCGCAGCTGCTCGACCGCCACCCGGGCGTCCGCGATCCACTCGTGGACCTGGCCCTGCTGGGCGAGCGCCTTGCCGAAGGCCTGCCGGTCCACCGCGCGGCGGCACATCAGCTCGATCGCCCGCTCGGCCATGCCGATCAGCCGCATGCAGTGGTGGATACGGCCGGGGCCCAGCCGGGCCTGGGCGATGGCGAAGCCGCCGCCCTCCTCGCCGATGAGGTTCGCGGCCGGGACCCGGGCCCCGTGGAAGACGACCTCGGCGTGGCCGCCGTGGTAGTGGTCCTCGTAGCCGTACACCTGCATCGCCCGCCGCACCTCGACCCCGGGCGTATCGCGCGGCACCAGCACCATCGACTGCTGGCGGCGCACATCCGCGCCCTCCGGGTCGGTCTTGCCCATCACGATGAAGATCTTGCAGTCGGGGTTCATCGCCCCGGAGATGTACCACTTGCGCCCGGTGACGACGTAGTCGTCGCCGTCCCGCTCGATCCGGGTCTCGATGTTGGTGGCGTCGGAGGAGGCCACCTCCGGCTCGGTCATCGCGAAGGCCGACCGGATCTCGCCCGCGAGCAGCGGCTCCAGCCACTGCTTGCGCTGCTGCTCGTTGCCGAACTGGGTGAGCACCTCCATGTTGCCGGTGTCCGGCGCGGCGCAGTTGAGGGCGGTGGGGGCGAGCTGGGGGCTGCGGCCGGTGATCTCGGCGAGCGGGGCGTACTGGAGGTTGGTCAGCCCGGCCCCGTACTCGGCGTCGGGCAGGAACAGGTTCCACAGCCCCTGCTTGCGGGCCTCGGCCTTCAGCTCCGTCACGACGGCCGGGGTCTCCCAGGGCGAGCCGAGCAGGGCGCGCTGCTCGCCCGCGATCGCCTCGGCCGGGTAGACGTGCTCGTCCATGAAGGTCAGGAGCTTGGCGCGGAGTTCTTCGGTGCGGGCGTCGAATGCGAAGTCCATGAGGTGTCTCAGTTCTCCTGGAGGGTGGTGAGGCCGTTGTGGATGAAGCCCGGGACGATGGCGCCGATGCGGTCGAAGCCCGTGCCCAGGGTCTGTCCGAGGGTGAAGCGGTAGTGGATGCCCTCCAAGATCACCGCGAGCTTGAAGTAGGCGAAAGCGGTGTACCAGGCGATGCCGCCGACGTCCCGGCCCGAACCCTCGGCGTACCGCTGGACCAGCTCGTCCGTCCCCGGGTGCCCGGGGGCGCCCTGGGTGGAGGAGATGGGCGCGTCGTCCAGCGTGGGGTGCTCGCTGTACATCACGATCAGGCCGAGGTCGGTCAGCGGATCGCCGAGCGTGGACATCTCCCAGTCGAGGATCGCCTTGATCCGGTCGTCGGCGCCCACCAGGACGTTGTCCAGGCGGTAGTCGCCGTGCACCACGGTGGGCGCGGGGGAGGCTGGCAGCGCCTTGGCGAGCCGGGTGTGCAGCTCGTCGATGCCGGGCAGTTCGCGGCTGCGCGAGGCCTGCAGCTGCTTGCCCCAGCGCCGCAGCTGCCGCTCCAGGAAGCCCTCCGGCCGCCCGAAGTCGCCGAGCCCGACCTCGGCGGGATCCACGGAGTGCAGCGCGACGAGCGTGTCCACCAGGGACAGCACCACGCCCCGGGTGCGCTCCGGACCGATCGCGGCCAGCTGCTCGGCCGTACGGTACGGAGTGCCCTCCACGAAATCCATGACGTAGAACGGCGCCCCGGCCACCGCCTCGTCCTCGCACAGCAGCACCGGCTCCGGCACCGGCACGCTGGTCGGATACAGCGCGCTGATGACCCGGTGCTCGCGCCGCATGTCATGGGCGGTGGCCAGCACATGCCCCAGCGGCGGGCGACGGACCACCCAGCGGGAGGCGCCGTCGGTGACGGCGTAGGTGAGATTCGACCGGCCGCCCTCGATCAGCTCCGCGCTCAGCGGGCCGCCCACCAGCCCCGGCCGCTCGCGGTCGAGATGGGCGCGGAGCCGCGTCAGATCGAGTCCCGGCGGATTGCCTGCGTTCATCGAATCTCTTCTTCCCTGGGAGGCGGGCGGCGTACGGTTCACTCCATGTCCACCTCATGATGCCGACCAGTCGGTATGTAGTCCAGTGTGCGGCCGTCACCGGTTCCCTCCCGCCGCCGCTCGGCGCGCTCCTGGGCCGCCGCGACCGCGTCGCCGTGCTCGATGCCCCAGGAGCCCAGCGCCTCGACGGGGCCCAGCAGGGTGTGGCCGAGCGGCGTCAGCGCGTACTCGACGCGCGGCGGCGCCTCCGCGTACCGGTGCCGTTCCACCAGCCCGTCGTCCTCCAGGCGGCGCAGCGTCTCGTTGAGCACCTTGGCGCTGATGCCGCCGATCGCCGCGCGCAGCTCACCGGGGCGGCGCGGCCCCTAGCGCAGCCCGAAGATCACCACGGCGGTCCAGGTCCGGGTCAGCAGATCGAAGCCGATCCGGGCCCGGCAGTCGGCGATGAACCGACCGGTGGGCGAAGGGTGCGGGGTCGTCGTCACTCATGCCTCCTGGGGCTGACGTACGGGCCGTCCTAGCGCATCCGTTGGGCACCACGGGGTGCGCAACGGACTTCCTAGTGTCCTGTCCGGAGCGGGCGGCACCAGCCGCTCGCGAGCGATGAGGAGGCCGCACGATGCGGATCGGAGTGCTGGGCACGGGAACCATGGCCGAGGGGCTGGCGGGGCAGTGGGCGCGGGCGGGCCACACGGTGTTCATCGGCGGCCGCACGCCCGCCAACGCGCGGGCCCTGGCGGAGCGGATCCGCCACGGGGCACGGGCCGGATCGCTGCGCGAGGCCGCCGGGTTCGGGGAGGTGACGCTGCTCGCGGTCGCGTACGAAGGGGTGTCGGCCACCCTGGAGGCGGCGGGCGCGGGGGAGGGGACGCTGAGCGGCCGGGCGCTGATCGACTGCACCAACGCGATCGTCCCCGGCCGGTTCGTCCTCGCCACCGGCGGCGGCCCGGGGGTGGCCGAGCGGATCGCCGCACAGGCGGTCGGGGCGCGGGTGGTGAAGGGGTTCAACCTGTGCGCGGACTCGGTGTGGCGGATGACCCCGCCGGTCTTCGCGGACGGCCCCCTCGCGGTGCCGCTGTGCGGGGACGACGAGGGCGCGCTGGAGGCCGTACGGACCCTCGTGCGCGACATGGGCTGCGTACCGCTGGACGGCGGCGGCCTGGAGCGGGCCCGGCACCTGGAGGCGACGGCCGCGTTCCTGCTCGGCTTCTGGTTCGCCGGGGCGGAGCCGCGGGCCGCGCTGCCCCCGGCGGCGGCCCAGGTCCCGTACCGCGTTCGGGCCTGAACCCGCGCGGGCTGGATTTGCGGTGCCGGTTCCCGAGCAGGAGCGTCGGTAGGGGGAAAGCGCCCGGCGATCGATACCAGGAACCGCAAGGAGCAGCCACCATGAAGGCCATCAGCTACCGCCGCTACGGCGGCCCCGAGGTCCTCGAATTCGGCGAGGTCCGGGACCCCAAGGTCGGGCCCGACTCGGTGCTGATCCGGGTCAGGGCCGCCGCCGTGAACCCCGTCGACTGGAAGGCGCAGGCCGGATATCTCGACCCCGTCCTGGACGCCGTCTTCCCGGTCATCCCGGGCTGGGACGTCGCCGGGGTGGTGGAGCAGACCGGACCGGCGGTGACCGGGTTCCGGGCCGGGGACGAGGTGATCGGGTACGTGCGCGAGGACTTCCTGTCCCGCGGCACCTGCGCCGAGTACGTGGCCGCGCCCCTGCGCACGATCGCCCGCAAGCCGCGGAACCTCACCTTCGAGCAGGCCGCGGGCATTCCGCTGGCGGGGCTGACGGCCTACCAGTCGCTGGTCGGCGCGCTGCGGGTCGGCGAGGGCGACACGGTGCTGGTGCACGCGGCCGCCGGGGGCGTCGGCTCGATGGCGGTGCAGCTGGCCCGGCATCTGGGCGCCCGCGTCATCGGGACCGCCGGTGAGCACAACCACGAGTATCTGCGGGCGCTGGGCGCCGAGCCGACCGTGTACGGGGAGGGGCTCGCCGAGCGGGTGCGGGAGCTCGCCCCCGACGGGGTGCAGGCCGCGTTCGACCTGGTCGGCGGCGACGCCCTCACCGCCTCCACCGAGGTGCTGGCCCCCGGCGGCCGGCTGGCGTCCATCGCCGATCCGGCGGTCCTCGGCGCCGGCGGCAGCTATGTCTTCGTCCGCCCCGACCCCGACGACCTCCAGGACCTGACCGACCTCGCCGAACGCGGCGCGCTGGGGGTCGAGGTGTCGGCGACGTACCCGCTGGAGCGGACGGCGGAGGCGCAGCAGCGCAGCGCGGAGGGCCACACCCGCGGCAAGATCGTCATCACGGTCGATCAGCCCTAGTGCAGCATCGCCGCACCGCACACCGCCGCGCCCATCACGCAGACCACCGCGGCCGCCGCGGCGCGCGGGGTCAGAAGCGGCGGGCGCGGGGCGTGCAGATGGCGGACGCGGCGGTGGGCCACGGCCAGGAAGGCCAGCCAGGACAGGACGACCAGCGACAGGGCGAGGGCCGAGAGCGTGCCCGGCCCCGCGTGCAGGGTCTGCCGCCCGGCGAGCGAGGCGGCCACGGCGCAGGCCAGCGTCGTACGCCGCCACGCCAGCCGGGTGCGCTCCGGCTGCAGCCCGGGGTCCCGCGCCGGTTCGGTCACCCGCCCCACCCCACGGCGACGACGATCACCATCAGCAGCGCGACCACCCCGACGGCGAGCCCCAGCGTCACCGGGAAGCGCGACACCGGCAGGTCCTCGCCGCGCCGCATGGCCCGCTCGCAGCGGATCCAGTGGTTGATGGCGCGCAGGGCGCACACCGCGCCGCCCGCGAGCAGGACGAGCGCGAGCGCCAGCCGGAGCGGGCGGCCGGTGTCCGGCAGGAACTGGTCGACCGCGAAACCGCCGCCCACCAGGGCCATCGCGGTGCGCAGCCAGGCCAGGAAGGTGCGCTCGTTGGCGAGCGAGAAGCGGTAGTCGGGGGTGTCGCCCTCCTCGCGGAGCCGTTCGGGCGCGAACCACAGCCGGACGCTCGCCATGGCGGCCCCGACTCTGCCTCCGGTCACGGGGTGGGCCTCTCGCGGCGCCATTCCAGGAGCCGCTGGTACGCCTCCGCGCCGTCCGGCACCCACTCCCACTCGGTGAGCCGCCGCTCCAGCTCCTCGTCGGTGAGGAAGGTGTGCCAGGCGATCTCGTCGGCCTGCGGTGCGACGGGAAGGTCGCAGCGGACCTCGTAGACCCGGGACCACCAGGTGTGCTCGGGGGTGTCGTAGAGGAAGGAGAACAGCGGTACGGGCGCGGGGAGCCCCTGGACGCCCAGCTCCTCCTCCGCCTCCCGCAGCGCCGCCTCGTCGTAGCTCTCGCCCGCCGCGACGACCCCGCCGACGAACATGTCGTACAGCGAGGGGAAGACCAGCTTCCGGTCGGTGCGGCGGTGGACGAAGACGCGGCCCTCGGGGTCGCGCGCGAGGACGAAGACGCATCGGTGGCGCAGCCGGTGGGCGGTGGCGTCACCGCGACGGGCCTGGCTTATCACCCGGTCCCGCTCGTCCACGATGTCCAGCAGTTCGTCGGCGGAAAGCGGCTCCTGATCAGGCATGTGGCCATACAAGCAGATGGCGCCCGGGTCAGCGCGAGGGGCCACCGCCGTGGGGGCCGCCCTGCCCGCCGCCGTACGGGCCGGAGCCGGAGCCCTGGCCGTAGGGCCCCTGCCCCTGGCCGTACGGACCGGAGCCGCCGCCCGGGTAGCCGCCGTTCCCCTGGCCGTTCCCCCAGCCTCCCTGGCCCTGGCCCTGACCCTGACCGCCTTGTCCCTGACCGCCTTGTCCCTGACCGCCTTGTCCCTGACCGCCTTGTCCCTGGCCGCCCTGGCCCTGGCCGTCGGCCTGCCGCCGGGCCTGCTCACCGGCCCACTGCCGCCAGGCCTCGGCCCGCTCCCGCCACTGCTCGGCCGCCTCGGACCAGGCGGGCTCGGTGCGCTGGCCGGAGGACGGGGTGCGGGGCTCGGCGGCGGGGGCGGCCGGGGCCCGCGTCGCCGGCTCGGCGGCGGGCGCGGGGGCCGCGGGCTCGGTGGTGCGCGAACCGCGCAGCGGCTTGTCGCCGACGGCCGACCCGGCGACCGCGGCGGACTTCGGCTCGGGCTCGTCGGGGGCGGTGGGCGAGGCCTCGGGCCCCGGGGCGGCCTGCGCCTGGCGCGCGTCCTTGCCCATGAGCATGAACAGCGCGGTGGCGGCGCCGGTGGCCGACAGCAGGATCGCCCCGGCGGCCGCCTTGCGCCGCGGGTCGATGCGGCGACGGCGGGCGTGCCGGGGGCCGATGATCTCGCCCTGGAGGATGTGCGGGGTGACGGGGGAGTCACCGGCCTCGATGGGCTGGGGACCGGGGGTGACAAGTGTCGGATTCACGATGCGCTTGTCCGCCTGGTACGGCGGCCCGGGTTGCTCAACGGAGCGGTCAGCCATGGTCGTTGATGATGCCGGTTTGGCTGAACCCTGTCCAATAGGGGTGAGGGATTGTTCCGTTTTGCTGCACAAGAGAGCTATAGCCTGGGAGTGACGGTGTCCGGAAAGCGCTCTCACCCCTGGCTCCCGGACCAGTTGACGCCGTACTGACCGGTAGGCAGGATCGCATCCGACGACTCCGTCGACCGGCTGACGAGGACGGGATACCACCAACCATGGCGTACGACGCGGACGTGATCGTGGTCGGAGCGGGCCTGGCGGGCCTCGCGGCCACCGCCGAGCTGGCCGACGCGGGCCGCAAGGTCATCCTGCTCGACCAGGAGCCCGAGCAGTCGCTCGGCGGCCAGGCCCACTGGTCCTTCGGCGGTCTCTTCCTCGTCGACTCCCCCGAGCAGCGCCGGCTGCGCGTCCGCGACAGCCGCGAACTCGCCTGGCAGGACTGGCTCGGCACGGCCGGTTTCGACCGCGAGGAGGACCACTGGCCGCGCCGCTGGGCCGAGGCGTACGTGGACTTCGCGGCGGGCGAGAAGCGGTCCTGGCTGCACGCCCAGGGGCTGCGGCTGTTCCCCCTCGTCGGCTGGGCCGAGCGCGGCGGCTACGACGCGACCGGGCACGGCAACTCCGTACCCCGCTTCCACATCACCTGGGGCACCGGCCCCGGCGTCGTCGCCCCCTTCGAGCGCCGGGTGCGCGCCGCGGCCGCCCGCGGCCTGGTCGACCTGCGCTTCCGGCACCGGGTCACCGGGCTCTCGCGGAGCGCGGGCGCCGTCGACACCGTCACCGGCGAGGTGCTGGAGCCGAGCCGCGCCGAGCGGGGCACGGCCAGCAGCCGCGAGGTGACCGGCTCCTTCGAGCTGCGCGCCCAGGCCGTGATCATCACCTCCGGCGGCATCGGCGGCAATCACGACCTCGTCCGCGCCAACTGGCCCGAGCGGCTGGGCTCCCCGCCCGAGCGGATGATCTCCGGCGTCCCCGCGCATGTGGACGGCAAGATGCTCGGCGTCGCGGAGGCGGCGGGCGGCCGCCTCATCAACCGCGACCGGATGTGGCACTACACCGAGGGCATCGAGAACTGGAACCCGATCTGGCCCCGGCACGGCATCCGCATCCTGCCCGGTCCCTCCTCGCTCTGGTTCGACGCCCGCGGCAGGCGGCTCCCGGTCCCGCTCTTCCCCGGCTTCGACACCCTCGGCACCCTCGAACACATCATGCGGACCGGATACGACTACACCTGGTTCGTCCTCACCCGGAAGATCATCGAGAAGGAGTTCGCGCTCTCCGGCTCCGAGCAGAACCCGGACCTGACGGGCAAGAGCGTCCGCGACGTGCTCGGGCGCGGGCGGGCCGGGGCGCCGGGCCCGGTCCAGGCGTTCATGGACCACGGCGCGGACTTCATCGTCGAGCGCTCGCTGCCCGCCCTCGTACGGCGGATGAACGAACTGACCGAGGACCCGCTCATCGACGAGGCCGAGCTGCGCCGCGAGATCGTCGCCCGGGACCGCGAGATCGCCAACCCCTACACCAAGGACCTCCAGGTCACCGCCCTGCGCGGGACCCGTAAGTACATCGCCGACCGCCTCATCCGCACCGCCGCCCCGCACCGCATCCTCGACCCCAAGGCGGGCCCGCTGATCGCCGTGCGGCTGAACATCCTCACCCGCAAGACCCTGGGCGGCCTGGAGACGGATCTGTCGTCGCGGGTGCTGACCGACGGCGGGGAGCCGCTGCCGGGCGTCTACGCGGCGGGCGAGGCGGCGGGCTTCGGCGGCGGGGGCGTGCACGGCTATCGGTCCCTGGAGGGCACCTTCCTGGGCGGCTGCCTCTTCTCGGGGCGGACGGCGGGGCGTGCCGCGGCCAAGGCGGTGTCGTAAGCACCCCGCACACCGCGCCGGGCGTTCAGATCTGACGGAAGTCTGACGAAAACCCACAGACGATGGCGCGCCACGCCGCCCGGTGGTGTCATCAGGGCATGGACGCAACCCCCGGCGACGACGAGCGCGGCACACCCGTCGGCCGCCGCATCCTGCTCGGCATGCTCGGCCTCGGCGCCGCCGGTATGGCCGTCGCTCCCTGGGCGCAGCGCGGGCTGGAGAACACCCTCGGCGCGGTGTCCGGCAAGGACCCCACCGGGGTGACCGGGCTGCTGCCCAACGGCGGCGGGTTCCGGTACTACTCCGTGACGTCCTCCGTCCCGCACAAGGACGCCACGAGCTACCGCCTCACCGTGGGCGGCCTCGTCGACAAGCCCGCCGACTACCGGCTCGCCGAGCTGCGCGCGCTCCCGCAGGCCCGGCTCGTCCGGGACGTCCAGTGCGTCACCGGTTGGCGGGTGCCGAGGACGCCGTTCGAGGGGGTGCGGCTGTCGACGCTGCTGGACGCCGCCGGGGTGAGCCCGCGCGCCAGGGCGGTCCGGTTCACCTGCTTCGACGGCGCGTACTCCGAGAGCCTCACCCTCGACCAGGCGCGCCGCCCGGACGTCCTGGTGGCGCTGCGGATGCGGGACGAGCCGCTGGGCCACGCGCACGGCGGCCCGGTCCGGCTCTATGTCGCGCCCATGTACTTCTACAAGTCGGCGAAGTGGCTCTCCGGCATCACCGTCACCGACGAGGTGCGCCCCGGCTACTGGGAGGACCGGGGGTACGACGTGGACGCCTGGGTCGGCAGATCGAACGGACGCGATGATGACCCCACTGCCTGAGACCCCACTGCCCGAGACCGCCGCGGCCCCGGCCGCCACCGCGCGCCGGGTGCGCCGCTTCACGCCCGCCGAGCGCTGGATCCACCGCACCACGGCCGCGCTCCTGGGGGCGTGCGTGGTCAGCGCGGCCTGTCTGTACGTACCCGCCCTCGCCGAACTCGTCGGCCGCCGCGCGCTGGTGGTCATCGTCCACGAGTGGACCGGCGTCCTGACGCCCGTCCCGGCCCTGCTCGGTCTCGCCTCCCGCGCCTTCCGGGCCGACCTGGGCCGCCTCAACCGCTTCGGACCGCACGACCGCCGCTGGCTGCGGGCCGCGCTGCGCCGCGACCACAGCAGGGCGGAGCGCCCGGCGGGCAAGTTCAACGCGGGCCAGAAGGTGTACGCCGCCTGGACCGCGGGCGCGGTGCTGGTGATGGCGGCCACCGGATCGCTGATGTGGTTCACCGGACTGGCCCCGCTCATGTGGCGTACCAGCGCCACGTTCGTCCACGACTGGCTGGCGCTGGCCGTCGGCATCGTGGTGATCGGGCACATCGGGAAGGCGCTCGCCGATCCGGAGGCGCGGCGCGGGATGCGCACCGGCCGGGTCGACCCGCGGTGGGCCGCCCGCGAGCATCCGCTGTGGCGTACGGAGGACCCGCGTACGCAGGACGACGGCCACGACAGCGACCGGAACGGCGACAACGAACGCGACGTCCGCTGAACCGGCGGCACCCGGTGCCATGATGCCTCGCATGCGCGAGAGATATCCAGGTAAGTCTGTTATGCGTCGATTGCTGACGGTCGCCGCATGCGGTGCCGTGGCCATGGCACCGCTGAGCGGATGCCAGCTGTCCGACCCTCCGCCGCGGCGGAGCGGGCTCTGGGTGAACCCGAACGGCCCGGCCGCCCGGCACGTCCGTGCGCGGGAGGAAGAGGGGAAGAACGGAGCGAAGAGCAACGACGCCGAGCTGATCCGGCGGATCGCACAGCAGCCGGTCGCCGAATGGCTCGGCCCGCAGCCCCCTCGCGAACGGGTGCGCTTCATCACCGAGTCCGCGGCCCGGACCGGCACCACCCCGGTGCTGGTTGCCTACAACATCCCGTACCGGGACTGCGGCGGGCACTCGGCGGGCGGCGCGGCGAACGGCGCGGCCTACCGCAGGTGGATCGAGCAGATCGCCCTCGGCATCGGCGACCGCAAGGCGATCGTCGTGCTGGAGCCCGACGCGGTGGCGCAGGTCGTCGACCGCTGTGTGCCCCGCCGCGTGGTCGGCCCCCGGCTGGCGCTGCTGCGCGACGCGGTCGCCGCGTTCGCCGCGCTGCCCCGCGTACGCGTGTACCTGGACGCCGGGAACGCGGGCTGGATCACGAACCCCGCCCGGCTGATGGTGCCGCTGCTCAAGAGCGGCATCGAGCAGGCGGACGGCTTCTCCCTGAACGTCGCCAACTTCCAGCGCACCGGCCGCACCAAGGCTTACGGCCACCGGCTGTCCCGCGCGGTCGGCGGAGCGCACTTCGTCATCGACACCAGCCGCAACGGCAACGGCCCGCTGCGGCGCGGCGGCGCGGCCCGGCACGAGCCCCGGACGGAGAAGGCCTGGTGCAACCCGCCGGGGCGGGCGCTGGGCCATCCGCCGAGCACCCGCACCGGGGACCGGCTGGTGGACGCGTACCTGTGGATCAAGCGGCCCGGCGAATCCGACGGGACGTGCAACGGCGGGCCCCCGGCGGGCCGCTGGTGGCCCGAGTACGCGCTCGGCCTGGCCCGGAACGCCGACGGCCCGGGCCGCCACTGAGGCGCGCCGCTTGGCGGTATCACAGGGCGCACACCGCGTCCGGGTCCGTGGCCGGGGCGCACGGGCCCGGGCTGTCCGCACGCGCGGTCGGTACGGCCGGCGCCGTCACGCGGCGCCGGCCCCGCACCACCCCGCCGTACCAGATGACCACCGGCGCCAGGCACAGCGCGAGCGCCAGGACGGCCCACGCCCGCATCGCCGCATGCGTGTGCCCCAGGAAGAACGAGGCCGCGAGCGAGGCGCCGAAGAGCCCGCCCCACAGCAGATGGATACGGAACGTGGAGAGCCGGTCCGGGCTGGACGAGTCGCCCTTGGGCGTGACCACGAACCGGCTCCTGCGCCGCAGCGCCGCGTCGAACAGCGACTTGACGTAGATCGGCGCGGACAGGGCCGAGAGCAGCATTCCGGCGAGCCCGCCCGACCCCTCGGGCTCATGCGGGGAGACGTTGTGGCGGCGGTTCCAGATGTACAGCCCGATCTGCAGCATGGCGGCGTCGCTGTAGAGCATCATCCACAGCTCGGCCGGGATGTCGATCCCGGCCGCGCCCAGCATCAGGAACAGCGTGCAGGACAGCGCCGAGAGCACCCAGTTGACCGCCGTCATCGGGTAGTACGTGATCAGCAGCGTGTAGTTGAGCAGCTTCCCCGGGGACAGCGTGAACGGGGCCTTCCAGAACTGCTTGAGCACCGTCTCGTAGGTGCCCCGGCTCCACCGCATCTGCTGGGTGAAGAAGTCCGTCCAGGAGCTGGGGCCCTCACCGACCGCCAGCACGTCCGGGGTGTAGACCGAGCGCCACTTCTTGCCGGTGGCCGGGTTGCGGTGGCGGTGCAGCTCGAAGCCGGTGGCCATGTCCTCGGTGATCGAGTCGTACAGCCCGCCGATGGAGCGCAGCGCGCTGATCCGCACCGCGTTGTTGGTGCCCACGAACATCGGGCTGCCATACGCGTTCCCGGCCCGCTGGATCAGCGCGTGGAACAGGAACTGCTGGCTTTCGGCGGCCTTGGTGACGGCGGTGTCGTAGTTTCCGTACACCTGCGGGCCCACCACGAAGGACACGTCCGGATCGCGGAAGTAACCGAGCATGCGCTCCAGGAAGTTGGGCAGCGGCACATGGTCGGTGTCCACGCACGCCATGAATGCGTAATCGTCGCCGTGCGCGTCCAGCCAGGCGTTGTAATTCCCGTGCTTCGTCCTCGCCCGGAAAGCGCCCTTCGGCTGGTTCCACTTCTCGATTCCCTTGCGGGAGAAGTGGTGTACGCCGAGCCGCGCGCACAGCTCCTTGACCTCCGCGTCGTCCCCCTCGTCCAGCAGCCAGACGTCCAGCGTCCCCTGGTGCCGGATGCGCACCGCGCCCTCCAGCGTGGCCCGGACCATCGCGATCGGCTCCTTGCCGGGCACGAAACTGGTCAGGAACGCCACCCGGGTGCCGGGCTCGGCGGTCACCGGCACCGGGTCCCGGGCCACCAGCGTCGCGTGCGCGTTGGAGACGACCGTGACCAGCCGGAACGTCTCGATCAGCGCGATCGAGACCAGCATCGCGACATCCGCCGCGGTCTCCCACGCCGTCACATAGGGGCGAGCCGCCCAGTGGTCCGGCCGCAGCAGCCAGAGCAGCAGCAGCGCCGAGCACACCGGCGCCCCGCACAGCAGCAGCGCCGCCCGGAACCGGTGCGGCTCCTGCGCCAGCAGGCTGCGGCTGTGCACCCGGTACGGGCGGCCGGCGGGCGGCTCGGTCAGCGGGCCCGCCAGTTCGCTGTACCGCTTGTACTCGTACACCGCGGCCGGGCGGGAGTGCGCGGCATCCGGGGCGGGGCGCGCGTGCGGGGGTGCGGCGGCGCGCCCGGGCACGTGCCCGGCGGCGGGGGCGACTCCACGGCGCGCGTCTCGTGCGTTTCTCGAATCTCTGACGGGGGTCTGTGCAGACATGGGCACTCCCGCGGGCTGTCTGGAACCGGGTTCATTCGAAAACCGGCTGACTTGGAACCGGATGTCGCGCCGCGATGACCCGAACGGACCACATTCGTCATGTCATCGCGCGAGATGAGAAGGTAACAATCGGATGAGGCGGTATCGCGTACATCGGATTTTCGGCGCGCCCCTGGTGGGCCGGGTGGTGACGGGCCGCGAAAGAGCCACCCTGACGGCCCATCAATGCGCGTCTTACGTGATTTACATCCCGCCCTCTGGCAAGGTCGGAGATCGCGTGAAAAACGCGCAACCACGAATCCACGGCTGCACGACGGAGGATGGGGCGGGGTCGCCCGATGAGAGTTCTGCACATCATCTCCCGCCTCGGTGCGGGCGGCGCCGAGCAGCAACTACGGCTGCTGCTGCGCCATGTGCCGGTGCGCTGCGACGTGGTCGCCCTCACCGCACCGGGCAGAACCGCTCACGGCATCCGCGCCGACGGCATCCCGGTCACCCATCTGCCCCTGGACGGCCGCGCGGGCGAGCTGCGGGCGCTGCCCGCCCTGGTGCGCACGATCCGCTCCGGCGGCTACGACCTGGTGCACACCCACCTCTACCGGGCCTGTGTCTACGGCCGGATCGCCGCCCGGCTGGCGGGCGTACGGGCCGTGATCGCCACCGAACACGCCCTGGGCGAGCGCAGCGTCGACGGCCACCCCCTGAGCCCCGCCGTCCGCGCCCGCTATCTGGCCGCCGAACGGCTGGGCTCGGCGACCGTCGCCGTCTCTGCCGCCGTCGCCGACCGGCTGCGCGACTGGGGCGTGCCCAACCACCGCATCCATCTGGTGCCCAACGCCATCGACGCCCGCCACTTCCGCTTCACCCCCGCCGCCCGCGCCACCGCCCGCGCCCGCCTGGCCATCCCCGAACGGGCCTTCGTCGTCGGCGCGGTCGGGCGGCTGGTGGCGGCCAAGCGGTTCGAGGTGGCGGTGCGGGCCGTGGCCGCCGTACCCGGCGCCCGGCTGCTGCTGGTCGGCGAGGGGCCCGAGCGCGCCGCCCTGGAGGACCTGGCCACCCGGCTCGGCGCGGCCGACCGGATCCGGCTGCTGGGGGAGCGGGACGGGGCCGTGGCCCCGTCCGACGACCGGCCCGCCGGGCTGCCGGGGCTGCTGGCCGCCATGGACGTGCTGGTCGCGCCATCCGCCGAGGAGGCGTTCGGGCTCGCGGCCCTGGAAGCCCTCGCGGCCGGACTGCCGGTGCTCCACACCGGCTGCCCGGCCCTCGACGAACTCCCCGCGGGCGCCGCCCCCGCCGCCCGCCGCATCGCCCCCGGCCCGGCCGCCCTCACCGACGCGCTGCGCCACCGGCTGGCCGCGGGCCCCCGGCGGTACCCGGTGCCGGACGCGGTCGAGCGGTACGACATCGCCCGCGGCGTCCGCCGCCTCATGGACCTCTACGACCGCACCACCACCTGCGGCCCGGACGCCTGCCTGCGCGTCCCGCCGGTCAGCCTGCGGACGGCGCGGCGCGGCGAGCGCGGTGCTCCCGCGGGCTGACGCCGCGTACCCGCTTGAACGCCGCGGACAGCGCGAAGGCGCTGCCGTACCCCACCCGCCGGGCCACCGCCGCCAGCGTCGCGTCCGGCTCGCGCAGCAGATCGGCCGCGAGCGCCAGCCGCCAGCCGGTCAGATACGCCATCGGCGGCTCGCCCACCAGTGCGGTGAAGCGCCGGGCCAGCGCCGCCCGCGAGACGCCCGCCTCCGCGGCCAGCCCCGCCACCGTCCACGGATGCGCCGGATGGTTCTGCAGCAGCCGCAGCGCCCGGCCCACCACCGGATCGCCCAGCGCCCGGTACCAGGCCGGGGCCCGCGCCTCCGGCCGGGAGAACCAGGCCCGCAGCACGGCGATCAGCAGCAGGTCCAGCAACCGGTCCAGCACCGCCGACTGCCCCGCCTCGTCCTTCACGATCTCCTCGCCGAGCCAGGGCATCAGCGGGCAGTCCCACACCTCCCCGGTCAGCACCAGCAGCGGCGGCAGCGCGTCCAGCAGCCGCCCGCTGATCTCCCCGTCCAGCAGATAGGTCCCGATGAGCATCGTCGTCGAGCCGTCCGCGCGGTTGCCCCAGGTGCGCACCCCCAGCGCCATCGCCTCGGCCAGATCCCGGCCGTCCGCCGTCCGGCACTCCTCGCCCGGCAGGATCCACGCCTGGGGCGGGGTGTCCGGGGAGTCCGCCACCGTGTACGGATCCGGGCCGCGCACCACCGCCACGTCCCCCGGGCGCAGCAGCCGCGGTTCACCGGCGCCGGGCACCACCCACGCCTCGCCGCGCGCCATCGTCATCACACACAGCGGGGCCCGGTCCTCGATCCGCACCGACCACGGCGGCTCCATCACGGCCCGGAGCAGAAACGCCTCCCGGGCCCGCGGCCCGTCCAGCAGGTTCGCCAGCGCGTCCATGCCGCACATCGTAGACGCGCGCGTATGCGAACGAGCCGATCGGCCATGTCCCGTCTCACCGCAGCCCAGTTGACTGTTCGCATGACAACACCGCACACAACACGGCAACGCCCGACCGTCCTGGTGCTCGGCGGCACCGGAAAGACCGGCCGCCGGGTCGCCGAGCGGCTGACGGCCGCCGGACGGCCCGTACGGATCGGCTCCCGCGACGGCGAGCCGCGCTTCGACTGGGAGGACCGCGCCACCTGGGCGCCCGCGCTGCGCGGCACCGGCGCGGCGTACCTCGCGTACTACCCCGACATCGCCGACCCGGGCGCCGCCGCCACCCTCCGGGCCTTCGCCGAACAGGCCGTCCGGGGCGGCACCCGGCGGCTGGTGCTGCTCTCCGCGCGCGGCGTGGACGCGACCCTGCCCGCCGAGCGGGCGGTGGCGGTGGACGGCGCCGAGTGGACCGTCATCCGGGCGAGCTGGTTCTTCCAGAACTTCAGCGAGGGCATCCTGCGCGACGGGGTCCTCGGCGGCGAGATCGTCTTCCCCGCCGGGGACGTCAAGGAGCCCTTCGTCGACGCCGACGACGTCGCGGAGGTCGCGGTCGCCGCCCTGACCGGGGACGGGCACGCGGGGCGGATCCACGACCTCACCGGCCCGCGGCCGCTGACCTTCGCCGAGGCCGCCGCGGAGATCGCCCGGGCGAGCGGACGCGAGGTGCGCTACGCGCCGGTCTCCGTGGCGGAATACGGGGCGACACTGGGCGGCCACGGGCTCCCGGACGACCTCGTCACCTTCCTGACGGAGCTGTTCGGCACGCTCCTGGACGGCCGCAACGCGCGGGTGACCGACGGCGTCCGCCGCGCCCTCGGCCGCGCGCCGCGCGACCTCGCCGACTTCGCGCGCGAGGCGGCGGCGGACGGCGCGTGGGGCCGACCAGGGGTCAGGGCAGCAGCTTGTCGCAGGTGATCGGCAGATCGCGCACCCGCACGCCGGTCGCATGGTGCACGGCGTTGGCGATGGCGGCGGCGGTGCCGACGATGCACACCTCGCCGACGCCCTTGGAGCCCATCACATTGGTGTGCGGGTCCGTCTCGTCCACCCAGTGCGCCTCGATCGTGTGCACATCGGCGTTGGCGGCGATGTGGTACTGCGCGAAGTCCTGGTTGACCACATGGCCGAAGCGCGGGTCCAGCACGCTGTGTTCGTACAGCGCCATCGAGACGCCCTGCGTCATGCCGCCCAGCAGCTGGGAGCGGGCGGTCCTGGGGTTGATGACCCGGCCCACGTCGAACATCCCGAGCAGCCGCGGCACCCGGATCTCCCCGGTGTCCGCGTCCACCCGGACCTCGGCGAACTGCGCGCCGAAGCTGTGCATCGCGTACCGCTCGGCGTCGGGGTTCACCGGCATGTCGGCGGTGACCTCCAGGCCGTCCGGCGGAACCACATCGCCGTGCTCGGTCGCAAGGAGCGTGCGCAACCGGCGGGCGGCCTCAGCGAGCGACGAGCCCCAGCTGTTGATGCCGGAGGAGAAACCGGCGGGGGAGGCGTTCGGCAGGGTGGTGTCCCCGATGCGCAACTCCACCCGTTCGACCGGCACGCCGAGCGCGTCCGCGGCGATCTGGGTGAGCGCCGTCCAGGTGCCGGTGCCCAGGTCGGCGGCGGCGATCAGCGCCGTGTAGTGCCCGTCAGGGGTGACCCGGACCGTCGCCGCGTTGCCCGGGAGGCGCGGCGAGGGGTAGGTGGAGGCGGCCACGCCGGTTCCGATCAGCCAGCGGCCCATCCGGCGCGCCCGGGGCGTCGGATCGCGCCGCTCCCATCCGGCACGGCGGGCGCCCTCGCGCAGACAGGCCACCAGATGGCGGCTGGAGAACGGCAGTCCGGACTCGGGATGGACGTCCGGCTCGTTGCGGACGCGGAACTCCACCGGGTCCATGCCGCACGCGAGCGCCATCTCGTCCATCGCCGACTCCAGCGCGAACATGCCCTGCCCCTCGCCCGGCGCCCGCATGATCGTCGGCACCGGGATGTCCAGCGGGGCCAGCCGGTGGGTGGTGCGCCGGTGCGGGGCGGCGTACATCAGCCGGGTGCACACGGCGACCTGGTCGGCGTACCCCTTGGCCCGCGCGGTCTGCTCGACCACGTCATGGGTGACGGCGGTGAGCCGGCCCTCGGCGTCGGCGCCCAGCCGGATCCGCTGGATCGACGCCGGGCGGAAGCCCACCAGCGCGAACATCTGCTGTCGGGTCAGCGCGAACTTGACCGGCCGGCGCACGGTCCGCGAGGCCATCGCGGCGAGCACCGCGTACGTGTGCGGATACACCTTCGACCCGAAGCCGCCGCCGACGTGCGGGGACACCACCCGCACCCGTCCCTGTCCGAGCCCCAGGGTGGCGGCGATCAGATCGCGGCTCATCGTCGCGCCCTGGGTGGAGCAGTACACCAGCAGCTCGCCGTCGGTCCAGGTGACCACGGCGGTGTGCGGCTCCATCGGGTTGTTGTGGTACATCGGCGTGGTGTACCTGGCGTCCAGCACGGTGTGCGCGGCGGCCAGCGCCGTATCGGCGTCGCCGACGACGCTGTCGGCGGGGGAGCCGTCCTGGAGTTCGCCACCGCCCTGCCCGAACTGGGCCGCGTCCACCGGCTTGTACAGGTCGTCGCGGTCCTCGCGCAGCGCCACATCGGGCGGGCGCTGCTCGTAGGTGAACCGCACCAGGCCCGCCGCGTACCGGGCGGTCTCCGGGGTCTCCGCGACCACCGCGCCGGTGAACTGCCCGCGCCAGGCCACCTCGTCGGACTGCAGGACCGCCAGCTCCGGATCGCCCGTCACGGTCAGCCGCGGCGCGGTGAGATGGGTGAGCACGGCCAGCACCCCCGGCTCGGCCTCCGCCGCGGCGGTGTCCACCCCGGTGATCCGCCCGGCGGCGATGGTGGCCTGCAGCGGATGGAGATAGGCGGGGTGCTCGACGGGCCACTCGAAGGCGTAGGTGGCGGTGCCGGTGACCTTCTGCGCGCCGTCGATCCGGCGCAGCGGCGCGCCGACCGCCCGCGGCCGCTCCCTGACCTCGCTGACCTCGCTCATCGGGCGACCTCCAGCAGATCGAGCAGCGTGGCGACGAGGGTGTTGCGGGCGAGCGCCACCTTGAAGGCGTTGCCCGGCAGCGGGTCCGCCTGGGCCAGTTCGGCCGCGGCGGCGTCCCGGAAGCCGTCCCACGTCGCGGGCGCGCCGCGCAGCGACTCCTCGGCCTTCCACGCCCGCCACGGTTTGTGCGCCACACCGCCGAGCGCGATGCGTACGTCGCGTACGGTCCCCCCGTCCGCGACGTCCAGCGCGGCGGCGACCGACACCAGCGCGAAGGCGTACGAGGCGCGGTCGCGCACCTTGCGGTAGCGGGAGGTGGCGGTGAAGTCGGGCGGCGGCAGCTCCACGGCCGTGATCAGCTCCCCGCGCCGCAGCACCGTGTCCCGCTCGGGGGTGTCGCCCGGCAGCCGGTGCAGCTCGGTCAGCGGGACGCGCCGCTCGCCGTTCGGCCCCTGGGGGCCCTGGACGCACACCACGGCGTCGAGCGCCGCCAGCGCGACCGCCATGTCGGAGGGGTGGGTGGCCACACAGGAGGGCGAGGCGCCGAGGATCGCCGTATCGCGCTGATAGCCCTCCAGCGCCGAACAGCCCGACCCCGGCTCGCGCTTGTTACATGGGGTGGTCACGTTCTGGAAGTACGGGCAGCGGGTGCGCTGCAACAGGTTCCCGCCGGTGGTGGCGAGGTTGCGCAACTGGCCCGAGGCGCCCGACAGCACGGCCTGCGAGAGCACCGGATAGCGCCGCCGGACCCGCCGGTCGGCGGCCAGATCGCTGTTGGGGACGGCGGCGCCGATGCGCAGGGCCCCGTCCGGCAGCTCCTCGATCCGGTCCGAGGTGAGCCGCCGGACGTCGACCAGCACCTCCGGGGTCGCCACCTCCAGCCGCATCAGGTCCACCAGGTTGGTGCCACCGGCCAGATACGCCGCCTCCGGCTCCTCGGCCAGCGCGGTCACCGCCGCCGACACGGTGTCGGCATGCTCGTAGCGGAAGGGCTTCATCGGCGTGTCCCCTCGTCCCGGTGTGCCACGTCGGCGATGGCCGGGACGATGTTGGCGTACGCGGCGCAGCGGCACAGGTTGCCGCTCATGCGCTCGGCGATCTCCTCGTCGTCCAGCACCACGTCGGCGGCGTTCGGATCCTTGGCCACGGCGCTCGGCCAGCCCGCCGCCGCCTCGCGCAGCATGCCCACCGCCGAGCAGATCTGGCCGGGGGTGCAGTAGCCGCACTGAAAGGCGTCATGGGCGATGAAGGAGCGCTGGAGCGGATGCAGGCCGTCGCCCTCGCCGCGTTCCCCGTCGCCGCCGTTCATGAGACCGGCGGCCGTGACGATGTCGGCGCCCTGGTGGGCCACCGCCAGCGCCAGACAGGCGAGGGCGCGGCGGCCGTCGAGCAGGATGGTGCAGGCCCCGCACTGGCCATGGTCACAGCCCTTCTTGGGGCTGGTGTTCCCCAGCCGCTCGCGGAGGGCGTCCAGCAGGGTCGTACGGGTGTCGACGGTGAGCCGGTGGTCCGTACCGTCCACCCGGAGCGTGATCTCCACGTCCATGCTTCACATCATCGGACATATGTGCACTGATCGCCTGTTCTCGCCTCAGTGCATCGGTGGCGCCGACGGCGCGGCAGGCCCGCCGCGCGGTCGGCGCCACCGGCTCCGCGCGCTGTTCAGGACCGCTCGGCGCCGCCGTCGACGGACGTCAGCACACCGTCCAGATGCGGCAGGTAGTGGTCCATCCGCTCCCGCTTGGTCAGCAGGTAGGGCAGGTTCTCCTCGCACGGCTCGATCAGCAGCGGAACCTGTTCGCTGATCTTGATGCCGTGGCGCAGCAGCGCCTCCCGCTTGCGCGGGTTGTTGGAGAGCAGCCGTATGGAGCGCACCTCGAGGTCGTGCAGCATCTCCGCCGCCACCTGGTAGTCGCGGGCGTCGTCCGGGAGGCCGAGCGCGAGGTTGGCCTCGACCGTGTCCAGGCCCTCCGCCTGCAGCTGCATCGCCTGGAGCTTGGCCAGCAGGCCGATGCCCCGGCCCTCGTGGCCGCGGAGGTAGACGAGGATGCCCCGCCCCTCGTTCACGATGGCGCGCAGCGCCGCGGACAGTTGGTCGCCGCATTCGCAGTGCCGGGAACCGAAGGCGTCTCCGGTCAGGCACTCGGAATGCACGCGCGTCAGTGCGTCCTCGCCCTTGACGTCGCCGTATACCAGCGCGATCTGTTCATCTCCGCGTTTGTGGTCCTGGTAGCCGAAAGCGAGAAAATCGCCGTGCACGGTGGACAGCCGGAGATTCACCACTCGTTCGACATTCGATCGACGAGCGCTGTCGACCAACACGCTATCACTTGCTGTCATGTTGCAACCCTATCTGGTGAACGCCGGGTGGCGTAGGGGAAAATGGGAAAGTCGGCCGGGTGATTGGCCGCGCATCCGTAGCAGGAAGCACGCAGCACGAAGAACGAAAGGCCGGAAGAACATGAGCGATTCGGAAACGCCGGACCAGTGGGCCTCGGGGCTCCTGCCGCCGACGACCACGGAGGAGGTGCGGGCCCGGCGGGCCGGTGTCGCCGTCCTGCCCATCGGCAGCTTCGAGCAACACGGCGCGTATCTCCCGCTGGTGACGGACACGGTCATCGCCTGCACCATCGCCCGGGAGATCGCCGCGGCGTATCCGGTCCAGCTCCTCCCGCCCGTCACCGTCTCCTGCTCGCACGAGCACGCGGACTGGCCGGGCACCGTCTCCATATCCGCCGCGACCCTCTACTCCGTGGTGCGCGACATCGCCGGATCGCTGCGCCGCTCCGGTATCGGTTCGCTGATTCTGGTGAACGGGCACGGCGGAAATTACGTCCTGCGCAACATTGTTCAGGAATCCGCCGGCACCGGTACCCGCATGGCGCTTTTCCCGGGCTCGGCCGACTGGGACACGGCCCGCGGCAGGGCCGGTGTCCTGACCCCCTCGTACAGCGATATGCACGCCGGGGAAGTGGAGACCTCCATCCTGTTGCATGCCCATCCCGAACTCGTCCGTCCCGGTTATGAAACCTCCGATTGTCTCGCCGACAACCGGAAGCATCTGCTGACCCTCGGTATGGCCGAGTACACCGGGTCCGGAGTCATCGGCCGCCCTTCCCTGGCATCCGCGGGGAAGGGAAAGGAACTACTCGCCGCGCTCACCGAATCCTTCGCCGAGTACCTTTCCGTCGTCGGCGAGTCGGTTGTCGGCGAGCGACAGGAAACGGAGACGCGATGACGACCCTGGACACCGCACAGGCGTGGGAGCGGCTGTGCTCCATACGGACCGTGGCCGAGGCCCGGGCCGCCGGACTGGTGCGCGGCGCGGACGGCGCCGTGCGCTGGTCGCGGGACGCCACCCCGGGGGCGGACGAACTCGCCGACCGCTATCTGCCGCTCTGCCTGGCCGGGCCGCGGCTGACGATCGCCCAGCTCGGGCAGAGCCTCGACGGTTTCATCGCGACCCGCACCGGCGACGCCGACTACGTCACCGGCGAGGAGGACCGGTGCCATCTGCACCGGCTGCGCGCCCTCACCGACGCCGTCGTGGTCGGGGCCGGGACCGCCGTCGCGGACGACCCCCAGCTCACCGTGCGCGCCTGCTCCGGACCGCATCCGGTGCGCGTCGTCCTCGATCCCCACGGCCGGGTACCTCCGCATCGCCGGGTCTTCACCGACGGCTCAGCGCCGACCCTGTGGGTGGTGGGGGCGGACGCCCACGACGGGCGGACGGCGCCGGACGGCGTTGACGTACTGACCCTGCCGGACCGTGCCGCGTTCACGCCGCAGCGCCTGGTGGAGGCGCTTGCGGCGCGTGGCCTCGGCCGGGTGCTGATCGAGGGCGGCGGCGTCACGGTGTCGCGCTTTCTGCACGACGGCGCGCTGCACCGGCTGTACGTCACCGTGGCACCGGTGCTGCTCGGCGACGGCATCCCCGGGCTGCGCTTCGACGGCACCCCCGTCATGCGCGACGCCCTGCGGCCCCGGACCCGCCGGGCCCGCCTCGGCGAGGACACCCTCTTCGAACTCGACCTGGGGACGCCGCAGCCGGACGGCCCACTGCCCGACCAGCACACCCAGACCGGGCAGGCTCGCGGCGAAGGTGAGCACCCCGTACACGACGGCGACCGTCAGCCCCTGCGCGGCGCCCAGGCCCGCGGCGCCGAAGGCCCACGCGGTGACGCCCTCGCGGGGGCCCCAGCCGCCGACGTTCAGCGGCAGCGCCATGGCGAGCAGGGCCAGCACCATGATGGGCACCAGCCGGGCCGCCGGGGCGGTTGATCCCGCCGCCCGCGCGGCCAGCAGGAACATCCCGAGATAGCCCGCCAGCACCACCGCGGACGAGATCACGACCCCCGGCCAGCTCGCGCGGGCCAGCAGCCCGAGCCGCGCCTCGCTGAGCGCGGCGCGCAGCGCCCGGCGCCCCCGCGAGGTGCCGGGCCCGCGGCGCAGCCGTACGACGGCCACGGCCCCGAGCCCGCACACCGCGATCAGCGCGGCCGCGGCGCCGGGCGTCGTGGCCACGGCGTGGAGCACCCGGCCGGTCTCGGACAGGGCGAGGGAGGGCCGGGCGAACAGCAGCGCCACGCCGGCCATCACCAGCACCACCTGACCCGCGGTCCGCTCCAGCACCACGGCGCGCACACCCCGGGCCACATCGCCCTCGGTCCGCCCGTGTCGTACCGCGCGGTGCACATCGCCGAGGACGCCGCCGGGCAGCGCCGCGTTGAGGAACTGCGAGCGGTAGTAGTCGCCGACGGCCTGGACCAGGGGCAGCCGGATGCGCAGCGCCCGCGCCACCACACACCAGCGCCAGGCGCTGAACACGGTGGTCAGCAGGCCGAGTCCGAGGGCGGCCAGCAGGGTGAGGCCGTCGATGCGGCGCACGCCCTCCAGGAAGGCGCCGGTGCCCATCTGCCACAGCAGCACCGCGATGATGGCCGCCCCGGCGAGTGTGCCGAGCCGCGCCCGGATCGACGCGCTCATGACACTCCACCCGTCGGCCCGGGGCTCACCGGCCGGGGCAGCGCGAGCAGATCGTCGTGGTGCACCACCACCCGCAGCTCGCCCGCCGCACACTCCGCCAGCCGCCGCCGCAGATACGTCTCGGCACGGGGTTCCAGATCCGGCCGGTGCTCCACCGCAGCGCCCACCCAGCCCCGCAGCCACTCCGCCGCCAGCGCGGACTCCCCGGGCCCCAGCAGCCAGGGGCTGGCGTGCGTCCGTACCGTCGCGCCGTGCCGGGCGAACGCCTCGGAGGCCACCGCGACGGCGTCCGGCCCCAGCAGGCCGGAGCGGCGCTGATGGGCGTTGAACGCCTCCGCGATCTCCGCGTCCAGCGGATCCTCCGGGGCCAGCTCGACCCGCCCCGCCACCGACAGCGCCAGCAGCACCGGACACCCCGCCCCGGCACAGGCCGCGGCGAGCCCTTCCATCTCCTCCGCCGTCAGCACATCCAGCAGCGCCGAGGCCGTCACCAGCGACGCGCCCACCAGATCGTCCGTGGTCAGCGAGCCCAGGTCACCGCGGCGCGTGCGCACCGTGACCGGGCTGCCGTCGGCGGCCGTACGGGGCGCCCGCTCGGCGGCCAGCTCCAGCAGACCGGGATCGTGATCGTGCAGCACCCACTCCTGCGGGCCGTCCAGCCGGGGCGCGAGCCACCGGCCCAGGGAACCGGTGCCGCAGCCGAGGTCGTGGATCACGCGTACGGTGCCCTCGTCCGGGCGGGTACGCAGCGGCTCCAGCAGTTCGGGCGCGCGGGCGGCGGCGTCCGCGCCCTCGCGCAACTCCAGCCACTCGGGCGCGTATCGAGGCGTATCGGTGGTGGTCACGCGGCCCTCCGGGGTTCGCGGCGAAGTCGTTCCAGCGCACCGGCCAGATCCGTTGCGGTCGTCCGCCAGCCGTCCAGCGCGGTGCGCCGGCCGCGGGCGGCCGTGATCAGCCGGCGGCGTACATCGGGATCGCCCAGCCAGCGGCGCAGCGCCGCCCCGAGCGCGGCCGGATCGTCCGGCGGTACGAGCAGGCCCGGCACACTGCCCTCGGGCGCGTACCCAAGCGCCTCCGGAATCCCGCCCACGGCGGTGGCCAGCACCGGAACGCCGTGCGCCAGCGCCTCGGTCACCACCATCCCGTACGTCTCGGCGTACGAGGCGAGCACCAGCAGATCGGCACCGGCGTAGCTCGCCTCCAGCTCAGCGCCGCCGCGCGGGCCGGTGAGCCGCACCCGGTCGCCGAGCCCGGATGTCCCGATCAGCTCGCGCAGCCGGTCCACATAGCCGGGGTCCTGCTCCAGAGCGCCGACGCACTCCAGCGTCCACGGCACGTCGGAGACCTCGGCCAGCGCCTCCACCAGCCGGAGCTGGCCCTTGCGCGGGGTCACCGAGGCGACGCACAGCAGCCGCGTGCCCTCGTCCGTGCCGGCCGCCTGCGGCGCCACATCGGCCCCGGGCGCCGCCACATGGACCCGGCCCGGGGCCAGCCCGTGGTGCGCCACGAGCCGGCGGGCCGCCCAGCCGCTGGTGGCCACGACCGCGGGCACCGCGTTCAGCGTCTTGCGCTCCAGCGCGTCCAGGTCCGCCGCCCGGCCCGGGGCGAGCCCCGTCTCCTCACCCAGCGGCAGGTGCACCAGCACCGCGAGCCGCAGCCGTTCCGCCTCGGGAACGACGAGGTAGGGGACGGCGCAGGCGACGAGGCCGTCGAGGAGGACGATGCTGCCGTCCGGCAGCTCCGCCAGCAGCCGGGCCAGCTCCGCGCGCGCCGCGGGCCCGGCCTGCGGCCAGCCGCCCGCGATCGTGTGCTCGTGAACCTCCCAGCCGATGCCGGGCAGCTCCCGGCAGATCCGCCGGTCGTACGTATTGCCGCCGCTCGGCGTGGCCGGGTCGGCCACCCCGCCGGGCATGACGACATGCACCGCGCGCAGCGGCGGCGGGACGGCACCGCCGCCGATACCCAGCAGGCTTCCGGGGCTCTCCACGTGCGCGGTCACAGCTCACGCTCGTAACTCGCCCAGGCGACATGCGATTCGTGCAGGGTCACCTGGAGCCCGGACAGGCCGCGCGCGCCCTCGCCGAGCGCCCCGGCGTGCACCCGCTCCGCGAGCCGGTCGGCGATGACCTTGGCCAGGAACTCGGTGGAGGTGTTGATCCCCTTGAAGGCGGGCTCGTCATCCAGGTTGCGGTAGTTGAGGTCGCCGACCACCGAGCCCAGTTCCTGGGTGGCCAGTCCGATGTCGACGACGATGTTGTCGTCGTCCAGCGCGGCACGCCGGAAGGTGGCGTCCACCAGGAACGTGGCTCCGTGCAGACGCTGCGCGGGTCCGAAGACCTCTCCGCTGAAGCTGTGGGCGACCATCAAGTGATCGCGGACGGTGATGCTGAACAACGGCCCTCCCGGTCCGGCTGGCACATCTCGGCTTCTAGTACGGCCGATGCCTTCCCCGTGTTCAGCCCCAGCTCAGCCTTGTTCGGACGGGTTTTCGCGCCGCGCTCCACCCCGCGACGACCGCGCCCTCACCGTCCGCTCTCCTGGCGTACCCTTCCGGCACACCTCACCGCAACGCACCCTCGTACCGCACCCGGTGGCACAGCCCCGGCAGCTCACCGGCGGCGATCCGGGCCATCACCCCCGGCAGCTCCTCGAACGCGCATTCCCCGGTGACCAGCGCGTCCAGCGCCGGGTCGGCGAGCAGTTCCAGCGCGAGCGCCAGCCGGTCCGCGTAGCCGCGGCGGCCGCCCCGGGCCGGGGACACCGTCCCCACCTGACTGCTGCGCACGGTCAGCCGCCGGGAGTGGAACGCCTCGCCGAGCGGCACGCTGATCCGGCGGTCGCCGTACCAGCTCAGCTCGATGACCGTGCCCTCCGGGGCGAGGAGTTCCAGGGAGCGGGCCAGCCCGGCCTCGCTCGCGCTGGCGTGCACCACGAGATCCCGGTCGCCCTCGGCGTCCTCCGGCAGCGCGAAACCGACACCGAGCGCCTTGGCGATCTCAGCGCGCGCCGGGTCGGCGTCCACCAGCTGGACCCGTACGGCCGGATAGCGGGCCAGCAGCGCCGCGACCGACGCCCCGACCATCCCCGCCCCCACCACCGCGATCCGGTCCCCGAGCAGCGGCGCCGCGTCCCACAGGGCGTTCACCGCGGTCTCCACCGTCCCGGCCAGCACCGCCCGCTCGGCGGGCACGCCCTCCGGCACGGGCGTCACGGCGCTCGCCGGAACCACGTACCGCGTCTGATGCGGGAAGAGACAGAAGACCGTACGGCCGACCAGCTCCCGTGGCCCCTCCTCGACCACCCCCACATTCAGGTAGCCGTACTTCACCGGCCCGGGGAAGTCGCCCTCCTGGAACGGCGCCCGCATCGCGCCGTACTGGCTCTCCGGCACCCCGCCCCGGAACACCAGCGCCTCCGTGCCGCGGCTCACACCGGAGCACAGCGAGCGCACCACCACCTCGCCCTCCGCGGGCTCGGGCAGCACCACATCCCGTATCCCGCCGTGACCGGGGGAGTCGAGCCAGAAAGCACGGGCGACGCGCTCCATCGGCGTCCTCCTCATGGAATCGAGCAGAATCTCTGCGCTGAGCAACGGGCCGCACATCACGCTGAACAAACGGGGGATGCGCCACGTACGGGACATCATCAAGCCGCGCACACGGTACGCGGCACCATTCGACACTGTCACACAGCCGGAGGGGTGCCCGGTGGCCCTGAACCACACACACAACGCGAGGCTGTTGCGGCAGGAGACGGCCGCCGGCGCGGGCGTGCAGATCCTCCTGCTGACGCTTCTGGGCGCCTCGCTCGGCCTGGGACCCGCGGGCTGGCTCACGGGCCTCGCCTTCGCGGCCGTCACCTGGGCCGTGCTCACCCGCGCCGTCTCCCGCTCCTGGCTGTCCTCCTTCGGGCCCGCCAACCGCGTCACCCTGGCCCGGGCCACCCTCGTCGGGGGCGTGACCGCGCTGGTCGCCGACTCCTTCACCAACCCGCCCCGGGTCGTGGTCCTCACCGCGCTCACCGCGGTGGCCCTGATCCTCGACGCGGTCGACGGCCAGGTGGCCCGCCGCACCGGAACCTCCTCGCCGCTGGGCGCGCGGTTCGACATGGAGGTCGACGCCATCCTCATCCTGGTGCTCAGCGTCTACGTCGCCACCGCGCTGGGCCCCTGGGTGCTGCTGATCGGTGCCATGCGCTACGCCTTCGTCGCCGCCGCCCGCTTCCTGCCCTGGCTGAGCGCGCCCCTCCCGCACAGCATGGCCCGCAAGACGGTGGCCGCGCTCCAGGGCGTGGCCCTCCTCGTGGCCGCCACCGGTCTCCTCCCGGCCCCCGCGGACCTCGCGGTCGTCCTGCTGGCGCTGACCTCGCTGATCTGGTCCTTCGCCCGGGACATCGGATGGCTGTGGACCACCGCCCGGGCCGCGGCCCGGACGCCCCCCGCACCTGCCGTCACCCGCGTCGCCCGGATCGCACACCTCGCCCGCCCGGTGCCCCGCGTGGCCACCGAGGAGCCGCTCCCCGCGCGCAGCGCGTGAGCGCCCTCCCGGCGCTCCCGATTCAGCGCGTCCTCACTCCTGCGACCAGCGGGCGACGCGCACCTGCTCGGGCCGCGGCGGGAGAAGCCAGGTGGCGATCCTGTCCTGGGGAATGCCGTGGAGGCGGGCCATGAGCACCGCGGCGTCGTCGTGATGGCTGTCGGGGCGCTGTCGCCATAGGAGGGCGTCGCATGCTTCCTCCAGCGAAAGGTGGGGGGCCGTGAGGCTGCGGCGCACGGCGAACAGTCCCTCCTCGATGTCCTTCTCGCGGGTCTCCACCAGACCGTCGGTACACATGAGGAGAAGGCTGCCGGGGTCGATGGACAGCTCCAATGTGTCGAAGGCGATGCTTCCCACACCGATCGGCGCGCTGACGGGCACCTCGAGCAGTTCGTCCTTGCCGTCCGGGCTGACCAGGATGGGTGGCAGGTGCCCGGCACTGGCAAAGGTGGCCCGGCGGGCGAGGGGATCATAGATGCCGTACAGACAGGTGGCCAGGATCGTGTGGTCGAGCCCTTGGGCGAATTGATCAAGGCGCAGCAGCAACTGCGCGGGGGCAAGGTCCAAGGTGGCGAGGGCTTTGACCGCGGTGCGCAGTTGGCCCATCGCCACGGCCGCGTGCAGTCCATGGCCTGCCACATCACCGATGACCAGGCCGACCCGGTGGCCGGGCAGCCGGATGGCGTCCAGCCAGTCGCCGCCCACCTGTGTGGTGGGGCTGTACGGGCGGTACCGGTAGGCGATTTCCACCCCCGGCAGGTGGGACGGCAGCATGGGCAGGAGACTGCGCCGCAACACGGCTGACGTTCTGGCCTGGTGGCGGTAGAGGCGGGCGTTGTGCAGGGACAGGGCCGCCCGCTGGGCCATCTCCTGGCAGGCGGCCAGGTCCGCCGGGACGAACGCGGGGCGCTCCGGTTTGCGTCCGAAGACCAGGAAGCCGAGAACCGAGTCCCGCACGGTCAGCGGCACCAGCATGACGGAAGAGTCAGTGAGCACCGACCGCGCGGATGGGCTGTCGAGCTCCGCCGGCAGCTTCCGCAGGATGTCCTGGTCGACCCGGGGGATGAGGACAGGCTCGATGAGTGCGAGAAACCGGGCCATGGCTGTGCCGGATGAGTAGGCGAACGTCTGCCCCGCCTGAAGTTCCTCCCCGCGCCCCGGATCGTCATGGTGGACCGCGGCCACGCGGTGCATCACCGAGGCGGCCTGCGGATTCCGTGCGATGGAGTCGTCTTCCGATGCGGTTACGTGATCGTGGAGATGGACCGAAGCGAAGTCGGCGAACCCCGGAACAGCCGAGGCGGCCAGGAGATGAGCCGCGCGGTCGAGGTTCAACGTGGTGCCGATGTCACTGATCGTCCGTTGAAGGAACGCCAGCCTGGCCGCCTCTCCCTCCATGTGTGCGTCGGCCGTATCGTGCCGATCGGGCACGCTGCGGTTCGGAACGCTCTGTGGTGCCTGCAACTAGGCCCCCTTGACGTGGTGTCGGGCAGCGGTGGCGCCCCTGTGACGACGAGGAGATTGGCGACCGACGCGCATCCGTAAAGGGCCCGGATCGTCCGACAAGACCGTATCGCCTGAATCGCTCCAAGGTGGTCACTCGAAGGAGTGGTCTCACGGGGAGAGAAGTGACGCATGCCTCGCCGTCCGGTCCGGCGGCGCAGGTCTGCGTCATTGGACGACGACGGTGATCGTGCCGATGCCGCCTGCGCGCTGGTTCGCCGCTTCGGCTTCCTGGTAGGTGACGTACTGGCGGACGGTGCCGTCCGGCAGGGTGCGAGGGTCACGGTCACACCGGCGGGATGCACGGCCGCAGGGTGGCAGTCGAGGTGACGGTGGTGCCGCCGACGACGGCAGTCGCCTGGTAGGTGGTGTTGATGATCTGCAGGAGGGCGAGGTTCACCGGGAGGGTGGCGGTGCCCGTCGCGTCGGTCGTCGCCGTCCCCACGGGCACACCGCCCACGAGGAACTGCACCGGAAATACCCGCGGCCGCCGGTGTCACCGTGGCCGTCAGTGTGGTCGGGAAGACGGTCGGGTTGAGCAGGTTGATCCGCCAGCAGGCGGGGAGGGCCTGCAGCGCTCCCGGCGGTGTCGTCGCCCCGGGCAGGACGACGATGGGGAGGGGGAGGGATGTGGTTCCGGTGCAGTTGCAGGTGGTGCCGGCGGGGGTGGCGGTGGCGGTGGCGGTGGCGGTGGCGGTGGCGGTGGTGGCTCCGGCGGTGGGGAAGGTGACCGTTGCCGAAGCCTGGCCGGAGGCGTTGGTCGTGCCGGTGCCGAGGGTGCCACTCGGGCTGGAGAAGGTGACCGTGGCACCGCTGACGGGCAGGCCGTTGCACAGCACGAGGGCGGAGAGGGTGGTGGGCTGACCTGCGGTGGCGATGCCGGCCGTGGGCAGGAGCAGGACCGTGCACAGGCTCGTGGTGACCGGGACGAAGACGCACGCGGGGCAGGTTCCGGCAGCCGCTACGAAGGTGGCCGTCACCGACTGACCCGACGTCAGCAGCACCCCGAGGTTGACCGGGGTCACGACGCCGTTGATCACAGGCGTCGATACCGTCCCCCCGCCGGGCAGGGTGTACTGGATCGTGCCGTTGAGCGACGTCGCGTCTCCGCCGCAGGTGAGCGTGGTGCTGGCCTGCGTGGTCGTGCCCACGACGGTCAGGGTGGTCGAGATCGTCCCGTCGGGTGCGGGAGTGATGGTGATCGGAACGATCTCGGCGCCGGTGACCGCGGCGCCGCTGGTGTACACCACGGTGACGGTTTGGGAGCCGGATCCCGCGGCCGTGAAGGTGACCGGAGGGGTGGTCCCGCCAGCGGCGACGGTCGCGGTTTGGGTCTGGCCGTCGTAGGTGAAGGTGGCGGTGTTTCCGGCGCCCACCCCGGCAGGGGTGGAGGTGACCTGGGCCGTGAACGTGGTACAGGCCACGGGCGTGGGGGGAGTGAAAGCAACGGGCGTGGTGCAGCCCCTTCGATTCGGTGTGGTGCGGGGCTGCCACTCGCTGCCGGAGTGCCCAAGGGAACGGAAGGGAACGTGAAGACGATCTCCGTCCTGCCCCCGACAAGGAGATGGGCACCCCATAGTCGGTAGGGGCCAGTACAGCTGTGTCGGGGATGGTTCACCACACTGGGCACAGGAAACCACCCCCTTTGGCCTAGTGCCCTGAGTCGTTGATTCGCTGCCTGAGCTGGTGATTGTTCGGCATGATGGCCGGGGGCGAGGATGGGACGGCCGAAGGACGAGCTGGTACTGACCGACGATGAGCGCGAGACGTTGACCCGCTGGGCCAGGCGTCGTACCTCTTCGCAGGCCCTGGCCCTGCGGTGCCGGATCGTGCTGGAGAGCGCGACCGGGGCGACGAACAAAGACGTCGCCGCCCGGCTCGGCATCGAAGCGCACACGGTCAGCCGGTGGCGGGCCCGCTTCGTGCATGACCGGCTGGAAGGGCTGAGCGACGAGCCGCGTCCCGGTGCCCCCAGGAAGATCACCGACGAGCAGGTCGAGGAGTGATCGTCAAAACTCTGGAGGCCATCCCGAAGGACGCCACGCACTGGTCATCGCGCTCGATGGCCGCCGAGGTGGGCCTGTCGCAGTCGGCCGTCTCCCGGATCCGGCGGACTTTCGGCCTCAAGTCGCACCTGGGGGACCTTCATCGAGAAGGTCCGCGACGTGGTCGGCCTGTATCTCGCCCCACCCGAACACGCCTTGGTGCTCAGCGTGGATGAGAAGACCCAGATCCAGGCGCTGGACCGGTCGGCGCCGGTGCTGCCGATGCCGGGGATGCCCGAGCGCCGTTTCCACGTCCACTTCACCTCCACCAGCTCCTCCTGGCTCAACCAGGTCGAGCGGTGGTTCGCCCTGCTGACGACGAAGCAGATACCGCGAGGCGTCGACAAGAACGTACAGGCCCTGGAGAGTCGGAAGCGGCCAGTAGCCTCATTCGCCATGGGCATTCAGATCGATGTAGTGGTGGGTTACCCGATCAACGATGAGGTGGAGAGGGTGCTCGGGTTGGCCGAGGCGGTCGGCGAGCCCGTCACGGTCACGTTCATGTGGGAGGGGGGCGGAGAGGCGGAACGCGCGGTGCTGGTGCCCGCGGCCACGCTGGCGCTCTGGGAGCATTGGGCCCCCACCGCCTACCCGGCGAGTGGCGCTGAGGAAGAGAACCGTGCTGTGGCGGAGGAGCCGGAACTGGCCCACCCAGCGGAATTCGGCGCGTTCACGCTCTTTCGTCGTCGCGTAGGCGGGCGCACGGCGGTTGCTCGCGAAGGCGTGGTGGTCGCCGAGCTACTGGACCCCGACGAGGCGCACTGGCTCCAGGAGAAGGCCCGCAATGTCCGCCAAGGCTTCATGGATCCGAAGCAGAAGGCGGCGTTCGAGGAGTTCCTCGCCCGCCAGGCATCCCGCGATGATCAGTGACACGCAGCCTCAGGCTCTGGCTCAACTTTTGTGGTGCCACGTCTCGTTGGTGGTTCCCGGATTCTTGGGTGCCGAACTGGTCCGGCAAGCAGCAGCGGCCGGGCACACGACGGCCGCGACCTGCGCGACCAGGCCCGGGAGTACGCGAGAGGTCGCGTGGCACGCCCGGAGACGGGGGTTCTTCTCGTGCATCCGGACGCCGTGGTCCCCGTACCTCGCTGATCATCGGTGACGGGAAGTCCGTACACGAAAGTCTGTCCCTTTCGCGTGGTGGGAGGCGCGGGTCGTCAGCAGCGCCGAAGGTGCCTTCTGATGCGGGGGCCAGGCGCATCGCAGTGCTGGACATCGTGGGGCTCACCCTCTCTCCGGGCGGCAACCGCCCGGCCCATCGCCGAAGGTAAGAACCCGAGCACACTGACGATTCCCGAGCAGCGGTTCGGAGAGGGCTCGCCGCTGTGGAACGTCCGTCAGTAAGCGGGAAGCGCGTACGCGCCCACGTGTGTCCGGGGCTGGGTGGCGGACAACGAGGGCAAGCTGGCTCAGCACCCGGCTCATTCAGCCACTGGCCTTCCGACCGCGGGCACTGCTGGCGTGCAGTTACGTCAGCGGGCGGCCCTCCGCGTCTTCTGGACGTGTCGTCCGGGGCGCGGCCGGTGGCGGCGGGGCTTCGGCGTGCCGGGCGAGGCGGCGTTGCAGGTCGATGTGGCGGAACTGGTAGACGGGGCCGACCTGCCGCAGGACGCCGCGCACTTGGTGGGCGTCGGCGAGGAAGGCCATGAAGTGGCGTGGCAAGGCGCCCCCGTGCCGGGCAGCCAGGTAGAGACGGCTCAGAGTGAAGTCGCCCCAGGCGGTGCGGTGGAGGGCGGCGGCCAGACCAAGGACGAGCCCGCTCCAGAAGCCGATGCCGCAGCCGAACACAGCGCTGCCGCCCAGTGCGTCAAGGGGGTCGACGTCTTGCAGGTCACCGTTCAGATACCCCAGCAGGATGCCCAGGAGGAACCCTGCCAGAAGACCGAGGAGGGCGCCGGTGCGCACGAAACTCCAGAAAGCCCTGCGGTCCAGCCGGAGCAGTTCCTGTGGACTCGTCACCGAGGCGAGGTCGGCTGGGGTCACGCTCCATGCTGTGACCAGCCAGCACGCAAGCCCGGCCACGGCACCCCAGCCGACGCCGGCCACCGAGTCGAGGAGAAAGTCGAGTACCGTGCCGACGAGGATCGCGGTCCCGAGCCCCAGCAAGACGGAGCGGCGGTTCCAGGACCAGCGGTCCCGCACTGCCGGGGTGTTTCGTTCTCGCCGCCGGAACACGTGGCTGAGGAGCCATCCCGCGGGCAGGTAGGCGGCGCACACGGCCAACACCCAGATCAGGGACCCCGGCAGGCCACCGTCCCAGCCCCCGTAAAGAAGCAGGAGCATGGGCGCGGCGCAGAACAGCGCCAGCAGGTCCCCGAGGCCGTCCTCTGCGAAAAGACCCAGAACGGTAAGGCCAAAGCTCAGGAGCGTCAGCAGGAACATCGCCGCACCCAGGGCCGCGCCCGGCAGCAGCCGCCGTGTGGTCTCGGGCACCGCCAGCCGCAGCTGCCACCAGGCGAGGTCGGCTTCGCCGTGCAGGTCGTCTTCCAAGTGTCTGGCCAGGAAGGCCAGTGTCTGCTGGGCCTGGCGGCTTGTCCACCGCGCCTGGTGGCCGGGAAGGGGGCGGTAGACGGCGGGGATGAATCCGTCGAAGAGCTGGGCGCGGATGGCCGCGGCGGTGGGGAAGCGGGTGGTGTCGCACAGTTCGGCCGGGTCGGGTAACGCCATGGGGCGTTCGCCGGGGCGCGGGTTGTAGATCGTTCGGGCCAGGAACAGCGTCAGGGGGGTGCGCAGGGCCTGGCTGACGGGGGTGCCGGTGGGCAGGCGGCTGAGTACGGGCCGCCAGCGCCCCGCGGAAGGGGTGTCCTCACCGCCGGCGTCGCGGCGCAGATAGGCGGCGGCCTCTTCGGAGTTCACGGATTCGAGTTCGATGCCGGCTGCCCTGGCGAGCCGTACGGGAACGCCTGCGTTGGCGGGCGGATCGACGGCGGCCCGGTACTCGGCGGTGCGGCTGGTCAGGACGAGCGGGGTTCCCGGAGGCAGGGTGCGGTTGATGGCGTCCAGGGCCACGGCGCGGGTGTGTGCGGGCAGTTCGTCCAATCCGTCGAGCAGGGGAATGATCAGACGCTGGTCCAGCAGCGCGCGGGCACGCGACGTGACGTGGCCGGGTCCGCCGCCTGCGGCCGGAGCGGGAGCTGGTGCGGCAAGGCCCGGGTAGTCGGTGGCGAGGCGTTCGGCCAGCCATGCGTCGAGTTCCCGGCGGTCGGGGTCCCAGGAAGCCAAGGGGAAGATGACCGGGACCGGTGAGCCCGGCTCGCGCGACTGGAGCAGGCCCAGCAGGAGGCGTACGAGCATCATCGTCTTGCCCGCGCCCGGCTCACCGAGGATCAGCAGGCGTCTGCCCGGTACGCGGACGGTGAATACCTCGACGATCTCGTCGTCGCTGCCGGCCAGGCACTCGGGGCCGCCGGACCAGGCGGGCGGCCGTGCGGCTTGGCCGGCGGGTGTTCTGGTGGAAGTACGCACGAGAATGGCCCACGGTTCCACCACGTCGGCGCGGGCAGGTTGCCAGGGGACAGGCAGTGCATACGGTTCGTCGAGGCGCCGGACCCTCGCCTCGGCCTGCCACTGGGTGCGCACCGCCAGCGCCAGTTCGTCGGTCATGGCCGTCAGATCGAGGCTGTCAGCGTGTTCGCGCCGGTCGGCCCGGTAGCCGAGCCACGAAATGTAAAGCGACGCCACACCGACGACGAGGCCCACGGCGGTGCCGGCGACCCCCAGCAGGTGTTCCGCGCTCGCTCCGCCGCGCCAGTGAGCCGGCCTCGCGAAGATCAGCCCGACGGCCGCGACAGCTCCCGTAACCAGGGCCCATGCTCTGTAGTGTCCGCGCCTGCTGTTGCCGCCGTCGCCACGTAGGTCCCCCGTTCGCATGGGCACGAGGATGCCGCATCGTGCTGCAGGGCGACAGGACGAAGTCGGACGAGTGGACCCCGGCGTACGCCCTCTCGTCGCAGTGTCAGTTCGCGCGAGGCGCCGCCGCGGCTGCGTGACCAGCCACTAGATCATGCTGCTTTGCCTTCACCGGTCTCGGGCCGGGCTCAGCCGGAGTGCTGGTCGCCCTGCACGTCGTGCAAGGAGGGGGCGTAGGAAATACCGACGATCAAGCCGTCCGCGGTGAGAAGCCTGGCCACCGTCTGGCCCCACGGCTCGGTGCGGGCCTGGTGCACCAGGTCGAAACCCGCGCGCTGAAGCTCGGCACCGGCGGCGGTGACGGCTTCCGCGTTCGCCACCTCGAACTCGATCGATGCCTGTGGGACGACCCGGTCGGCGGGCCACTGGGCCGTGCCGAAGCACGCCTCGGCTGCCTGCGAGAGGGGCCACAGGCCGAAGTGCTTGCTGCCGGGGACGTTCCCGCTGGAGTAGTAGCCGTTGCCTTCCCCCTCCAGGGGGAGGCCAAGAGCTTCGATGAACAGCTTGCGGCTCAGCGGCGGGTCGGCGACGACCGCCGCCACGCTCGTGATGAAGAGAACGTCCATGCCGGTGGTGGCACTCCCTGCTGCGACTGGACCGCGGGGCCGGAGATTCGGCCTGGTCGGCACCGCCTGCCGCGACCGGATCGCGCTCAACCTATCCGCCTGCTCCCCAAGGGCCGGGACACCCGCGCCCACCACCAGCGTCGAGTCACCCGATCGGGCCGACTGACATGCGCACTCACGCGCGACCCGAAAACGACAATCCCCACGGTCGACAAGCAACCGTGGGGAAGGGGTACGTGTCCGAGGGGGGACTTGAACCCCCACGCCCGATAAAGGGCACTAGCACCTCAAGCTAGCGCGTCTGCCATTCCGCCACCCGGACCAGGTGTCTGCCGTCCGACCCGCGGCCGTTCCGACGTGGAAAACCATAGCAAACATCAGAGCGTGCTCGATCACGCGGACGGTTGCGCGGAGGGCGGCGGCCGGCGGTCCGTCGCTGTGTGACGGGAGCATGACGGCAGCATTGCGGCCTTGGGCTGCGGCGTCGGGAGGGGGAGGATGGCGGGATAGCCCCGCGGCGGGCCGGTCCGGGTGGACCCGGCCCGGGGGCAGGGAACGATGAGGAGGCAGCGTGAGTGAGTCGCAAGCGGGCGGGACGAAAGCCGGAACGGTCAAAGGCGAGGACGAGGTCGTCGATCTGTGCCGTGATCTGATCCGGATCGACACCAGTAACTACGGCCCCGACCACTCCGGCCCCGGCGAGCGGGCCGCCGCCGAGTACGTCGCCGAGAAGCTCGCCGAGGTGGGGCTCGAACCGCAGATCTTCGAGTCGCGCAAGGGCCGGGCCTCGACCGTGGCGCGCATCGAGGGCGAGGACCCGTCCCGGCCCGCGCTGCTCATCCACGGCCACACCGATGTCGTCCCGGCCAACGCCGAGGACTGGACCCACCACCCCTTCTCCGGCGAGATCGTCGACGACTGCGTCTGGGGCCGGGGCGCGGTGGACATGAAGGACATGGACGCCATGACGCTCGCGGTCGTACGGGAGCGGCTGCGCACCGGCCGCAAGCCCCCGCGCGACATCGTGCTCGCCTTCCTCGCCGACGAGGAGGCCGGTGGCGTGTTCGGCGCGCGGCACCTGGTGAACCAGCACCCGGAGCTGTTCGAGGGCGTGACGGAGGCGATCGGCGAGGTCGGCGGCTTCTCCTTCACCGTCAATGAGGACCTGCGGCTGTACCTGATCGAGACCGCCCAGAAGGGCATGCACTGGATGCGGCTCACGGTGGACGGCACCGCGGGCCACGGCTCGATGACCAACAACGACAACGCCATCACCGAGCTGTCGGAGGCGGTCGGGCGGCTCGGCCGGCACAAGTTCCCGATCCGGGTGACCAAGACCGTACGGTCCTTCCTGGACGAGCTGTCCGACGCGCTCGGTACCCCGCTCGACCCGGAGAACATGGACGAGACGCTGGCCAAGCTCGGCGGGATCGCGAAGCTCATCGGGGCGACGCTGCAGAACACCGCCGCGCCGACCATGCTCGGCGCCGGTTACAAGGTCAACGTGATCCCCGGGCAGGCGACGGCCCATGTGGACGGCCGTTTCCTGCCGGGTCTGGAGGACGAGTTCCTGGCCGACCTCGACCGCATCCTCGGCCCGCGGGTCAAGCGCGAGGACGTGCACGCGGACAAGGCACTGGAGACGAGCTTCGACGGGGCGCTGGTCGAGGCCATGCAGACGGCGCTCAAGGCCGAGGACCCGATCGCGCGCGCGGTGCCGTACTGCCTCTCCGGCGGTACGGACGCCAAGTCCTTCGACGACCTCGGCATCCGCTGCTTCGGCTTCGCGCCGCTGCGGCTGCCCCCGGAGCTGGACTTCGCCGGGATGTTCCACGGGGTGGACGAGCGGGTGCCGGTGGACGGGCTGAAGTTCGGCGTGCGGGTCCTCGACCGGTTCCTGGACGGGTGCTGAGCCCTTCCCGGATGGCCTAATCGATCACACATACCGAATGCATCACAAAGGGTGAATGCTGTCGTAGCTTGATAGCTTGATTGCTCCCTCCTCGTTACATGGGGTGTGCGGCTCGTGACCGGGCCGCGATGCCGAAGAGGGGGCGGGATGAAGAACCCCGGCCTTCGGCGACTACCGCATCGATCACGTGACGTTGAGTCACGGTCCACCGGAACGTGATCCCGGCGGGCCCGGAGTGTGCGCCACGCACTCCGGGGCCGCCCGGGCATGGGGGTGCGGGCGACACCGCCCGCACGCGTTCCGGCCGGGCCACCGGCAGGGGAGCGAAGAGTTATGCGACAGGTTGCGAAAAAGGGCCTGATCACCGTAGCGGCGGCGAGCGGCGTGCTGGCCGTGACCGGGGGCTACGCCCATGCGGATTCGGGGGCGAACGGCGGCGCCGGGTACTCGCCCGGGGTCGTGTCGGGCAACAACATCCAGGCTCCGGTGCATGTGCCGGTGAGCCTGTGCGGGAACACCGTGAACGTCCTCGGGTTCATGAACGAGGCCCGGTGCGGCGGCGGTGCGCAGGCGGGCTCCGGGGGCTCGGGCAGCGGCTCCGGCGGATCCGGCAGTTCGGCCAGTGGCTCCCAGGCGGGGGGCTCCTCCGCCCAGGGCGCCACCCAGACCTCGCCGGGGGTCGGCTCCGGCAACAACATCCAGGCTCCGGTGCACGTTCCGGTCCATGTGTGCGGGAACAACATCGGTGTGATCGCGGCCGGGAACAGCAGCGGGGGCGACTGCGACGGCGTGGTCGACGCCGTACCGAACAACCCGGGCAACCCCGGGATCCCCGGCAACCCGGGGAATCCTGGTAACCCCGGCAACCCGGGAAACCCTGGTAACCCCGGGAATCCTGGTAACCCCGGAACCCCGGGCAACCCCGGTAACCCGGGTCAGCCCGGTACCCCCGGCCAGCCGAACCACCCGGGCCAGCCGGGCGATGACACCCCAGGCAACCACGGCAACAACGGTGGCAACGGCAACGGCAACGGCCACGGCAACGGCAACGGGAACGGGAACGGGAACGGCCAGAACGGAGCGCACGGCGCCGACCAGGCCGCGAACCTCGGCGGTTCCCACCTCACGGGCAGCGAGCAGCTCGCCCACACCGGTGCCGGACCGATGGAACTGGCCATTCCGGCCGCCGCGGGCATGCTGCTCGCGGGCACGGTGATCTACCGCCGGGCGCGCGTCGCCCGGCGCTGATCTCGCCTACCCTGTCTGACCTGGTCTGATCCGGTCCGATCGCAGCGGGCCCCGCATCGTGCGGGGCCCGCTGTGCGTCACCAGGTGGCGCGGAGCTGGCGGATGATGCGGCGCCGCAGCCGCACTCTTCGGCTGCCGTCGGGGTTGAGTCTCAGTCGATCCAACTCCCAGTGTCCGTATTCGGCATGGTCGGTGAGCAGGCGGGTAGTGGCGTTGCGGGACACCCCGCGTGGCACATACACGTCGCAGAATTCGTATTCCGGCATCGCATCTATTGTGCGGGAACTGCCCTGGTACGGATAGCGTCTGCACTATGTCTGATGCTGCGCAGCCATCCGCTGCCGAGGTACGCGCCGCCGCCGAAGCGGTGAAAGTCGCACTGGACCGTCACCTCGACGCCGTCGAACGCCGGTCGGGGGAAGGCGACCCGGCCGTCTACGCCGCATTCAACGAATTGGCGGCGGCAGCCGAGGTCTACGACGAGCTGCTCTACGACACCTACGACGAAGTCACGCCCTTCGAGATCCCGGGCGACGACACCCTGCCCGCCTACGCGGGACCGGACGAACCCAGCGCGCTCAGCGTGCTGATCCGCCGGGACTACGCGGTCGTCGAACCGCAGCGGCTGCTGTCGCAGGCCCAGCGCATCGTCGACCTCGATCCGGACCTCGACACCGGGGGCGGCCGCCTGGGCGGTGGGACGGCCGGCGCCGGTGAAAGCGTCCACGCCGCCCTCGGGGTCGTCTTCGGCGAGTTCGAGCCGGACGAGATCGCCTCCCGGCACAAGGAGTTCGGCCTGGAGGAGGGCGACTCGACCCTCTGGGTCTCGGCCGTCGAGGAGACGGCCGAACCGGGCGAATGGCTGTCCGCCCCGTTCGACCAGGCCGACCCGGAGCAGATCGTGTGCCGTTTCGACGTCAGCTCGGTCTTCGACGAGGAGCTGGACGAGGAGGACGAGGACGATCTCGAGGTGCTGGGCCCGGGGAGCTGAACCCGGCCGCACCACGCCGCACCCCGGGCCCTCCGGCCGCGCGCCCCGCGGCCCGAGGGCCCGTATCGCCCGTCATCCCGGGGGCGGCGTCTGGGTCTGGAGCAGGGACCGCAGGCGCGTGGTGCGGTCCTTGAACGGGATCTCCGCGACCGCCCGTGGCAGCGCCGCCTCGGCGCCGTGCACCACGGACAGATGCCGCTCACCCCGGCTGAAGGCCGTGTAGACCCAGGCCCGGGTCAGCCCGGCCGCCGCGTCCCCCGGCAGCACCACGACCGCCGCGGACCAGCGCATTCCGGCCGCCTGGTGCGCGGTGAGGGCCCAGCCGTGCCGCACCAGGTCGCCGACCTGCTCACGGGGCACCACCACCGGCGCACCCGCGCAGTCCAGCCGCAGCCCCTCGGCGTCCGCCGACACCACGGTGCCCGGGAGGGCACGGCCCGGCGCCGGGGTGTAGGCGACGCGGTCGCCAGGGTCGAATCCGGCGAACCGGCCGGGGCCGGGGTTCAGCCGCTCCTTCAGGGCGGCGTTGAGGGCCCGCGTCCCGGCCGCGCCACCATGGCCCGGAGTGATCACCTGCGTCTGCTCCGACGGCACGCCGATCGCTCGCGGCACCGAGGCCGCGACCAGCTGCACGGTGCGGTGCACCGCCTCGCCCGCGTCGCGCACGGGGACGATCACGACCTCCTTGCCCGGTGCCTCCACCTGGTTCAGCTCACCGATGCCGATGCCCGAGACCAGCTCGCCGATCGGCCCCGGGTCGGGCGTCCGGGAGACGACCTGCGGGCAGCGGCGGGCCGCCACCAGGTCCGCGAAGACCCGGCCGGGCCCGGCCGACCACAGCACGCCCGGATCCCCGCTCAGCACCAGCCGGGCGCCGTCCGGCAGGGATTCGACGAGCATCGCCGCCGTCTCCACGTCCAGCTGGGGGGCGTCCAGCACGGCGATCAGGTCGACCGCCAGCGCACCCTCCTCGTCGCGCCCCGGGCCCTCGCTGCCGGAGAGCAGCCCGGCGACGGTGACGGCCGCGTCGGCGCCGACCTCCGTGGCCAGCCGCCGCCTGCCGTCCTCGCTGTGCGCGGCGGCGCAGACCCGCAGCCCCATCGACTGCGCGGCGGCGACCAGCGCCGCCGGTTCGGCCCGGGCGGCCTCGCCGCCGCTGTGCGTGACCAGGCCGTGTGCCGCGGCGGTACGGATCAGCTCCGCCGCGGACGGGGACGGCGCGGCGGTGGCGGCCGCCTCCCAGCCCGGCGCGGACTCGTGCGCGTCGACGAAGGTGCTGATCAGCCGCGCGAACCCGTCCGCCAGGCTCTCCTCGGCCAGCGCGTACCGGTCGAGCCCCAGCAGCACCCGGACCGGCTGCTCGGCCTCCTCGTCGTCGGGCGCGGCGGGTGTGGCGGGCCGGGCGCCCGCAGGCGCCTCCAGGGCGTCCTGGAAGACCAGCACCCCGCCGCCCGCGATGGCCGTCCGCAGCGCCTCGTCCGGGTCCGGTACGGACACCTTGGCGAGCGCGGCCCGCAGGGCGGACGACTCCAGCGCGGTGTGCCCTTCGAGGGCGGCGCGCTCCAGCAACCACCCGGTGAGCGCCTGCGAGCGGCGCTCGTCGCCCGGCCCGCAGTCCGGCCCCAGCAGGGCACGGGCGAACCCATCGGCCTGCTCGGGGCGCACCCCGGGCACGGCGAGCAGCTGCCAGGGGTCCTCGCGCAACGCCTCGGCGGCGCGCTCGCCCAGGGTCTCGGCGACCGGGACGGCGAGCGCCTCGGGCGCCCCGCCCGCCGCCAGCACCTCCCGGACTCCGTCGACTCCCGCCGCCGCAGGCCGCACCGGCGGCGGGACGGGAGCCGGGCCGGGGGTACGGGCCGGTTCGCGCGCGGGAGCGGCGGCCGCGCGTGGCCGGGCGGGCGCGGCCGGACGGGGCTCGTTGAAGAACGACGCCGCCGACCGCTCCCCGCTCTCCACGGCCCGCACGGCGGCGGCCAGCGCCTCGGCGGCAGCCGACCGCCCGCCGGACCCCGCCCCGCCCGCCGGAGCGGCTCCGGCGGACGTCTGCCCGGGGGCGTCCGCGTCCTCCGAGCCGCCGGACCCCGCCGCACGCCCGTCGCCCGCGTCCGGGCCCCCCGGTGCGGTGCTCTCGTCGCCGGACCGGCCGGGCTCTGCCGTAGTGCCCTCCGCGTCCGCTGTACCGGCCCCGGCGGCGTCCCCGGTGGGGCCGGGCTGCTCGGGGCCTTCCGGCGCGGCCGCTGATGCCGGTGCGTTTGATGCCGGTGCGTTCGGCGAACCGGCCCCGCCGGGTGTCTGCCCGGGGACATCCGCAGGAGCCGGGCCCCCCGGTGCGGCGGTGCCGGTCCCCGCCGGCTCGGCATCGGCCCCGGACTCGGCGTCCGCGTCTGCGTCCCCGGGGGCGCCGCCCCCGGCCTCGGGCTGGAGCGATCCTGCCGTGGCGCTGTCCGCGTCCGCGGGGGCGGCCTCATCCGGCTCGCCGCCCGGCCGGGCGGCTGCTGACGCGGCGTCGGGCCCGTCGGCGGGGCTCCCCGGCGCCGACGGCGCCGCTTGGGCATCGGCGGGCGCGGCGCGGTCCGCGCTCGCCTCGGTGGCCTCCTCGGGCGGGGGGTCGCCGGCGAGGTGGTCGGTCGTCACAGCGTGCTCCAGTCCTGATCGGGATAGCGGTGCACGGGCGCCGACACATCGTCGAGCGCCTGGCAGATCTCGTCCGGAAGACTAAGGGCCTCCACCGACAGCGCCGTGCGCAACTGCTGGGCGTTGCGCGCGCCCACGATGGGCGCGGTCACGCCCGGGCGGTCGCGCACCCAGGCGAGCGCGACATGCAGGGCGCTGGTGGCCAGGCCGTCGGCGGCGATGGCCACGGCGTCGACGATCCGGCTCGCCTCCTCGTCGAGGTACGGGGCGACGAAGGCGGCGAGCTCGGAGGCGCCACGGGAGTCGGAGGGCGTCATGTGGCGGTACTTTCCGGTCAGTACGCCACGCCCCAGGGGCGAGGAGGGCAGCAGGCCGATGCCGAGGTCCAGGGCGGCGGGGAGCACTTCGCGCTCGACGCCGCGCTGGAGCAGCGAATACTCCATCTGGGTGCTGGCGAGCCGGGTGTGGGCACCGGAGGAGGCCAGCTGCCAGGTGGCGGCCTTGGCGAGCTGCCAGCCGCAGAAGTTGGACACGCCGACATACCGCGCCCGCCCGCTGCTGACCGCTATGTCGAGTGCCTGCAGGGTCTCCTCGAGCGGGGTGACGGGGTCGAAGGCGTGCACCTGCCACAGGTCGACGTGGTCCGTGCCCAGCCGCTCCAGCGAGGCGTCCAGGGCCGCCAGGAGATGGCCGCGGGAGCCGTCGAAGCGGCGGTCCGGGTGGGGGACGCTGCCCGCCTTGGTGGCGATCTGCAGATCGCGCCGCGGCACCAGCCCCTCCAGCAGCCGCCCGAGCAGATACTCCGCCTCTCCGCCCGCGTACACATCGGCGGTGTCGACCAGCGTCCCGCCCGCCTCCCAGAACGCCTTGAGCTGGTCCGCCGCCTCATGTTCGCCGGTGTCCCGCCCCCAGGTGAGCGTGCCGAGCCCGAGCCGGGATACGCGCAGGCCGGTGCGGCCCAGGTGCCTTAGCTCCATGTACGTCGCTCCATGAACATCGAGATTACTGGCCGGAAAGCGGACCGTGTCAGCCTGTGGATAACCCACCCCTGACGTACCGCGGGTTCGCGCGCTAGAGTCCCCGGAACAGCGACGTTACTGATCAGTAAGAGGTGCGGCACCATGGGTATGCGGCTCGGAATCAACCTCGGCTACTGGGGCGCCGGGATGGACGCGGACAACCTCGCGGTGGCGCGCGAGGCCGACCGGCTCGGCTACTCGGTCTGCTGGGCCGCGGAGGCGTACGGATCGGATGCCGCCACCGTGCTCTCGTGGGTCGCCGCGCAGACCGAGCGCATCGACGTCGGCTCGGCCATCTTCCAGATCCCGGCCCGTACGCCCGCGATGACGGCGATGACCGCCGCCACCCTCGACTCCCTCTCCGGCGGCCGGTTCCGCCTCGGCCTCGGCGTCTCGGGGCCGCAGGTCTCGGAGGGCTGGTACGGCGTGCGGTTCGACAAGCCGCTCGCCCGCACCCGCGAGTACGTGGAGATCATCCGCAAGGCGATGTCGCGCGAGCGGCTGACCCACGAGGGCGCCAACTGGACCCTGCCGCTGCCCGGCGGTCCGGGCAAGCCCATCAAGCTCACCGTGCACCCGGTGCGCGAGTACATCCCGCTCTACATCGCGGCCATCGGCCCGAAGAACCTGGAGCAGACCGGCGAGATCGCCGACGGCGCGCTGGTCATCTTCTTCGCCCCCGAGCACGCCGAGGCGACCACCCTCGGCTCGCTGCGGGCGGGCCGGGAGAAGGCGGGCAAGACCCTCGACGGCTTCGACCTGGTGCCCACCGTCCCGCTCGCGGTGGGCGAGGACGTCCGCGGCCTCGCCGACCAGTTCCGCCCGTACACCGCGCTCTACGTGGGCGGCATGGGCAGCGCCAAGCAGAACTTCTACAACAAGCTCGCCCAGCGCATGGGGTACGAGAAGGAGGCCGCCGAGATCCAGGAGAAGTACCTGGCCGGGGACAAGGAGGGCGCTGCCGCGGCCGTCCCGCACGAGCTGATCGACTCCACCACGCTGCTCGGCCCGGTCGAGCGCATCGCCGACCGGATGCGGGCGTACGCCGAGGCCGGTGTCACCACCCTGTCGCTCAGCCCCGCGGGATTCACGCTGGAGGAGCGGGTGGCCGGGCTGCGGGCCGGTGTCGAGGCGCTGGAGCGCGCGGGGCTGGCGTAGCCGGGCTCGCGCGGCGGATGTTTCCGCGGCCGTGGTGGGGGCTCGGGGGTCTTCCCCGCCACGGCCGTCACCGAGCACAACGCCTCCGGTGCCGCCGGGTTACGCGTCCGGCGGGGCCCTCCGTATTCGCTCGTGATTCCCTCGTACGGATGAGCCGGACGCCCCACCTGTTGCCACTGCCGATACCCGGCATTTGACTCTTTTCAGTGCGGACATCGCGACCATCGCGCATGCCGTGCCCGGAGGTGGCAGTCATGCTCTCGGCGAAAAGCGTCTTCCAGGAGATCCTCGGGAACGACGAGTCGTTCCGGCTGTTCTGCTCCATCGCGGCCAGCGGCGAGGCGCAGGGCGGCTGGGAGAACGGCCGGATCGCCGCGCTCGTGCCCGACAGCCAGCGTGCCCTCGCGCCCAAGATCATCCGCCATGGCGCGGACGAGGACAAGCACGGCCGGATCTTCAACGCCCTGCTCCGCAAGCGCGGCCTGGAACCGGTGGAGGTGCCGTGGGCGACGGACTACACCATGCTGCTGGAGGCCCGCGGCGTCGGCCTCGCCCACGAGAAGCTGCGCCGCGACGAACCGCTCACCGAGCACGACATCGTCCTCTACCTCGCCCACAGCCGGGTCACCGAGCAGCGCGCCGCCGCGCAGATGACCATGTTGCGCGACTGCTTCGGCGACCATCCGGAGGTCGGCCGGGCGGTCACGATGATCGCCAAGGACGAGGAGAACCACCTCGCCTACTGCCACGAGGAGTTGCTGCGGCTGGCCGCCGCCGGGTACGGCCGGACCATCCAGCGGGCGCTACGGGAGTGCGCGCTCGTCGAAATGGAGGTTCACCGGTGCGTCAGCCTCGCCGTGCTGACGCAGATGGGGCGCATCCTCGGCTGGTCGAAACGGAAGACCTCGGTGCTGACGGCGGGCATCAAGGCCGGGTACGGGTACGAGCGGCTGGGCGCCTGGCGCCGCATGGTGACGCTGCGGATGCCCGAGCGGCGGGACGCGATGGGGGCCACGGAGACGGCCGCCCCCGAGGCGCCCGAGTTCGCCTGAGCCGACCCCGCCCCCACGGCGACCTGCGGCGGCGTACGGGCCGCGTACGGCCCGTTCAGAGCCAGCCGACGGCCCGTTCAGAGCCAGCCGCGCCGCTTGAACATGCGGTACAGCAGCGCGATCACTCCGGCCATCAGCCCCAGCGCGGCCGGATAGCCCCACGGCTGGCGCAGCTCCCACATGTGCGTGAAGTTCATGCCGTAGATGCCGGCGATCAGCGTCGGCACCGCCGCCATCGCCGCCCACGCGGAGATCTTCCGCATGTCGTCGTTCTGCCGCACGCCCATCTGCGCCAGATGGGCCGAGAGGATGTCCGACAGCAGCCGGTCCAGGCCCTCCACATGCTCGTTCACCCGGGTCAGATGGTCGCTGACGTCGCGGAAGAACGGCCGCGAGCCCTCGTGGACGAACGGCACCCCCGCGCCCGCGAGCCGGGTCATCGGCTCCGCCAACGGGCCCGTGGCGCGGCGGAATTCGAGCACCTCGCGCTTGAAGGCGTAGATCCGGCCCGCCGTGTTCTGGCCCCCGCTGCCGTCCGGTGCGAACACCTCGGTCTCCAGGCCGTCCAGGTCCTCGTGGAGGGCGTCCGCGACGTCCAGGTAGTGGTCCACGACCGCGTCGGCGACCGCGTACATCACCGCCGTCGGACCGTGCTGGAGCACATCGGGGGTCTGCTCCAGCCGCTCCCGCACCGTGCTCAGCGGATTGGCCTCGCCGTGCCGTACGGTCACCACGAAGGAGTCACCGACGAACACCATCAGCTCACCGGCGGTGACGGTCCCGGCCTTCTCCTCGTACTGGACCGGCTTGAGCACGAGGAACAGCGAGTCGTCATAGATCTCCAGCTTGGGCCGCTGGTGCGCGGTCAGCGCGTCCTCCACGGCCAGCGGGTGCAGCCCGAACTCGCTGGTGACCAGCTCGAACTCCTTCTCCGTCGGCTCGTGCAGCCCGATCCAGAGGAAGGAGTCCCCGGTCAGACGCGCCTGGTCCAGGGCGTCGGAGAAGTCGGCGGGTCCCTCGGTGCGGCACCCGTCCTGGTAGATGGCACAATCCACGATCACGCGGGGCATTGTGCCTCGCCCGGGTAAGAAGCGCACCGGGGGGAAGCGCACACGACGGGCGCACACCCTCCCTGAGCGGGCCCGGAGGGGTCGTAGGGTGGCAGGCATGCCCACGCTGATCCTCGTCCGGCACGGCCGGTCCACCGCGAACACGGCCGGCGTCCTCGCGGGCTGGACCCCCGGCGTCGCCCTCGACGAGCGCGGCGCCGCCCAGGCCGCGGCGCTCCCCGGGCGGCTCGCCGGGCTGCCGCTCGCCGCCGCCGTCGCCAGCCCGCTCCAGCGCTGCCAGGAGACGCTGGCCCCGCTGCTCGCCGCCCGCCCCGAACTGCCGCTGCACGCCGAGGAGCGGATCGGGGAGTGCCACTACGGCGACTGGTCGGGCCGCAAACTCGCCGAGCTGGCCGATGAACCGCTGATGAACATCGTCCAGCAGCATCCGTCCGCCGCCGCCTTCCCCGGGGGCGAGTCCATGCGCGCCATGCAGGCGCGCGCGGTCGACGCGGTGCGCGACTGGAACGCCCGGGTCGAGGAGGAGCACGGCGCCGACGCGACCTACCTGATGTGCTCGCACGGCGACATCATCAAGGCGATCGTTGCGGACGCGCTCGGCCTCCACCTCGACCTCTTCCAGCGGATCTCGGTCGAGCCCTGCTCGGTCACCGCGATCCGCTACACCCCCACCCGCCCCTTCGTCGTACGGCTGGGGGACACCGGCGACTTCGCGGGGCTCGCGCCCCGGGCGGACGCCCCCGCCGACCGTGGCGGGGACGCGGCGGTGGGCGGCGACGCGGGGGCACCATGATCTCCGGGCGCAGTAGGGTGGTCCCGCGGCGCGGCCGCGCCGCGGCAGCCGCGACCCCGTAGTCAACCAGCCGACCCGTCGACGCAAATGGAGCAGGACGTTGTCCCGTCAGGTGTTCCTCTATGACCCGCCGGACCGATTCGTCGCCGGTACGGTCGGGCTGCCTGGCCGCCGTACCTTTTTCCTGCAGGCGTCCGCGGGTGGCCGAACCACCAGCGTGGCACTGGAGAAGACCCAGGTCGCGGCGCTTGCCGAGCGGATAGACGAGCTGCTCGACGAGGTGGTGCGGCGCACCGGCGGCAATGCGCCGGTACCGGCCGTCGCCCCCTCCGAACTCAGCGACACCGCACCGCTGGACGCCCCCGTGGAAGAGGAATTCCGCGTCGGCACCATGGCCCTCGCCTGGGACGGCGAGGAGCAGCGCATGATCGTGGAGGCGCAGGCGCTCGTCGAGCTGGAAGCCGAGTCCGAGGAGGACCTCGCCGAGGCCGAGGAACGGCTCCTGCAGGACGACGTGAACGGGCCTCCCATGCTGCGGGTGCGGCTCACCGGCACCCAGGCACGCGCCTTCGCCAAGCGGGCGCTGGACGTCGTCAACGCCGGCCGGCCGCCCTGCCCGCTGTGCAGCCTGCCGCTCGACCCGGAAGGACACGTATGTCCGCGCCAGAACGGATACCGCCGCGAAGCCTGACGCCCCCCGAGCCGTCCGAGCTGCTGGCCCGGGGCGAGCTGACGGTGCGCGGCCGGGTCCGCGAGGCGTCCAACGCGGTGCTCTACTGCACGGTCGAGTACGAGGGCCACAGCGCCCCCTGCGTCTACAAGCCGGTGGCGGGGGAGCGGCCGCTGTGGGACTTTCCGGACGGCACGCTCGCGCAGCGCGAGGTCGCGGCGTACGAGATTTCCGAGGCGACCGGCTGGGGCCTGGTCCCGCCCACCGTGCTGCGCGACGGGCCGTACGGGCAGGGCATGTGCCAGCTGTGGGTCGAGGTGGCCGACGGCGAGCCCCAGGGCTCCGATGAGTTCGACGGCACCGGCGAGTCGGCCGCCGACGGAACCGAACTGCTCGCGCTCGTCGAGGGCGACGAGCCGGGCCCCGGCTGGAAGGCGGTCGGCTTCGCGGAGGTCGGCGAGGGCCGCACCGCGCTGCTGGTGCACGCCGATGACGTACGGCTGCGGCGGCTGGCCGTACTCGACGCGGTGATCAACAACGGCGACCGCAAGGGCGGCCATCTGCTGCCCGCCGCGGGTGGCCGGCTCTATGCGATTGATCACGGTGTGACCTTCAACGCCGAGGACAAGCTGCGCACCCTGCTGTGGGGGTGGGCCGGGGAGCCGCTGCCGGACGACATGCTGGAGGTGCTGCGGCGGCTGGCGGACCAGCTCGCCGACGACGGCCCGCTCCACGCCCGGCTGGCGAAGCTGATCACCGAGGCCGAGATCGAGGCGCTGCGGGCCCGGGTGGCGGCCCTGCTGCGGACCGGGGTGCACCCCGCGCCCAGCGGCCAGTGGCCCGCCATTCCGTGGCCGCCGGTCTGAGCCGAGGGCTCACGGGGCGGCTACGGAGCGGCCGCAAAGCAGCTCGCGGCCGAATGCGCAAGACCGCCTATCCGGCCAACAAACGGTCAGCGGGGCCGGTCCGGTTCGTATCCGGAACTGGCATCCGGTTACGCTCATTGCATGTATGCCTGGCCCGCTTCCGAGGTTCCCGCCCTGCCTGGCAGAGGCCGCGACCTGAGGATCCACGACACCGCGACCGGGGGACCGATCACCCTCACCCCCGGCCCCGTCGCCCGCATCTACGTCTGCGGCATCACGCCGTACGACGCGACCCACATGGGTCATGCGGCGACCTACAACGCGTTCGACCTCGTTCAGCGCGTGTGGCTCGACACCAAGCGCCAGGTCCACTACGTCCAGAACGTCACCGATATCGACGATCCGCTGCTGGAGCGGGCCGTGGCGAACGGCGACGACTGGACGGCCCTCGCCGAGCGCGAGACCGCCCTCTTCCGCGAGGACATGACGGCCCTGCGGATGCTGCCCCCGCGCCACTACATCGGCGCCGTCGAGTCCATACCGGGGATCGTGCCGCTGGTGGAGCGGCTGCGGGACGCGGGCGCGGCCTACGAGGTCGAGGGCGACATCTACTTCTCCGTGGAGTCGGACCCCGCCTTCGGCTCGGTCAGCCGCCTCGACGCCGAGGCCATGCGGCTGCTGTCCGCCGAGCGCGGCGGCGACCCGGAGCGCCCGGGCAAGAAGAACCCGCTGGACCCGATGCTGTGGGTGGCCGCCCGTGAGGGCGAGCCGAGTTGGGACGGCGGCTCGCTCGGCCGCGGCCGCCCCGGCTGGCACATCGAGTGCGTGGCCATCGCCCTCGACCACCTCGGCATGGGCTTCGACGTCCAGGGCGGCGGCTCCGATCTCGCCTTCCCGCACCACGAGATGGGCGCCTCGCACGCCCAGGTCCTCACCGGCGAGCGGCCGTTCGCCCAGTCCTACGTGCACGCCGGGATGGTCGCGCTGGACGGCGAGAAGATGTCCAAGTCCAAGGGCAATCTGGTCTTCGTCTCCGCGCTGCGCCGCGACGGCGTCGACCCGGCCGCCATCCGGCTCGCCCTGCTGGCCCACCACTACCGCTCGGACTGGGAGTGGACCGACGGCGTCCTGCGGGACGCCGAGGCCCGCCTCGCCCGCTGGCGCGCCGCCGTCTCCCGGCCGGACGGCCCGTCGGCGGACGCGCTGGTGGAGGAGGTGCGGGAGGCCCTGGCGAACGACCTCGACTCCCCGGCGGCCCTGGCGGCCGTAGACCGCTGGGCCGCCGCCCAGTCGTCCTCCGGCGGCCCGGACGAGGGAGCCCCGGGCCTGGTATCCCGGGCGGTGGACGCCCTGCTGGGCGTAGCCCTGTAGGCCTCAGCGCCTCAGCCCGGCACCCCGACCCCAGGAGTGAAGCCCCCAGGACCCCGGGTCCTGGGGGCTTCACCGCAGCCCTGCCTCGCCCCGGTCCCCCGAGGGCCCCGGTCCCCCGAGGGCGGCCCGGGCGCTCGCCGGGGTCAGCCCCGGTCGTCCGGGCGGTCGTCCGGGCCGGTGCTGCCCGCGTCCTCGTCGCTCCCGCCGGGCTCGCCAGCGCCCTCGTCGTCGTCCTTCGCGGACGGCTTCCGGGGGCGGGGGTGGCCGCTGCCGGGGTCGCGCAGGTACGGGGCGCCCTCGCGGCCGTCGGCCACGCCGCCGGTGCCCGTCTCCGTCGCATGGCCGCCCGGCGTGCCCGGTGAGCCGTCCCGGCGGCGCAGGTAGCGCTCGAATTCGCGCGCGATCGCCTCGCCCGACGCCTCCGGCAGCTCCGCAGTGTCCCGGGCCTCCTCCAGCGACTGGACGTACTCGGCGACCTCGCTGTCCTCCGAGGCCAGTTGGTCCACGCCGAGCTGCCAGGCGCGCGCGTCCTCGGTCAGCTCGCCGAGCGGGATGCGGACGCCGATCAGATCCTCGAGGCGGTTCAGCAGGGCCAGGGTCGCCTTCGGGTTCGGCGGCTGGGAGACGTAGTGCGGGACGGCCGCCCACAGGCTCACCGCGGGGACACCGGCGTGGGTGCAGGCCTCCTGGAGGATGCCGACGATGCCGGTCGGCCCCTCGTAGCGGGTCTCCTCGAGGTCGAGGCTGCGGGCCAGGTCCGGGTCGGAGGTGACACCGCTGACCGGCACCGGCCGGGTGTGCGGCGTGTCGCCGAGCAGTGCCCCGAGGACGACGACCATCTCGACGCCCAACTCATGGGCGTAGCCGAGGATCTCGTTGCAGAACGACCGCCACCGCATGCTCGGCTCGATACCGCGCACCAGCACCAGGTCGCGGGTCTTCTCGCCGCCCTCCGCGCGGACCACGGAGAGCCGGGTGGTCGGCCAGGTGATCTTGCGGACCCCGTTGTCCAGCGCGACGGTGGGCCGGTTCACCTGGAAGTCGTAGTAGTCCTCGGCGTCGAGGGAGGCGAAGACCTCGCCCTTCCACTCCCGGTCCAGGTGCCCGACCGCGGTGGAGGCGGCGTCTCCGGCGTCGTTCCAGCCCTCGAAGGCACAGATCATGACCGGGTCGATCAGCTCGGGAACCCCCTCAAGCTCGATCACCCAGCGCCTCCTTCCGACCGGGGCGGACGGGATGGTGCCGCCCCCGGTTGCAGTTCGTTTGCGTGCGCCCCAAGCCTACGGCTTCGAGGGGCCCCCGCCGCAGCCCCCGTACAGGAACCCACACTCATTCATCCGACCTGTTTCCCGAAAGTTGCGGCACACCTCTGGACGAGACCCCCAAGTCAGCGCTATACATCGGATCACCGATAAAGGTCCGATGTTCTATTGCGCGTCGTTCAGGGAGCCCCCCATTGAGTTTGCGCCCGACCGTCACTGAGTTCGAGGTCCATGACATCCGGTTTCCCACCTCGGAGCAGCTCGACGGCTCGGACGCCATGAATCCGGACCCCGACTACTCCGCTGCCTATGTGGTGCTCCGTACGGACGCCGATGACACCACCGACGGCACCGCCGGGGCGGAAGGCCACGGTTTCGTCTTCACCATCGGCCGCGGCAACGACGTGACCGCCGCCGCCATCGACTCCCTGCGCCCCCATGTCGTCGGCCGCCCCGCCCCGCTCACCGCGGCCGGACTGGCCGACCTCTACCGCGACCTCACCCACGATTCGCAGCTGCGCTGGCTCGGCCCGGAGAAGGGCGTCATGCACATGGCGGCGGGCGCGGTGGTGAACGCCGCCTGGGACCTCGCTGCCCGGCAGGCCGGAAAGCCGCTGTGGCAGTTCCTGGCCGACATGTCGCCCGAGGAGCTGGCCGACCTCGTCGACTACCGCTATCTCAGCGACGCCCTCACCCGCGACGAGGCGCTGGAGATCCTGCGCGCCGCCGAGCCCGGCCGCGCCGAGCGCGCCGCGCGCCTGCGCGAGCGCGGCTACCCCGCCTACACCACCTCGGCGGGCTGGCTCGGCTACTCCGACGAGAAAATGATCAAGCTGGCGCAGGAGGCGGTCTCCGACGGCTTCGATCAGATCAAGCTCAAGGTGGGCGGCGACCTCGACGAGGACCTCAGACGGATGCGGCTGGCCCGCGAGGCGGTCGGCCCGGACATCCGGATAGCCGTCGACGCCAACCAGCGCTGGGACGTCGCGGAGGCGCTGCGCTGGATGCGCGCGCTGGCGCCGTACGACCCGCACTGGATCGAGGAGCCGACCAGCCCGGACGACGTCCTCGGTCACGCCGCCATCCGCGCCGGGCAGCCGGTCAAGGTCGCCACCGGTGAGCATGTCGCCAACCGCGTCGTCTTCAAACAGCTGCTTCAGGCCGAAGCCGTCGATTTCGTGCAGATCGACGCGGCGCGCGTGGCCGGGGTCAACGAGAACCTGGCGATCCTGCTGCTCGCCGCCAAGCACGGGGTGCCGGTGTGCCCGCACGCGGGCGGCGTCGGGCTGTGCGAACTCGTACAGCATCTGGCCATGTTCGACTTCGTGGCCGTCTCGGGCAGCTGGGAGGACCGGGTCATCGAGTACGTCGACCACCTCCACGAGCACTTCGCCGATCCGGTGGTCGTCGAGGGGGGCCGGTACCGCGCACCGGCCGCCCCGGGCTTCTCCGCCCGGATGCTCCCCGAGTCGATCGCCGCCTACCGCTTTCCCGACGGGCCCGAATGGCAGGCCCGGAACGCCGCACCGCAGGCGGCGCCGCAGTCGGCACCGCAGTCCGTACGACAGGAGGAGACCCCTTGAGCCCCACCGGCGACTTCGAAGGGCTGGCCGCGCTCGTCACCGGCGGCGCCTCGGGCATCGGCGCCGCCATCGCCGCCACGCTGCGCGACCGCGGTGCGCGGGTCGCCGTGCTCGACCGGGACCCGTCGGGCGCCCCGGCCGGCACCCTGCCGGTCAAGACGGACGTCACCTCCGACGAGGGAGTACGGACCGCGGTGGAAGCGGTGGTGGCCGAATTCGGCGCCCTGCACACCGTCGTCGGCAACGCGGGGATCGGCGCGATCGGCACCGTCGAGGACAACTCCGACGAGGAGTGGCAGCGGCTGCTGGACGTCAACGTGCTGGGCCTGGTGCGCACCGCGCGGGCCGCGCTGCCGCATCTGCGCGCGGCGGCGGCCGACCGGCCCGGCGCCGTCTCGATCACCCACACCTGCTCGATCGCCGCCACCGCCGGACTGCCGCAGCGCGCCGCGTACAGCGCGAGCAAGGGCGCGGTGCTGTCGCTGACCCTCGCCATGGCCGCCGACCACGTACGCGAGGGCGTCCGCGTCAACTGCGTCAACCCCGGCACCGTCGACACCCCGTGGGTGGGGCGGCTGCTCGGCCAGGCCGCCGATCCGGCGGCCGAGCGCGCCGCCCTGGAGGCCCGTCAGCCGACCGGGCGGCTGGTGTCGGCCGAGGAGGTCGCCGCGGCCGTCGCGTATCTGGCGAGTCCCGCCGCCGCGGCCGTCACCGGCACCGCGCTGGCCGTCGACGGCGGGATGCAGGGGCTGCGCCTGCGCCCGGCCACCTGAGCCCCACACCGGCCGCCGCTCCCGCGCCGTACGACGCGCCGCGCGGCACCGAACCGCGCCACCGCACCGAACCGCGCCACCGCACCACACCGCGCCGCCGCGCCCGCACCGCACACCGCCCCGCGCGGCGCCGCACCCCGCACGACCGCACCCCGCACGACCGCACCCCGCACGACCGCACCACTGCACCAGACATCCGCACCGCGCACCATCGCACCCCGCACCACGCACGTCGCACCACTCGACCAAGGACGGGACTCGATGACGAGACTCCGCACGACCGGAGCCGCGGCCTGCGCCGTGCTGCTCGCCGTCGCCGGGCTGGCCGGCTGCAACCGTGAGAGCAACGGCGCCGGAGGCGGCAAGGTCGGTATCGACATGCCGCGCACCGACACGGACTTCTGGAACTCCTACCAGCAGTACCTGGAGAAGGGCATCGACAAGGGCACGGTCTCCGCGCTCCCGCTGTCCAACTCGCAGAACGACATCTCCAAGCTCGTCTCCAACGTCCAGGCGTTCACCGACCAGGGCGCCAAGGCGATCGTCATGGCGCCCCAGGACACCGGGGCCATCTCCTCCACCCTGGAGCAGCTGGAGGAGAAGAAGATCCCCGTCATCAGCGTGGACACCCGTCCCGACTCCGGCAAGATCTACATGGTGGTGCGGGCCGACAACCGGGCGTACGGCACCAAGGCGTGCGAATACCTCGGCCGACAGCTGGGCGGCAAGGGCCGGGTCGCCGAACTCCAGGGCGACCTCAGCTCCATCAACGGCCGCGACCGCTCGCAGGCGTTCGCCTCCTGCATGAAGAAGAAGTATCCCGGCATCACGGTGCACGAGCTGCCCACCGACTGGAAGGGCGACGTCGCCTCCGCGAAGCTGCAGAGCCTGCTGGCCCAGCACCACAAGCTCGACGGCATCTACATGCAGGCGGGCGGCGCCTTCCTGCAGTCCACCCTGGCGCTGCTGGAGCAGAAGAAGCTGCTCAAGCCCGCGGGCCGGACGGGCCACATCACGATCATCTCCAACGACGGCATACCGGAGGAGCTGGACGCGATCCGCTCCGGGAAGATCGACGCCACCCTCTCCCAGCCCGCCGACCTCTACGCCCAGTGGGCCCTGAACTACGCGAAGGCGGCGCTGAACGGCGAGAAGTTCAAGCCCGGACCGACCAACCACGGCTCGAAGATCGTCAAGATCGAGAACGGTCTGGAGGACCAGCTTCCGGCGCCGCTGGTCACCAAGAAGAACGTCGACGACCCGAAGCTGTGGGCCAACCAGCTCGAAAAGAAGTAGTGATGACAGCGGCAGCACAGCCCACCGTGGTCCGGGCGCGGGGCATCGTCAAACGCTTCGGACCCACCGTCGCCCTGGACCACGCCCACCTGGCCGTGCGCCCCGGGGAGGCGCACGCCCTCGTCGGACGCAACGGGGCGGGCAAGTCCACGCTGGTGTCCGTCCTCACCGGCATGGAGCGCCCGGACGAGGGCGAGGTGACCTTCTCCGACGAACCCGCCCCCGGCTACGGCGACACCCAGGCCTGGCAGCGCCGGGTCGCCTGCGTCTACCAGAAGTCGATGGTGGTCCCGCATCTGACGGTCGCCGAGAACCTCTACCTGGGCCGCTTCCAGGGCACCGGGCGCATCCGGTGGCGCGCCCTGCGCGAGGAGGCCCGGGCGCTGCTGGGGGAGTACGGCGTCGACGTGGACCCCCAGACCCGGGCGAAGGACCTCGGCGTCGAGCAGCGGCAGTTCGTGGAGATCGCCCGCGCCCTGTCCTTCGGCGCCCGGCTGATCATCCTCGACGAGCCCACCGCACAGCTCGACGCGGGCGGCATCGACCGGCTCTTCACCAAGCTGCTCGAACTGCGCCGCCAGGGTGTCGCCTTCCTGTTCATCTCGCACCACCTCCAAGAGGTCTACGACCTCTGCGACACCGTCACCGTCTTCCGCGACGCCCGCCATGTGCTGACCGCCCCCGTCGCCGACCTGCCCAAGGAGGACCTGGTCGCGGCGATGACCGGCGACGGCGAAGCCGCCCGGGAGGGCGACTCCCGGGCCGCCGTCCACGCTCCCGTCACCGTGCGGAAGGCCGACCAGGGCGGCGAACCGGTGCTGCGCACCGAAGGGCTCACCCTGGAGGACGAGTTCGCGCCGCTGGACCTGGTGGTGCGGCCGGGCGAGGTGCTGGGTCTGGCCGGGGCGACCGCCAGCGGCAACACGGCGATCGGCGAGACCCTGGTGGGCCTGCGCAAACCGGGCGGCGGCCGGGTCTTGGTACGGGGCAGGCCGGTACGCCCCGGCAGCGTGCCGCACGCCATCGACGCGGGCATCGGCTACGTCCCGGAGGACCGCCACGACCAGGGCCTGGTCCTGGGCCGCAGCGTCGCCGAGAACGCCACGCTGACCGTCACCGACCAGCTCGGGCCGTACGGCACGGTGCTGCCGTCCCGCACCCGCGCCTTCGCCCAGCGCATGATCACCTCGCTCGACATCAAGACCTCGGGGCCCTCGCAGCCCGTCTCGGGCCTGTCCGGCGGCAATCAGCAGAAGGTCGTCATCGCCCGGGCGCTGGCCCGCGAACCGAGCGTGCTGGTCGCGATCCGGCCGACCGCCGGGGTGGACGTGAAGTCCAAGGACGCCCTGCTCGGCGTCGTACGGGATGTCGCGGCGGCCGGGAGTGGCGCGCTGATCGTCTCCGACGAGCTGGACGACCTGCGGGTCTGCGACCGGGTCCTGGCGTTCTTCCACGGGCGGGTCGTCGCCGAGTTCGGCAGCGGCTGGACCGACCGCCAGCTGGTCGCCGCGATGGAAGGCATCACGGAACCGGGCACGACGAGCGACACGGGCACGACGAGCGACTCGGGCACCACGGGCGCCACGGGCACCGCCAGCACACGAGGCACGCACGGCACGGCGAACGGCACGGCCGGGGGAACCGAAGACCGCACGGGAGGACCACAGACATGATCGGTACCGCACGGCAGCAGCCCGCCGAGGCGGTGGCGGACGGGGCGACGGGGGCCCGCAGCCGTCCGCGGATCGACATCGCGCGCTGGCGCGATCTGTCCCTGGTCCCGGTGATCTTCGTCCTGGGCGTGATCGGCTTCATCGTCTCGCCCGCCTTCCTCACCGAGGACAACCTGATCGGCGTCGTCCAGCAGTCCACCGAGCTGGGGCTGCTGGTGCTGGGCGAGGCGCTGATCCTCATCAGCGGCCGGATGGACCTCTCCCTGGAGTCCACCATCGCCGTGGCGCCCGTGATCGCCCTCTGGCTGGTGCTGCCCTCGCACGGCGCACGCTTCGAAGGGCTCGGGCTGCTGCCCGTATGGACCGCCATTCCGCTGTGCCTGGCGGTCGGCGCCCTGATCGGCGCGGCCAACGGCTTCCTGATGCTCAAGCTGCGCGTCAACGGCTTCATCGCGACCCTGGGCATGCTCACCATGCTGCGCGGACTCCAGGTCGGCATCGCGGAGGGCCAGTCCATCGTCAACGTCCCCGAGTCGTTCCGCTACCTCGGCAAGGCCGACTGGCTGGGCGCGCCCGCCGCCGTCTGGCTGTGCCTGGGCCTGTACGCGCTCGGCGGCCTCGCGCTGGGCTATCTGCGGCACGGCCGCGCCCTGTACGCGATCGGCGGCAACCCCGAGGCGGCGCGCGCCGCCGGTATCCGCGTCGACCGCATCACCTGGATCGTGCTCAGCGTCGGCGGCGTGCTGGCCGCCTTCGCCGGAATCCTTTACACCGGCCACTACGGCTCGGTCGCCGCGACCCAGGGAAACGGCTGGATCTTCCAGGTGTTCGCCGCCGCGGTCATCGGCGGCATCAGCCTCAAGGGCGGCCGCGGCACGCTCTTCGGAGCCCTCACGGGTGTGCTTACGCTGCAATTGGTCGTCAATGTGATGACCCTCGGCGGCGTTCCGCCACTGTGGAACCAGTTCATCAACGGCTCCATCATCATCGTCGCGCTGATCATCTCCCGCTACGCGAGCGGCGAGAAGCAGGACTGACGCACAGCACCGGGAAACAGGGAACAGAGGCGAGGAATCATGGCGCAGGTACCCCAAGGGACGCGCGAACTGGGGCGCTCGGGCGTCTACGTACCACCCCTCGGCCTCGGCTGCGCCCCGCTGGCCAATCTGTACGCCGCCGTGCCCGAGGAACGCGCCCTGGCGACCGTCCACACCGCCCTGGAACTCGGCTGCACCTACCTGGACACCGCGCCGCACTACGGCGTCGGGCTCTCCGAGGAGCGGCTGGGGCGCGCGCTCGCAGGTGCCGGGCGCGGCTCGTACACGCTCTCCACCAAGGTGGGGCGGCGGCTGCGGGACCGCGCGCCCGGCGAGCCCGTCCAGCCGGACGGCTTCGCGGACACCCCCGACCGCGTCCGCGAGTGGGACTTCTCCCGGGACGGCATCCGCGCCTCCCTGGAGTCCTCCCTGGAACGCCTCGGGGTCGACGCCCTCGACATCGTCTACGTCCACGACCCGGAGAACCACATCCGCGAGGTGTACGAGACGGCCTTCCCGGCGCTCGCCGAACTGCGCGACCAGAAGCTCGTCCGGGCCATCGGCTTCGGCATGAACTACAGCGACATCCTCGCCCGCTTCGTCGCCGACCTCGATGTGGACGTCGTCCTGTGCGCCGGGCGCTGGACCCTGCTGGAGCGCACCGCCTACGACGACCTGCTGCCGGAGTGCGAGCGGCGCGGCACCTCCGTGGTGGTCGGCGGCGTCTACAACTCCGGCCTGCTCGCCGACCCCCGCCCCGGCGCGCGCTACAACTACGAGGAGGCGCCGCCGGAGATCGCCGAGCGGGCCCGGCGGCTCGCCGCCGTCTGCGCCGAGTTCGGGGTGCCGCTGCGGGCCGCCGCGCTGCGCTTCCCCTTCGGCCACCCCGCCGTGGCCGCGGCCGTCGTCGGCTGCGCCTCCCCGGCCGAGGTGCGGGACAACGCCGAGATGTTCGGCCACGACATCCCCGACGAGCTGTGGCACGCGCTGGTCGAGCGCGGTCTGCTCGACGACGACATCCCGTTGCCGCTCTGACGGCCCGATCCCGAGGAAATTCCGTGCCGCTCAGCCGAATCGACGCCCACCACCACCTGTGGGACCTGTCCCGCCGGCCGCAGCCGTGGATGGACGGCCCCTGGGCCGACCCCATCAACCGCACCGTCACCCCGGCGGACCTGCTGCCGCATCTGGACGCCCACGGGATCGACGCCACCGTCCTCGTCCAGTCCAGCTCCTCGTACGACGAGACCCGTGAACTCCTCGCCCTGGCGGGTGCCTCGGACCGGATCGCGGGCGTCGTCGGCTGGGCCGACCTCACCGACCCCGAGCTGCCCGCGGTGCTCGCCGCCCTGGCCGCGGGACCGGGCGGTGACCGGCTGGTCGGGCTGCGGCACCAGGTGCAGGACGAGGCCGACCCCGACTGGCTGGCGCGCCCCGACGTACGGCGCGGCCTCGCCGCCGCGGCCGACGCGGGGCTCGTCTACGACCTGCTGGTCACCCCGCGCGAACTGCCCGCCGCGATCACGGCGGTACGGGAACTGCCCGGCGTGCGCTTCGTCCTCGACCACGCGGCGAAGCCGCCCGTCGCGAGCGGCGAGCACGAGCCGTGGACCGGCCTCCTGACGGAACTGGCCGCCCTGCCCAACGTCGACTGCAAGCTCTCGGGACTGGTCACCGAGGCCGACTGGACGGCCTGGAAGCCGGAGCAGGTGCTGCCCTACGCCCGCCATGTGCTGGAGGTGTTCGGCCCGGAGCGGGTGCTGTTCGGCTCGGACTGGCCGGTGTGCGAGCTGGCCGCGACGTACGCGGACGTCGTGGCCCTGGCCGACCGGGCGACGGCCGGACTCACCGACGCCGAGCGCGCCTCGGTCTTCGGCACAAGCGCCACTCGCGCGTACGGCCTGAAAACCTAGCGCGCTGCCCACCCCGCCGCGGCCGTTCGCCGGCCTGGGCCCGGTGCGTGAGGGCGGCGCCCCGGTGGCCGCCCGGGCCCCGTGCCTCGGCCGAGGGGCTGATGTGGGCCCCGAGGGGGGAGGGCAGTGTCCCGGTGGGCGCCGGGCTCTGTGCCTCGGCGCGGTCGTCCTGGGCATTGGGCCGGGGGCAGGGGCGAAGCCCCCGGCGGGCTCCGGGGAGGAGCGTCCGAGGGGCCCGGGGTGGCGCCCCGAGCCGCGGGGCGGGGGCGGTGCCCCGGTGGGTCGGTCGGGCCCGTGCCTCGGCGCGGCCGTCCTGGGCTTTGGTCCGGGGGCCTGGGGCGAAGCCCCCAGTGGGTCAACCGGGCCCCGCATCCTTGCGCGGCCGTTCTTCGGCCTCGGGCCGGGGGCTGGGCGGTGCCCCGGTGGGTCGCCCTGGCCCCGCACCCCAGAGTGGCCGGTCCTCGGCCTCGAGCCGCCCGGGCAGGGGTCTGAGTGTGAAGCCCGAGTGGGTCGCCCGGGCCCCGCGCCTCGGCGCGGTCGTTCCTGGGCATTGGGCCGAGGGTCTGGGGCGGAGCCCCAGCGGGGGCCGGGGGCGGAGCCCCGGTTCGGGAAGGGGCGGGGTGGGGAAAGCAGCCCCCCGCCGTCACAGCGTCGAGCGCAGCCACTGCTCCACGCTCGCCACATGCACCGTCGCCCACGACCGCGCCGCCTCCGCGTCCCGGTCCCGGAGCGCGCCCAGGATCGCCCGGTGCTCGTGCAGGGTGCGGCTGACCGCGTCCTCCTGCGTGAGGCCGCGCCAGACGCGGGCGCGGGTCGTGGGGCCGGAGAGCCCGTCCAGGAGGGAGCAGAGCACCGAATTGCCCGACGCGTGGACGATCCCCCGGTGGAATTCGAGATCGCAGGCGACCAGCTCCTCCACGGACGGCGTCTGCCCCAGCGCGTCCAGCTGTGCGCCGAGCGCGTCCAGCGCGGCGTCGCTGATCCGGCCGCACGCCTGCGCCGTGGCCGCGGGCTCCAGGATGCGGCGCACCGCCAGAAACTCCAGGACGGTGTCGTCCCGGTGGAAGTCCACGACGAAGCTCAGCGCCTCCAGCAGCAGCTGAGGGTCGAGGCTGGTGACGTACGTACCGTCGCCCTGCCGTACGTCGAGGATGCGGATCAGGGACAGCGCGCGGACGGCCTCGCGCAGCGAATTGCGGGACAGGCCCAGATCCGCGGCCAGCTCGCTCTCCTTGGGAAGCCGGTCACCCGGGCGCAGCGCACCCGAGACGATCATGCCCTTGATTTTTTCGATCGCCTCGTCGGTTACCGCCATGATGGACCTCCGGGTGAAACATCCGATGTATGGGTCCATTATGACGCGCGCGGACCGGCGGCGTCTTCAGGGGACGCCGCCGGTCCGCTGCCGGCTTCCGCCGAGGTGGCTCAGAAGGTGAAGGGGCCCGGGGACTGGGCCGAGGTGGCGGTGCAGTTGACCGTGATCAGGCCGAAGACCACCAGCTTCAGCGACTTGGCCGCCAGCACGTCGCCCGCGGCCACGGTGCCCTTGAGCGGGCCGGTGGTCACATCGGCGCCGGTCTTGATGGCCGGGTTGGCGTTGCCGGTGAAGGTCGTGGTGCCGGAGCCGTTCTTCGACAGGGTCAAGGTCGAGGCGACCGCGCCCGCCGGAATGTCGATCGGCGCCTTGACGGCCGCCGAGGAGAGGGTGATGGTCGCGGCGGTGCCGTTCTGCGTGGCCGTCAGCGTCGCCAGGCCGGAGCCGTACGTTCCGCAGTCGGCCGTCAGGGTCGCGGTGGTCGGGGTGACCGCGACCGCGCTCGGCGCCAGCGCGAGCGCGCCGGCGGCCAGTGCTGCTGCTCCCATTGCCGTGCCGATCCCGAGCTTGATGCGTCTCATGGGGGACTGCCTTCCGGAGTGGGGGAAGTGAGCGGTGGGCTTGTGGGGGGTGCGCTGCGCCCGCACGCTCTGACGGTCCGTCATGTGACGTGTGGGCGGAAGCTATTGATACGCGCGCAGCCGAAGAAGGCAAGAGTGATTCCGCAACTTTTTAACGCGCGAGTAAGGTCGCGCCCCGCACAGCGACAAGCAGCGACAGCAGCGACAAGCGGCAACAGGCGGCGACAAGCGGCAACAGGCGGCGACAAGCGGCAACAGGCGGCGACAAGCAGACGGCCGGGTGAGGAGAAACGTCTCCTCACCCGGCCGCCCGTATGCCCTCAGCCGCGCTTGGCCAGCAGCTCCTCGACCCGCCCGCGGATGCCGTCGTCGTCCAGACCGCGGATCGTCAGCGTGGTGCGGCGGCGCAGCACGTCGTCCGCCGTCTGCGCCCACTCGTGATCACGGGCGTAGACGACCTGGGCCCAGATCTCCGGGGCGTCCGGGTGGATCCGCTCGGCGAGCGCCGCGTCGCCGCTCGCCAGCCGCGCGATGTCGAAGGAGAGCGAACCGTAGTGGGTCGCCAGGTGGCGCGCGGTGTCCGCGGCCATGCGCGGGCCGGGCGTGCCGCCGTCCACCAGCAGCCGGTGGGCGACCGCGTGCGGATTGGCCAGGCCCGGCAGCGGCATGTGCTTGGGCAGCTGCCCGACCGGCTCCATGTCGTCCGCGAGCGGACGGCCCGGCAGCTGGGCGAGCTTGCTCATCACGGTGCGGCCGATGTGGCGGAAGGTGGTCCACTTGCCGCCGGCTATGGAGAGCATGCCGCCCTTGCCCTCGGTGACCACCGTCTCCCGCTTGGCCTTGGCGGTGTCGCCGGGGCCGCCGGGCAGCACCCGCAGCCCCGCGAACGAGTAGGTGATCAGATCGCGGGAGAGCTGCTGGTCGCGGATGGAGAAGGCGGCCTCGTCCAGGATCTGGGTGATGTCGGCCTCGTTGACCGCCACATCGGCCGGGTCGCCCTCGTACGGCTCGTCGGTGGTGCCGAGCAGCAGCATGTCCTCCCAGGGGAGGGCGAAGGTGATGCGGTACTTGTCAATGGGCGTCGCCAGGGCCGCCCGCCAGGGGGAGGTGCGCTTGAGGACCAGGTGAGCGCCCTTGGAGAGGCGGATGGACGGCGCCGCGTGCGGGTCCTCCATCCGGCGCAGGTGGTCCACCCAGGGGCCGGTGGCGTTGAGCACCAGCCGCGCGTCGACGCCGAACTCGGTGCCGTCGGTGCGGTCCTTCAGCTCCGCCCCGGTGACCCGGCCGCCGGTCTTGCGCAGCCCGGTGACCTCGGCGTGGTTGAGGACGGTGGCGCCCGCGTCGACCGCGGCCCGGACCGTCATCAGGGCCATGCGGCTGTCGTTCATCTGCCCGTCGCCGTACACGGCGACCGCCCGCAGCCCCTCGGTGCGCAGCTCCGGGACGTCCCGCGCGGCCTTCTCGGCGTTGATCACATGGCCGACGCCGTCGCGGAACGCGGAGAGCGCCGAGTACGCGAAGACGCCCGCGCCCAGCTTGGCCGCGCCGTGCGGGCCGCCCTTGTAGACCGGCAGGTAGAAGGTGAGCGGGTTGGACAGGTGGGGCGCGACGCTGCGCGAGACGGCGCGCCGCTCGAAGTGGTTCTCGGCGACGAGCTTGACCGCGCCGGTCTGGAGGTAGCGCAGGCCGCCGTGGAGCAGCTTGGAGGAGGCGGAGGAGGTGGCGCCGGCGAAGTCGCCGGCGTCCACCATGGCCACCCGCAGTCCGGACTGCGCGGCGTGCCAGGCAGTGGTGATGCCCAGGATGCCGCCGCCGATCACCAGGAGGTCGTACGAAGCCTTGGACAGCTGTTCCCGGGTTTCGGCGCGGGTCGGGTTCGAACCGGCAGCCGGGTGCGTCCCGAGGGAAGGAACGCTCTGCAGGGGGGTCATTGGGATTACTCCTCGTCCTCGATCCAGCCCATGGTCCGCTGCACGGCCTTGAGCCAGTTCTTGTACTCGCGGTCCCGTATGTCCGCGTCCATACGGGGGGTCCACTCGGCGGCCCGGCGCCAGTTGGCGCGCAGCGCGTCGGTGTCCGGCCAGAAGCCGACGGCCAGGCCGGCGGCGTAGGCGGCGCCGAGGCAGGTGGTCTCGGCGACCATCGGGCGCACCACGGGTGCGTCGAGGGCGTCCGAGAGGGTCTGCATCAGCAGGTTGTTGGAGGTCATGCCGCCGTCGACCTTGAGCGCGGTCAGCTCGACGCCGGAGTCCTTGGTCATCGCGTCGACGATCTCGCGGGTCTGCCAGGCGGTGGCCTCCAGCACGGCCCGCGCGATGTGCGCCTTGGTGACGTAACGGGTCAGGCCCGCGATCACGCCGCGCGCGTCGTCGCGCCAGTACGGGGCGAACAGGCCGGAGAACGCGGGCACGAAGTACGCGCCGCCGTTGTCCTCCACCGAGCTGGCCAGGGTCTCGATCTCGGCGGCGCTGTTGATCAGCCCCATCTGGTCGCGCATCCACTGCACCAGCGAACCGGTGACCGCGATGGAGCCCTCCAGGGCGTACACCGGCTTCTGGTCGCCGATCCGGTAGCCGACGGTGGTCAGCAGGCCGTTGTAGGAGTTGACCGGCTTGTCGGCGGTGTTCATCAGCAGGAAGGTGCCGGTGCCGTACGTGGACTTGGCCTCGCCCTCGCCGAAGCAGGTCTGGCCGAACAGGGCCGCCTGCTGGTCGCCGAGCGCGGAGGCGACGGGCACGCCCGCGAGAATGCCGTCGGCGGTGTGCCCGTAGACCTCGGCGGAGGAACGGATCTCCGGCAGTACGGCGGCCGGGATGTCCATCGACGCCAGGATCTTCGGATCCCAGTCGAGGGTGTGGAGGTTCATCAGCATGGTGCGGGAGGCGTTGGTGACGTCGGTGACGTGCACCCCGCCGTCGACCCCGCCGGTCAGGTTCCAGATGACCCAGGAGTCCATGGTGCCGAAGAGGATCTCGCCCGCCTCGGCCCGCTCGCGCAAGCCCTCGACGTTGTCCAGCAGCCAGCGGATCTTGGGCCCGGCGAAGTAGGACGCCAGGGGCAGGCCCGTCTCACGGCGGAAGCGGTCCTGGCCGACGTTGCGGCCCAGTTCCCGGCACAGGGCGTCGGTGCGGGTGTCCTGCCACACCAGCGCGTTGTGCACCGGCTCACCGGTGTTCTTGTCCCACAGCAGGGTGGTCTCGCGCTGGTTGGTGATGCCGATCGCCTTGACGTCGGCGGAGGTGATCTCGGCCTTGGTGATCGCGCCGGTCACGACCTCCTGCACGTTCTGCCAGATCTCGGCCGCGTTGTGTTCGACCCAGCCCGGCTTGGGGAAAATCTGTTCGTGCTCCTTCTGGTCGACCGAGACGATGCGCCCGTCCCGGTCGAAGACGATGCAGCGGCTGGACGTGGTGCCCTGGTCGATGGCGGCGATGAACGGACCGTGTCCGTGGGAGGAGGCGCTCGTGGTGTGGGTGTCGGTCATGGTGGGTTGCTCTCCTGCGAGTCCGATGGGGTGGGGGCTAGGCGAAGGCGATCTGGTAGATGCCGCCGGCGAGGGCTCCGCCGAGGAGCGGGCCGACGACGGGGATCCAGGCGTAGCCCCAGTCCGAGCCACCCTTGTTGGGCAGTGGCAGGAGGGCGTGCACGATGCGCGGGCCCAGGTCACGTACCGGGTTGATGGCGTAGCCGGTCGGGCCGCCGAGCGAGAGGCCGATGCCGACCACGACCAGGGCGGTGATCAGGACGCCGATCACGCCGAGCCCCTTGCCCTCGCCGTTCAGGCCCTGGGTGAGGATGGCGAGGACCAGTACGGCGGTGGCGATGATCTCGGTGGCCAGGTTCTGAGCGGTGTTGCGGATCTCGGGGCCGGTGGAGAAGATCCCCAGCACCGGGCCCGCGTCGGAGGTCTGGGCGGCGTCGGCCGTCTTCGTGTCCTGGGCGCCCGGACCGCCGACGATCTCGCGGTCGGTGAGATGCGCCCGGAAGTGGCCCACGTACGCGACCCACACCAGCACCGCGCCGATCATGGCACCGGTGATCTGCGCGAGGAGGTAGATCGGTACGTCGCTCCACTTGGTGCCGCCCTCGATCGCGAGACCGATGGTCACCGCCGGATTGAGGTGCGCACCGGAGAGCGGCGCCGAGATGTACGCGCCCGTGAGGACGGCGAAGCCCCACCCGAAGGTGATCGCCAGCCATCCCGCGTCGAACGCCTTGGACCGCTTCAAGAGAACGCCTGCGACGACACCGCAGCCGAGCAGGGTGAGTACGGCGGTACCGATGGTCTCGCCGATGAAGATGTCGGAGCTGGACACCCGCGACTCCTTTGTCCTTCGTCCAGGGGAAGGCGAACCCCCGGTCCCGCCGAGGATCCGCGCCCTCGTGGGAGGGCGTTGGTCGGCCCGCGGCGAGTCCACCATAGCGAATATTGTCGTCAGGTGTTCGACAATGCCGACCGATGAACGGCAGTTTTCTTCACGGCGAAGACCCCGTCAAGGGTCGTGTGGAGGAAAACTCCGGAGGATGTGAAACCGTGATGAATGACCATAGACCTGGCCAAAGGTCCTGGTCAGGCTCCCGGTCCAGGTCGGAGCCGGTCCAGGCCGGGGCAGGGGTCGAGCCGGGGTTGGTGCCGGGGTCAGAAGCGGCCGGCGCCCAGATCGCGGGAGACCGCCCGCGCGCAGTCCCGTACGGCGGCGATCAGGTCGGAGCGCAGCTCCCCGTCCGCGCACACCCGCTCCACCGCGCCCGCGATCCCCACCGCCCCCACCGGCAGCCGCCGCCGGTCGTGCACCGGGGCCGCGACCGAGGCGACGCCCTCCCAGGTCTCCTCCACATCGGCGCCCCAGCCGCGCGCCCGGGTGAGCGCCAGAACGCCCTCGAACGCGTCCGCCTCGGTCACCGTGCGCGGGGTGAACGGCTTCCGGTCGCCCTCGGCGGCCTCGCTGTGCGCCACCGGGTCGTACGCCGACAGCACCTTGCCCAGGGCGGTGGAGTGCAGCGGCTGCATGGCGCCGACCTCCAGCACCTGACGGCTGTCGTCCGGCCGGAAGACATGGTGGACGATGAGCACGCCCTGCTGGTGCAGTACGCCGAGGTAGACGCTCTCGCCGCTGGAGCGCGCCAGGTCGTCCGTCCACACCAGGGCCCGGGCGCGCAGCTCGTGGACGTCCAGATAGCTGTTGCCCAGCCGCAGCAGCTCGGCGCCCAGCTGATAGCGGCCCGAGTTCTCGTCCTGTTCGACGAACCCCTCCTGCTGGAGGGTGCGCAGGATGCCGTGGGCGGTCCCCTTGGCGAGGCCGAGGGTGGAGGCGATGTCGGACAGTCCCAGCCGGCGCTCGCCCCCGGCGAGCAGGCGTAGCATCGCGGCAGCCCGCTCCAACGACTGGATGTTCCGTGCCATCGCCAACCTCCTGACTGCGGTTCGACAATGCTGAACACTATCGGTCCATGTCGACTCCGCGGTACATGGAGCCAAACGTAAACGATCACCAGTCCGCGACGGCCGACCGGAGGATGTTCGTCCGGCTGCTGGGACGGACACCTGCCCCTTGCGCCCGGCAGCTAGGCTGGCCTGGTGCGTCCTCCCCGAGCGAGGGCGCAAAGCCGACAGCCGTCGCACTCCAGGGAGCACATCCATGGCCTCGCACACGTCATCGTCCGCATCCGCCGCCCGAGTCGACGCCCTCCGCGAGGCACTTGCCTCCCGCGTGGTGGTCGCCGACGGTGCGATGGGCACGATGCTCCAGGCGCAGGACCCCAGCCTCGACGACTTCCAGCAGCTCGAGGGCTGCAACGAGATCCTGAACATCACCCGCCCCGACATCGTCCGCTCGGTCCACGAGGCGTACTTCGAGGTGGGCGTGGACTGCGTCGAGACGAACACCTTCGGCGCCAACCACGCGGCGCTGGGCGAGTACGACATCCCCGAGCGGGTCTACGAGCTGTCCGAGGCGGGCGTCCGGATCGCCCGCGAGGTGGCCGACGAGTTCGCCGCCGACGGGCGCCACCGCTGGGTGCTCGGCTCGATGGGCCCCGGCACCAAGCTCCCCACCCTCGGCCACGCCCCGTACACCACGCTGCGCGACGCCTACCAGCAGAACGCCGAAGGCATGATCGCCGGTGGTGCGGACGCCCTCCTGGTCGAGACCACCCAGGACCTGCTGCAGACCAAGGCCGCGGTCCTCGGCGCCCGCCGCGCCCTGGACGCCACCGGCACCAACCTGCCCATCATCTGCTCGGTCACCGTCGAGACCACCGGCACCATGCTGCTGGGCTCCGAGATCGGCGCGGCGCTGACCGCGCTGGAGCCGCTGGGCATCGACATGATCGGCCTGAACTGCGCCACCGGCCCGGCCGAGATGAGCGAGCACCTGCGCTACCTCGCCCGCCACGCGCGCGTGCCGCTGTCGTGCATGCCGAACGCGGGTCTGCCGGTGCTCGGCAAGGACGGCGCCCACTACCCGCTGACCGCGGGCGAGCTGGCCGACGCCCAGGAGACCTTCGTCCGCGAGTACGGGATGTCCCTGGTCGGCGGCTGCTGCGGCACCACGCCCGAGCATCTGCGCCAGGTCGTCGAGCGGGTCCGCGACCTGACCCCGACCGCGCGCGACCCGCGCCCCGAGCCGGGCGCCGCCTCGCTGTACCAGACGGTGCCGTTCCGCCAGGACACCTCGTACCTGGCCATCGGCGAGCGGACGAACGCCAACGGGTCGAAGAAGTTCCGCGAGGCCATGCTGGAGGGCCGCTGGGACGACTGCGTGGAGATCGCCCGTGAGCAGATCCGCGAGGGCGCCCATCTGCTCGACCTGTGCGTGGACTACGTCGGCCGCGACGGCGTCGCCGACATGCGGGAGCTGGCCGGCCGCTTCGCCACCGCCTCCACCCTGCCCATCGTGCTGGACTCCACCGAGGTGGACGTCATCCAGGCCGGACTGGAGAAGCTGGGCGGCCGCGCGGTCATCAACTCGGTCAACTACGAGGACGGCGACGGCCCCGAGTCCCGCTTCGCCAGGGTCACCCGGCTCGCCCGGGAACACGGCGCCGCGCTGATCGCGCTGACCATCGACGAGGAGGGCCAGGCCCGCACCGCCGAGCACAAGGTGGAGATCGCCGAGCGGATCATCGCCGACCTGACCGGCAACTGGGGCATCCACGAGTCCGACATCCTCATCGACTGCCTGACCTTCACCATCTGTACCGGTCAGGAGGAGTCCCGCAAGGACGGCCTCAACACCATCGAGGCGATCCGCGAGCTGAAGCGCCGTCACCCCGATGTGCAGACCACGCTGGGGCTGTCGAACATCTCCTTCGGCCTCAACCCGGCCGCCCGCATCCTCCTCAACTCCGTCTTCCTGGACGAGTGCGTCAAGGCCGGGCTGGATTCGGCGATCGTGCACGCGAGCAAGATCCTGCCGATCGCGCGGTTCGACGAGGAGCAGGTCACCACGGCCCTGGACCTGATCTACGACCGGCGCGCGGAGGGGTACGACCCGCTGCAGAAGCTGATGGCGCTGTTCGAGGGCGCCACCGCGAAGTCCCTCAAGGCGGGCAAGGCCGAGGAACTGGCCGCCCTGCCGCTGGACGAGCGGCTCCAGCGGCGCATCATCGACGGCGAGCGCAACGGCCTGGAGGCCGACCTCGACGAAGCCCTCGCCGAGCGGCCCGCCCTGGAGATCGTCAACGAGACGCTGCTGGAGGGCATGAAGGTCGTCGGTGAGCTGTTCGGCTCCGGCCAGATGCAGCTGCCGTTCGTGCTCCAGTCCGCCGAGGTGATGAAGACCGCGGTGGCCTATCTGGAGCCGCACATGGAGAAGTCCGACGACGAGGGCAAGGGCACCATCGTGCTCGCCACCGTCCGCGGCGACGTCCACGACATCGGCAAGAACCTCGTCGACATCATCCTCTCCAACAACGGCTACAACGTCGTCAACCTCGGCATCAAGCAGCCGGTCTCCGCGATCCTGGACGCCGCCCAGGAGCACCGCGCCGACGTCATCGGCATGTCAGGGCTGCTGGTGAAGTCCACGGTGATCATGAAGGAGAACCTGGAGGAGCTGAACCAGCGCAGCCTGGCCGCCGACTACCCCGTCATCCTCGGCGGCGCCGCCCTCACCCGCGCCTACGTCGAACAGGACCTCCACGAGATCTACGAGGGCGAGGTCCGCTACGCCCGCGACGCCTTCGAGGGCCTGCGTCTGATGGACGCCCTCATCGCCGTCAAGCGCGGCGTCCCCGGCGCGGAGCTGCCCGCGCTCAAGCAGCGCCGCGTACCCAAGCGGGACACGGCGCTGAGCGACCCGGAGCCGGAGGGCCCCGCGCGCTCCGACGTGGCCACCGACAACCCGGTGCCCACCCCGCCCTTCTGGGGCACCCGCGTCGTCAAGGGCATCCAGCAGGTCGACTACGCCTCCTGGCTGGACGAGGGCGCGCTGTTCAAGGGCCAGTGGGGGCTCAAGGAGGCCCGCACGGGCGACGGGCCGAGCTACGCGGAGCTGGTGGAGTCCGAGGGGCGCCCGCGGCTGCGCGGCTGGCTGGACAAGCTGCGTACGGAGAACCTGCTGGAGGCCGCCGTGGTCTACGGCTACTTCCCCTGCGTCTCCAAGGGCGACGACCTCGTCCTGCTCAACGACGACGGCAGCGAGCGGACCCGCTTCACCTTCCCGCGCCAGCGCCGGGGCCGCCGCCTGTGCCTGGCGGACTTCTTCCGGCCCGAGGAGTCCGGCGAGACCGATGTGGTCGGGCTCCAGGTGGTCACCGTCGGCTCGAAGATCGGCGAGGCGACCGCCGAGCTGTTCGCCGCCGACTCCTACCGCGACTACCTGGAGCTGCACGGGCTGTCCGTGCAGCTCGCCGAGGCGCTGGCCGAGTACTGGCACGCCCGGGTCCGGTCCGAGCTGGGCTTCGCCGGTGAGGACCCCGGCGACATCGAGGACATGTTCGCGCTGAAGTACCGCGGCGCGCGCTTCTCGCTCGGCTACGGCGCCTGCCCCGACCTGGAGGACCGGGCGAAGATCGCCGATCTGCTGGAGCCGGAGCGGATCGGGGTGAAGCTCTCCGAGGAGTTCCAGCTGCACCCCGAGCAGTCGACCGACGCGATCGTCATCCATCACCCGGAGGCCAAGTACTTCAACGCCCGGTAACCGGTGGGCGCCCGACAGGAGGCGCCGCGACGCCCCGCGTCGTAGACTGGTCGATCCGGTAGAGGCCGGTCGTCTTCCCACCAGCGGAAGGGGGCCGGCCTTCGTGCCCCTTATCCGGAGGTGTTTGGATGACCAGCAGCATCCCCGCCGTCGACACCCGTTTCGCCGAGGGCTCCGCCCTGCAGGCGGTCCTGCTCGACATGGACGGCACCCTGGTGGACACCGAGGACATCTGGTGGGACGCGGAAGTGTCCATCTTCGCCGAGCTGGGCCACGCCCTCGCCGAGGAGTACCGCCAGGTGGTGGTCGGCGGCCCGATGGCCCGCAGCGCCTCGTTCCTCATCGAGGCCACCGGCGCCGACATCGCGCTCGCGGAGCTGTCCGGCCTGCTGAACAGCCGTTTCACCGAGCTGCTCGACGGGACCGTGCCCATGCTGCCCGGTGCGCGCCGGCTGCTCACCGAGCTGGCCGCGCACGAGGTGCCGACCGCCCTGGTCTCCGCCTCGCACCGGCGGGTGATGGACCGGCTGCTGCGGTCCATCGGACCTGAGAACTTCGCGCTGACGGTCGCGGGCGACGAGACCGGCCGCACCAAGCCGCACCCCGACCCGTATCTGTTCGCCGCCGCGGGGCTGGCCGCCGACCCGGCGCGGTGCGTGGTCATCGAGGACACCGCGACCGGGGTACGGGCCGCCGAGGCGGCCGGGTGCCGGGTGGTGGCGGTGCCCTCCGTCGTACCGATCGAGCCCGCGGCGGGCCGTACGGTCGTCGCGTCACTGGAAGAAGTCGATCTTCCATTTCTCCGCTCGCTGGTCACAGCGGTGCACTGATCGCGCACTGAGCGTATTTCTGTAAATTGCAGACTGAATAACGCGCTCCCCGTTTTTGTGCGGCGGCGACGGCATTTCGGGCGTGATGTTTATCACTGCATATGCCGTCGACAGGTGGGGCGGGTATCTGCTGCGCGTCCCGTCTGGTGCGATTTGGGCAAGCCCTTGTGTCCGGATTGGTGACATGCCGTACGATACGCGACCGCGTTCGGATATCGGTCGGCTCATATCCGTTATCGGTGCGTGATATCGCCTCAACTTCGTTGTGTCTGAGCATGGCTGGCGCCTCGGACTAATCTCGTCGCGAGTGGTTGATCGATCGCAGGGAGACTCCCGACAATGAAGCGCAAGTCGCTCGCGCTGCCGGCCGTGGCGGGCCTACTGACGTCAGTGCTCACCGCATGCGGTGGATCCGACAGCTCGGGCTCCGACGACGGCGCCATCGTCCTGGGGAGCACCGACCTGATCGAGGCCTCGAAGGCGGCGCCCGCCCCGCTGGACCCCGCCCAGGCCTACGACTTCGCCTCCTGGAGCGTCCTGCACAACAGCTTCCAGACGCTGATGCGGCTGCCCCGCTCGGGCACCGAGCCGATACCCGACGCCGCGCAGAAGTGCGGCTTCCAGGACCGGCAGAGCGAGCAGTACCGCTGTACCCTGCGCAGCGGGCTCACGTTCTCCAACGGCCACGAGCTCACCTCCGAGGACGTCAAGTTCTCCCTCGACCGCATGCTCCGCATCAAGGACCGCAACGGCCCGGCCTCCCTGCTCTCGAACGTGGACAAGGTCGAGACCCCGACCTCCCGCGAGGTCGTCATCCATCTCCGCGCGCCCGACGCGACCTTCCCGTCCAAGCTCACCACCCCGGCCGCGGCCATCCTGGACAGCGAGGTCTACCAGGGGAACGCGCTGCGCAAGGGCTTCGACCTCGTGGGCTCGGGCCCGTACCAGGCGAAGACCGAGGTCCGGGGCGACCGGCTGGTGAAGGTGCTCTTCACCCGGAACCCCAACTACCAGGGCGATGTGAAGCCGGACAGCGACAAGGTCGAGCTGCGGTTCTTCGAATCCGCGTCGGCGATGGAGAAGGCGCTGGCCAAGGGCGACATCGACGTGGTGCACCGCGGCTTCGCGCCCGGCCAGATCGACAAGCTCAACAAGGGCGAGGTCAAGGGCGTCCGGCTCTTCGAGTCCTCCGGCCAGGGCATCCGCTACCTCGTCTTCGACACCGAGGACCCGACGGTGAGGGCCAAGGCCGTACGGCAGGCCATCGCCCATCTGGTGAACCGGCAGGCGCTGGTGCGCGACGTCTACAAGCGGACCGCCGAGCCCCTGTACTCGATGATCCCGAACAACGTCATCTCGCACACCAACTCGTTCTACAACAAGTACGGCGACCCCGACCCGGACGCGGCCCGCGGCGCCCTGCGCGATGCCGGGATCAGCACCCCGGTGAAGCTGACCCTGACGTACACGACCGACCACTACGGTCCGGAGACCGCCCAGGAGTTCAAGGAGCTGCAGGGCCAGCTCAACCGCAGCGGCCTGTTCAAGGTCAAGATCAAGGGCGTCCGCTGGACCGAGTTCCGCCCCAACCTCCCCAAGCACGCGTACGCTGCCTACGGCATGGGGTGGCTGCCGGACTTCCCGGACCCGGACAACTACATCGCGCCGTTCCTGACCAAGGACAACTTCCTGGGCTCGCCCTACCGCGACAGCACCGTGCAGGACGAGCTGATCCCGCGGACCCGGCAGGAGAGCCAGCGCACCCGCGCGGCCGGAGACTTCCAGACCATCCAGAACACCGTCGCCGACGATGTGCCCTATCTGCCGCTGTGGCAGGGGAACACCTATGTGGCGGCCCGGGAGAACATCACCGGGGCCGAATACGCATTCGACTCCTCGACCATGCTGCAGCTATGGGAGCTGGGCCGAGGCGCCGGCAGCTGACGCGACGCCAGACGGGGGCCGGATACGAGACGACGAAACTGTGAGGAAACCACCCGTGAGGAAACGTGACCAGTGGCTGGCAGCTCCGCTCGGTGCGGGACTGGCCGCCGCCCTGCTCACCGGCTGTGGGAGCGAGGACGGGGACGCCGCGGGCAGCGGTGAGCACGTCGTCATGGGAATGTCGGACGAGGTGCTGGCCACCGACCCGGCATCCGGCTACGACCCGGGCTCCTGGCTGTTGTTCAATAACGTGTTCCAGTCGCTGCTGAGCTTCCCCAAGGGCGGCACCACCCCGCAGCCGGAGGCGGCGGAGAAGTGCGGCTTCAAGGACAACTCCAGCCGGGTCTTCACCTGCACCCTGCGGAACGACCTGACGTTCTCCAACGGGCATCCGCTCACCTCCGAGGACGTCAAGTTCTCGTTCGAGCGCACCATGCGGATCAACGACGAGAACGGCCCGGCGGTGATGCTCTCCACCATCGGGGACATCAAGACCCCGGACGAGCGGACCGTCGTCTTCAACCTGAAGACCCCGGACGCCACCTTCCCGCAGAAGATCGCCTCCGGCGCCGGGTCCATCGTGGACCACAGCGAATACCCGGCCGACAAGCTGCGCAGCGACAACAAGGCGATCGGCTCCGGCGTCTACAAGCTGGACTCCTTCAGCAAGAAGGAGGCGGACTTCTCGGTCAACGGCGACTACAAGGGTCCCGCCAAGGCCCAGAACACCGGGCTGACCCTGAAGTTCTTCCAGGGCCGGCAGCAGGAGCTGAAGGACGCCGTCCAGAACGGCGACGTGGACCTGGCCTACCGCGGACTGGCCATGAAGGACCTGGCCGACCTGCAGGCCGAGTCCCTCAGCGGCGGCAAGAACCTGAACGTCGTCGAGGGAACCGGCGCCGAGATCCAGCACCTGGTCTTCAACATGAAGGACCCGGTGGCCGGGAAGCTGGGCGTCCGCAAGGCCATGGCATACCTCATCGACCGCTCCACCCTGGTCCGGGACGTCTACAAGCGCACCGCCGAGCCGCTGTACTCGGTCGTCCCGGCCGGGATCACCGGCCACAACACGGCCTTCTTCGACAAATACGGCGACCGGCCGCAGCCCGAGAAGGCCAAGCAGGCGCTGCGGGAGGAGGGGATCACCGACAAGGTCAAGCTCACCCTGTGGGGCACCCCGATCCGCTACGGCCCCGGCACCGTGCCAGGCCTGCACGAGATCGCCAAGCAGCTCAACGCCAGCGGGCTGTTCGACGTCGACGTGAAGAGCACCGACGTCGCCACCTACGAGAAGGGCGTGGCCGCGGGCGACTACCCCGTCTACGTCAAGGGCTGGGTGCCCGACTACCCGGACCCGGACAACTTCGTCGCCCCGTTCTTCGGCGCCGGCAACGTCCTGGCCAACCACTACACCTCGGCGCAGCTGACCGGGCAGCTCATCCCGGCGACCGCGGGCCAGCCCAGCCGCGCGGCCACCGTCGGCGACTTCCAGAAGATCCAGAACCTGGTCGCCGACGACGTGCCGATGCTGCCGCTGTGGCAGGGCAAGCAGTACGCGGTGGCCCAGGAGTCCATCTCCGGGCTGCAGTGGACCCTGGACGCCTCGACGGTCTTCCGCTTCTGGGAGATCAAGAAGTCGCCGACCGACTGACGCCCGTCCCGCCCCGGCGCGCGCCTTTCACGCACCGCGCGCGCCGGGGCGGTGCGGCTACTGCGCGCCGGGGCGGACCAGCCCGCTCTCGTACGCGTAGACCGCGGCCTGCACCCGGTCCCGCAGCCCCAGCTTGGTCAGTACATGGCCCACATGCGTCTTGACCGTCGTCTCGCTCACGAACAGATCCGCGGCGATCTCCGCGTTCGACAGGCCCCGGGCCACCAGCTTGAGCACCTCGACCTCGCGCTCGGTGAGCGTGTGCAGGGTGTCCGGAACCGGCTCCTCGCCCGACGGCAGATGCCCGGCGTACTTGTCGAGCAGCCGCCGTGTGATGCTCGGCGCCAGCATCGCCTCGCCCGCCGCCACCACCCGGATGGCCTGCACCAGCTCGGTGGCCGGCGCGTCCTTCAGCAGAAAGCCGCTGGCCCCGGCGCGCAGCGCCTCCACCACGTACTCGTCGAGGTCGAAGGTGGTCAGCACCAGCACCTTCGCCGGGCCGTCCCGCCCGGGGCCGGTGATCTGCCGGGTCGCCTCCACCCCGTCCATCCGCGGCATCCGGATGTCCATCAGCACCACGTCGGGCTGGAGCGCCCGCACCTGGTCGAGGGCCTGCAGACCGTCCCCCGCCTCGCCGACGACCGCCAAGTCCTGCTCCGCCTCCAAAATCATCCGGAAGCCGGTGCGCAGCAGCGGTTGATCATCGACCAGTAGGACGCGGATCGCCACGGGATCTCCTTCGCTAGACCGCGTCCATTCTGCCGGAGCCGTCGCCCCCGGAGGGAGCGGGGGACGGAGCCGTGGACTGCGCCGGGATCACGGGCAGCGGATACGGCGGGGGAGTGCCACCGAATTCCGGACAGCGCGCCTGGTGATCGCACCAGCCGCACAGCTTGGTCCGGCGCGGCAGGAAGTCCCCCGTCTCCGTCGCCAGCCGGATCGCCTCCCACAGGGCCAGCACCTTGCGCTCCACCCCGAGCAGATCCCGCTCGTCCGGGTCGTAACTCAGCACATCGCCGCTGCCCAGGTAGACCAGCTGCAGCCGGCGCGGCACGGTGCCGCGCAGCCGCCACAGCACCAGGGCGTAGAACTTCATCTGGAACAGCGCCTCGCCCGCGTACCGCGGCCCGGGCGCCTTCCCTGTCTTGTAGTCGACGATCCGCACCTCACCGGTCGGCGCGATGTCCACCCGGTCGATGATCCCGCGCAGCGTCAGCCCCGACTCCAGCGCGGTCTCCACGAACAGCTCCCGCTCGGCGGGCTCCAGCCGGGTCGGGTCCTCCAGCGAGAACCACTCCTCCACCAGCTTCTCGGCCCCCGCCAGCCACTCGGCCAGCTGCTCCGGGGACTCCGCACCGTCCTCCCCCTGGAACAGCTCCGCCAGCTCCGGCTTGGCCGCCAGCAGCCGCTCCCACTCGCCCGGCACCATCGCCCGGGCGCGCGGCGCGGTGCGCTCGGCGGCGGGCGCGTCGAACAAGCGCTCCAGCACCGCGTGCACCACCGTGCCCCGGGTCGCGGCCGCGCTCGGCTTCTCCGGCAGTTTGTCGATCACCCGGAAGCGGTACAGCAAGGGGCACCGCATGAAGTCGGCCGCTCGGGACGGGGAGAGCGACGCGGCGCGGCCTGACTGCGGTGCCCCGTCCGGCTGTTCGGGGTGCCCTGAGGTGATTCCCATGGCCAAGACCCTACGACCCGCCACCGACAGCCGGACGCATACCATCGACGTCCGAGCCCCTCGCACTGCATGATCGTGGGGACCGTATCAAAACAGGGTGCGACGGACGCACCCGACGAGGGGACACCGTGGACAACAGCGGGCAGCGGCAGTCCGGCGACGGGGGAGCGGACCGCACGACCGAGCCCGAGGCGGACAAGCCGCGCCGCCCACGCGAGGCGGGCGGCGGCATCCTGATGGGGCGCCCCTTCGGCGTACCCGTCTACGTCTCGCCCAGCTGGTTCCTGGTGGCCGCCCTCATCACCTGGGTCTTCGGCGGCCAGCTGGAGCGGGTGCTGCCGGAGCTGGGCGCCGCCCGCTACCTGGTGTCACTGTTCTTCGCGGTCGCCTTCTACGCCTCCGTCCTGGTGCACGAGCTGGCCCACACCGTGGCCGCCCTGCGCTTCAAGCTGCCGGTGCGCCGGATCCAGCTGCAGTTCTTCGGCGGCGTCTCGGAGATCGAGAAGGAGTCCGAGACCCCCGGCCGGGAGTTCGTCCTCGCCTTCGTCGGCCCGCTGCTCTCCCTGGTCCTCTCCGGGGTCTTCTACCTCGGGATGCTGGTCGTGGAGCCCGACTCGGTGCCCGGGGTGCTGCTCGCCGGGCTGATGATCTCCAACCTCATCGTGGCCGCCTTCAACCTGCTCCCCGGCCTTCCGCTGGACGGCGGGCGGATGCTGCGCGCCGTCGTCTGGAAGATCAGCGGCAGGCCCATGGCCGGCACCGTCGCCGCCGCCTGGACCGGCCGGGCGCTCGCCGTCGCCGTCCTGGTGGGGCTGCCGCTGCTCACCCAGGCGGGCGGCCTCGGCGGCGAGCCCAAGGACTTCGGCAGCGTCGACTCGCTCACCGACGCGCTGCTCGCCGCCATACTGGCCGCGATCATCTGGACCGGCGCGGGCAACAGCCTGCGCATGGCCCGGCTGCGGGAGCGCCTGCCGGACCTGCGCGCCCGCAACCTCACCCGGCGCGCCGTGCCCGTCGCCGCCGACACCCCGCTGTCCGAGGCGCTGCGGCGGGCCAACGAGGCGGGGGCGCGCGCCCTGGTCGTGGTGGACGGCCACGGCGCCCCGACCGCCGTGGTGCGGGAGGCGGCCATCGTCGGGGTCCCGGAGCACCGGCGCCCCTGGGTCGCGGTCAGCGGCCTCGCCCAGGACCTCAAGGACGGTATGCGGGTCTCCGCCGAGCTGACCGGCGAGGAGCTGCTGGACACCCTGCGCGCCACCCCGGCGACCGAGTACCTGGTGGTGGAGGAGACGGGTGAGATCTACGGGGTGCTCTCCACGGCGGACGTCGAGCGCGCCTTCGTCAACGCCATGGCGCGCACCCCGACCGCCTGAGGCGGTCGCCCCGAGGCCCGCCGTCCCGGACAGCCTCCCGGCCCCGGTAGGCTGTTCACATGTCCGAACCGACCGGTGCCGCCCGCCGTCGCGGGCCCTTCCAGGTCGGGGACCAGGTCCAGCTCACCGACCCCAAGGGACGCCACTACACGTTCACGCTCGAAGCCGGGAAGAATTTCCACACCCACAAGGGTTCCTTCCCCCATGACGAGCTGATCGGCGCCCCCGAGGGAACTGTCGTGCGCACCACGGGAAACGTCGCGTATCTCGCGCTGCGTCCCCTGCTCCCCGACTATGTCCTGTCCATGCCACGCGGTGCCGCCGTGGTCTACCCCAAGGACGCGGGGCAGATCCTGGCGATGGCCGACATCTTCCCCGGCGCACGTGTCGTCGAGGCGGGCGTCGGCTCCGGCTCGCTCTCCACCTTTCTGCTGCGGGCCATCGGCGACCAGGGCATGCTGCACTCCTACGAGCGCCGGGCCGACTTCGCCGAGATCGCCTCCCAGAACGTCGAGCGCTACTTCGGCGCCCCGCACCCCGCCTGGCGGCTCACCGTCGGCGACCTCCAGGACAACCTGTCCGACACCGACGTCGACCGCGTCATCCTGGACATGCTCGCCCCCTGGGAGTGCCTGGAAGCGGTGTCCAAGGCGCTCGTGCCCGGCGGCATCCTGTGCGCCTACGTGGCCACCACCACCCAGCTGGCCCGCACCGTGGAATCCATCCGCGAGTACGGTACCTTCAACGAGCCGTCGGCCTGGGAGACCATGGTCCGCACCTGGCACGTCGAGGGCCTGGCGGTACGCCCCGACCACCGCATGATCGGCCACACCGGCTTCCTGCTCACCGCCCGCCGCCTCGCGGACGGCGTGGAGCCGCCGCTGCGCCGCCGCCGGCCCGCCAAGGGCGCGTACGGCGACGACTACCCGGGCTACGGCAGCGGGAAGGACACCGGCACCAACGGCGCCCCGGAGGGCAAGCGGGGCGCGTCCGGCGGCCAGGCCCCCGCGGCCGACGGCGGCTGACCGCCCGGTCACGTCAACGACTCGGCGCGGCCACCGACTTCCCCCCTGCGGGGCGGTGGCCGCGCCGGTGTGAGATGTGGCACGATGCGGAGCACCCCCTCCGCCGCAGCCATGTCATGGAGTCGTCCCGCGTGCAGTCTCTGGGCCCGGATCTCGCACACACCCGCACCCGTCCGGTGCACTGGATCGCGACCGCGGCCGCCGTGGCCGCCGTCGTCGCCGGGGCGGCGGTCTTCCAGCCCCCCGCCGCCAAGGCCACCCCGGCCCCCACCACCCTCTCCGCGCACCGCGCCGGCGGCCTCCCGGCCCTGCTGGCCCCCGATCCGCGGGCCGCGCACTACCCGATGGACTGCGGCCGGGCCGAGCCCGGCGTCGTGGACCGGGCCTCGGGAGACCTCGACGGGGACGGGCGGCCGGAAACCGTCGCCGTGGTCCGCTGCGAGACCGCGGCCGGCAACCCGCCCAGCGGCGTGTACGTGCTCGCCCAGCCGAAGCGCGCCGGTGCGGCCCCCCGGATCGTGGCGACCTTCGTCGATCCGAAGGAGGGGATGAGTGTCCAGGATTTCGCGGTGCGCGGAACGAAGGTTTCGGCCACTTTGCTGGGCTACTCGTCCACCAAGGTCCCGCGGTGCTGTCCCGATCTGCAGCGCAAGGTCAACTGGCAGTGGCACGACGGCGAGTTCGTACTGAAGGCCCTTCCCGTGCCGGGGAGTGTCTGACCGGTCACGCGGTGTTCCACGCCCGGGCGCTACTCCGCGTCCGGGCCGTACACCTCGACCTTGTCCGCGGCGCGCCGCACATGGATGCAGTCGCCCGGGCACTCCTTGGCGGAGTCCACGACCTCGGTGAGCAGCGGCAGCGGCACCTTGGTCGTCGCGCCCTTGTCCTGCAGAAGCTCGTCGTCGGCGCTCTTGACGTAGGCTAGACCGTCGATGTCGAGTTCGAAGACCTCGGGCGCGTACTGGGCACAGATCCCATCACCCGTGCACAGGTCCTGGTCAATCCAGACTTCAAGATCGCCGATCTCCTCGTTCCGCACGGTGCGTCGCCTGCCGTTCCCTCGATACGCGATTCAACATTGACTAAATATCGCCAGCCCTGGCGGGTGTTGACCGGGTCGACGATACAACCGCTCGCTTTCCGATGTTGTTGGGTGGGTATTCACCTGGCGTGAGGGAGTGCGCAAGGGTGAAGATCGGACACACGCCCGCCGGGTTTGTGATCTAGGGGTTTCAACCCGCACCGGCCCAGGTAGGGTCAGGAAGCGTCCAGCTCCCCTTGGAGGAGGTGAGGACCGTGGCAGCCCACGACGACGACATCAACCGCGGCATCCGGCCGGGGCGCGGGTCTGACGACCCCGCCGGTCAGGTTGCCTATCTCGAGCAGGAAATCGCCGTCCTGCGCCGCAAGCTCGCCGACTCTCCGCGTCACACGAGGATTCTCGAAGAGCGGATCGTCGAGCTGCAGACCAATCTGGCGGGAGTGTCCGCGCAGAACGAGCGGCTCGCGAACACCCTCCGTGAGGCCCGCGACCAGATCGTGGCCCTCAAGGAGGAGGTCGACCGGCTCGCGCAGCCGCCGGCCGGTTTCGGTGCCTTTCTGCAGGCGAACGAGGACGGCACGGCCGACATCTTCACCGGAGGCCGTAAACTCCGCGTGAATGTCAGCCCGAGCGTCGAGCTCGATGACCTCAGGCGGGGCCAGGAGGTCATGCTCAACGAGGCGCTCAATGTGGTCGAGGCCATGGAGTTCGAGCGTGCCGGGGACATCGTCACCCTCAAGGAGGTCCTTGAGGACGGCGAGCGGGCCCTGGTGATCGGGCACACCGACGAGGAGCGCGTGGTGCGGCTCGCCGAGCCGCTGCTGGAAACCACCATCCGCCCCGGTGACGCCCTGCTGCTGGAGCCCCGGTCCGGCTACGTCTACGAGGTCGTACCGAAGAGCGAGGTCGAGGAGCTCGTCCTCGAAGAGGTCCCGGACATCGACTACACCAAGATCGGCGGCCTGGGAAACCAGATCGAGCTGATCCGGGACGCGGTCGAGCTTCCGTACCTCTACCCCGACCTGTTCAAGGAGCACGAACTGCGGCCGCCCAAGGGCGTGCTGCTGTACGGCCCGCCCGGCTGCGGCAAGACGCTGATCGCGAAGGCCGTCGCCAACTCCCTTGCCAAGAAGGTCGCCGAGGTCACCGGTAAGCCCGCGGGGAAGAGCTTCTTCCTCAACATCAAGGGCCCCGAGCTGCTCAACAAGTACGTCGGTGAGACGGAGCGGCACATCCGGCTGGTCTTCCAGCGGGCCCGGGAGAAGGCCAGCGAGGGCACGCCGGTCATCGTCTTCTTCGACGAGATGGACTCCCTGTTCCGCACCCGCGGCTCCGGGGTCAGCTCGGACGTGGAGAACACCATCGTCCCGCAGCTGCTCTCCGAGATCGACGGTGTCGAGGGCCTGGAGAACGTCATCGTCATCGGCGCCTCCAACCGCGAGGACATGATCGACCCGGCCATCCTGCGCCCCGGCCGCCTCGATGTGAAGATCAAGATCGAGCGTCCGGACGCCGAGGCCGCCAAGGACATCTTCTCGAAGTACCTGACCGATACACTGCCGGTCCACACGGACGACCTCGCCGAGCACAGCGGCTCCGCGAAGGCGGCTGTCGCCGGCATGATCCAGTCGGTCGTCGAGCAGATGTACGCGGAATCCGAGGAAAACCGCTTCCTCGAGGTCACCTACGCCAATGGTGACAAGGAAGTCCTCTACTTCAAGGACTTCAACTCCGGCGCCATGATCCAGAACATTGTGGACCGGGCGAAGAAGATGGCCATCAAGGCATTCCTCGACCACAACCAGAAGGGCCTTCGGGTCTCCCACCTGCTCGCCGCCTGCGTGGACGAGTTCAAGGAGAACGAGGACCTGCCCAACACCACGAACCCGGACGACTGGGCCCGCATCTCCGGTAAGAAGGGTGAGCGGATCGTCTTCATCCGCACCCTGGTCACCGGAAAGCAGGGCGCGGACACGGGACGCTCCATCGACACGGTGGCCAACACCGGTCAGTACCTGTAACACCGCTGTCCGGCTGCGGATGTCCTGGACGGGGCATCCGCAGCCGGATGCGCTTTTCGGACGGCATTCATCGTATGAGTCCTACGAGCCCCACCGGAGCAATGACTGTCATGATCTCCGCAGCACCGCACAGCCGTAACCGGCTCATCGGTACCGCCGCGATCCCGCGGTGCGGCGGCTCGGGGGCCGGTCGCGGACCGGAAGCGCAGCGGTACTTGAGCGCCGGCCCCGGCCTGGGGCCGCGCCGGGCAAGGAGGGCCGCATGACCGTACGGCGCGTAATGGGAATCGAGACGGAGTACGGGATCTCCGTCCCGGGGCACCCCAACGCCAATGCCATGCTCACCTCGTCCCAGGTCGTCAACGCCTACGCGGCGGCGATGCACCGGGCGCGCCGCGCCCGCTGGGACTTCGAGGAGGAGAACCCGCTGCGGGACGCCCGCGGCTTCGACCTCGCGCGTGAGTCCGCGGACGCCAGTCAGCTCACGGACGAGGACATCGGCCTGGCCAACGTCATCCTCACCAACGGTGCGCGGCTCTACGTCGACCACGCGCACCCGGAGTACTCCGCCCCCGAGGTCACCAACCCGCGGGACGCGGTGCTGTGGGACAAGGCGGGCGAGCGGATCATGGCCGAGGCCGCGATGCGCGCCGCCGAGCTGCCCGGCGCCCAGCCGATCCACCTGTACAAGAACAACACCGACAACAAGGGCGCGTCCTACGGCACGCACGAGAACTACCTGATGAAGCGGGAGACCCCCTTCTCGGACATCGTGCGCCACCTGACGCCGTTCTTCGTCTCCCGCCAGGTCGTCACCGGCGCCGGCCGCGTCGGCATCGGCCAGGACGGGCACGAGCACGGCTTCCAGATCAGTCAGCGGGCCGACTACTTCGAGGTCGAGGTGGGGCTGGAGACCACCCTCAAGCGGCCCATCATCAACACCCGCGACGAGCCGCACGCCGACGCCGAGAAGTACCGCCGGCTGCATGTGATCATCGGCGACGCCAACCTCTCCGAGCTGTCGACGTACCTCAAGCTCGGCACCACCTCGCTGGTGCTGTCGATGATCGAGGACGGCTTCATCGCCGTGGACCTGGCCGTCGACCAGCCGGTCCGCACGCTCCACCAGGTCTCGCACGACCCGACGCTGCAGCGCCTGATCACGCTGCGCAGCGGCCGTACGCTGACCGCCGTACAGCTCCAGATGGAGTACTTCGAGCTGGCCCGCAAGTACGTCGAGGACCGCTTCGGCGCCGACGCCGATGAGCAGACCCGGGACGTGCTGACCCGCTGGGAGGACGTGCTCAACCGGCTGGAGCGCGACCCGATGTCGCTGTCCGGCGAGCTGGACTGGGTGGCCAAGCGCGAGCTGCTGGAGGGCTACCGCAGGCGCGACAGCCTGGATTGGGACGCCGCCCGGCTCCATCTGGTGGACCTGCAGTACGCCGACGTACGCCCCGAGAAGGGCCTGTACAACCGGCTGGCGGCGCGCGGCAAGATGAAGCGGCTGCTGGACGACTCCGACGTCGCACGGGCCCAGAACAAGCCCCCGGAGGACACCCGCGCCTACTTCCGCGGCCGCTGCCTGGAGCAGTACGCGGACGACGTGGCCGCGGCCTCCTGGGACTCGGTGATCTTCGACCTCCCGGGCCGTGACTCTCTGCAACGGGTCCCCACGCTGGAGCCCCTCCGGGGCACCCGCAACCACGTCAAGGAGCTGCTGGACCGCTGCCGCACTGCCGAGGACCTGGTCCGGGTGCTGTCCGGAGGCTGAAATGGGCTCCGACCGGGAATCATCGTGGTGGCCTCCACGCGTTGTAGCGAGTGGGAGGCCGATGTCGGACCCTGCTTGTAGGGTCTGATCTTGACACCGATCGAATCAGCGGGCGAACCGAGCGGGGTGAGGGACATGGCGACCAAGGACACCGGCGGCGGTCAGCAGAAGGCGTCGCGCACGACCGAGGAGGTCGAGGAGCAGGCGCAGGACGCACAGGCCGCGGAGGATCTCAAGGAGCGGCAGGAGAAGCTCTCGGACGACGTCGACTCCGTGCTGGACGAGATCGACGACGTGCTCGAGGAGAACGCCGAGGATTTCGTGCGGTCCTTCGTGCAAAAGGGCGGCGAGTAAAGCGCGTCCCCTCCGTCCTGCGCCCCATCGAGGGGGCGCAGGACGGATGACTTCCATGGCCAGGGGTAAGGTCCGAGCAGTATTTCAAGATCTGGTGGAAGGAATCGTGTGGAAGCCAACACTCGAAGCACAGGGCGTCTGCCGGCTGCCTTCCTGACGCCCGGCTCCTCGTCGTTCATGGACTTCCTCGGCGCGCATCAGCCCGAGCTGCTTCCGGGGAACCGCCCGCTTCCCCCGGTGCAGGGTGCCATCGAGGCGCCGCATGGCACGACGATCGTGGCGGCGACGTTCGCCGGCGGGGTGGCGCTCGCCGGTGACCGTCGCGCGACCATGGGGAACGTCATCGCGCAGCGCGACATCGAGAAGGTCTTCCCGGCGGACGAGTACTCGGCCGTCGGCATCGCGGGCACGGCCGGCATCGCCGTGGAAATGGTCAAGCTCTTCCAGCTGGAGCTGGAGCACTTCGAGAAGGTCGAGGGCACCGTCCTCTCCCTGGAGGGCAAGGCCAACCGGCTGTCGACCATGATCCGCGGCAATCTCGGCATGGCGATGCAGGGGCTGGCCGTCGTCCCGCTCTTCGCGGGTTATGACGTCGACCGGGAGAAGGGCCGCATCTTCTCCTACGACGTGACCGGTGGGCGTTCGGAGGAGCACGGCTTCGCGGCCACCGGCTCCGGCTCGATGTTCGCTCGCGGTGCGCTCAAGAAGCTCTACCGCGAGGACCTGAACGAGGAGCAGGCCGGCACCGCCGTGATCCAGGCGCTGTACGACGCCGCGGACGACGACTCGGCGACCGGCGGCCCCGATCTGGCCCGGCGCATTTATCCCATCGTCACGGTCATCACCGAGGACGGTTTCAGGAAGTTCACCGAGGCAGAGGTGGCCGAGATCGTCCGCGCCATCCACGAGCGTCGGCTCGAAGAGCCGGACGGCCCGCGCGCCGCCCTGCTCTGAGGGGACGGTTGACCCGGAATGCATTCGCCAATGACAGAAAGGGACGGATAGCCGGTGACGACGCCGTTCTATGTATCGCCTCAGCAGGCCATGGCCGACCGCGCGGAATACGCCCGCAAGGGCATCGCGCGTGGCCGCAGCGTGGTAGTGCTGCAGTATTCCGACGGCATCCTCTTCGTCGCCGAGAATCCGTCCCGTGCCCTGCACAAGGTCAGCGAGATCTACGACCGGATCGCCTTCGCGGCGGTCGGCAAGTACAACGAATTCGAGAACCTGCGCATCGGCGGCGTCCGCTACGCCGATCTGCGCGGCTATACCTATGATCGCGACGATGTCACGGCCCGTGGCCTCGCCAATGTCTACGCACAGACGCTCGGCACGATCTTCTCCAGCGCCGCCGAGAAGCCGTACGAGGTCGAGCTGATCGTCGCAGAGGTCGGGGAGGGCCCCGCCGACGACCAGATCTACCGGCTGCCGCACGACGGCTCCATCGTGGACGAGCACGGTTCGGTCGCCGTCGGTGGCAACGCCGACCAGATCAGCAGCTACCTCGACCAGCGCCACCGGGACGGCATGACGCTGGCCGAAGCCCTCAAGCTGGCCGTCGACTCGCTGGCCCGGGACAACAACGGTGGCGAGCGCAGCCTCACCGCCGAGCAGCTGGAGGTCGCGGTCCTGGACCGCAAGCGGCCTCAGGCCCGGAAGTTCAAGCGCGTCCTGGGCGGGCAGCTGGCCCGTCTCCTGGAGGGTTCCGGGGCCGCGGCGGAGACCGACGAGGAGTCGGAGTCCGGTGAGGCCCCGGAGTCCGGCGACTCCGGAGAGTCCTCCGCGAGCGAGGAGTAGGCACCGTCCCGTCGCGGTGGGCCCCGGCCGGGGCCCACCGCGACGGCGCGTCAGCGCCTCATCCGCCCGGCGGGGGAGGGGCGCTGGAGTCCCGTACGACCAGTTCCACGGGCAGCGTCGTGTCCCCGGCCGGTTCCCCGTCCAGGACCGCCATCAGCGCCCGCATCCCCTCCGCCCCGACCGCCTGCGCGGGCAGCGTCACGGTGGTCAGCTCCGGTTCGACCGCCGTGGCCAGCGCCAGGTCGTCGACGCCGGTCACCGACACGTCCTCCGGCACCCGCAGCCCCAGCCGCCGGGCGGCCTTGCACGCGCCCGCGGCGAGGATGTCGTCGTCGCACATCAGCGCCGTGGGCCGGGGCCCCGCGCCGGTGAGCGCCCGCAGCGCCGCCTGCCGCCCCTCCTCGACGCCCAGCGCCGCGTGCTCGGTGTGCAGCACGGTGCCGGGCACCGCGCGCACCGCCCCGGCCAGGGCCCTGGCGCGCACCCGGAAGGTCCAGGAGTCCACCGCCGCCGCCACATGGACGATCCGGCGGTGTCCGAGCCCCAGCAGATGCTCCGCCGCCTGCCGCATGCCGTCGCCGATGTCCAGGTTGACGGTGGCGGCGGCGGCCGGGTCGTCGGGGTCGCTGTCGAGCATCACCAGCGGCAGCCCGCCCCCGCGCACTGCGGCCAGCGCGTCGGCGGCCATCGAGGAGGCGATCACGCCGTCCAGCGAGGCCCGCGCCGAGTCGAAGGGGTCGCGGGCCGGGCCGGTGCCCTCGGGGGACGGGTAGAGGACCACGCCGAAGCCGTGGTCGGCGGCGACCCGGGCGGCGCCGGTGTACACATGCGCGAAGAACTCGTTGGTCAGGGCCGGGACGACGAGCAGCACGGTCCGGGTGCGGCCCAGCCGCAGGCTGCGCGCCGCCAGGTTGGGCCGGTAGCCCAGCTCGCGCGCCGCGGCCCGCACGGCGTCCGCGGTGCGCTCCGAGACCCGTCCGCGCCACTTGTCGCCGAGCACGAGGGAGACGGTCGCCTGGGACACGCCGGCGCGCCGCGCCACGTCCCGGCTGGTGACCCGCGCCGCGGACGGCCCGGTCCCCTGTGCGGTCCCGTGTGCCACATCGCCTCCGCTCGGTTCGTCCCCGCTGTCCGCCCGCCACGGGTGGACCCGGGGCAGGCCGCCATGGTACGTATAACGACGCGTCGTTATACGTAAAACTCGATCCATCACCCACCAGGAGGGGCAGCCCATGGCCGCCGGTTACGGGGAACTGCTGCGCACCCGCCATGCGGCACGGCTGCTCACCGGCACGCTGATCGGCCGGCTCCCGAACGCCACCGCCGCGCTCGCCGTGGTGCTCTTCGCCCGCTCCGAGGGCGGGAGCTACGCGCTCGCCGGGGCGCTCTCGGCGGTCTACGGCGTGGCCAACGCCATCGGGCAGCCACTGCTGGGCCGGGCGGTGGACCGCTGGGGCCAGCCGGTCGTGATGCTCCCGGCCGCCGTGGTGTCCGCGCTCGGGATGGCGCTGTTCGCCGTCGTGGGCCTCGACCCGCTGCCGCTGGCGTACGCCGCCATGCTGCTCGCGGGCCTGTTCACGCCCCCGCTGGAGGGCGGGCTGCGGGCCCTGTGGCCGGACGTCCTGCGCCGCGGGGACCAGGTGCACGCGGCGTACGCGCTGGACGCCGTGGCCCAGGAGGTGATGTTCGCCGTCGGCCCGCTGCTGGTCACCCTCCTGGTCGCCGGATGGTCCGAGGCGGCCGCGCTGCTGGTCATCAACGCGGCCGGGGTCCTGGGCGCGCTGTCCGTCGTGGTGTCCCCGCCGTCCCGGCGGTGGCGCTCCGCGCCGCGCGAGGCGCACTGGCTGGGCGCGCTGCGCTCCTCCGGGATGCTGGTGCTGCTCGGCTCGTTCTTCTTCGTCGGGATCGCGCTCGGCGCGATCGCGGTGGCCGCCGTCGCGTACGCGGACGAGCACGGCGGCGGCATGGTCTCCAGCTATCTGCTCTCCGCGCTCGGCGCGGGCGCGCTGGTCGGCGGCGTGGCCTACGGGGCCCGCCCGTGGGCCGGCCCGCCCGAGCGGCGGCTGCGGCTGCTGGTGGCCGCCCTGGCGCTCGGCTACGTGCCGCTCGTCCTGGTGCCGGGCGTCCCCGCGATGACGGCCCTCGCGGGCGTGGCGGGGGTGTTCCTGGCCCCGGCGCTCGCGTGCGCCTTCGTCGTCATCGACCGGCACGCCCCGGCGGGGACCGTCACCGAGGCGTTCTCCTGGCTCGTGACCACCTTCGTGGTGGGCAGTTCGGTCGGCACGGCGGCCGCCGGCCCCGCCGTGCAGCTGGGCGGGGTGGGCCTCGGATTCGCCGTCCCGGGGGCCGCCGGAGCGGCCGCCCTGGCCGTCCTGCTGGCCGCCCGGAGGCACCTGAAGGAGGCGCCGGGGCGAACGCCGGATGACCTTCGTCCGGAAAATGATCGCAGCCATGCCGCCGAACCCGGTTTCAGAGCAGGCCATCAGGCGTAATGTTCAGGCATGGACCGCCGCATTTTCGGGCTGGAGAACGAGTACGGCGTCACGTGCACATTCAGGGGACAGCGCCGGTTGTCTCCTGACGAAGTGGCGCGGTACCTCTTCCGCCGTGTCGTCTCGTGGGGCCGTAGCAGCAATGTCTTTTTGCGCAACGGTGCCCGCCTCTATCTCGACGTGGGCTCGCACCCGGAATACGCCACACCCGAGTGCGACAACGTGACCGAGCTGGTCACCCACGACAAGGCCGGCGAGCGCATTCTCGAAGGTCTGCTCGTCGACGCCGAGCGCCGCCTGCACGAGGAGGGAATCGCGGGCGACGTCTATCTCTTCAAGAACAACACCGACTCGGCGGGCAACTCCTACGGATGCCACGAGAACTATCTGGTGGCCCGGCACGGGGAGTTCTCCCGGCTCGCCGACATTCTCATCCCGTTCCTGGTGACGCGGCAGCTGCTGTGCGGGGCGGGCAAGGTGCTGCAGACCCCGCGTGGCGCGGTCTACTGCGTCAGCCAGCGCGCCGAGCACATCTGGGAGGGCGTCAGTTCGGCGACGACCCGCTCCCGGCCGATCATCAATACCCGCGACGAGCCGCACGCCGACGCCGAGCGCTACCGGCGGCTGCACGTCATCGTAGGCGACTCCAACATGTCCGAGACCACGATGCTGCTCAAGGTCGGCGCCACCGACCTGGTGCTCCGCATGATCGAGGCGGGCACCGTGATGCGCGACCTGACCCTGGAGAACCCGATCCGGGCGATCCGCGAGGTCAGCCACGACATCACCGGGCAGCGCAAGGTGCGGCTCGCCAGCGGGCGCGAGGCGTCCGCCCTGGAGGTGCAGCAGGAGTACTACGAGAAGGCCGTCGACTTCTGCGAGCGCCGGGGCATCCGCACCGGCACCGTCGAGCGGGTGCTGGAGCTGTGGGGCCGCACCCTGGAGGCGATCCGCACCGAGGAGCTGGACCGGATCGGCACCGAGATCGACTGGGTGATGAAGTACCAGCTCATCGAGCGGTACCGGGCGAAGAACAACATCACCATGTCCCATCCTCGGATCGCCCAGATGGACCTCGCCTACCACGACATCCACCGCCGCCGGGGGCTGTACTACCTGCTGGAGAAGCGCGGCCAGGCGGCCCGGGTGTGCAACGACCTGAAGATCTTCGAGGGCAAGTCGGTGCCCCCGCAGACCACCCGCGCCCGCCTGCGCGGTGACTTCATCCGCCGCGCCCAGGAGCAGCGCCGCGACTTCACGGTGGACTGGGTGCACCTCAAGCTCAATGACCAGGCCCAGCGCACCGTGCTGTGCAAGGACCCGTTCCGTTCGGTCGACGACCGGGTGGAGAAACTCATCGCCGGTATGTAGACCGCCGCCTGAGTCGGCGTACGGCTCACGTATGACGCGGGCCCCGTGCGTTTCTCGGACGGGGCCCGCGTCACGCCGTAAAGTGGCGCGCATTGGCCATCGCAAGATCTACCTAACGAGGACTCCGTGCGCCGACGCTCCGTACTCCTTGCCGTGCCCGCGGGCCTGCTCACGCTCGCGGGCTGCGGTGACGACAAGTCAGGATCCGACAAGGCCAAGCCCTCCCAGGAGCCGACCGGGCCTTCACCGGCGCCCAGCGGGAAGATCGTGAGCGGGCCGGTGCCGGAGATCACCGGCGGCAAGGAGTTCGGCGAGAAGCCGAAGGTTGCCAAGGGCAGCGGGAAGCCGTCCTCCGATCTCGCCGTCAAGACGGTGATCAAGGGGGACGGGCGGAAGACGGTCAAGGGCGACTATGTCCAGGTGAACTACCTCGCCCAGATCTGGAACACCGGCAAGGTCGTGGACAACACCTACGACAAGAAGCAGACGGCCGCGTTCCCGATCGGCAAGGGCCAGGTTCTCCCGGGCTGGGACCAGGGGCTGGTGGGCCGCACCGTCGGCAGCCGGCTGGAGCTGGCCGTCCCGCCCGCGTACGCGTACGGCAAGCAGGGCCAGCCGCAGGCGGGCATCAAGGGCACGGACACCCTGGTGTTCGTCATCGACCTCAAGGGCGCCTTCGACGCCAAGAGCTCCGCCAAGGGCAAGAAGGTCGCGCAGAGCAACATCGACCTGCCCAAGGTGTCCGACAACACCGACGGCAAGGCCCCCACCATCACCGTCCCCAAGAAGGACGCGCCGAAGAAGCTCGTCTCCGAGTACGTCATCGAGGGCGACGGCCCCGAGGTCACGGCGAAGGACGCGCTGCTGGTGCAGTACAAGGGCGTGCTGTGGGACGGCGGCAAGGAGTTCGACTCCACCTACAAGCGGGGTGAGCTGGCCCAGTTCTCCCTGCAGCAGGTCGTCAAGGGCTGGTCGCAGGGGCTCACGGGCAAGAAGGCCGGCAGCCGGGTGCTGATCGTCGTACCCCCGGACCTGGGCTACGGGAAGAAGGCCCAGAAGGGTATCCCGGCCAACTCCACCCTGGTCTTCACCGTCGACATCCTGGCCGTTCTGTAGGGTGTGCGGGTTGCCCACAACGTAACGAGGAGCAATTTCGTGAGCATCGACAAGCCCGAGGTCGACTTCCCGGGCGGCGAGCCGCCGGCGGACCTGGAGATCAAGGACATCTGGGAGGGCGACGGGCCCGCGGCCAAGGCCGGCGACAACATCGCCGTCCACTACGTGGGCGTGGCCTTCTCCACCGGTGAGGAGTTCGACGCGAGCTACAATCGCGGCACCCCGCTGCGTATCCAGCTCGGTGTCGGCCAGGTCATCTCCGGCTGGGACCAGGGCCTGCAGGGCATGAAGGTCGGCGGTCGCCGCCAGCTGATCATCCCGCCGCACCTGGCCTACGGCGACCGTGGCGCCGGCGGCGGCCGGATCAAGCCGGGCGAGTCGCTGATCTTCGTGTGTGACCTGGTCTCCGTCTGAGACCCCACGTCTGTCGAAGCTGGGGGTCCCCGCCTGTGGGCGGGGGCCCTCGGCTTTTGCGGTGCGTGCCCGGAGCGGTACGGTCACGGTCGTAAGGTCAAGAAGAAAGGGCGTCGATGGCGATTGCCAAGGCCGAGCGGCTGATGAATCTGGCGCTGTGCCTGCTGGGAACCCGGCGTCCGCTGACCAAACGGGAGCTGCGGGGCTCCATAGAGGCGTACCTGGAGGGGACGAGCGGGCCCACCGCCGCGGGTGACGAGGCGTTCAACCGCATGTTCGAGCGCGACAAGGACGATCTGCGCGAACTCGGCCTGGTCATCGAGACGGTGGAGGGCCTGGACGGCGAAGTCGGCTACCTCGCCCGCCGGGACAGCAACCGCCTCCCCCCGATCACCCTGGACGCCGAGGAGGCCGCCGCCCTCGGTCTGGCCGCCAAGGTCTGGCAGCAGGCCCGGCTCGCGGGCGCCGCGAGCGGCGCGCTGCAGAAGCTGCGCGCCGCCGGGATGCCGGTCGCCGAGGACCCGTACGACACCCAGCCGCAGAGCGCGCTGCAGCCGCACATCCCGGTCCACGAGGCCGCGTTCGAGCCGCTGATGCTCGCCTGCCGCGACCGCCGCCCGGTCGTCTTCGACTACCGCAAGTCCAACGCCGCGCGCCCCGAGCAGCGCCAGGTCGAGCCGTGGACGCTGGAGTGCTGGCGCGGCCACTGGTACCTCGCCGGATGGGACCGCGGGCGGTCCGCCGAGCGCGTCTTCCGGCTCTCCCGGATCACCGGCCGGGTGCGGCTGCGCTCCGGCGCGTACACCGCCGAGGTGCCCGACCACTCCACCGTGCGGGAGACCGTGGAGAGCTGGGCGGGGGAGACCGCCACCGGCACCGCCCGGATCAGGGTGCGGGCCGGGCACGGCTATCCGCTGCGCGCGAAGGCGCTCACCACCGGCGCCGGGGACGACGGGTGGGACGAGCTGGAGATCCCGTACGGACACGGACTGGACGCCTGGCTCGTGGAATTCGGCCCGGACGTGGTCGTACTGGCGCCCGACGAGCTGCGGGCGGATGTCGTCGACCGGCTGCGCGCCGTGGCCAAGGGCTGAGGGGACGGAACGACTTCATCATGGCCGGAAACGCCATTGACCAGACCCGCCGGATGCTGTCCTTGGTGACGTATCTGCGGGAGCGCCCCGGGGCCCGCGTCGCCGAGGTCGCCCGCGCCTTCGGCATCAGCGAGGACGAGCTGATCGCCGACCTCGATGTGCTGCCGCTGTGCGGGACCAGCTTCCGCGGCGGCGACCTGCTGGACATCGACACCGACGGCGAGCGCATCTGGTGGCACAACCCCGACGACGTCGCCGAGCCGCTGCGGCTGGCCGCCGACGAGGCCACCGCGCTGCTCGTCGCCGCCCGCGCGGTCGCCACCCTGCCCGGGCTGCGCGAGAGCGACCGGGAGGCGCTGCTGCGGGCCACCGCCAAGCTGGAGGCCGCGGCGGGCGAGGTGGCGGGCGCCAGCTCCCGGCTCTCGGTCACCTTCGAGTCCGAGGGCGGCGTCTTCGCCGACGTCGACCGGGCTATCTCCGAGCGCCGCAGGCTGTGGCTGCGCTACTACTCGCCCGCGCGCGACGAGGTCACCGAGCGCGAGGTCGACCCGATCCGGCTGTTCGCCGTCGGCCACACCTACATGGAGGCCTGGTGCCGGCTGTCGGAGGCCCGCCGCACCTTCCGGCTCGACCGGGTCGTGGAGATCAAGCTGCTGGACGAGGCGTCCGACCCGCCCCCCATCGAGCTGCGCGACCTCTCCGATCCGTCCACCGGGCTGGTGCAGACCGGCGCCGAGGACCCGGAGGTGGTCGTCGAGGTCGGTCCGGGCGGGCGCTGGGTCGCCGAGTACTACCCGCACGACAGCGCGGAGGAGCTGTCCGACGGGGCCCTGCGGATCACGCTGCGCGCCCCCGACCCCGGTAGCCTGCGCCGGCTGGCGCTGCGGCTCGGCAGGGACGGCCGGATCGTCGCGCCGCAGGGGCTCGCGGACAGTGCCCGGGACGCGGCGCGGCAAGCGCTTGCGGCATATGGTGAGTGACGGCTTCGGTGAGTGACGGCTTCGGTGAGTGACGGCTTGCGGTGAGTGAAGGGACGCACACAGTGACCGCTGAGGGGAATCCCACCTCGGTGATCTTCAAGGCAGCCTGCCCGGAGTGCCGGGGCCGGTTCGAGCTGGCCGCCGGTGCGCTGCGGCTGGCGATCGGGGCCAGTGACCGCACCACCTTCTACTCCTTCACCTGTCCCGACTGCGGCAGCGCGGTACGCAAGCCCGCGGGGGAGCGGATCGTGGAGCTGCTCACCGGCGGTGGGGTGCGCACCCTGCGGCTGCACTCGACCGTCTGACGTCGGGCCGACCGCCGATCGGGCGCCGCGGCGGCCCCGATAGGCTCGTTCCATGCTCTGGCCGATGCTCGCCCTCGCCCTCGCCTTCTGCGGAATCGCCGTCCTCGCCGTGCTCTCCGTACGGGTCTACGCCGAGGTGCGCAGACTGGCCCGGCAGGTATCGGACAGCTCCGCCCGGATCACCCGGGCCGCCGAGGACCTGGAGCGGGCCACGGAACCGCTGAGTGCGCAGGTCGGAGCGGTGCGCCGGGACGGGAGCGCCGCGCACGGCCACTGATCGACGGCGCCCTGCTGCATCACGGGCAAGCGGGGTACGCTGGCTGGTCGTGGCCCTGGAATCGAGGCGGAGGGCCGCAACCAGGCGTCTGCATGGGGATTGCCCTGCATTTACCCCTGCGCGCTACGATCGCTGACAGCACGGCTGCCGGACTTTTGTCCGAACGGTCGGCAGCCCCACCCCCCAGCCGCCTCGGTGAGAAGGTAGACGAATATGTTCGGAAGGCTCGGCGCTACCGAGATCATCCTCATCCTGATCATTGTTCTGCTGCTGTTCGGTGCGAAGAAGCTCCCCGACATGGCGCGCTCGCTGGGTAAGTCGGCCCGCATTCTCAAGAGCGAGGCCAAGGCGATGAAGTCGGAAGGCAAGCAGGACCAGGACGCCCCGGCGGACCCGCCGCACCCCGGTCAGGACCAGGGCGCGCACCGCACCATCCAGGCCGCCCCGGGCGATGTCTCCAGCTCCCGTCCGGTGGCCGAACCGAGCGACACCACCAAGCGCTGACCCAGGGCCACTTGCAGGCGGCGCCGACGGCCGCCGTCCGACGCACGAGATGAGGACGTGGGTTGCTCAAGTCTGCCCGCAACAAGAAGGAGAAGGACCCTGAGGGGCGGATGCCCCTCGCGGACCACTTGCGCGAGTTGCGCAACCGATTGATGAAATCGGTCCTGGCGATCTGCGTGATCACGATTGTCGCGATGTTCTTCTACAAGGACATCGTCGACTTCCTGATGAAACCGGTCCTGGATTCCGTCGGCTGCCCGGACGGGGCCCGGCTGTCCCAGCTGGCCAACAACGATGCCAAGAAGCAGTGCGCCTACTTCACCGTGAACGGTCTGCTGTCACCGTTCACGATCATGCTGAAGGTCTCCTTCACCACCGGCCTGGTCCTGGCCACCCCGGTCTGGCTGTACCAGCTGTGGGCGTTCCTCGCGCCCGGTCTGCACCGCAACGAGAAGAAGTACGGACTCTTCTTCGTGGGCCTCGGAGTGCCGCTGTTCGTCGGCGGCGCCTTCTTCGCCTACAAGATCCTGCCGACCAGCGCCAAGGTCCTGCTCGACTTCACGCCCGGCGGGGCCAACAACCTGCTCCCGCTGGACGACTTCCTCGATCTGCTCGCCCGCATGATCGTCGTCTTCGGTCTGGCGTTCGAGCTCCCGCTGCTGCTGATCCTGCTGAACTTCACCGGCATCCTCAGCGGCCGCCGGATGCTCGGCTGGTGGCGGGCCATGATCATGGGCATCACGGTCTTCGGCGCCGTGGCCACCCCCAGCACCGACCCGATCGGCATGTTCGCCCTCGCCGGACCGGTCACCGTGCTCTACTTCGGCGCGGTCGCCGTCGCCCTCGTCAACGACCGTCGCCGGGCGCGCCGCCGGGCCGCCGACCCTGACTTCGGCCTGAGCGACGACGAGGCGTCGAGCCTGGATCTGATGCCGGAGGCCATCGAGGAGACCGAGCGCGTCGGCGCGGGCGAGCTGACGGCCGGTGACGACCCCGCGCGGCGCAACGGGTACGACGACGTCACGTAGGCGGGCCGCCGGCGGATGACCGGGGCCCTCCCGGGGCCCCGGATCCCCATCCCGCCGTAAAGATCGCGTGCGTTGTCGGAGGTGGCCGGTAGTCTCGTACATACGATGACCGACGAGCTGACTCCCGCCGAGCGCTATGCGGCGGCCCGCGTCCGGGCCGCCGAGCAGGCCACCGCGCTGGCCCCCTTCCGCGAGATGTACGCCTTCGCCCTGGACCCGTTCCAGATCGAGGCGTGCCAGGCCCTCGAGGCCGGCAAGGGCGTGCTGGTCGCCGCCCCCACCGGCTCGGGAAAGACCATCGTGGGCGAGTTCGCCGTCCACCTGGCGCTGACCCAGGGCCGCAAATGCTTCTACACCACGCCCATCAAGGCGCTGTCGAACCAGAAGTACGCCGACCTCGTCAAGCGCTACGGAGCCGACAAGGTCGGCCTGCTCACCGGCGACAACAGCGTCAATTCCGAGGCCCCGGTGGTCGTCATGACCACCGAGGTGCTGCGCAACATGCTCTATGCGGGCTCCCAGTCGCTGGTCGGCCTCGGCTATGTGGTGATGGACGAGGTGCACTACCTCTCCGACCGCTTCCGCGGCGCCGTCTGGGAAGAGGTCATCATCCACCTCCCCGCGTCGGTGACGCTCGTCTCACTGTCCGCGACGGTCTCCAACGCCGAGGAGTTCGGCGACTGGCTGGACACCGTGCGCGGCGACACCGAGGTGATCGTCTCCGAGCACCGCCCGGTGCCGCTGTGGCAGCACGTGCTGGCCGGGCGCCGGATGTACGACCTCTTCGAGGAGAAGAGCGGACAAGACGGTGACCAGTCCGGCCGCCGCGAGGTCAATCCCGACCTCGTCCGGCTGGCCCGGATGGAGAACAGCCGCCCCGCCTTCGGCCGCGACAAGCGCCGGGGGCGGAACAACATGCGGGAGGCCGACCGGGAGCGCGAGCGCCGCCAGCGCAGCCGGATCTGGACCCCGGGCAGGGCCGAGGTCATCGACCGGCTCGACGCCGAGGGGCTGTTGCCCGCCATCACCTTCATCTTCAGCCGGGCGGGCTGCGAATCGGCCGTCCAGCAGTGCCTGTACGCGGGCCTGCGGCTCAACGACGACGCGGCGCGCGCCCAGGTGCGGGCGATAGTCGAGGAGCGCACCGCGGGCATCCCCGACGAAGACCTGCACGTCCTGGGGTATTTCGAGTGGCTGGAGGGCCTGGAGCGGGGCATCGCGGCCCACCACGCCGGAATGCTCCCCACCTTCAAGGAGGTCGTCGAGGAGCTGTTCGTCCGCGGCCTGGTCAAGGCGGTCTTCGCCACCGAGACCCTGGCGCTGGGCATCAACATGCCCGCCCGCTCGGTGGTGTTGGAGAAGCTCGTCAAGTGGAACGGCGAGCAGCACGCCGACATCACCCCCGGCGAGTACACCCAGTTGACCGGGCGGGCCGGGCGGCGCGGCATCGACGTCGAGGGCCACGCGGTGGTGCTGTGGCAGCGCGCCATGGACCCGGCCGCCCTCGCGGGTCTGGCCGGCACGCGCACGTATCCGCTGCGCTCGTCCTTCAAGCCCTCGTACAACATGGCGGTCAACCTGGTCTCCCAGTTCGGCCGGCACCGCTCGCGGGAGCTGCTGGAGACCTCCTTCGCCCAGTTCCAGGCAGACAAGGCGGTCGTCGGGATCTCCCGTCAGGTGCAGCGCAACGAGGAGGGGCTGGAGGGCTACCGCGCCTCCATGACCTGCCACCTCGGCGACTTCGACGAGTACGCACGGCTGCGCCGCGAGCTGAAGGACCGCGAGACCGAGCTGGCCCGGCAGGGCGCCGCGCAGCGCCGCGCGGCCGCCGCGGTGGCGCTGGAGAAGCTCCGCCCGGGCGATGTCATCCACGTGCCCACCGGCAAGTTCGCCGGGCTCGCCCTGGTGCTGGACCCGGGGCTGGCCGCCGGGCGGGCGGACCGCCACCGCGGCTTCGAGCACCACGACGGGCCGCGCCCGCTGGTGCTCACCGCCGAGCGCCAGGTCAAGCGGCTGGCCTCGATCGACTTCCCGGTGCCGGTCGAGCCGCTGGACCGGATGCGGATCCCCAAGTCGTTCAACCCGCGCAGCCCGCAGTCCCGCCGGGACCTCGCCTCCGCGCTGCGCACCAAGGCCGGTCACCACGATGCGCGGCGGCACCGCAAGGAGCGCTCGCGCGCGGCCGACGACACCGAGATCGCCCGGCTGCGCGCCGCGATCCGCGCCCACCCCTGTCACGGCTGCTCCGACCGCGAGGACCACGCCCGCTGGGGCGAGCGCTACCACCGCCTGCTGCGCGACACCCGCCAGCTGGAGCGGCGCATCGAGGGGCGTACGAACACCATCGCCCGCACCTTCGACCGGATCTGCGCCCTGCTGTCGGAGCTGGACTATCTGCGCGGTGACGAGGTCACGGACGTCGGCAGACGGCTGGCCCGGCTCTACGGCGAGCTGGACCTGCTGGCCAGCGAATGCCTCCGGGAAGGCGTGTGGGAGGGGCTGAAGCCCGCCGAGCTGGCGGCGTGCGCCTCGGCGCTGGTGTACGAGTCCCGGGCGGCGGACGACGCGCTGCCGCCCAAGCTCCCCACCGGCCCCGCCAAGGAGGCGCTGGGCGAGATGGTCCGGATCTGGGGCCGGTTGGACGCCCTGGAGGAGGAGCACAGGATCAACCAGGCGGAGGGGGTCGGCCAGCGCGAACCGGACCTGGGCTTCGCCTGGGCCGCCTACCGCTGGGCGTCCGGCCACGGGCTGGACGAGCTGCTGCGGGAAGTGGACATGCCCGCCGGTGACTTCGTGCGCTGGTGCAAGCAGCTGATCGACGTGCTGGGCCAGATCGCGGCGGCGGCCCCGGACGGCACGGTGGCGCGCAACGCCCGCAAGGCGGTCGACGGGCTGCTGCGCGGGGTCGTGGCGTACTCCTCCGTCGGCTGAGACCGAGCGCGCGGGCCGGATCACGAGGGGCAGGAGTCACGACGGGTCGTAGGTGAACGGCAGGGCGTTGCTGTTCCCGGCCGGGGTGTGGGCCACGACGCTCACCACCCCGGGCGCGCCGCCCGGGGTGGTGGCGATGACCTGGGTGTCCGAGATCGCGGCGAACGAGGCCGGGACGCCGCCGAAGGTCACCGAGTCGGTGTAGGTGAGGTTGCCGCCGACGAGCACGACCGACTCGCCCCCGGTGTCCTGGCCGTCCGGCGGGTTGAGGCTGGTGAGGACCGGGGCGCCGAGATACGTGTAGTACGGGTTCCCGGTCCCCGTCGAGCTGGTGCCGCCGGGTGTGGTGACGGTGACCTGGACCGTGCCGGACCCGGCCGGGGCGGTGACGGTCAGCTGGCTGTCGGAGATGACGTTGATGGCGGTGGCGGGGTTTCCCCCGAAGCTGACGGCGCTGGTGAGGGTCAGGTTGCTGCCGAAGATGGTGACGGTGTTGCCGCCGGTGTCCGGGCCGAGGTGGGTGGACAGATCGGTGACGGTCGGCGCGGTGATGTAGAAGTACGGCAGCGGATTGCTGGTGCCGCCGGGTGTGGTGACGATGACGTTGACCGCGGACGGCGGCCCGGCGGGCGCGGTCACGGTGATCTGGGTGACGGTGGTGGTGAGGATGGCCGCCGCGTTGATCCCGAACGTGACCGAGGTCGCCCCGGAGAGGTTGGCGCCGTTGATGGTGACGGTGTTGCCGCCCGAGGTCGGCCCCGAGGCCGGGTTGAGGCTGCTGATGGACGGTGCGGGGGCGGCGGCGTAGGTGTAGCCGAGCGCGTTGCTGGTGCCGCCGGGGGTGATGACGACGACGCCCACGCTGCCGGTGCCCGCCGGGGCGGTGACGGTGATCTGGGTGGGGGTGTCGGTGAGGATGGTGGCGGGGGTGGGGCCGAAGAGCACCTGGGTGGCGCCGCCGAGGCCGGTGCCGGTGAGCGTGACCGTGGTGCCGCCGGAGGGGGGACCCGAGGCCGGGCTGAGCGTGGTGAGGACGGGGGCCGCGACGGTGGTGTAGGTGAAGAACACGTTCTGGGTGCTGGTTCCCGACGGCCCGGTGACCGTGACCTTGACCGTGCCGGTCCCCGCGGGCGTCCTGGCCGTGATCTGCGTGCTGTTCACGACGACCACGTTCGTGGCCAGGCCGGGGCCGAACCTGACCGCCGTGGCGCCGGTGAAGCCGGAGCCGGTGATGGTGACGGCTGTGCCTCCCGCCGGGGCGCCTTGGACGGGGCTGACGCTGGTCACGATGGGGGCCATGACGCTGTTCTCCTTCTCGTACCTCGACGGCGGCGCCCTGGCCGGCGGTTGTCGGCCAGGGCGCGGGGCGGCGGTGCGGTGACACTGCCGGCGCTCGGTCGTCCCCGGCCGTCAGGTGATGGTGAAGGCTTGCGCGTTGGAGGTCCCGCCGCAGGTGTGAACCGTGATGGTCCCGGCGCCGGGGGTGAGCGCCGCGGGCACGGTGGCCACGAGCTGGGTGCTGCTGAAGGGCGTGAAGACCGCGGTGGCGGTGGCGGCGGTGCTGTCGGTGAAGGTCACGGTGTCGACGCCGACGAAGGAGGTTCCGTTGATGGTGACGTCGTCCCCGGCGGTGCCCGTCGCGGTCACCACGGAGGTGATGGCCGGGGTGAGGTAGTAGTCGACCAGGGTGGTGCCCGACGCGCTGGTGCCGCCGGCCGTCCTGATGGTCACCGCCTGGGTCGACACGTCGGCGACCTGCCCCGGGTTGGCCGGTGCGGTGAAGGTGACCTGGTTGGTCTGCGTGGGGGTGACCGCGACGTTGCCGACGGTGCCCACGCCGACCTGCGTCCCGGTCAGGAAGTTGGTGCCGAACAGCGTCGCCGCGCCACCCGTGGCGGCCGGCAGGCAGGTGACGCTCAGCCCGGTGGTCGTCGGTGCGGCGATGACGAAGAACGGCAGTGCGTTGCTGGTGGCGCCGGTGTTGCTGGTCACGCTGACGGCGACCTGACCGGAGCACGGCGCCGTGCTGGGCACGACGAAGGTGACCTGGGTGGCGGTGACGCCGGTCGGGGTGACGGCGGCCGACCCGAAGTTCACGCGGGTGGTGGTGGCCAGCGCGGTGCCGTTGATCTGGACGGTGTCCCCGGGTTTGCCTTGGTTGGTGGTGGTCGTCGTGTCCACCAGCGAGGTGATGGTTGCCATGATCCTTCTCCTTCGAACGTGCCGCTTCGCCGGGGGTGCGGAGAGCAGGCCGACGGCTGACGCGCTCCGTGGCCGCGGAGGACGTCCCGGTGGGCGGGAAGGGCGGGTGAAAGACCCGTGGCCTCGGGGCCGGCGCCTGGGGGCGGGTCTTCGGAGTGAAGCGACTCGGCGCCGTCAGCGAAGGGCGCCTCGAGCTCGCTGCTTCCGATTTAAGCCAGCGGGCCAGAGGCCCGGAAGGTGGAACTGGAGCAACCGGGAATTTATGTGTAAATAGGGTAAAAGCCTGTTAACGGGGTTTCTCTGCCGTCGTGCGCCCCTCGCAGGCCCCCGCCCGCAGACCCCCGCGGGTCCCTCGTAGGCCCTCGCGGGTCCCTCGTAGGCCCTCGCGAGTCCTCGCAGGTCCTCGAAAAGCAACGGGGCGGGTGGGCGGCCTCAGCCGCCCACCCGCCCGCCGTCCGCGCGCGCCCGCGGTGCCCTACGCCGCGGCCTCGGGCCTCCGGCCCTCCTGCTCGGCCTCCACCTGCTGGTTCCACTCCCGCTTCGACGCCTGCCAGCCGTCCTCGTCATGACCGCGCCGCCAGTAGCCGGAGATGGACAGCCACTCGCGCGGCACCTCGCGCTCCAGCCGCAGATGGCGGCGTATCTCCTTCACGAAGCCCGCCTCGCCGTGCACGAACGCCTGCACCTGACCGGCCGGGAAGTCCAGCCCGCGGACGGCCGCCACCAGCGCCTCGCCGACCGGCGCGGCGCCCCGGTGCAGCCACACCACCTCGGCCCCGTCCGGAACGGCCAGCTTGTGCTCCTCCTCCGGGCCCGCGACCTCGATGAAGGCGCGCACCGGAGCCGTGCCCGCGCCCTGCGGCCGGTGGGCCAGTCGCTCCAGCGCGGCGGCGATCGCGGGCAGCGCGCTCTCGTCACCGGCGAGCAGATGCCAGTCGGCGTCCTCGCGCGGGGCGTAGGCACCGCCCGGCCCCTGGAAGTGGATCTCCTCGCCGGGCCGCACCCGCGCCGCCCACGGCCCGGCCAGGCCCTCGTCGCCGTGGACCACGAAGTCGAGCGTCAGCTCGCGGGCGGCCGGGTTCCAGGCGCGCACCGTGTACGTACGGCTGACCGGCCACTGCTCGCGCGGGAACTCCTCCCGGATCCGCTCCGGGTCGAACGGTTCGGGATATGCCACGCCCTCGGCGGGGAACAGCAGCTTGACGTAGTGATCGGTCCATTCACCGGCACTGAAATCGGCGAGACCGTCGCCACCGAGCACCACCCGCACCATGTGGGGGGTCAGCCGTTCGGTGCGCACCACTTGGGCCCGGCGGGGCCGCGGACGTTTACGGGCCGGACGGTCTGCCATGGCGGCCTCCTTGATCGACAACAGTTAGGTTAAGCTAACCTAACACTTTATCCCTCAAGGGTGGAGAGCAGCCGCCGGAGGGATCCACCCAGACCCCAGCGCTCCGCGAGCGCGTCCACCGCGCGCGGGTCGCGCGGCGCCCGCGGCACGGCGGCGTCGAACGGGGGCAGCGGAACGTCCGAGGCGACCCGGACGACCTTCGGGGCGACCGCGAGATACGGCCTCGCCTCGTCCAGCCGCTTGCGCTGCGCGGGCGTCAGCTTCGACCCCGGATCGTCGACCGCGGCCATGATCCCGGCCAGATCGCCATGGGCGGCCAGCAGCTTGGCGGCGGTCTTCTCGCCGACCCCGGGAACGCCCGGCAGGCCGTCGCTCGGATCGCCGCGCAGCAGCGCCAGGTCCGCGTACCCCCCGCCGTCCACCCCGTACTTCTCGCGCAGCAGGGTCTCGTCCACCAGCTGCAGCGTGCCGACGCCCTTGACCGGGTAGAGCACCCGCGCCCGGCGCTCGTCGCTGACCAGCTGGAAGAGGTCGCGGTCGCCGGTGACGATGTCGACCGGCCCGGCCGCGCGCCCGGCGAGCGTGCCGATCACGTCGTCCGCCTCGTAGCCCGCCGAGCCCACCCGGGCGATGCCGATCGCGTCCAGCACCGCGTCGATCACCGGGACCTGGGGCGAGAGGGTGTCCGGAACCTCCTCCTGGTCGACCCCGGCCCCCTCCGGGGCCTCCTCGGCGACCCGGTGCGCCTTGTACGTGGGGATCAGCTCGACCCGCCAGGCGGGTCGCCAGTCGAAGTCCATGCACGCCACCAGATCGTCCGGCCGGTGGTCCTGGACGAGCCGGGCGATGAAGTCGAGCAATCCGCGTACGGCATTCACCGGAGTGCCGTCGGGGGCCCTGACCGAATCGGGAACCCCGAAATAGGCGCGGAAGTACAGAGAAGCGGTGTCGAGAAGCATCAGGCGTCGGGTCACGACTCGATGATGCCGTATGCCGGTGACAGCCTCGGACTGGGAATGTGAGCTGGGTCACCGTATGGTTTACGCCATAAGGACAGGGGCAGGTGCGCCCCCGGAGCGAGGCCCTTGAGTGATTCAACTATTGCGTAGGGCATGCGGTCCGGTGCCGTACTGTTCCACGACCCGCCGGCGGGGGTGGCGGGTCGTTTTTTGGTGCGATCTGAGAGGTATATGTGTCCAAACTGCGAGCCGAACACCTCTACAAGGTGTTCGGCAGAAGACCCGATGAGGCGGTAGCCGATCTCGAGGGCGGTGCGGACCGCGAAAAACTGCGAGCGGAGGGCACGACGGCCGCGGTCGTCGACGCCACCTTCGCGGTCGAGGCGGGTCAGACATTCGTCGTCATGGGTCTGTCCGGGTCCGGGAAGTCCACGCTGCTGCGCATGCTGAACGGGCTGCTGGAGCCGACCGCCGGACGCGTCCTCTTCGATGACGACGACCTCACCGCGCTCAGCCCGCGCGATCTGCGCCGGGTGCGCTCCCACAAGATCAGCATGGTTTTCCAGCACTTCGCCCTCTTCCCGCACCGCAGCGTCCTGGAGAACGCCGCGTACGGTCTGGAGGTCCAGGGCATAGCACGCGAGGAGCGCGACAAGCGCGCCACCGAGGCCCTGGAGATGGTCGGCCTGGCCGGCTGGGAGAAGTCCTGGCCCGACGAGCTGTCCGGCGGTATGCAGCAGCGCGTCGGCCTCGCCCGCGCCCTGGCCACCGACGCCGACGTGCTGCTGATGGACGAGTCCTTCAGCGCGCTCGACCCGCTGATCCGCCGCGATATGCAGGACCAGCTGGTCGAGCTGCAGAAGCGGCTCAAGAAGACCATCGTCTTCATCACCCACGACCTCAACGAGGCCATGCGGCTCGGCGACCGCATCGCCGTCATGCGTGACGGCCGGATCGTCCAGATCGGCTCCGCCGAGGACATCCTGGTGACCCCGGCCAACGACTACGTCGCCTCCTTCACCAAGGACGTCGACCGCAGCCGGGTGCTCACCGCCGGAGCGATCATGTCCGACCCCGCCGATGTGCTGGGCACCACCGCTGACGACGGCACGCCGCTGCGCACCGAGCAGGACGTGCTGGACGCCGCCCCCGCCACCGTCGGCACCGACACCCCGATCGTCGAGCTGTTCACCCCTTGCTCGCGCAGCGGTACCGCGGTCGCGGTGACCGACGGCGACGGCGCCCTCGTCGGCGTCGTCCCCCGCGCCCGGCTGCTCGCCGTCCTCGGCGACGGGGACACCGGTGGCGACGGCGCGACGCCGACGTCACCCGGCAGCCCGGACGCGCCCGAGTCCGCGAAGAAGGTGATCTCCGGTGCCTAGGCTCGAACTCGGCGACTGGATCAATTCCGGCGTCAACTGGCTCCGTGACAACCTGAGCTGGCTCTTCGACTTCATCTCCTCCGTCGTGCAGGGCATGTACGACGGGGTGAACTCGGTGCTCAGCGCGCCCGAGCCGCTGCTGTTCGCGGGCATCCTCGCGGTGCTCGCCTGGTGGCTGCGCGGTCTGCTGCCCGCCGTCCTCGCCTTCCTCGGCTTCGCGCTCATCGATTCGATCGAGCTGTGGGGCGAGGCGATGAACACCCTCGCGCTGGTGTTGGTCGCCGGTGTGATCACCATCGTGTTCGCGGTACCGCTGGGCATCTGGGCGTCCCGTAACCGCGGGGTGAGCGCGTCGATCCGCCCGGTGCTGGACTTCATGCAGACGATGCCCGCCTTCGTCTATCTGATCCCCGGCATCTTCTTCTTCGGCCTCGGGGTGGTCCCCGGTGTCGTCGCGACCGTCATCTTCTCGATGCCTCCGGGCGTCCGCATGACGGAGCTGGGCATTCGCCAGGTCGACGCCGAGCTGGTGGAGGCGGCCGACGCCTTCGGCACCCATCCGCGCCGCACCCTGATGCGCGTCCAGCTGCCGCTGGCCCTGCCCACCATCATGGCGGGCATCAACCAGGTGATCATGCTGGCGCTGTCCATGGTCGTCATCGCCGGCATGGTCGGCGCCGAGGGCCTGGGCTCCACCGTCTTCCAGGCGATCAGCTCCGTCGACGTGGCCATGGGCTTCGAGGGCGGTATCGCGGTCGTCATCCTGGCCATGTACCTGGACCGGATGACCAGCGCGCTCAATCAGCGCGTCTCCCCGCTCGCCCGCCGCGCGCTGGCCAAGGAGCGGGCCAAGGCGCTCAGCGGTGCCAAGGTGCTCCACTGGCGGCCCGCGACCTCGGTCGCCATGGTCGGCGTGGTCGTCCTGGCCCTGGTCGCCGGCGGCATGAAGATGTTCGGCGGCAACGAGAGCGGCCCCACCGTCTCCGCCAACGTCGGCAAGGGCCAGTCGGTCAACCTCGGCTACATCAACTGGGACGAGGGCGTCGCCTCCACCTTCCTGTGGAAGGAGCTGCTGGAGGAGCGCGGCTTCAAGCCCAAGGTGCAGTCGTACGACGTCGGCGCCCTGTGGACCGGTATGGCCGCGGGCAACATCGACCTGCAGACCGACGCCTGGCTCCCGGCCACCCACGCCACGTACTGGGCGAAGTACAAGGACAAGCTGGAAGACCTCGGCTCCTGGTACGACAAGACCTCGCTCGAGGTTGCCGTGCCCTCGTACGTCAAGGGCGTGAAGTCCCTCGACGACCTGAAGAGCAAGTCCGGCACCTTCCAGAAGAAGATCATCGGCATCGAGCCCGGCGCCGGTGAGATGAAGCTGATGCAGGACAAGGTCATGCCGGGCTACGGCCTGAACAAGGACTACAGCCTGGTCAAGGGCTCCACCGCGGCGATGCTGTCCCAGCTGGACCGCTCGTACCAGAAGAAGGAGCCGATCGCGGTCACCCTGTGGTCCCCGCACTGGGCGTACGACAAGTACAAGCTCACCAAACTGAAGGACCCCAAGGGCGCCTTCGGCAAGGGCGACCACATCGACACGATCGCGCGCAAGGGCTTCTCCAAGAAGAACCCGCAGATCGCCAAGTGGATGAAGAACTTCAAGCTGAGCGAGAAGCAGCTCACCAGCCTGGAGTCGGCCATCCAGGACGCCGGTAAGGGCAAGGAGCAGCAGGGCGTGCGCGCCTGGCTGAAGGACAACCCGGGGGTGGCGAACAAGCTCGCCCCGGTGCCCGGCGGTGCCGAACAGAAGGGCAAGGACGCGGGCGCCGCCCCGCAGATCGGCTACTTCCCGTGGGACGAGGACATCGCGACCACGTACCTGTGGAAGAACGTCCTGGAGAAGCGCGGCTACAAGCCGGAAATCAAGCAGTACGACGTTGGTTCCATGTTCACCGGGATGAGCACCGGTCAGGTCGACGTCGAGTTCGACGGCTGGTTGCCGGTCGCGCAGAAACAGTACTGGGACAGATACAAGAAGAACCTGGTCGACGTCGGCTCGTGGTACGACAAGACCTCTCTTGAGATCGCCGTCCCGTCGTACGTCAAGGACGTGAAGTCCTTGGCCGACCTCAAGGGGAAGGCCGATCTCTTCAAGGGGAAGATCGTCGGCATCGAACCGGGTACCGGTGAGATGAAGCTCCTCAAGGGCAAGGTCCTGAAGCAATACGGCCTGGACAAGGAGTACACGGTTTCCGACGGCTCCTCCCCGGCGATGCTGGCGCAGCTCGAGCGCAGTTACGCCAAGAAGGAGCCGGTGGCCGTCGTCCTGTGGACCCCGCACTGGGCGTACAGCAAGTACAAGCTCACCAAGCTGGCGGACCCGGACAAGGCCTTCGGGGCCAGCAACCAGCTCCACACGCTCGCCAACAAGTCCTTCCCGAAGAAGTTCCCGGAGTTCAACGGGTGGCTGAAGAAGTGGCACATGACGGAGAAGGAGCTCGCGACACTCGAGCAGGCCGTGCAGGACGCGGGTAAGGGCAACGAGGAGAAGGGCGTCCAGAAGTGGATCGACGCCCATCCCGGCATCGTCGACAAGATGGCGCCGGTCACCCCCTGACCCCCGTCCCACCGTGGTGACACCCGCCGCCGCGGTCCGGAGCCTCACCGCTCCGGACCGCGGCGGCGGTCTTTTGCCCGCCGTGAGCGGCCGTACGGTGGGGCGATGAGTCCTCGTGCCCGCGTACGCGGTGTGGTGTCCCTGGTTCCCTCGCTCACCGAGTCCGTCGCCGCCACCGCGCCCGGCCTGCTGACCGGGGTGACCGACTGGTGCAGCCATCCGCCCGGGCTGCGCGCGGAGCGCGTCGGCGGCACCAAGAACCCCGACACCGCCCGGATCGCGGCCCTCGCCCCGGACCTCGTCCTCGCCAACGAGGAGGAGAACCGCGCCCCGGACATCGCCGCGCTGCGCGCCGCCGGGCTCGATGTGCTGGTGACCGAGGTACGAACACTGGAGCAGGCGTTCGCCGAGCTGGAACGGGTCCTGGTGCGCGGCTGCGGCCTGCCGCGTCCCGGCTGGCTGGACGAGGCCGAGGCCGCCTGGGCGGACGTACGGCCCACCGGGACGCCGCTGCGGGCCGTGGTGCCGGTATGGCGGCGGCCGTGGATGGTGCTGGGCCGGGACACCTTCGCGGGGGACCTGCTGGCCCGGCTCGGCGTACGGCATCTGTACGCGGAGCACGCCGAGCGCTATCCCCGGATCCCGATCGACGAGCTGACCGGGTGCGGCGCTGAGCTGGTGGTGCTGCCGGACGAGCCGTACCGCTTCACGGCCGACGACGGGCCCGAGGCGTTCCCCGGGCTGCCCGCCGCGCTCGTCAGCGGCCGCCATCTGACCTGGTACGGCCCCTCGCTGGCGGAGGCGCCCGCCGTCCTCGGCGCGGCGCTCGCGGCGGCGCGCTGACGCCGGGCGCTTCTACGGCGGCGCGCTGACGCCGGGCGCTTTCACGGGCGGCGCGCGACAGCGGCCCGCTACGGCGTGAGCAGCGTGCCGCGCGCCAGGCCGAGCGCCGTGCGCGCCGCGACCAGGCCCCACGCCGCCACCAGGGCGCCGTAGAGCCCCACCGCCAGCCAGCCGAACGCGTGCAGACCGGTGTGCCGGGACAGCGCCGCCGCCCCCGTGACACAGGTGCCCACCGGGAAGGTGAACCCCCACCAGGTCATCGCGAACGGCATCCCGCGCCGCGCCGCCCGCACCACCAGCGCCCCCGCCGACGCCAGCCACAGCAGCGCGAACCCCATCACCGGCACCCCGTACACCACCGAGGCGAACCGGGCGGCGGCCTCCGGCACCCCCGCCGCGTACGCCGCGGCGTCGGCCAGCCCGCCCGCGGCCGTCGTGGACTGCCCGAGCGGGCCCAGCACCAGGAACAGCGCGGGCGTCAGCGCCGCCGGGAGCGGACCGTGGCGCACCAGCCGGTCGAAGATCAGCGGCAGCATCAGGAACGTCCCCAGCAGGCTCGCCCCGGCCAGCGCCACGCACCCCAGCAGCAGCGCCTCCCGCCCCTGCCCGGGCGGCAGATGCGGCACCAGCGCCGGACCGGTCGCCGCCGACACCATCGGCGCCACGACCGGCAGCAGCCACACCGGGGACGCGTCCCCGGGCCCGATCCGGTGCCGTACGACCATCAGCACCGGGATCCCGGCCGCCGTCAGCAGGGCGGTGAGCGTTCCGGCCGTCCACAGGGCCGCGTCCACGGCCGCCGCCGCCCGTACGCCGATCACCTCTGCCCCCACCGACAGCGTCGCCGCGCCGACCGCCTGCAGCGCCATGGGGAGGCAGCCGTGGAAGGGGGCGACCGCCGGGTCCAGGAGATCGGCGCGGGCCCGGTCGCGATGGCGCGCCCAGTGCGCCGCGCGGGCGGCCAGCACGGCGCCGAGCATCAGCACCGACATCGCCCACACCACCCGGCAGAGCCCGCCCAGCCCCGGGACGCGCACCGGCAGCCCGGCGCCCGCGATGGCCACGATCGCGGTGCCCATCACCGTGGCGTACCAGTTCGGGCCGAGGAGGCGTACGGACGGCCGGGGGCGGTCCCGGATGGCGGTGGGGAGGGGCGGGGCGGGCGCGGCAGTGACCATGACCGCACCCTCGCCCGGTACCGCGCCTCCCACCAGGCCCTTTTCTCCTATGAGGGCATAAGCTGGCTTTATGAGCGACGGCTTTATGAGCGAGCAGAGCCGGATGAGCCCCGCCCCCGGCGGTGACGGCCTGACGCCCCCCGCCCCGCTCGCCCACCGCGTCCCCGACCTCGGCGCGCTGGAGCTGCTGATCGCCGTCGCCCGGCTCGGCAGCCTCGGTCGCGCCGCCCGGGAGCTGGGCATCACCCAGCCCGCCGCGAGCAGCCGGATCCGGGCGATGGAACGGCGGCTCGGTGTCGCGCTCGTGGACCGCTCGCCGCGCGGCTCCCGGCTCACCGAACCCGGGGCGCTCGTCACGGACTGGGCGCGGCGCGTGGTGGAGGCGGCCGAGGCGTTCGACGCGGGCGTCCACGCGCTGCGCGACCGCCGCGACTCCCGGCTGCGGGTCGCCGCCAGCATGACGATCGCCGAGTATCTGCTGCCCGGCTGGCTGATCGCCCTGCGCGGCCTGTACCCGGACACCGCCGTCTCGCTCCTCGCCGGGAACACGGCGGCCGTCGCCGGGCGGCTGCTGGACGGCGAGGCGGACATCGGCTTCGTCGAGGGCCTGGACACCCCGGGCGGGCTGGACGGCGCGGTCATCGGCCACGACCGCCTCGTCGTGGTCACCGCCCCCGGCCACCCCTGGGCCGGACGCCGCACCCCGCCGACCGCCCCGGAGCTGGCCGCCACCCCGCTCATCCTCCGGGAGCGCGGCTCCGGCACCCGGCAGGTGCTGGACGCCGCCCTCGCGGCCCACGGCGGCCTGCCCGCGCCGCTGCTGGAGCTGGCCTCCACGACCGCCGTCAAGGCGGCGGCGGTGAGCGGCGCGGGCCCGGCGGTGCTCAGCCGTCTGGCCGTCGGCGAGGAACTGGCCGCCCGCCGTCTGGTCGAGATCGCCGTCCCGGACATCCCGCTGCGCCGCGACCTGCGCGCCGTCTGGCGCTCCGGCCCCCACCCCACCGGCCCGGCCCGCGACCTGCTCGGCCTGACCAGACCGGGCCCGGCTCCCACCGTCTGAGCCGGGCCGCGGCCGTCCGGACACGCGTCAGATGTGCAGCTCGCAGCACCCGTCGCGCCGCAACTGCCGTCCCACCTCCAGCCAGTGGTCCGCCGACCGCCCGTGCGCCATGGCGCCGGCGGGCGCCGGGAACGCCTCGACGAGCTGCCGCTGCTCGAACGGCACCCCGCCCCGCAGCACCGAGACCGTCCGTACCAGCGAGTCGAAGTCGGTGAACGGGTCACCGTCCACGACCGTCAGGTCCGCCAGCTTGCCGACCTCCAGGGTGCCCAGATCCCGGTCGGCGCCGAACGCCCGCGCCGGGAGGACGGTCACCGTGCGCAGCGCCTCCGCCGGCGACATCCCGAACCGGTGCAGCGCCCGCAGCCCCATGTGCAGGTTGAGCCCAACCGGCGTCAGCGGCTGGTCCGTCCCCAGGGCGAACACACCGCCACCGGCGAGGACCCGCCGGTATATGTCGATCTCGGTGCGCAGGGTGGCCAGCTGGGCGTCGGTCGGCGGCGCTCCGGCGAGCTGCCGCACGAGGGCGGTGTCCCACGGCGGCATCAGCCGGGTGACCCGCTCGTCCTCCGCCAGCTCGGGATCCGCGCCGACCAGCGGCTGGGCGGCGAACGGCGTGCCGATCAGCCGGAAGTCGGAGGCGGTGTAGATCTCCGTCACGTCCTGCTCGGCGCGTCCGGTCGCCGTTGTCACATGTCCGAACTCCAGTCGCTGGGTGGCCTGCAGATGGGTCGTCAGGTCCTGTCCGAGCTGTATCCCGGGCGTGCACAGATGGCTGCCGGAGCGCACCCCGAGCTTGTCGTGCGCGAAGCGGGCGGCCTCCTCCATGATCCAGCCGGGTGCGCGGACGTACGTCTTGACGAAGTCCCAGTCGAGCGCGGCCGCGCGGTCCAGCGAGCGCCGCAGCCCGTCCCGGGTGCGGTGCGCCCGGGCCATGCTGTACGCCACCCGCGACCCGTCCAGCAGCTCCCCGGTGGCCAGCAGCCGCGGCCCGGCCAGATCGCCCGCCGCGACGGCCTCCCGCAGCCGCGCCTGCTCATAGGCGAAGCCGCCGAACGAGACGGCGGTGGTGATGCCGTACGCGAGCTGCAGCGCGGTCTGGCGGCCGCCGTAGGTGTACTGCCAGGGGTGGGTGTGGGCGTCCCACAGCCCGGGGACGACGGTGTGGGACGAGGCGTCGACACGGCGCTTCGCGGCCCGCCCGGCGCGGTGCGCCTCGACGGCGGCGATCCGCCCGCCGCGCACCACGATGTCGACGTCCTCGCGGACCGTGCCCCCGCCGCCGGTGCCGTCCCAGAACCTCCCGGCGTGCACCACGGTGTCGGCCGGGCGCGGCCGCCGGTGGTCGAGCGCGATGCGCACCGTACGGGCGTCGCCGCTCGCGACGTCCAGCAGCCGCAGCTTGCCCGCCGACAGGTACAGGATGCTGCCCGAATCCCCGGACCAGGACGGATGGTCGGCCGCCTCGTCGGTCATCCGGCGCGGATCGCCGTCCGGGCTGCCGTCCGGGCGGACCGGCAGCAGCCACAGGACGGATTCGGCGACGACGGCCATATGGCGGCCGTCCGGGGACCAGACGGGGCCGGAGTCATAGCGGTCCGTCAGGGAGGTGTGCGGCGCGACGGCGTGCAGTTTCGCGGTGCCGCTGTCCGTGTCGACGACTCGGATGAGGTTGTAGCCCTCGCGGAATCTCTGGTTCAGCCGGTTGCGGTCGCACAGGGCGACATACCGGCCGTCCGGTGACCAGGTCGGCCGCCCGGGCAGCCCGCCCGCCCCGAGCGGCGCGGCCAGCACCTTGTCCGTACCGGCGGCCAGGTCCCGCAGCACGAGGTTTCCCGACATGTCGATACTGGCGAGCCGCTTGCCGTCGGGGGAGAGCGCGGGGTGCACCCGGCCGCCCGAGGCGAGCACCGTCTCCTTGCCGGAGGCGAGGTCCCGGCGGCGCACGGCGAGCAGCCCGTCGCGGTCGTCGGCGTACACCAGGGCGTGCCCGTCGCGCGTCCAGGAGGGGGCGAGCAGATACCGGGTGGCGTCCGCCCGTACGACCCGGCGCGGGGCGCCGCCGCCCGAGACGTCCGCGATCCAGAGGGAGTTGAGGGCGGCGAAGGCCACCTTGCGCCCGTCCGGCGACAGCGCGGGCAGATGCAGCCCGCGCACCGGACGCGCCCCGCCGCCCTCGAAGTCGTACCGCTTGACGGCGTACCGGGGCCGGTCGACCGGCAGCGTGGCGGCGAACGGGATCACCTCGCCCTTGGCCGGAGCCTCGGGGCGCACCAGCCGGAACCGCCCGTTCACCGTCAGCAGCAGCTCATCGCGCGAGACCCACCGCGGCGGCACCGGCTGCACATCGCCCTCGACCGCGACCGCCGCGCCGTCGACGACCAGCGTGCAGGACGCGTCCGGCGCGACGGTGGTGCGCAGATAGGCGAGCGTGCCGCCCGCCGACACGGACGGCGTCATCACCTGGGCACCCGTGGTCGCGTCGGTGTGCTCGACGGTCACCGGCCCGGTGCCGTCCGCCCGTACGGAGGCCACCGTACGGGCGTCCAGGACGGTCCCGGCGGGCACGCCGCGGACGAACAGCACGCGCTCGCCGTCCGGGGACCAGGTGGGGTCGAAGTCCTCCCAGGCACCGCCCTGGAGCGGCCCCTCCTGGCCGGGCAGCCCGGTCAGCCGGGTCAGCTCGCCGCTGGCCACGTCCAGCACCCACACCCGGTACGGGCTGCCTGCCACCGGGTCGCCGCCGCGCTCGGAGGCGAAGGCGATCCGGGTGCCGTCCGGCGACCAGGCCGGACCGCGGTCGTCCCACGGCCCGTCCGTGCGCTGCCGCACATCGGAGCCGTCGGGCCGCAGCGTCCAGATGTGGAAGCCGCCGCCCCGGTACGCGCACACGGCCAGCAGCTTCCCGTCGGGGGAGTGGACCGGACGGGTGGGCTCCAGATCGGGCGGGGTGAGCGCGACGGCATCACCGCCCTTACGGGGGACGGACCACAGCACGTTCTGGACCTCGGCGATCAGCCGGTCGCCGGAGGGGGAGAGGGACGCGGCGCCGTTGGTGGCCGCCGTGAAGGAGAGCGAGACCCGCCGCGCCTCCGCCCGGGCCGCGGCCTGGGCCACCGCCTCGGCCGGCAGCGCGGTACCGGCGGCGACGGCGGCGCCCGCGGCGGCCGCCTGGAGAAGGCGCCGCCGGGAGAGGGCGGAGGGACTGCCCGACGGCGCGTCCGATGCTTCGTATGTAGCCAACGATCCTCCTGGTACAGGGAATTGCACGGTTCAGGAGTTGCGGGTGGTACGGAAAGCGCTTGATCGTTACACACCGCACGTGCTCCCGGTCAACACCCCGTCAGCACCTTGTCGGCGCTGCGTCAACGCCCCTCCATGGGCCTTGGCTTGGCGGCCCGGCGAGGGGAGAGTGGGATTCCGCCCTCACCATCGGCCCAGGAGACGAGATACGCATGCCAGCCGGCGGCATCACCCACCGCACCGACCACCTGACCGCCCCGGACGGCGTGCGCGTCGCGACGTACACCTGGCAGCCGGAGTCGAGCACCGCGCGAGCGATCGTCCAGATCGCCCACGGCGCCGCCGAACACGCCCGGCGCTACGACCGGTTCGCCCGCTTCCTGGCCGGACACGGCTACGTGGTCGTCGCCTCGGACCACCGCGGCCACGGGGCGACCGCCGAGTCCACCGGCGGCCTCGGGGTCGTCGGCGACGAGGGCGACGGCTGGCGGGCCATCGTCGCCGACCTGCGCGCCATCGGAGACCGGGCCCGCGCCGACCACCCCGGGCTGCCGCTGGTCCTGCTCGGCCACAGCATGGGCTCCATGCTGGCCCGCGACTGCGCCCAGGAGTACGGCGGGGAACTGGCCGGGCTGATCCTCTCCGGCACCTTCCGCTCGCTGCCGGGAGCCGAGATCGAGGAGGCCATGGCGGATATCGAACGGGAGATCGCGGACCGCGGCCGTACCGCCCTGTCCACCTTCACCCCCACCCTCTTCGCCTCGTTCAACGACCCGTACGAGTTCGGGACGGGCTTCGAATGGCTCTCCCGGGACCGGGCCGAGGTCGCCGCCTACGCCGCCGACGAGCACTGCGGCTTCCCCTTCAGCACCGGCCTCTCGCTGGACTGGCTGCGCGCCGTCCGCAAGGTCAACGACCCGCGCAACCAGGCCCGCGTCCCGGCCGCGCTCCCCGTCCACCTCGCGGTGGGCACCGAGGACCCCTGCAACCAGCGGATGACCCTGGTCTACGAACTCCTGGAGGACTTCCGCTACGGCGGCACCCGGGACCTGAGCTGGAAGGGCTACCACGGCGCCCGGCACGAGATCCTCAACGAGACCAACCGCGAGGAGGTCCAGCAGGACCTCCTGGGCTGGCTGGACAAACACATCTGAGCCGCCGCCGTCACGTAAGCCGCAGAAAACCGCCGATGCGCTCACGCAGCGAGACCGCGTCCAGTCCCTGCCCCGCCAGGTGCTCCTCGATCGTCCCGTAGCGCCGCAGCTCGCGCCGGGCGATGCCGAGCCCGAGCACCCGGTGCGGCACGTCGGCGAGGGCGTCGTTCGCGGCCGCCGTCGAGGTCCCCGCGAGATACGGCTCGACGAGCACGACGTCCGCCGCGGCCGCACCGCTGCCCACGGCGCCCCCTCCGGCGGCGGCCGCACCGGCGGCGGCCGCACCGGCGGCGGCCCGCAGCGCGCGCCCGTCGAAGGGGCGCACGGTCGTGGCGTACAGCACGGTCACGTCCAGCCCCTCGACGGCCGCGAGCACGCCGTCGAGCATCGGCCCGACCGCGACCACCACCCCGCCGTGCCCCTCCCGCACGGTCAGGAACCGCCCCGGGGCGACGGTCCGCGGCGCCGCGTTGGTGTGCGCCGACAGCCGTACGTACACCGAGTCGTCCCCGGCCCCGGCCGCGTCCCGCAGCAGCGCCTCGGCCTCGTCGGGGTGGCCGGGCACGTGCACCGTCCAGCCGTCGAGCGTGTCCATCAGGGCGACGTCACCGGGCGCCATATGGGTGAGGCCGCCAGCGGGCCAGTCGTACGAACCGGCCGCGCTCACCAGCACCCCGCCCACCCCCTGATGCCCGAAGTCCAGCTTCAGCTGCTCGAACGGCCGCTCGACCAGAAAGCTGGCGAAGGTGTGCAGGATCGGCCGCATCCCGGTCAGCGCCAGTCCGCCGCCGACACCGACGAGCAGCTGCTCCCGGATGCCGACGTTGATCACCCGGTCGGGGTGGGCGCGCTGGGCGTCGGCGAAGCCGTCCTTGCCGATCTCCGCCAGGACGACGGCCAGCCGGGGGTCGTCGTCGAGGAGCCGGGAGACGGTGGAGGCGAAGCGCTCACGCATGGTGTCCACGAGGAATTCCCCTTAAAAGTCAAAAACTTCGATGCAGAACTGGATGCAGAACTGGACGCGGAACTCGGCGCGCCGGTGGCTCATGACCCCTTGGCCTCGACCCGGGTGACGACCGCGCGCGGCCGCCCCGGATGCGGTGCGGTGAAGGCCTCGTACAGCGCGTCGTGGTCCCGCCCGTCGACCGTCGCCGCGGACCAGCCCGCGGCCTCGAACCGGGAGGCGATGCCGCCGGGCCAGCCGTAGGTGGCGGAGGCGTTGTCCACGACGAGCGTGTGCAGCCGCTCCAGCCCCGCGGCGCCCGCGTACGCGATCGCCTCGTGGTTGCTCCCCTCGTCCAGCTCGGCGTCGCCGATCAGCACCCACACCGCGGGCCCGCCGGCCCCGGCGCGCCCCTGCGCCCGCAGCCCCAGCGCCGTCCCCACGCCCAGCGGCAGGCCGTGCCCGAGCGAACCACTGCTGATCTCGGCCCCCGGCACCAGCACCCGGTCCGGATGGTGGCCGAGCGGCGAGTCGTACGAGCCGAACCCTGGCAGCAGCGCGTCGGCGAAGAACCCCTTGGCCGCGAGCACGGCGTAGTACGCCATCGGCCCGTGCCCCTTGGACAGCAGAAACCGGTCCCGGCCGGGATCGTCCACGGTCTCCGGCGAGACCCGCAGTACCCGGTCGTACAGCACCCAGAGCGCGTCGAGCGTGGAGGTGGCGGCGGGCCCGTGCTTCTCGTCGCCGGTCATCAGGCTCATCAACCGAGGAAGGTCGGTGTAGGTCGAGGTCATGCACCGAGCCTGAAACTTCAAGTCCCCTTGAAGTCAAGCGCCAGCATCGCCGTCCATGAACTCGTCCTCCGACCGCCTCACCATCGGCGAGCCGGCCGCCCGCAGCGGGCCTCGCCACCTCGGCCCTGCGCTACTACGAGGAACTCGGCCTGATCCACTCCGAACGCACCGCCGGCCGCCAGCGCCGCTACACCCGCGCCACCCTCCGCCGCGTCGCCTTCATCCGGGCGGCCCTGCACGTCGGCCTCAGCCTCGACGAGGCCGCCGAGGCCCTCGCCCGCCTCTCCGCCGACCGCGCCCCCACCGCCACCCGGTGGAACGCCGTCGCCCGCACCTGGATCCATCGCATCGACCAGCGCATCGCCGACCTGGAACGCCTGAAGCGCAAGCTCACCGGCTGCATCGGCTGCGGCTGCCCTCCCTGCGCAAATGCGCCCTCTACAACCCCTCCGACACCGCCTCCACCCACGGCCCCGGCGCCCGCTACCTCCTCGGCGACACCCCGCCACCCTCCGCGAACACCCCGTGACCCCAGGTCGCCCCCGCGCCCGACCCGGGGTGGAAGCGAGCACCCCCTGAAGTGCGGTATTGTTCTTCATGCGCGCCCGGCAAGGGGGAAACCCCGAGCCGGACAAGCACCGGGACGTGGCGCAGTTTGGTAGCGCACTTGACTGGGGGTCAAGGGGTCGCAGGTTCAAATCCTGTCGTCCCGACCAGCGTTTTCGCAGGTCGGAGGCCGTTTCCGCGGGTAGCGGAGGCGGCCTTTGTCGTGTCTGGGCAGGGAGCGATGGGGAGCCCTCTGGGAGCCCTCGTGCTCCCAACTCGCAGACGTGTCAACGGTGTCCGATTCGTCCGTCACCCGATCCGGTAGATCTGCGGCGCCGTACCGAGCCCCTGTGTGCCGTCGTCAACCGTAGGCCCCTGAGGTCACCCCATCGATCTGGATGCTCTCTGCATCGAGAGGCATAAGAACCCCTTGGCGGCTCCCGACCCCCTTTCCGGGTGGGAGCACGGCACCGTGCTCCCCATGCGACAGGGATGGGGTGGACCACTGGTGATCTCTCCGGGCCGGTTTCCGCAGGCAGGTCGCGCGCGGGTGTCCCGGCCGTCGTGGAGTGTCTGCGTCAAGGCACGGCAAAGCCCCTTGGCGTCCGCCGGCAGATAGGGCTGCCCTTGCCGGAAACCTCATCCGTGCAGGTCACGCCGCATGTTGATATTCGTGGAGGATGCCGCCGAGGCGATCGTGTCGGCGTATGTCGAGGCGGGCTAACGCGTCGGGATCGTCGATCGGCGGGGGCAAGGGGTGCAGCGGCCTGGCGTTGGCGATGCCCTGGTGTGGTCGGTGTCCGTTGTAGAACTGCTCGAACTCGCGCAGGGTGTGGAGGAGGTGTCGCTGGTTCCAGATCAAGGTCCGGTCTAGCAGCTCGCGGCGACAGGTCTGTATCCAGCGCTCCGTGATCGAGTTCATTCGTGGCATCTGGATGCCGCTGAGCACGACGTCGATCCCCGCGTCCTTGAGGATGGCATCGAAGAGGGCGGGGAACTTCCCGTCCCGGTCCCGGATCATGAACCGTGCGCGGCAGCCGAGGTCTTCGAAGTCCATGACGAGGTTCTTCGCCGCTTGCGCTACCCAGGACGCGTTTGGGTGCGCGGTTGCGCCCAGGACGCGGATCCGGCGGCTGCCGTGTTCGATCACCACGAGCACGTACATCCGCATTCCCGACAGGGTGACTGTTTCCATGAAGTCGCAGGCCAGCAGGGCATCAGCCTGGTTGCGAAGGAAGTTGGCCCAGGTACTGGCGTTCCGCTCGGGCGCCGGGTCGATGCCTGCGTCCTTCAGGATTTCCCAGACAGTGGAGGCGCCCACCTTCACTCCCAGCACGAGCAGCTCGCCGTGCAGGCGTCTGTACCCCCAGCTCGGGTTCTCCCTCGCCAGGCGCAGCACCAGGATGCGGATCGAGCGCACCGTGCGTGGTCGTCCCGGGCGTTTGGGCCGGCAGGAGACGGCATGGCGGCGTGCGACGAGGTTGCGGTGCCAACGCAGCACCGTGTCGGGGCGGACGAGCAGCTGTAACTGTCGCAGGACGTGCATCGGCAGCCGGTGCAACAGGGCCGCCAGGAACGCCCGATCGCTCGGCGTGAACCGGATCTTGTCCTTGCCAAGTTGGCGTTCCAGCACGGTGATCTGGTGGCGCAGGGCGAGGATCTCCGCGTCCTTGTCTCGATCGGCCATCGGCAGCAGGCGAAGCATCGCGAACGCGTTCGTCACACCCAGGTAAGTCAGTCGCAGCAGCACGATCGATCATCATGACGCGCTGACGGCAACTGCGCGAGAGCGCGAGCTCGAGTGACCGCGGCCAGTTTTCGGGAAACCCGAAGAACCGCCCCCACCAGGGCGGATGAGGTTTCCGGCAAGGGCAATCTGCACCACCTGCCACCAACCTCTGCCCAGCAGGACCACACCAAGATCAAGACAGACCTGCACGGAGCCCTACTAGGACGTGCCTTAGATGCGGCTAAGACGCGGCTTGGGACGTTCCTTTAGACCTTGGGACGGCACTGCAGCGTGTGGTGGTTCGCCTGCTGGTTGTGGCGAGTCCGCTGGGGCGCTGCGTGCCGGATCGTCCACTGACCCAGAACCGTCTGGAGGAGACATGACGCAAGCCATCACTGCCGACGTCGAGTTCGACCTCGACCTCGATTTGGAGGTCACCCTCGAGGACTCTCCGGCCATGGAGGCCAAGTCCTTCACGGGGACCGGGACCTGCCTGTCCTGCCCGGTGACGTCCTGGAACTGTTGATCGGCTGAGGCGCACCGGGTGGAGCGGCCCACGGCCGACCACCCGGCGCGTCCGGCGAAGTACGGGGAAGACAGCGGGAGGGCAGGGTGCGGCTGATGAGTGCTGAAAGCGAGTTCGAGGCGGCCGGGATAGCGCTGCTCCGGGCAGCTGCGCTGCCGCTGCCGGAGGGTATCGACGGGACTGGCGAGGAAAGCGGCGGGCCGGATCAGGGCCGCGCCAGGTGTCGGAGCGGTCCGGACAGCGCCGACGAGCTGTGGCGTCAGGTAAAGCTCCTGGCCGACGACGAGGAGTTCATGACGGCCGTGCGACTGGCCAGCCCCAGCCTTGCCGACGACGTCCGCCGCGTCCTCGACGGCGCCGCGCTCAAGGAAAAGAAGCTGCGCCGGGTCGTGGTGTCCTTGGCCAAATACCGCCTGAGGATGACACACCGGCCCACCCCGTTCGGCTTCTTCGCGGGCGTCGCCATGGCGGGCGTCGGGCCGTCGCCCGTGCTGGAGACGAGCGGCAGTTCCCAGAGCGTGAGCCGCCCGGACGCGGCATGGCTCCACGCCGTCATCGAGAGCCTGCTGGCGACGCCGGGCATCGTGGAACGCACCAGGCTCGTGGCCAACCCACTGCGCGCGTCCCGCGACGGGCGGCTCGTCCTGGTCGACGCCCACGCTGCCGATGGTACCCACCGCCTCGCCCACTCCCTGCGCGATTCGGCGGTCGCACGCTGCGCCCTCGAGTACGCGGCGTCGCCCGTTGCTTGGCAGGAGCTCGTCGAACACCTCATGAACCGTTTCCCCGAGGCCTCCGCCGAGGCGGTGCGGCGCGCCGTCGCCCAGATGGTCCGCGGCCGCTTCCTGCTCAGTGACCTCATACCGCCACCGGACCGCACCGATCCGCTCGGTCACGTCCTGGAGCACCTCGGGGGGCTCGGCCACCCCGCCGCCGATGACCTGCACGCCGTACAGGAGGCGCTGGCCGCGCTGGATGCCGCGTCGCCCTCTGATCGCGGAACCGCCCTCACCACCGCCTGCGCGCGGATGCGGGTAGTGCACCCGGCCGAGGACCTCATCCAGTCCGACCTGGCCTTGGACACCCGGCTCGTGCTGCCGTCCGCCGTGGGCCGAGAGGTAGAGCGGGCCGCGAGCGCGCTCTGGCGGACCAGCCTCGTCCAGCCCGGCGTATCCGAACTGCGGGATTACCACCTCAACTTCCTCGAACGGTACGGCACCGATCGGCTCGTTCCGGTGCTCCACCTCCTCGACGAGGCAGGCGGACTCGGCCTGCCCCACGGGTACCGGCTGCGTCCGGCCGAGGCGGTCGCCGCCCAGCCGCCGCACCCGCGCGCCCACCGACGCGACCAAGCGCTGGCCGAGCTGCTTCTCCAGGCCACGAAGCACGGCACCGGCGAAGTGGTCCTCGATGAAGTGGCGCTGAACGCGCTCACACTTGGTGAGACGGGCCGACCCACCCCGCCCTCCATGGAGATAGCGGCCGAGGTGGTGGCGGAGAGCTGGCAGTCGCTGTGCTCGGGTGAGTTCCAACTCCTCCTGGGAGCGGGGCAGGGATCGCCGCGCGGCGGTGCCACCTTCGGCCGCTTCTCACCCGCGCTGGGGGACCGGGCTGACGACGTCCGCAACCTTGTGCGCCGAGCCCGGGAGAGCCAGGCGGAGGACGAGGTGACCGCCGCCGTGGCCTACGTACCGCGTGTGATCCGCTCCGCCAACGTCGCCACCGTCCCCCAATGGCTCGACCACCGCATCCCGCTGGGCATCGGGCCGGCCGCCACGGACGGCGTCACCGACATGCCCCTGGACGAGCTGGCCGTCCACGCCACCCTCGACCACCTGCGGCTCGTGCACGCTCCGACCGGCACGAGGGTCCGCCCGGTGTCGTACTCGATGCTCAATCCCGCCAGCGGCCACCTCCCCGACGTGGCGCGCTTCCTGCTGGACCTCGGGTACGAAGGACGGGAGTGGTGCGCCCCCTGGAACTGGGGCGCCTGGGCCGCGGCCCCCGCCCTGCCACGGGTTCGCCACGGCAGGACCGTGCTGTCCCCGGCTCGCTGGCTGCCCGATCGGGAGCTGCGGGAGGCGGCCGCGCGGCGGGCCGCCCCGGCCGGAGCGCCGGACGTGTGGAGTGGGCATGTGGAGCGGTGGCGCAGCCGCTGGGACGTGCCCCGGTACGTCCTGCTGACCCGCGTGGACAACCGCGTCGCCGTGGACCTCGACGATCCGCTTCATCTGCTCGTGTTCCAGGAAGAGATGAAGCAGCCCAAGGGCCTTGCGGTGACGGAGTGGTTCGGCGGCCCCCGCGCGAGCGCGTGGTTCACCGCGCCGGGCGGGGCGCACGCATCCGAGTTCGTCTTCCCGCTGCTGGCCCGGGAATCCTCCGGAGCCACCCGGCCGGAGAGGCTCCGGAAGCGGCCGGCGCCCGTTGCCACCGGCGTCAGGCCGCGCACGCACGTGCCGGGCGGCGAGTGGCTCTATGCCAAGGTGTACGTGCCCGGTGCGCTGCAACCGCATGTCCTTGCCCGACACCTGCCTCGTCTCGCCGCCCCGGACGTACTGGAAGCCGCCGAGGTGGACACCTGGTTCTTTCTGCGATACGCGGACCCCGACCCGCATCTGCGGCTGCGCTTTCACGGCGAGCCCGACCGCTTGTGGCGGGTTCTGCTGCCCGCCGTGCGGGCCTGGGGCGAGGAACTGCGCACCGCGGGGCTCGCGGGCCGGCTGGTGCTCGATACGTACGAACCCGAGGTCGAGCGGTACGGCGGCCCGGCCGCCATCGGCCACGCCGAGCGCGCCTTCCACACCGACTCCGCCGCTGTGCTCCAGCAGTTGACCGCGTCCCCGGGCGGCGGCACGGAGCCGGTGGTGGCAGCCGGGCTCGGCATCCTCGCGGCCCTCACCCCTTTCGGCACCACGGACGAGGTCCTCGGGTGGCTGAGCGACGCGAGCGTTCTGAACCTGCGGGGCGAGGTATCCCGCGCCCGCAAACGCACGGTGGCCGACCTCCTCGACGCCCACGGCCGCCCCGCTCCGCCCGACCCATTGGCTGGTGAGCGGTGGGCCGCCCGCGACACGGCGCTGGGCCGCCTTCGTGCGGCACTTCCCGAAGCCGAAGGCCCGGACGGGCGCGCGGCGGTCGCCTTGAGCCTCGCCCACATGCACTGCAACCGGCTTCTCGGTCCCCATCGCGACGAGGAATTGCTCGCGCACGCCACGGCCCGCGAAGGACTCGCGGTACACCTCGGCCGGAGGAGGCACGGCGGATGACCTCCGCACCCGGCCATGGCCCGGCGGCGCTGGATGTGGCGTATGAGGTTGCCGAGCGGCTGCGGCATCCCGGCCACGTGGCCCGAACCGCCCGTGCCGCCTTCGCCGCCGTCCCTGAAGCGCTGCTGCTCCCCGGGTGGCAGCCGGCGTCGGTGCTGCTCGGACACGCAGGTATCAGCATGCTGCATGCCCGGCGGGCCCGCGACGACGTGCGCTGGGCCCAGGTCGCGCACGCGCATCTGGCGGCCGCCGCCGAGGCCACGCGGGAGGCGGGTCCGGTGGCGGCCGGGGACCTGGTCCTGCCCGCCCGTCTGCTCGCCGCCCAACTCGGCGGCTACGACCGCCTGCTGGCGCGGGCCACCGAGATCCATGCCGAGGCAGCCGCGCGGCGGGTCGCACGACTCGCGGACCGCCGCGCCGAACCGGGCCGTGGCCTGTCCTACCTGGACTACGACGTGATCGCGGGCCTGGCCGGTCAGGGGCGGACCCTTCTCCTCTCCGCCGGCCACGGCGACGAGCGCAGTGCCCACGCCCTCACGGATGTCCTCACCTACCTGATTCGCATGACCGAGCCCGTGCGCGTCGCCGGGACCCGGGTACCGGGATGGTGGTGTGACCCAGAGCAGTACGTGGTCCCGCGCGACCGTGAGACCTTCCCCCGCGGAGACTTCAACCTGGGTGTGGCCCACGGCATTTGCGGCCCGCTCGCTCTGCTCTGCCTGGCCCGTCTCGCCGGGCACGACGTGCCCGGCCTCACCGACGCCATTCGCCGTGTCACCGACTGGCTATGTGTAAGAGGGCGCACGGTCGATGGGGGCGGGGCGACCTGGCCGGGGCGCGTCGCGTACGAGGACGAGATCGCCCATATCGCGGATGCGGACCAGGCCGAGACCCCCGGTGCGCGGAACGACGCACCGGGCGCCGGGGGCGGCGCGTCGCGGGAGCGGGCCGGATGGTGCTACGGCACTGTGGGGGTGGCGTGGGCCCTGTACCTGGCGGGCCGGGCACTCGCCGATCACGCCCTGACGGGCCGGGCCACTGCCGCCATCAGTGCCGTTCTGCGCGCGCCGCTCGACCACTCGGTCGGCGACGACCCGGGATTCTGCCACGGCCGGGCCGGAGTGTTGCAGGCCGGAGTGCGCATGGCTGCAGCCACGGGGGATGCGCGGTTGTGGACGGGCGTCGACGCGGCCGCCGAGGGGGTCCTGGCGGTGTACGACGAGCAAACGCTTTTCGGCTTCCGGCAGCGGGTGCGAACCCAGAAGTGGGCAGGCGGCATCGACAGTCCCGCGCTGATCGATGGCGCGGCCGGGGCCGCACTCGCCCTCGCCTCGTACGCGGATGCCCGGAGCGGGCAGCCGGTCGGTGACCACATCTGGGACGCGGTGTTCCTGATGAGCTGAGCCCCGGGGCGGATACTCAGGCGTCCCACGTCGTCGAAGGGCCCACGACGCCCGCCTCGGTCATAACCCGAGCCAGCGCTGCCCGTGACCTGATATTGAGCTTGCGATAAATGCGCGTCAGGTGCACGTCAACCGTACGCGGACTCATCCGCAGCTCTTCCGCGATTTCGCGCGTGCGCATACCGGTACCCGCGATGGACGCGACCTCGCGCTCCCGCCTGGTAAGCATGGCCAACAGATCCAGCACCGAGGTGGCGCGGCGGCGGGACTCCTTGCGGACCTCGGCGAGTGAGGCAGGATGGGCCTGTGGCGCTGTGGTCAGCGGGCGACACCCGGACTGGTGGGTAAGCTCCTCGGCGAGGGCGAACAGCGAGTTGGCCTCCTCGTACTCTCCGTCGGCCGTGAGGTGGACCGCGGTCTCCTGCAGTGCCCAAGCCTGCGCGACCAGCATCCCGGTCGATGCGAACAGACAGGCGGCCCGCTGGTACAGCCGCGCCGCTTCCCTCGGGCGCTTACGCAGGACATGGGCCTGTGCCATGGTCGCGTAGGCGAACGGCACCGGGGTTTTCAGTTTCTGCGCCGCCACCCGGGCGCGCCATGCCCATCGCGGCGCGATGGCATTGTCGGCGGCCACCGCCGACGCGGCGAGTACCTCGTAGCAGGCGGGGCGCAGGGCTGTAGGAATGCCGAGCAGATCCGGGCCGCTGCCCGCGACGAGGATGAGCGATTCGGCGCGGAGCAGGTCGCCCTGCTCGCGCGCGGTGCGTGCCAGCGTCAGCGCGGTCAGCGCCACTCCGCCCCGCGACCCGGCGGGCAGATCGTTCAGCGTCGGTGTTGGCACGGCAGGGGGCGCCACCGTCGAAGCCGACTCCTCACCGCTCACCTGCGTGGTCCAGGACTCCAATGCCCCCGCCAGCCCCGTGAGATGGAGCGGATCGGTCCCGGTCAGGGCATTCCGCGCGGCGCGCGCGGCGGCCCGTGCCGCGCGCACCCGGCCCGAGTGGGAGCCGGCGTAGGCGATGCCGAGTTGGAAGGTCGGCAGCAGGAAGGTGCGGCCATGTGAGGACAGTAGGCCCAGCCCACGCTGGCAGTGCTGGTTCGCGCGCTCGAACTGGCCGAGGAAGTTCTCCGCCCAGCTGAGCACCGCCATGTACTCGGGATGTGCGCACACCACATTGTCGGGCAGCGTAGCCAGAATGGCCGCGCTGTGCTCCGCGTACCGCAGCGCGAGCACGGCGTCGTCGGCCAGGGACTCGGTGTACGCGAGGACGGCGAGCGCCCCCGCCTGGACCAGCCGCTCGCCGTGCTCCCGCGCCGTCTGCAGCGCCAGTGTGATGCACTGAACCTGCGGAGTGCTCTCGTACAGCAGCGCCGTGATCTCGCCCTGTAGGAGAAGCGCCGCCGAAGCTCGCGGCAGGTGGCGCGGCGGCAGGTCCGCAAGCGCCCTGTCGATCGTCGTGCGGGAATACTCGCGGCTTCCCAGGAAGGCCTCGGCGAGCGCGCAGAAGACCACCATGCCGGTGCGGGCCGGGCCGGGCTCGGGCGGCGCGCAGTCGAACGCCGCCCGCAGCAGATCGCGGTGACCGTGAAGCGACCGCTGCGCGCCCAGCACCCGTACGAGCAGCCCGCCCAGCTCCTGCCGTTCGGCTTCAGACCGGTCGCAGGGGGCCGAGGCGCGCAACGCCACCCGCAGCCAGTGGGCGGCCCGTTCCGGTGAGTCTGCGAGACACTCCTCGGCGGCACGTAGCAGGGCGCGCCGCTCCGCGAGGCCCGGATTGCCCGCGGAGTGCTCGATGTGCGGTGCGAGGATGGAAGCGGGCGCGCCCCTGCCGGACAGGGCGGCGAAGGCGCGGCTATGCGCGTAGGTGCGTGGGCAGGGTGGGACCGCCTCGTACACCAGACGGCATAGCAGCGGGTGCCGGAAGGTGTGGTCGGGGGAGTGGTCCACGCGCCGCAGCAGATCACGCTGGACCAGGTCGGAGACGCTGTGACAGACGGTGGCTCGCTCGAGGCGTGCTACCTCGGCAAGCAGGTCCACATCGAAGCGATCACCGAGTACGGCTGCCGCGTGCAGGACGGTGCTCAACGGTGGTTCCAGACCGGCGAACTCACCGTAAAGCGGTGTGGCGAACTCCTCAGGAACGGGCAGGTTGTGCCGCTCGGCGGCGGAGGGTGCCCGCTCCATCTCGCTGTGCGCGAAGGCCAGGCGCAACGGATTGCCCTCGCTGGACGCGTACAGCTCCTGGACGTGCTCGTCGATGGCGGGCAGGCCCAGCATGGCCGCGGATTCGGCAAGCGTCAGTGGCCCGAGCTCGATCCGGTGGACTAGGCCCAACTGGCTGGCCTGTACTAAGGAGTTACGCAGCCGCGGTGACGTCTGGCGGGGGCGGCAGGCGACGGCTAGGAGGATTGGCGCGTCAGGAAGCAGTTGCAGGAAGTCCTCGACGAGACGCTGCGACGGCCGGTCGGCCCAGTGGAAGTCGTCGAGCAGGAGTACCAGGCCGTCGCCGGCGCGGACGCACAGCGCCTCGTAAGCGCGTCGGCACCAATCGTCCAGAGCGCTCTCGGCCGAGAGGCCTGGCGCGTCGGCCGAGATGCGGGCGCAGTCGTCGCCGAGAACATGGCGGAAAGGGTGTCCCCAGGTACCGCGGGTGAACTCCGCGCTTTGGCCGTGCTCGACGGCGAATCCCAGCGTGCGTGCCCGGCGTGCCAGTTGGGACAGCAAGTGGGTCTTGCCGGTGCCCGGGTCCCCTACAAGGTTGACGACGCCCGCCTTGCCGGAATTCAGCGTGTCCAGGACGGTCAGGAGGTGGTGCCGCTCGGTCGGCCTTATCTCCTGCTGCGATGGGTGGTCCGGGGTCCTGGCTGTGTGCACTCGCGTGCATCCCCTTCCGGTGTTGGGTGAGCCGCTGACCACAAGGTGTCCAACGAGCGGGAAACATGGCTGTTCGACCGCTCGGTCATTGACCCGCACAAGTATTCCATAGGGGATGTCCGGGCGTCAGATCAAATCCGGCTTCTTCACACAGATTCACACAGAGTCAAAATGTTCCCGTCGCGACTTCCGGTAAGCGTACGTGGTTTCCCTGATGTGAGTAGCGGTCATCTTGGGCATGCTTCACCATCGGACGGTCAGCAATGCAGCTCAACGTCGCGCTGCCGCGCTGAGCAACCCTGTTCAGCTCAACGGAGGGGAGATATGAGGTACGAGATGCTCGGCAGTCTGAAGGTGAAGCGCGAGGACCTCGTCACCACCGTCAGCGCGCCCAAGACCGAACTGCTCCTGGCTACTCTGCTGGTTCGGGCGGGTCAGGTCGTATCCAGCGACCAACTCGGCCGGGAGATATGGGGTGACGAGCCGCCACGCAGGACAATGGCCGCGATGCACGTACATATATCCCAATTACGCAAGTTACTCGGCGGAAGCGGGCGCGGCACCAGTCCGGTAGAGACCAGATCGCCTGGGTACCTGCTGCGCCTCGGTGCCGATGACGAACTCGATGTGGCCGAATTCCGGCGTCTCGTCGAGTCCGGTCGGGAGGTCGGTGAGCTGGGCCACTATGAGGAGTCGTCCCGGCTGCTCGGGAAGGCCCTCGACCTGTGGCGCGGCACGGTTCCCGAGCACTGGCAGGGCGGCCCCATCCTGGGCGAGTTCGTCACCTGGGCGGAAGAAGCTCGGCTCGAGTGCCTGGAGCTGAAGCTGAACGCGGACCTGTGCCTCGGCCGTGATCGGGAGTTGATCGCGATGCTGCGCAGCCTGGTGACCGAGCACCCGCTGCGTGAGGCGTTCCATCGGCAGCTCATGCTGGCGCTCTACCGCGCCGACCGGCAGGGTGACGCGCTCAAGGTCTACCAATACGCCCGTGAGACTCTCGACCGCGAGTTGGGGGTGGGGCCGGGGCGGGCGCTGCGAGAGATCTACCAGGCCATTCTCACCTGCGATGGCACACTGGAGCTACGGGCGGCCGCGTGACCCGGGGGAGACCACAGAGGCGAGCGAGCAACGTCTGCTCCGCATCAGCGCCGTGTGAAGCGGATAGTCGCCGACCTCACCGAGCTGTGAGGCCATCGCTTCTGTGTCGGTCGCCACCGCCCATAACCCATTCGCCGATGGTGTGGCGGCGCACGGCGGCCTGACGCGACGGTGCGAGTCGGCCGTGTGGTGCCTCGCCGCCATCCGCGGTGCGCCGCAGCGACCTGGCAGGGCTGTGGGAGAAGGGTGCAGTGGATTGCGTCCGGTCTGGACAACGGCCCGGACCGTCTGCCGCCCGCCTACGTCGCGATCGCGTCGCGACGGCTTCTATGCTCCTGCTGACGGTCGCAGTGCGGTCGGTTGTGGGGGCCACCGGTGGGGCTGAGGCACGGCCGCGTGGGATGATCCGGCGCGCAAGTTTGGGCTGTGCAATCAGCCGTCCGGGGCGGCCAGGAAGCGCATACTAGTGAGGAGGGGCAGAGTGAAAGGCAGGGGGGAACCAGCAGTTCATTCCCGGTTTTCCGCGGATTGCGGTGTTCCGGTCCCTCGGTGGTCCGAGCGACAGTCGGGTTGCCCTAGGCCATGATAAGCGCAGGGATCGGCATGGCTTGCCTTCCGGTCGCAGTGAGCTATCCGCAGCAAGCCTTCCGACCCCTTTGAGATGGCGCTTACAACGGGTCTTATTCCTCTTGTGTCAAGCGAATTTGTTTCAGCCGATTTTCTTGTTGCATCTGGCCAGACGGGTTACGTCGCACTGCCCTCGGGAACCTCGTCCCTCCGCGCTTCGCCGTTGTCCTGATCCGAGCCCTGAGCGTCTGTGACCGCCTTGCCGGGCAGGAACCAGCCGGAGACGAGGACGGCGATCGCTGCCCCGAACACCCACCAGGACGTGGTCTGGAACGCCTCCACGCGGCTGTGCCCGTCGCCGGTCTGGCTCTGCAGCAGCAGTGCGACCACGGCGATGCCGAGCGAGGCGCCGAGCTGGTTGACGATGTAGAGGGCGGAGGTGCCCTGCGCAGCTGACTCCGCGGGCAGCGTCCGGTACAGGGAGCCCATGGTCGGGGCGCCGATGAAGCCGAGTCCGACGCCGGTGGTGAACGCACAGAGGCCGAGGAGGGCTTCGCTGGTGTGCTCCCCGGCCTGGGTATAGGCGAGGGAGCTGAGCGTGATCAAGAGCGCGCCGGCCGGAGCGAGTCGCTTGGCGCCGACCCGGTCGCTGAGCCGTCCGGCCACCGGCATGGCGAGGAATGACCCGACTCCGAGTGGCGCGAGCAGCAGCCCGGCGGCGAGCACGTCGTGCCCGCGGACCTCCTGTTGATACAGGGGTACGAGGAACAGCATCGAGAAGAGCATGATGCCGGTCAGGCCCATGACGGTGACGCTGGCGGTGAAGGCACGGCTGCGGAACAGGCCCAGGCTGATGATGGCCTTGGCGCCGGCGTGCAGCGCATGCAGCACATAGCCAAGGAGTAGGACGGCGCCCAGTACGAGCGAGACGACCACCGGTGCGGAGCCGAACCCCGCGTCCTCGGCCGCCCGCGACAGCGCAAAGGCGAGGATGGCGAAGGCAGGCCCGAGCAGGGCGAGTCCGATCACGTCGAGCCGGGCCGCGGAGCGCTCCTCGCGCGGGGGGTCGCTCGGCACCACACGCAGGGACAGCAAGAACGCTACGACGCCGATGGGAATGTTCACCAGGAAGATCCAGCGCCAGTCGAGTCCCTGGATGATCAGGCCACCGAGGATGGGGCCGAGGACTGGGCCGAGCGGGATGACGATGCCCATCAAACCCATCACCCGGCCTACCCGCTGGGGCCCGGCGACTCGCGCGAGCAGCGTCAACATGATCGGGTCCAGCATGCCGCCGCCGAAGCCCTGGATGACCCTGAAGACGATCAGGCTCTCGATGTTCCAGGCGAACCCCGATGCGAGCGACGCCCCGGTGAACAGGCCGAGCCCGATCAGCCACATCCGCTTGCTGCCGAACCGGTCGACCGCCCACGCGGTGAACGGGATGGCGATGGTGACGGCGAGCAGGTATCCGGTCGCGACCCAGCCGACTGTGCTGAGGGACGTGTCGAAGTGGTCGCTCAGGGTGCCGATGCCGACGTTCACGATCGTGCCGTCGAGCAGGCCCATGAGGCCGCCCATCAGGAGCACGCCGATCAGCCGCAGCAGCGCCGCGTCCAGGCGGTCACCACGTGCTTGCGTCATGTGTCTCTCCGGTCCCAACAGAAGTGAGGTGCTAGCAAATCTGAACCAGTCAGTTCAATCTAATGCCCGTCGTTGGACGTTGCAACTTATCGGCAGGGTCTTTTGAACCAAGTAGTTCAGGTTTTTGAGTTCCAGGGTAGGATGGGTGCCGTGAGCGCACCGAAACTCTCAGCCAGGGACAGCCGGGACGGACGGCGGACATCGCGCGGTCGCATCGACAAACGGGAGTCGATGCTGGACGCGTCCTTCGCGGTCTTTGCCAGGGAGGGCTACAACCAGGCGAGCGTGGACGAGATCGCCAGTGAGGCCGGGGTCGCCAAGCCCACGGTCTACAACCACTTTGGCGGCAAGGAGGAGCTGTTTCGCGAGGCCATGACGGCCACCGCCGAGCGAGCCACGGCCAAGTCCCTTGCCGTCGTCGCTGAACTCTCCATCGACATCGAGAACTTGGCGCCCGCACTGGAGAGCGTCGGTTACCGCCTGCTCAACTGTTACTGCAGCGAGGACGCCTGGGCGCTGCGGCGCCTGCTGTACGCCGAGATCGTCCGCTTTCCCGACCTGTTCGAGAAGGTATGGGGCAGCGGCCCGAGTCAGCTGTCGGAGGCGCTGGCCGATCGGCTCGCCCGACTGGCGCTCGCCGGGCGGTTGCGGCTCACCGATCCAGTTCGCGCGGCCGAGCAGTTCATCGCGCTCATCACCGGTCCCCTGGAGGGCCGGTCGGTCCTGGGCACCCGCCAGGTGCCCGACAAGGAATTGCGGGAGACGGTCCAGGCCGCCGTGGAAACCTTCACGCGCGCCTTCGCCGCCCCAGCCAAGGACTGACCTGGCTGACGGGGCTCGAGCGGCAGGCGCCCCGAGGTCACGGCCGCGGCGTCGCCCGCGCGCCGTTGCCCAGCTCACCGGAGACCTTGGAGAGAAGTTCGTACGACCGGATACGGTCGGCGTGGTCCGGCACCAGCGTGATCCCCATCAGCTCGTCCGCCTCGGTCTGGGTGTACAGCGTCGTGAGCTTGCCGCGCAGCGTCTCCGGACCGCCGAACAACTGCGCCGCAGAATGCTCGACGGCGAACGCGCGCTCGGCTGTCGTGAAGGTGTGGGCCGCCGCTTCGGCGGCTGCCGGGTACAGGCCGTACAGGTCGCCGTGCTGGATGCGTATCTTGCGCAGGAGGTACGGGCGCGCCAGCTCCTCGGCGTGCTCGTCGCTCTCACCCACGATCACCATCGCCGCCACGATCACGTACGGCCGCTCCAGGGCGGCGGACGGCCGGAACGCCGCCCGATAGGCGGCCACCGCGCTCGGCGTCAATTGCGGCATCAAGTGGTGGGCGAACGCGTACGGCAGGCCGAGCCGCCCGGCGGACTCGGCACTCGACAGGCTTGACCCGAGCAGACACACCCAGGGGCTGCCGGGCGGTGCGGGCAGCGCGACCGTCGTACGGGACGACGCGGTCGACGCGTCGGTGCCCAGGTAGCCGAGCAGCTCCTGGAGCTGGTCGGGGAAGTCGTGTCCCGGGGACTGCCGCAGGGCCTGCGCTGTTTTCGGATCGCTGCCGCCCGCACGGCCGATGCCCAGGTCGATGCGGCCGGGGTGCAGCGCCTCCAAGGTGCCGAACTGCTCGGCCACGGCGAGGGGCGCGTGGTTGGGCAGCAGAACTCCGCCCGAGCCGACGCGCAACGTCGAGGTGACGGCCGCCAGTTGGCCGGCGAGCACGGCGGGCGCCGACGTGGCCAGGCTCGGCGTGTTGTGGTGCTCAGCAACCCAGTAGCGCAGAAAGCCCAGGCGCTCCACATGCTGCGCGAGGTCGACGGCGTGCTGCAAGGCGTCCACACCGGTGGCACCGGTCCACACGGGCGCGACATCGAGCACGGACAGGCGCGGGGCGGGGGCGTGGGTCATGGGGCGGGAGTCCTCTCTGTTGTGGGGTGGCGGTGCGTCGTCCATCGGTGTGCGGCACGGACGGCGCGGTACGACAGTTCGCTTGTACGGCTGCGGGGGCGTTCGGGTCAGAATGCATCCTGGGGGCGCGGAACCGCCGCGAGCAGTTCTCGTGTGTACGCGTGCTCCGGTTGGCGGAAGACCCGTTCGACGACGCCGTGCTCGACCACCTCGCCCGACCGCATCACCAGGACCCGGTCGCTCGTGTGCTGAATGACGCCGAGGTCGTGCGAGATGAACAGGACGGACAGGTTCAACTCGCTTTGCAGATCTGCCAGGAGGTCCAGGATCTGTGCCTGCACCGACAGATCGAGGGCGGACACCGGCTCGTCGCATACCAGTACCTCCGGCTCCGGGGCGAGCGCACGGGCGATCGCCACCCGCTGACGTTGCCCGCCCGACAGCTCGGCCGGGCGTCGCTCCAGTACCCGTTCGTCCAGGCCCACTTGGTGGAGCAGCGCCACGGTGCGGTCCACCACACGCCGGGACGCGCGGGCACCGGGAGCGCCCAGTGCCTCGCCCACCAGGCGCCGCACGGTGTACCGGGGGTCGAAGGAGCCAAGCGGGTCCTGGTGCACCAGCTGGATGCGACGACGCAGCGGCCGGCGCCGTGCTTCCGGCAGCCCCGACCACTGCCGGTCGAGTAGCCGGACACCGCCCCCGTCCGGTTCGATCAGGCCCATCACCATGTGCGCCACGGTGGTCTTGCCCGATCCGGACTCGCCGACGATGCCCAGGGACTCGCCCCGGGCCAGTGTGAACGATACGTCTCGCACGGCGACACGCCGTCCGCGGTCCACGGTCCGGTACTGCTTGACCAGCCCTGTCGCCTCCACGACAGGCTCGGCGGAGGACGGCCGTACGGGGGCGTCGGCGTCACGTACCTCCGTCGTAGACGCGCGGGACGGGGAGGCTTGTGCGGACGCCGGGGTCGGAACGCGGCTCAGGCGCGTGCCCTTGGGGTGGGCCGTCGGCTGGGCGTCGAGTAGCGCCCGTGTGAACGGGTGGGTGGGCGAACCGAGGACTTCCTTGGCTGGTCCCTCCTCCACGAACACGCCGTCGCACATCACCGCGATCCGGTCGGCGAGCCGGGCCACCACCGCCAGGTCGTGACTGATCAGCAGCAGTGCCGTGCCTGCGGCTCGCTTCGCCGCGAGCAACTCCAGGAGTCGGGCCTGCGTGGTGACATCGAGTGCCGTGGTCGGCTCGTCGGCGATCAGCAGATCGGGCTCTGCGGCGAGCGCGGCGGCGACGAGCGCGCGCTGGCGCAGCCCGCCGGACAGCTGGTGCGGATACTGCCGCGCGCGTTGCGCGGGTTCGGGGACGTGCACTTCCTCCAGCAGCTCCACGGAGCGTGCACGGCGCCGTGCACGGGGCACGAGGCGGTGGTTTCTCAGGGCCTCGGCGATCTCGGCGCCCACCTGGCGCACCGGGTCGAGCGAGGAGAGCGCGTCCTGCAGCACCAGACCGACGCGCCGCCCGCGAACGGTACGCCATTCACGCTCGCCGAGCGCCGTCAGGTCGGTGCCCCCGAGGCGTAGCGTCCGGGCGGTCACCAAGGAGCGCGGCCCGGTCAGTCCGACCAGGGCACGGGCCGTGACGCTCTTGCCCGACCCGGACTCGCCGACCACCGCAAGGCACTCGCCCGGGTGGACACGGAAGCTGACGCCGCGTACCGCCTCGATGCGCTCCCGCCCGGCGCTGAAGGCGACGAACAGGTCCGACACGGTTAACAGAGGTTCGGTAAGGGGGAGGTCAGGACTGCTCTGCACGGTGCTCTGACTGGATTCAGCGGACATCGATGGCCATCCCGGTAAAGCGGCGGCGGAGATCCCGGCCGACGACGTGGCAGCAGATCACCGTCAGCGCCACGGCCACGCCGGGGTATACGGTCAGGCCCCAGGCGCTGCCGACATAGGTGCGGCCCTCGGCGAGCATGGCGCCCCACTCGGGCGTGGGTGCCCTGGGGCCGAGACCGAGGAAGCTGAGCGAGGAACCCGCGATCAGCGCGGCTCCCGCGTAGACGGTGGCGAAGACCAGCAGCGGCGGCAGCGCGTTCGGCACCAGGTGCCGCAGATACACCGTTGCGCGCCGGTGCCCGAACATGAGGGCCGCGCGTACGTACGACGAATCCCGGATCGCCGCGGCCTGCCCGCGCGCGAGCCGGATGAACCCTGGCGCTGCTGAACAGCCGATCGCCACCGTCGCATTGACGGTTCCCGGGCCGAGCACGGCCACCACCAGCAGCGCGAGGAGCAGCCCGGGAAAGGCGAGCAGAACGTCCGTCACACGCATGACGACCTCGCCCACGAGCCGCCCTGCGGTCGCCGCCACCATGCCCAGCAGCCCGCCGGCGACCAGTGCGATGGCGGTGGATCCCAGGCCGATCACCACAGACCACCGGGCCCCGTACACGATGCGGCTGTACACGTCCCGGCCGAGCACGTCGGTGCCGAGCAGGTGCCGCCGACTGGGCCCGGCGAGCGGCTCGCCGAGGCTCACCGTGTCGGGAGCGTGTGTGGCCAGGAACGCTGGCCAGGCAGCGGCGAGCAGCACGAGTGCGAGCATCACCCAGGCGGCTGCCGTGCCGGGACCGATGCGGCGTCGGCGGACGCGAGAGGACGGTGGCCCGGCGAATCTCCGGGCCTCTGGACCGACGGTGGGTGGTGCGGGATCGGGGGCCGGGCCGGGCACGGCCAGTCGATCGGCGGTCATGCGGCTCTCCTCGGGGACGGTACGATCGGGGTGTGCCAGCGGCCCCTGCTCACGACGGCCAACGGGCGTCGCAGCGGTGCCAGGCCGGTGCGCGGGTCGCCCGCCACTACCAGAAGGTCCGCATCGAGGCCCGGCGCGATCCGGCCGGTGCGCTCGGCCAGTCCTAGAGCCTCGGCGGCGTCGACGGTGGCGGCGCGCAGCACCTCATCGGCGGTCATGCCTGCGCGCAGGAACCAGTCGAGAGACTCCGCGTAACGGCTGAAGCCCGCGCCCGGCACCCCGGCGTCCGTACCGGCGATCAGGCGTACCCCGGCCGCGTGGTGGTCGCGGATCTGCCGCAGCAACCGCCGCAGTTCATCCTGATCGACTTGGTCGGCGAGGTCGGAGATACCGCCGTGCAGAGTCGGGCAGACGGCGATGTCCTGGGCGACGATGGCCTTCACAAGGTCGACGGGCGCGGGGGGCCGGGGGCCGTCGAGGATCTGGGCCGGGCCCGCCAAGGGCGGCTCCGTGAAGGTGCAGTGCTCGATGGTGTCGACGCCGACGGCCACGGCCGTGGCGATCGCGGCGGTAGCGTGCGCGTGGGCTGCGACGCGACGGCCGAACCGGCGCGCCTCCTGTACCGCGGCGCGCACCTCGTCGAGTGTGAACTGAGGCTGCCACGACGGCGGCCCGCCCGGTGTGAGCGCGCCACCGCTCACCATGATTTTGACGAGGTCGGCGCCTGCGCGCAGCGTGCGTCGTACCACCGCCCGTATCTCGTCCTTGTTGTCCGCCTGCCCGCCGAGCATCCAGCAGTGTCCGCCGGTCACCGTGACCGGCGGCCCGCTTGTCAGGAGTCGTGGCCCAGGCAGCCGACCCGCTGCGATGGCATCCCGCAGCCGCGTCGCGAGCCCCGAGCGGTCGCCCAGGTCGCGCGCCGTGGTCACCCCGGAGTCCAGCAGCTGCCGCGCGCGGCCCGCCATGGCGAGAAGGAGGTCGTGGTCGTGCCAAGCCGCCAGCGATCCCAGTGGGTCCGGGCCCGCGTCCAGGACGAGATGCACATGGCAGTCGATCAGACCGGGCATCACCGAGGCACCGGGGTAGTCGACGCGGACCGCGTCCGCGGGGGCCTGCGCCATCACCTCGCGCACCGGCCCCACCGCGGCGATCGTTTCCTCGCGTATCAGGACCGCTGCCTCCTGGATGACCTCACCGGATGGGCCGAGCAGCGCCCGGTCCGCGGTGACCAGACGAGCGGTCATGCGCGGAACTCCTTCAGACGCGGGTCGACCACCTGGTACAGCCAGTCGACCACGATGTTGATCAGCGTGAAGAGAACCGCCGACACGACGACCACGCCGGTCACGACCGGCAGGTCCCGGTTGGTGATCGCTGTCGCCATGACCCGGCCGAGGCCCTGCCGGTTGAAAACGGTCTCGATGACCACGGCACCGCTCAGCAGCGAGCCCACCGTCCACCCGGAGAGCGTGACCAGCGGGATGAGAGCGTGCCGCAGGGCGTGCCGCAGCCGGACCGTGAACTCCCGCGTGCCGCGCGCCCGCGAGCTCAGCACGAACGGCTGCTCCAATGTCCGTTCCACTTCCTCGCGCAGCACCTGTGTGAACACTCCGACGAGCCCGAGCGCCAGCGTCGTCGCGGGCAGGACGAGTGCCGCGACGCCCGCACCGCCCGCCACCGGGAACCAGTGCAGCCGGAACGAGAACAGGCTCAGGAGCAGCACCCCGGTCCAGAACGGTGGGCTTGCGATCGCCAGCAGCTCGAGCCCCGACGACATACGTCGCCACCTGGGCCGTCCCGCAGTCGCCGCCGCGAGCAGCACCGAGAGGGCGAGCCCCACCGCGAACGCGGCGAGCGACAGGGTGACCGTCGCTCCGATCTGTTGGCCAATCAGGTCGGTTACCGGCTGCTGGAGCTGGTACGAGCGCCCCAGGTCCCCGGTGGCCAGGTCCTGGAGGAAGATCCCGTACTGCACGAGCAGCGGCCGGTCCAGGCCCATGTCGTGGCGTATCCGCTCCAGGACGGCAGGCGTGGGTGAAGAGTTGCCGAGAAGGGTGCGCGCCGGGTCGCCGGGCGTCAGGTGCACCGCGGCGAACGCGGCGGTGGCCGCGCCCAGCACCACCAAAACCGTCAGGGCGAGTCGGCGCACCAGCCACAGCACGTTCATCGACGCACCTCCTTCAGACGCACGCCGTAAAAGAGGGGAAAGCCAACGGCGTCGAAGGTCATGCCGCGAACCTGGTCCGCACTGCCGACCAGTTGCGCCGGCACGTACACCGGCAGGACCAGCGCCCGGTCGACCAGGATCTGCTGCGCCGCCGCGTAGGCTCGCTCGCGCGCCCGCGGATCCGAGCTGCGGGCAGCGCCGTTCAGCGCCCGGTCGAGGTGCGGATCGGCCACGCCGAAGACGTTGCCTCCGCCCTGCTCGTGGGTCTGATCGGAGGCGTAGAAGAAGCGCAGGATGTCCGGCTCGGCGCGCACAAAGCTCGTGCCGTAGAGGTCGAGCCTGCGGTGGGCGATGGTCTCTCCGAAGGCGCCGGTGTCCTGCCCGACGTAGTCGATTTCGATGCCCGCTTTCTTCGCCTCCGCCTGGATGCCCTGTGCGAGGGTGTTGGCGCTCGCCTGGTACTGGGCCGCGAACGGCCAGATGAGGCGCAGGCGCCTGCCATCGCGGACCCGGTAGCCCTCGCTGTCACGATCGTGCCAGCCGGCCGCGTCCAGGAACCGCGCGGCGCGTTCCGGGTCGTGGGGCCAGGATCGCGACACCGACGGGTCGTAACCGAAGCTCACTGGACTCAGCGGGCTCCAGGCACGTTCGTACTGCCCGAAGTACACGGCCTTCACCAACCGGTCGAGGTCGATCGAGGCCAGCAGAGCGCGGCGCACCCGCAGATCGGCCAGCGGCCCGGAGCGGGAGTTGAGCTGCAGGGCGTAGACGGCTCCGGGGGAGCGCACCCGCTGGTAGCGCAGCTCATCGTAGCGGCGCAGGTTCTTCGCCTGTACGGGCGGCACCTCGTCGATGACGTCGGCCTGGCCGCTGGTGAGCGCTCCGAACCGGGCGGCCTCCTCGGTGATGAACCGGATCACGAGCGAGTCCAGGCGCACCGGCCCGCGGTGGCCGAGTCCGGGCGCGGCCCACCGGTAGGCGTCATTGCGGCGCAGCACCACACTGGTGTTCTTCGTCCAGGACACCATGCGGAACGGGCCGGAGCCCACCGGCCGCACGCACAGGTTCCCGGCGTTCTCGCCGATCGCTTTGGGTGACTGGATGCCCAGGTAGGGGGTGCTGAGTGCCTGTAGGAACGGCGTACTTGGATGCTTCAGGCGCACTCGCACCGTCAGGTCGTTCACGACCTGTGCCTCGCGGTAGGCGCTGATGAGACCGGCCGCGTACTGCGACTTTGTGCCCGGGTCGACGGCGTGGTCGAGGGTCGCCTTGACAGCGGCGGCGTCCAGGCGGCTGCCGTCGTGGAAGGTGACGCCGTCGCGCAGCCAGAACGTGTAGGTCAGGCCGTCCGGTGAGATCCGCCAACGGTGTGCGAGCCACGGCTTGAACTGCCTGTCGGGGGTCATGAGGACCAGCGAGTCGAAGATGTTGCGGTCGATAAGCCCGGCGATGTCCGTTGGGCTGACTTGCGGGTCCAGACAGTCCGGCTGTCGGCCGGTGGCGAAGACCAGTTCTCCGCCGCCCGCCGTACCGGGCGGAGGCGCAGCGGGCGAGCCGGCACAGCCGCTGACCGAGGTGACACCGGTCATGAGTACGGCGGCGAGCGCGGCCGCGCGCCGCCGTACCGCGGTCAACAACGCCGTCTGCGGGCGGACTGCCCGCCGTGCGTGTCCGGTCCGGAGCACGCGGCCGGTGCGGGGCGCGCGGGCCATGTGGTGTGTGTCGGCTGCCGAGGTCATGGCGGCGCGCCTCCTCCGTTCCGCTCACGGCGTGCGGCGGAGACCTCCCGCCGCCTGGACTCAGGGATTGTCGGCGCACCCTCTAAGCAAGATCCAACGGAGCCCTAAGCTCGGTCGGAGCTCCGGACCGGACGGGTCAGCCGGCGCCCTTGGCCTGCGTGCGGCCGGGCCGGGCGCTCTCGTTGGCCGCGGCGGTCCGGGAGGGCTTCGGGGCGCGGAGGACGAGCACCGCGAGGAGCAGTGCGCACACCATGAAGCAACTGCCCACCGTGAAGGCGGTCGAGATGCCGTCCGCGAGCACCGTGGTGCTGTTGTTGCCCTCCGCGGCTGACTCCCGCGCCGCGGTGCCGAACACCGTGACCAGAACGGCGAGTCCGAGCCCGCCACCGAGGCGCTGTGCGACGTGGACCATGCTGGACGCGGTGCCCGAGTGCTGTGGCGCCACGCCGGCCACCCCCGCCGAGGTGGCGAGCACCAACAGGAAGCCCAGGCCTACCCCGAACAGGATCAGTGGGCCGAGCAGCCCGGCCGCGTACGTGGTGTCCGCGGAGATCCTGGTGAGCCACAGCATGCCGATGGTGCCGGACAGTGCGCCCGCGGCCATCAGCGGCCGCGCAGGTACGCGGCTGGACAGGTGGCCCGCCCATCGCGAGCACAGGAACGTCGCCGCCGACATCGGCAGGAACGCCAGCCCCGTTTCCAGTGGGCTGAACTTCCTCACGTCCTGCAGGAACTGGACGAGGAAGAAGAACTGGCTCATCATACTCGCCGCGAGCAGCAGCAGGATCACATAGGCACCCGACCGGTTCCGGTCCGCGAAGACCCGCAGCGGCACGATCGGCTCCCTCGCCCGCAGCTCCACCATGGGGAACAGGGCGAGGGACACCACGGCCACGGCGAACGAGCCCAGCGCCATGGTGTCACCCCAGCCCTCGGCGGCGGCCCGAATGAACCCGTACGACAGGCCGATCACACCCACCACGGATGTGAGCGCACCCCCGATGTCGAAGCGGCCCGGGCGCCGATCGGACTCCCCGACGAACAGCGGTACGAGCAGGAGGAGCGCCAGGCCGATCGGCACGTTCACCAGGAGGACCCAGCGCCAGGACCCCAGGTCGGTGAGGAGCCCGCCGACGATGAGGCCGACCGCGCTGCCCACGCCCGACACCGAGGCGTACACGCCAAGCGCTCGGTTACGGGCGGGCCCAGGGAAGTTTGTGACCAGCAGGGCGAGCGCCGCAGGGGTGGCCAGGGCGGCGCCCACACCCTGCATGGCGCGGGCGGTCACCAGCCACCACGCCGCCGGAGCGAGGCCACTGAGCAGCGAGCCCACGGCGAACAGCCCGACACCCGTCCGCAGCACCACCCGGCGGCCGAGGATGTCCCCGGCCCTGCCGCCGAGCAGCAGCAGCCCGCCGAAGCCCAGCATCTCGGCATTGACCACCCAGGACAGGCCGGCGGTGCTGAAGTCCAGGCTGTCGCGGATGCGGGGGAGGGCGACGTTCACGGCCGCGGTATCCAGGATGATCATTAACTGACAGGTGGCGAGAAGGGTGAGGACGACGCCGGGGCGCCTGGGCAGCGACGGTCCTGGGGCGGGCCTCGGAAGCGTGGCGGGAGGAGGACTGGACGGGGGGTGTGCGGGCACGGCGGCCTCCTGCGGTGGTAGTCGGTCACGTGTTTGGGGGGTGTTGGGCACTCCGGCGGCCCTGGCCGTTCCGGGTGCGGCGGGTGACATGGCCGGCAATCTCCTGGGTGACCGGGTCGACCCAGTCTTTGCGGGCGGCGTACGCGACCATGGCGGCGAACGCGTCAGCTCGCGGCCCGGAGTTGTAGCCGCCGGCCCGCACCAGCCAGTCGTGGTCGACCCACGCCTGCACGTCGGAGCCGAACCGCACCTGCCCGGTCAGGAGCTCGGCCGCTCGGTTGAGGTCGACCGCGTCGTCGACCTCAACCGAGAACGTCGTGAAGTCGTCGCCTTCGGCCAGGTGCACGCTGACACCCGCACCCACGCTGTGGATGAGGACGCGCATGTCAGGACGCGCCGCCGGCGCCATGAGGGCCGCCGAGTCCGTCGAGGTGCGGAAGGACCTCGGCCGCGAAACGCTCCATGGACTTCTGTGCGATCTCCTTGCGGAGATAGCCGAAATTGAACCCGGCGATGACATACGTGATTCCGGCCTCGGCGAGTCGGCGGAACTCCGCGAGCACCTGTTCCGGCGACCCGGACACCAGGACACCCTCGGCCTTGGCCTCGAGGCCCGGGTCGATGGCTGTGGGGGCCGGGGCATCTCCCAGGACGGGGTAGGTGCCTCGTGTGAGCGCCGCCGAGGTCTGCAGCTGCCGCGCGATTTCGCGCACCACCTCGCGGCGGCCCTCCTCGTCCTCACCGCAGTACACAAATCGGTTGACTTGGAACTCCCGCTGGCCGAGTCCTCCCTGGGCTGTGGTCTCCTCCTCGATCCAGGCGCGCCGCTGCACGATCTCTTCGTAGGTCGTCACGGCGGGCAGCATGAAGTGGAAGCCGCGTCGGGCCGCGAATGCCAGGGACTCCCGGCTGGTCGCCGCCATCCAGATCGGCGGGTGCGGTGCTTGCGTGGGTCGCGGCAGCAGCGTCACCGGCGCGTCGATGGAGGTGTACTTCCCGTGGAAGTCGTTGTCCCGCTCGGTGAACAGCTGCATGACGACGTCGACGGCTTCCTCGAAGATCGCCCGGTTGTCGTCCGGGTTCCGGCCGAAGCCCAGAAATTCGTGAGGCTGGTAGCCACGCCCGATTCCCAGGTCGAAGCGGCCCGACGACAGGGCATCGAGTGACAGGACGTCGGCGCTCAGCCGCACCGGATCCCAGAACGGCAGGACCAGGATCGATGTGCCCAGGCGCAGTCGAGGTGCGAGCGCCGACGCCTTGGCGAGCAGCAGCAGCGGGGAGGAGGTCAGGCTGTAGGTGGAGAAGTGGTGCTCCGTGACCCAGATGCCCGCGAAGCCTTTGTCGTCCGCCCATTGGACGTCCTGGAAGAAGTCGTCGAACGTCGCCTGGGTGGTGGCGGCGTCACCGGCCGGGGCCATGTTCAGGTAGCCGAGTCCTACGCGCATGAGGGATGCCTCCGTGAGGATGAGACGGTGAGAGTGGTTGTGTCGAGAGAGGTCTCAGGCCGTATTCGTGCGGGGGCCTGGTGCGAGTTCCGTCGCGAGGTGGGAGGCCAGATCGCGGGGCGTCGGGTGGTCGAAGAGCAGCACCGGAGGGAGTTCGAGCCCGGTGGCTTCGCACAGCCGGTTGCGCACCTCGAGTGCCGTGAAGGAGGAGAAGCCAATCTCCAGAAAGTTGTCTTCGGGCTCGATCAACTTGGGTGAGGCGTATCCCAGCACTTCGGCGGCGTGAGTGCGCACCACGTCGAGGAGCGCTGCCTCCCACTCCTCGTCGGACGCCCCGGAAAGCGTGTCGGGCAGTATGGGGACTGGCGCTTCGTCGGTTGCCTCGGCTTCCTCGTTCATGGTGGCATCGGCCTCGCCGGGCGGTGGGGTGTGCGGGCATCGAGCGGGCGCGTCGAGCCAGTAGCGCTGGTGTTGGAAGGGGTAGGTGGGTAGTTCGTGGGGTGGGGTGGGGTGGTGGTTTTCGTAGTAGGTGGTCCAGTTGATGGGGGTGCCGTGGGTGTGGAGGGTGGCGATGGCGGTGGTGAGTGTGTGGTTTTCGGGTTTGGTGCGGTGGAGGGTGGGGGTTATGAGGGTGTTGGGGGGTGTGGTGGTGTGGATGTGGGGGGTGAGGGTGGTGTCGGGGCCGATTTCGAGGTAGGTGGTGACTGCGTGGTTGTGGAGGGTGGTGATGGCGGTGGTGAAGT
>NZ_JBIBJI010000013.1:0-227201 GCF_042958345.1 Streptomyces sp. NPDC007983
GCCCGGTTACATTCCGAACCCGGAAGCTAAGCCTTTCAGCGCCGATGGTACTGCAGGGGGGACCCTGTGGGAGAGTAGGACGCCGCCGAACAATTTTTAGCCTCGGCCCCGAGCATTTCATGCTCGGGGCCGGGGCATTTTTGCGTTCGGCGCCAGGTTCCCAGTCGAACTGATGTATCACTGGATCGAGTGAAACGGGGCTGTGGCGCTGGCGTGGCGTGTGCCAGACCGCTCAGAATCGCCAGCAGGAGGGGTGAGGAGAGCGGGGGCTCAGGGTGCAAGCAATGCAGGCGATGCAGGTCGGGAAAGCGGTGGAGGTGGCGTCAGGGCCCGCTGTGGGGCCGGTTCCGACGCCATCACCCGCCACCGTCACCACAACCATCTCAACCATCACGACATCAGTCGCCGGAGCCGGCGGCACGGGCGAGTTCGAGGTCGAGTGCCTCGCGGCGGATGCGCTGGTCCATGTAGAGGAGAGCGGTCACACCGGCGCTGATCGGAAAGGTGATGGCCGAGCTGATCACTCCGCCGATGCCGACGACGATCAGAAAGGCCCAGCCGACGGAGACGGACTCGCCCGACAGGTAGTCGATGGCGCTGTCCCCGCCGAACGCCATCGCGACGGCGCTGGTCGGGACCTCGACGATGGCGGCCACGATGAAGACCAGCACGATGGAGAGCAGCTGGATACCGAAGACGCGCCACCACGCTCCGCGTACGAGCTTGGCCGAGCGGCGCAGGGCGGACATGATCCCCTGCTTCTCCAGCATCAGCGCGGGGGCGGCGAGGCTGAAGCGGACCCAGAGCCAGATGGCGACGCCGGTTCCCGCGAGAGCTCCGAGCGAGGCGAGCGCAGCGCCCTCGCTGGGCACACCGACCGCTGCGAGGAGCAGCCCCGGTGCCATGCCCACACCGATGACGGCCGCGGCGATGGCCGGGATGAGCAGGAGCAGGCCGCACAGCTGAAGCAGGCGCGGCCGGGCATCGCCCCAGGCCTCGCCGGTGGACACGGGCCGTCCCAGGACCGCCCGGGCGGTGACCATGGTCAGCAGGGCGGTCGTGACGATGGTGCCCAGCACGCCGACGAGCAACGTCACCGAGCTGCTGCCCATCGCGCTGCGGATGGCCTCCAGCGTCTCTCCGAGCGTGGGGTCCGGCTTGTCGACGGAGCCGGTTCCCGAAGTAGTGCGGAACCACAGACCGGTGACGACGGTGATCAGTCCCTGGGCCACCACCGAGACGGCGAGCGAGACGCCGAGGACTGTGCGCCAGTGAGTGCGCATCGTGGCGATCGCGCCGTCGAGGATCTCACTCACGCCGAGCGGGCGCAGCGGGATGACGCCGGGGCGGGGCGCGGGCGGGGCCTGTCGCCAACCAGTGCCCCAGCCACCGCCGTTCGCCGGCCCCGGCCCGGCCGGATGCGTAGGCGGCGTGGAGATGCCGCCGTCGGGGGCCGTCCAGCGTCCCGCCGGGGGTTGCTGCCTGGCCCAGGTGGCGCCCCGCGCGGGCCGCTGCTGCGCGGGGTGGCCGACGGGCTCGTTCGGCTGCTGACTGCCGTGGTCGGGCTCGTCGGAAGGGGACGATCCGGGCGGAGCCCAGCCCGGAGAGTCGTTCATCGTCGCTCCGTAGGTTGTTCGTTGGCCGGTCGCGGATGCTGTGACGGCCGGTTCGTAGCCATCGTGCCACGGTGTGTTGTGGTTCGTACCGGGCGCCGGGGTGGGCTGACTACTTCATTAGTCGGCATCGCAGGGGGCAGACTGGGCGGATGGCTGATCAGCACCGGGGATCCCCGGAAGGCGCCGCAGCGCCCACTGCTTTCGCACTGCGCTGGGAGGAACCACCGGAGGGGCCCGTGGTGGTGCTCCTCGACCAGACCCGGCTTCCCGCCGAGGAGGTCGAGCTGGTGTGCACGGATGTGCCGATGCTGGTGGAGGCGATCCGCTCGCTCGCCGTACGAGGAGCCCCGTTGCTCGGCATCGCCGGGGCCTATGGGGTCGCCCTCGCCGCGGTGCGCGGATTCGACGTGGACGAGGCCGCCGAATCGCTCGCCCATGCCCGTCCCACCGCCGTCAATCTCGGCTACGGCGTGCGCCGGGCCGCCGCCGCGTACCACGCGGCGATCGGGGACGGGGCGGACCCTGACCGGGCCGCCGCTGCCGCGCTCGCCGAGGCCCGCACCCTCCACGGTGAGGACGCCGAGGCCAGCGAGCGGATGGCTGAGCACGGCCAGGCGCTCCTCGATGAGCTGCTGCCCGCCGGGGGCTACCGCATCCTCACCCACTGCAACACCGGAGCGCTGGTCTCCGGCGGTGAGGGCACCGCCCTGGCCGTGGTCAAGGCGGTGCACCATGCCGGGCAGCTGCGGCGGCTGTGGGTGGACGAGACCCGTCCGCTGTTTCAGGGCTCTCGCCTGACGGCGTACGAGGCGGCCCGGGACGGGATGGCGTACACGCTGCTCACCGACAACGCGGCGGGGTCGCTGTTCGCGGCCGGAGAGGTCGACGCGGTGCTGATAGGCGCGGACCGCATAGCCGCGGACGGCTCGGTGGCCAACAAGGTCGGCAGCTATCCGCTCGCGGTTCTGGCCCGCTATCACCATGTGCCGTTCATCGTGGTGGCCCCGACCACCACGGTGGACCCGGACACCCCCGACGGGGCGGCGATCGAGGTCGAGCAGCGGCCCGGACATGAGGTGACGGACGTCATAGTGCCGCATGCTCCGGCCGTCCCCGGGGCCGAGGCGGCGATGGGCGTGCCGGTCGCCCCGCTGGGGACCCAGGCGTACAACCCGGCCTTCGACGTCACTCCGCCGGAGCTGATCACCGCGATCGTCACCGAGCGTGGTGTCGTCGCGCCGGTCACCGAAGGGGGTATCGCAGAGCTGTGCTCCAGGTCACGATCAGGTAATGGGATGATGGCCTCATGAAGGGACGCGTCCTTGTCGTCGACGACGACACCGCACTGGCAGAGATGCTCGGCATCGTGCTGCGCGGCGAAGGCTTTGAACCGTCGTTCGTCTCGGACGGCGACAAGGCCCTTGCCGCCTTCCGCGAGGCCAAGCCGGATCTGGTGCTGCTCGACCTCATGCTGCCCGGACGGGACGGGATCGAGGTGTGCCGGCTGATCCGGGCCGAGTCCGGGGTGCCGATCGTCATGCTCACCGCCAAGAGCGACACGGTCGACGTGGTGGTCGGGCTGGAGTCCGGTGCCGATGACTACATCGTCAAGCCGTTCAAGCCGAAGGAGCTGGTGGCCCGGATCCGGGCGCGGCTGCGGCGGTCCGAGGACCCGACGCCGGAGCAGCTGCAGATCGGCGATCTGGTGATCGATGTGGCCGGGCACTCCGTGAAGCGGGACGGGCAGTCGATAGCGCTGACCCCGCTGGAGTTCGATCTTTTGGTGGCGCTGGCCCGTAAGCCGTGGCAGGTGTTCACCCGCGAGGTGCTGCTGGAGCAGGTCTGGGGTTATCGGCACGCGGCCGACACCCGGCTGGTCAATGTCCATGTGCAGCGGCTGCGCTCCAAGGTCGAGAAGGACCCGGAGCGGCCGGAGATCGTGGTGACCGTGCGCGGCGTCGGCTACAAGGCCGGGCCCAGCTGAGATGACGGGTGGCGGCACGGCTCCGCGGCCCCAGGGTTCGGGAGGCGGGGCGCCGGAGAGCGGCCGGGCGGGGCGACCTGATCCGGCGGGTGACATTCCGCTGCTCCGGAGGCTGTGGAGCGGCGGGCATCTGCTGCCCGACGGCGCCTCCGGCGGACCGGCCCATCCCTTGATCCGGCTGTTCGGGCGGTGGGTGCGCCGTCCGCTGCTGCCCGCTGCCCGGCTGTGGCGGCGGAACATCCAGCTGCGGGTGGTCGCCACCACGCTGCTGATGTCGCTCGGCGTGGTGATCCTGCTCGGCCTGGTCGTCATCGGCCAGGTGCGCAACGGACTGCTGGACGCCAAGCGGCATGCTGCGCAGGGCCAGGCCGTCGGCGGGTTCGAGGTGGCCGAGCAGATGGCCGACCGTAAGAGCGATTCCGGTGGTCAGGACGGTGCGGGCCCCGGCAGCCGCGGCGCCCAGGACGCGGGGGCGTGGCTGAACGCCCTGGTGGAGCAGTTGGCCAGTGGTGGCAAGGGCGCGTACTCGGTGGTCGCGCTCAGCTCCGACTCCGGGGAGACGCCTTATGTGGCCAGCCGTGGCCCCCGGGCCTCCGGTGACGTCAAGGCGGACAGTGTGCCCGCCGATCTGCGGCAGCGGGTGGACGAGGGCCGGACCATGCCGTACGAGCAGTACGGGCGGATCGAGCACCTCGGCTCCGGCGACAGCGAGGCCGCGCTGATCATCGGCAAGCGGCTGGACGACAACCACGGCGACGCCTATCAGCTGTACTACCTCTTCCCCTTCACCCAGGAGGAGAAGTCGCTGAGCCTGGTGAAGGGCACGCTGGCCACGGCCGGGGTGTTCGTGGTGGTGCTGCTCGGCGCCATCGCCTGGGTGGTGGTGCGGCAGGTCGTCACGCCGGTGCGGATGGCGGCCGGGATCTCCGAGCGGCTGGCGGCCGGTCTGCTGCAGGAGCGGATGAAGGTCACCGGGGAGGACGACATCGCCCGCCTCGGCGAGGCGTTCAACAAGATGGCCCAGAACCTCCAGCTCAAGATCCAGCAGCTGGAGGAGCTGTCCCGGATGCAGCGGCGGTTCGTCTCGGACGTCTCCCATGAGCTGCGCACACCGCTGACGACCGTGCGGATGGCGGCGGACGTCATCTATGAGGGGCGCGAGGACTTCGATCCGATCACGGCGCGTTCGGCCGAGCTGCTGTGGGGCCAGGTCGACCGCTTCGAGTCGCTGCTCTCCGATCTGCTGGAGATCAGCCGGTTCGACGCGGGCGCGGCGGCCCTGGAGGCCGATCAGATCGATCTGCGTGATGTGGTGAACCGGGTGGTCGACGGGGCCGAGCCGCTGGCCGACGCCAAGGGCACCCGGATCGTGGTGCGGGGCGCCGAGGCGCCGGTGGTCGCCGAGGCGGACGCCCGCCGGGTGGAGCGGGTGCTGCGCAATCTGGTGGTCAACGCCGTGGAGCACGGCGAGGGCCGGGACGTGGTGGTGCGGCTCGCGGCGGCGGGCGGCGCGGTCGCGGTGGCCGTGCGGGACTACGGGGTGGGGCTGAAGCCCGGCGAGGCGACGCGGGTGTTCAACCGCTTCTGGCGGGCCGATCCGGCGCGCGCCCGGACGACCGGTGGCACCGGTCTCGGTCTGTCGATCGCGGTGGAGGACGCGCGGCTGCACGGCGGCTGGCTCCAGGCGTGGGGCGAGCCCGGTGGCGGTTCGCAGTTCCGGCTGACGCTGCCGCGCGCCGCGGGCGATGTGCTGCGTGGTTCGCCCATCCCGCTGGAGCCCGAGGACTCCCGGCGCAACCGGTTGCCCGACGGCGGGGACGGCGGGCAGGCGCAGCCCGCGGCGGAGCGGCTGGCCGCCGTGCCCGCGCAGCCCCGCTCCGCGCTGCCGCCCGCCGACGCCCCGGCGCCCTCGGCCGATCCGACGGCGCTGCCGGGGAACGGGGCACGGGTGGTGCGTGGCGCCGCGGAGCCGTCGTACCGGGAGCGCCCGGAGCACCGGGAGCGAACGACACCGAACGAAGGGGAGGGCCGCCCCCGTGGGCGCTGACCGTGCCGACCGCCACCGTTCCCGCTCCGGCGCGCGCCGCCGCGCGCGGGGCACGGGCACGCTGCTGGCGTGTGGTGTGCTGCTGCTGTCCGGCTGTGCCTCGATGCCCGACAGCGGGGATGTGCGCCGGGTGGACTCCTCGCCGCGCTCGGACGTGGATTCGCAGGTCCGGGTGTACGGGGTGAGCCCGGGCAAGGGCGAGCAGCCCGCGGAGCTGGTCTCCGGCTTCCTGGAGGCCACGACGAGCGACGAGGAGAACTTCGCCACCGCGAAGGAGTATCTGACCCGGGGCGCCTCCAAGGACTGGGATCCGTTCGCGCGGACCACGGTGCTGGAGCAGGCGCCGGACGTGCGGGTCGAGACCGACCCCGCCGACCGGGACGGCAACAGCAAGACGGTGGTGCTGTCGGGCAAGCGGATCGCCACGGTGGACGCGACGCACGCCTACCGGCCCGATGAGGAGAGGTACGAGCAGCGCATCCATCTGACCCTGCGCGGGTCGGAGTGGCGGATCGACGGGCCGCCGCCGGGGCTGGTGCTCGGCGAGTCCGATTTCCAGCGCATCTACCACTCGGTGAACAAGTACTACTTCGCGAAGCTGGGGCCGGACGGTGAGGACTCACGGGTGGGGGACGAGGTCCTGGTCGCCGATCCGGTCTATTTGCGGCGGCGCATCAATCCGGTCACGGCGACCGTCAAGGCGCTGCTGGACGGCCCGACGGACTGGCTGGAGCCGGTGGTCAGCACGGCGTTCCCGGCCGGTACGGCGCTCGGCCGCCACACCGACCGGCTGTCGCTGGACGATTCGAACGCGCTCAAGGTCCGGCTGAGCGATCAGGCGGCGGGGATCAGCCCGGGCCGGTGTGCCCGGATGGCGGCGCAGACGCTGTTCACGGTGCAGGACCTCTGGGAGGGATCGGACGAGGTCAGCGGGGTGCGGCTGGAGCGGCAGAGCGGCTCCGAGCTGTGCGCGCTGTCGAGCGACGCGGCGCGCGCGTACGCACCCGCCCAGGTCATCGGGCGGCCCCAGCACCAGTACTTCGTGGACGCGCAGAACCGGATGGTCCGGCTGTCCGACGACGAGGACAAGCCGCGGCCGGTGCCGGGGCCGTTCGGCGCCGACGGCGCGGGGCTGGGCACGGTGGCGGTCTCGCGCGACGAGCGGGACGCCGCGGCGGTCAGCGAGGACGGCCGGTCGCTGTATGTGACGGAGCTGTCGTCCGGTGCCGAGCGGGGCCGGGTGCGGGTGCACAGCCAGGGCGGCAGCCCCGAGCAGGGGCTGACGGCGCCCAGCTGGGACGGGCTGGGCGGGCTGTGGGTGGCCGACCGGGATCCGCAGCGGCCGCGCCTGGTGCGGCTGCGGGGCGGCACGGGCCCGGCGGACGATGTCGGGCTGCCGGCGCTCGACGGTGGCCGGATCACGGCGCTGCGGGTGTCGGCGGACGGCACGAGGATCGCGATGCTGGTCAAGCGGGACGGGCATACGACGCTGCGGCTGGGCCGGATCGAGCGGCGGGGCACGGCGGCCCATCCGAAGCTGTCGGTGCGGGCGCTGCACGCGATCGCGCCGAAGCTGCAGGACGTCGACACCGCTTCCTGGGCGGGGGACAGCCGGCTGGTGGTCGCGGGCCGTGAGTCGGACGGCGTGCAGCAGCTGCAGTACGTGGAGACGGACGGCTCTCCGGCGGATCTGCCGGAGGTGCCGGGGCCGAACGGGGTGGAGACGGTCGCCGCCTCGGAGGACCAGACCCGGCCGCTGATCGCCGAGACCAGGGAGAACGGGATCGTCCGGCTGTTGCCGAACACGGACTGGAAGACCGTGGACGAGGACGGTTCCGGGCCGGTGTACCCCGGATAGCCGTAGGGGCGTGCGTGGCGGCTCCGTAACCGTCTGTCCCGCCGTGGGGGCGGCCGGTTGTCCACATGCGCGTGGTTTTCCACAGGGGGTGGCGGCCCGGCCGGTGTGACGGGACAGTGGGGGCCATGCGGGGCTGGTGGCAGGAGATCGCCGATCTGGTGCTGCCGGCCGACTGCGCGGGGTGCGGTCGGCCGGGTGTCCCGCTGTGCGACCGGTGTCATGGGGCGCTGCGCGGGTCCGGGGCGCGCCGGGTGCTGCCGAGCCCGGTGCCGCCGGGGCTGCCGGTGGTCCACGCGGCGGTGGATTACGTGGACGAGGCCCGCGCGGTGCTGCTCGCGCACAAGGAGCGGGGAGCGCTGCGGCTGGCGGGGCCGCTGGGCGGGGCGCTGGCCGGTGCGGTGCGGGCGGCCGCCCGCGGGGCCCTGCCCGGGGCGTGGGAAAGCCCGCTCCTGCTGGTGCCGGTGCCCTCGGCGCGCCGTGCGGTGGGGGCGCGGGGTCATGATCCGGCCCGGCGTATCGCGTTCGCGGCGGCGGGCGTGCTGCGCCGCGCGGGGTGTCCCGCGCGGGTGCCGGCGGTGTTGCGGCAGCGGCGCCGGGTGACCGACCAGTCGGGGCTGGGCGCCCGTCAGCGCCGGGAGAACGTGACGGGGGCGCTGGAGGCCGTGCCGGGCGGCGGGCGGCTTCTGGTGGCGGGCCCGGTGGTGCTGGTGGACGATCTGATGACGACGGGCGCCTCGCTCGCGGAGGCGGCACGGGCGGTGGCGGAGGCGGGCGGACGCGTCGTGGGCGGGGCGGTGGTGGCCGCGCCGCCGGACTCCGCGCTTTCGGGGCCTCCCGCGCCGTCGAAGCCTTTCGGCCGTCTCAGACCCTTCGCGAGCGATAAGCGGAACTGAATACGAAGCCGCGTCGTTGCAGGCTGTAAGGATGCCAAAGCACCTGATCGGAGGTACGGCCCGGTAGGGGGTGCCGACATACCTCCGGGCGAGCTATGTTCGGTTGTGAGGAGTGGCAGGTGCTATGACTCGCAAATCCGCTTGGCGTGCTTTGGGTGCTTTCTTGTGAGCCGTTGGACGAAACGGGGTGGACTTCTTCCCCGTGGGAAGGAGAGGTGAAAGCCGCCAAGCCGGTGGCTCCGGAAGACGCCGGAGCCTAGTGCACAAGGGATTGAGCTCCGGTGGATGATCCGGAGCGACCCGGGAACGGAGTTCTGCGTGGACATCGTCGTCAAGGGCCGTAAAACAGAGGTGCCCGAGCGGTTCCGGAAGCACGTGGCCGAGAAGCTGAAGCTGGATAAGATCCAGAAGCTCGACGGCAAGGTGATCAGCCTCGACGTCGAGGTGTCCAAGGAGCACAATCCGCGGCAGGCCGATCGGTCCGACCGTGTGGAGATCACCCTTCGCTCCCGCGGCCCGGTCATTCGGGCGGAGGCCGCGGCGGCCGATCCGTACGCGGCGCTGGACCTGGCGGCCGGCAAGCTGGAAGCGCGGATGCGCAAGCAGCACGACAAGCGCCACACCCGGCGTGGCAACGGTCGCATTCCGGCCAGCGACGTGGCCATCACGGTGCCCAATGCGGCACGTATCAACGGGCACGGCGAGATCGCCGCCCAGCGCACCCCGTCGGACACCGTGCCGACCACCCGGATGGGGCCCCTGGAAGTCCAGGGCGAAGGCCCCCTCGTGGTCCGTGAGAAGACCCACGCCGCGGTCCCGATGACGCTCGACCAGGCTCTCTACGAGATGGAGCTGGTCGGGCACGATTTCTATCTGTTCGTCGACTCCGACACCAGCCAGCCCAGCGTCGTCTACCGGCGGCACGGCTATGACTACGGGGTCATTCATCTTCAGCCGGAGGCGTTCGCCGGGGAGGAGCCCGGGGGCGCCGGCGGTGCGCTCGGCGCCTGAGGCGACCTGAGCCTCGACCGCCTCTGGGCGGGCGCACAGAGAGTGAGCGGGATCGCGCGGCATATGCGCCGCGCGGTCCCGTGGCCGGTCCGGGCATGAAATCATGGCTCGACGGCCAACCGGCATGGGGAAACGACTGGTTGAGGCCGCACCGCACCGTGCACCACAGAGTGCAGACCGCAAGGGCCATGGCCTTCAGGGGGAGGAACGATGGCGGACAGCTTCGGGCCCATGTCCGACGAAGGCGATGACCAACGCCTGGGGCCGGACAGGGCCGAGTCGCGCAAGGAGCCGATTCGGGTCCTCGTAGTGGACGACCACGCGCTCTTCCGGCGTGGGTTGGAGATCGTCCTGGCCCAGGAGGAGGACATTCAGGTCGTCGGTGAGGCCGGGGACGGCGCCGAGGCCGTGGACAAGGCGGCGGATCTGCTGCCGGACATCGTCCTGATGGATGTGCGCATGCCCAAGCGCGGGGGGATCGAGGCATGCACATCGATCAAGGAAGTGGCCCCCAGCGCCAAGATCATCATGCTGACGATCAGTGACGAGGAGGCCGACCTCTACGACGCGATCAAGGCGGGCGCCACCGGCTATCTGCTCAAGGAGATCTCGACCGACGAGGTGTCGACCGCGATCCGGGCGGTGGCCGACGGCCAGTCGCAGATCAGCCCGTCGATGGCGGCCAAGCTCCTCACCGAGTTCAAGTCGATGATCCAGCGCACCGACGAGCGGCGGCTGGTGCCGGCGCCCCGGCTCACCGACCGTGAGCTGGAGGTGCTGAAGCTCGTGGCCACGGGCATGAACAACCGCGACATCGCCAAGGAGCTGTTCATCAGCGAGAACACCGTGAAGAACCACGTCCGGAACATCCTGGAGAAGCTGCAGCTGCACTCCCGGATGGAGGCCGTGGTCTACGCGATGCGGGAGAAGATCCTCGAAATCAGGTGAGCGGGCGGGGCCGGGGCCGCGGTCAGCGAACCGCGGCCGCCAGCGGTGCGGCCAGCTCCGGCCGGTTGACGCGCTCGATCCGCACCGCGTCGCAGCCCACCCAGCCGGCCGCCTCGCGCAGCGCCTCCGCCAGCGGCGCCACCGCCTTCGGGGAGTCCAGCGACACCTGCCGGGCCACCAGCGTGGTCCCCTCACGGGCCGGATCGACCCGGCCGAGCAGCCGCCCGCCCGACAGCAGCGGCATGGCGAAGTAGCCGTACACCCGCTTGGGCCGGGGCACGTACGCCTCCAGCCGATGGCTGAAGCCGAAGATCCGTTCGGTGCGCGCCCGGTCCCATATCAGCGAGTCGAAAGGCGACAGCAGGGTCGTGCGGTGCCGTCCGCGCGGGGTGGTGGCCAGCGCCTCGGGGTCCGCCCAGGCCGCCTTGTCCCAGCCCGCGACCTTCACCGGCACCAGCCCCGAGTCCGCGATCACCGCCTCCACCTGCTCCGCCTTGAGCCGGTGGTAGTCCGCGAGGTCCGCCCGGGTGCCCACGCCGAGGGACTGCCCCGCGAGCCGCACCAGCCGCCGCAGGCACTCCGCGTCGTCCAGGTCGTCGTGCAGCAGCCCGTCCGGCACGGCGCGCTCCGCCAGGTCGTACACCCGCTTCCAGCCGCGCCGCTCCACGCACACCACCTCGCCGTACATGAGCGCGCGCTCCACCGCGACCTTCACCGCCGACCAGTCCCACCACAGGCCGCCGTTCTTGGCGCCGCCCAGCTCGGTCGCGGTCAGCGGGCCCTCGGCCCGCAGCTGCGCCACCACCTTCTCGTACGTCCCGTCCGGCAGCTCGTGGTGCCAGTGCGGGCGGGCCCGGTAGGCGCGGCGCCGGAAGGCGAAGTGCGGCCACTCCTCGATCGGCAGCACGCAGGCCGCGTGCGACCAGTACTCGAAGGCGTGGGTGCCGGTCCAGTACGCCGACTCGACCGCCTCGCGGCCGACCGCGCCCAGCCGCGCGTACGGAATCAGCTCGTGCGAGCGCGCCAGCACCGAGATCGTGTCCAGCTGCACCGCGCCCAGATGGCGCAGCAGGCCGCGCACCCCGCCGCGCCGGTCGGGCGCCCCCAGGAGCCCCTGGGCGCGCAGCGCGATCCGGCGCGCCTCGTCGGCGGACAAGGTGATCTCGGGCTTGGCGGGTCCGGACCCGGCGGCGGGATGCGTCATGCGCGCCACCGTAGTGGCGACCACCGACAACCCTCCACCACCTGCGGATATGCCTCAGGCCGGGTGCGCGGCGGGGGCCGGGAGGTACGGCGTGGCCGACGGCAGCCCCCAGTCGGAGGGCAGCAGTGCGCCCCGCCAGGCGTCCCGCCGCGTGCCCTCGCGGACGATCCGCGCCCGGTCCGTCCCCTCCATCCGGAAGCCCACGGCGAGGGCGACCGCCCGCGACGCCTCGTTCCCGGCCTCCGTGCACCACTCCAGCCGCTCCACGCCCAGCCCGGTGAACGCCCACTCGGCCACCGCCCGCGCCGCCTCACCCGTGTAGCCGCGCCGCCGGTGCTCCCGTGCCGTCCAGTACCCCAGTTCGGCCTGGTGCTCGGGGCCGCGCAGCCGACCCAGCCGTACCAGGCCCATCGCCCCGATGAGTTCGCCCACATCCCGGGTGACCACCGCGAAGTTGTAGCTGCTGTCGTTCCGCCAGCCCTCCGGGCAGGTCCGCCGGACGAAGTCCTCGGCATGCGCGCGTTCGTACGGAGCGGGCACGGTGGTCCAGCGCAGGATGTCGGGGTCCTGACAGGCGGCGTGGACCGCCGGGGCGTCGGACGGCCGGAAGGGCCGCAGCACGAGCCGCTCGGTGGTGAGGGTGACGGGCTCCATGGCCCGAGTCTGGGCCGCCCCCGCGCGGCGCCGCGACTGGTTTTGGCGAATTCGGGGGCACCCCGGCGCCCCCTCACGCGTTGACACGGTGTGGTCACACCGGGCCCGCGTGGTGACGGACCTCCCGGCCAGGCGGGGTCTGTCTTACGATGGCCGTTGCGGCGGGGCTTGTGCCCCTTGACAATGCCGCGCCAGCGCACCCCACAACCGTGCCAGGCCCGACCGGCAAGGAGCCAGCCTACGTGTCCGTCTTCAACAAGCTCATGCGTGCAGGCGAAGGAAAGATCCTGCGCAAGCTGCACCGCATCGCGGACCAGGTCAATTCCATCGAAGAGGACTTCCTGTCCCTCTCCGACGCCGAGCTGCGTGCCCTCACCGACGAGTACAAGGAGCGGTACGCCGACGGCGAAAGCCTCGACGACCTGATGCCGGAGGCGTTCGCGACGGTGCGCGAGGCCGCCAAGCGGGTGCTCGGCCAGCGGCACTACGACGTCCAGCTGATGGGCGGTGCCGCGCTGCACCTCGGGTACGTCGCCGAGATGAAGACCGGTGAGGGCAAGACCCTGGTGGGCACCCTGCCCGCCTACCTGAACGCGCTGTCCGGCAAGGGCGTCCACCTCATCACGGTCAACGACTACCTGGCCGAGCGTGACTCCGAGTGGATGGGCCGGGTGCACAAGTTCCTCGGCCTCGAGGTCGGCTGCATCCTCGCCAACATGACCCCGGCACAGCGCCGCGAGCAGTACGCGTGCGACATCACCTACGGCACCAACAACGAGTTCGGCTTCGACTATCTGCGCGACAACATGGCGTGGTCGCAGGACGAGCTGGTGCAGCGCGGTCACAACTTCGCGATCGTCGACGAGGTCGACTCGATCCTGGTGGACGAGGCCCGTACGCCACTGATCATCTCGGGCCCGGCCGACCAGGCCACCAAGTGGTACGGGGACTTCGCCAAGCTGGTCACCCGGCTGACCCGGGGCGAGGCGGCGAATCTGCAGAAGGGTCAGGAAGAGACCGGGGACTACGAGGTCGACGAGAAGAAGCGCACCGTCGCCATCCACGAGTCCGGCGTGACCAAGGTCGAGGACTGGCTGGGCATCGACAACCTGTACGAGTCCGTCAACACTCCCCTGGTCGGCTACCTGAACAACGCGATCAAGGCCAAGGAGCTGTTCAAGAAGGACAAGGACTACGTCGTCATCGACGGCGAAGTCATGATCGTCGATGAGCACACCGGCCGTATCCTCGCCGGCCGCCGCTACAACGAGGGCATGCACCAGGCGATCGAGGCCAAGGAAGCGGTGGAGATCAAGGACGAGAACCAGACCCTCGCCACGATCACCCTGCAGAACTTCTTCCGCCTGTACACCAAGCTCTCCGGCATGACCGGTACGGCCATGACCGAGGCCGCCGAGTTCCACCAGATCTACAAGCTGGGCGTCGTCCCGATCCCGACCCACCGCCCGCTCGCCCGCGTCGACCAGTCCGACCTGATCTACCGCACCGAGGTGGCCAAGTTCGACGCGGTCGTCGAGGACATCGTCGAGAAGCACGAGAAGGGCCAGCCGGTCCTGGTCGGCACCACCTCCGTGGAGAAGTCGGAGTATCTGTCGCAGCAGCTCGCCAAGCGCGGGGTGCCACACGAGGTGCTGAACGCGAAGCAGCACGACCGGGAGGCGACGATCGTCGCCCAGGCCGGCCGCAAGGGCGCCGTCACGGTCGCGACGAACATGGCCGGCCGTGGTACGGACATCAAGCTCGGCGGCAACCCGGACGACCTCGCCGAGGCCGAGCTGCGCCAGCGCGGTCTGGACCCGGTGGAGCACGCCGAGGAGTGGGCGGCCGCGCTGCCCGCCGCCCTGGAGAAGGCCGAGGCCGCGGTCAAGGCCGAGTTCGAGGAGGTCAAGGAGCTCGGCGGGCTGTACGTGCTGGGCACCGAGCGCCATGAGTCGCGCCGTATCGACAACCAGCTGCGCGGTCGTTCCGGCCGTCAGGGCGACCCCGGCGAGTCCCGCTTCTACCTCTCGCTCGGCGACGACCTGATGCGGCTGTTCAAGGCGCAGATGGTCGAGCGGGTGATGGCGATGGCCAACGTCCCCGACGATGTGCCGATCGAGAACAAGATGGTCACCCGCGCCATCGCCTCCGCCCAGTCGCAGGTCGAGCAGCAGAACTTCGAGACCCGTAAGAACGTCCTGAAGTACGACGAGGTCCTCAACCGGCAGCGCGAGGTCATCTACGGCGAGCGCCGCCGCGTCCTGGAGGGCGAGGACCTGCAGGAGCAGGTCGGCCACTTCATGGACGACACGATCGACGCGTACATCCAGGCGGAGACCGTCGAGGGCTTCGCGGAGGAGTGGGACCTGGACCGGCTGTGGGGCGCGTTCAAGCAGCTCTACCCGGTGAAGGTGACCGTCGATGAGCTGGAGGACGAGACCGGCGACCGCGCCGGGATCACCGCCGAGTTCATCGCCGAGGCCATCAAGGACGACATCCACCAGCAGTACGAGGCCCGTGAGGAGCAGCTCGGCTCCGAGATCATGCGCGAGCTGGAGCGGCGCGTCGTGCTGTCCGTGCTGGACCGCAAGTGGCGCGAGCACCTCTACGAGATGGACTACCTCCAGGAGGGCATCGGGCTGCGCGCGATGGCCCAGAAGGACCCGCTGGTCGAGTACCAGCGCGAGGGCTTCGACATGTTCCAGGCCATGATGGAGGGGATCAAGGAGGAGTCGGTCGGCTACCTGTTCAACCTGGAGGTCCAGGTCGAGCAGCAGGTCGAGGAGGTTCCGGTCGAGGAAGCGGAGGCGAAGGCCACGCTCGACAAGGACGTGCAGGACGTGGTCCCGGCGGGCGCGGGGGCATCCTCGACGGGGCGTCCCGAGATCCACGCCAAGGGCCTGGAGGCCCCGCAGCGGCCGGACCGGCTGCACTTCTCGGCCCCGACGGTCGACGGCGAGGGCGGCATCGTGGAGGGCGACTTCACCAACGGTGACACCCCGCCCGCGCCGCGCTCCGAGTCCGACGGGCTGACCCGCGCGGAGCGGCGCAAGGCCAACAAGGGCGGCCGCCGCCGTAAGAAGTAGCGCGTCTGCAGTTCGCGTGAGAAGGCCGGGGCACCGTGCGAGGGCACGGTGCCCCGGCCTTCTCATGTGACCAGTGGGCCGAGGTCGACGGCGGCGCAGCGCCAGCGGGCGTCGGCGCCCAGCTCCAGACGGAACGCGAGCGCGCTGAGCCGGTCGCCGGAGGCGATCCGGGCGAACGCCTCGATCACCCCATGCCGCGGCCGGTACTCCCCGCAGCGCCGTACGACGGGCGCGGCGCGTCCGGCGGCGGGCCGCAGCGGGGCGCGGGGCGCGAGGGCGATCAGCTGGTCGTAGGCGTCGGGGAGGGCGTGCCCGAGCAGGGTGTGGACGGGGCGCTGGCCGCTGAGGGCGAGCAGCAGCCGGTGCGCGAACCAGTAGTGGGGCAGCCGGTCCCGCTCCCGCCGTACGGCGGCGAGGGCGGCCGTACGGGAGACGGCCGCCGTACGCCGCGTCGCGGTGCGGGTGCCGGGATGTGACGCGGTCGCGCTGCCGGGTGCGCCGTCCGGCCGCCGTACGGTGGCGCCGCCCGGCCGCCGGTCGCGGCGCCCCGGCGGCCCGCCGCTCCGGCGCCGGGCGGCGGTGCCCGTCGCGCCCCGGTCGGTCCGCGTCGTCGTCCGCGTGATCTCGTGCATGCGCCTCGCCGTCTCTGCCGGGCCCGGCGGAATACCGGGCAGTAGCTTCCGTCGGGGAGACTTCTACCGACGCGTTTCCGCCACCCGCAACGCCCGGCCCCCGGCGCCCGGACCCGGCCGGGGGCTTCACCTATCCGGGGGAATCGATCCAGTGGAAGGGCTGGTGGCGGCGGACGAGGCGGCGGGAGAGCCCGGGGCCGCGGGGCCCCGGAAATACCCCGAACGGGGACCGGCGGACCCGGGCCGGAGGCGAACCGAGCCCTTCCGAAATGGGGGCGGCACGTATCCTGGCGGGACCTGATGTCTCGTGAAAGTGGCGGCCCATGCGCGTCTACGTCCCCCTGACCCTCTCCGGTCTCGCCGAGGCGCACAAGGCGGGAGAACTGGGGCCGGGGCCGCTGACCGCCTATGCCGTGACGCCCGCGCTGCGCGAGTGGTACGTGTCGGACGACATCGAGGAGCTGGAGTACGCCGCGCTCAGCCGGGCCGCGCAGGCGTCCCTGCGGCTGCTCGCCGTGGACCGGCAGGTGCCGCGGCGGCGCGTGGTGGTGGCCCTGGACGTGCCCGACGGGCAGGCGGTCGCCGATCCGGACCTGGGGCTGGACCCGTCCGCGCTGGGGGAGGTGCGGATCGCCGCCGCCGTACGGCTGGCCGAGGCAGCGGCGGTGCACCTGGACGCCGAGGACGCCGAGCGGGACGTCGCCGCGGCGGCCGACGCGCTGGGCGCGGCGGACCTCGGGGACGACGACGCGCAGTTCACGGTGGACGGCGCGGAGGACCACGAGCTGATGTGGTACGCCACCCAGGAGATCCCCAACCTCATCGAGTAGGCCTTACCGTCGAGGGATGGGGACGAACCATGTGACGCACATCGTGTGGGACTGGAACGGCACGCTCTTCCACGACATCGACGCCGTGATCCAGGCGACGAACGCCTCGTTCGGGGAGATCGGCCTGCCGCCGATCACGCTGGAGCGCTACCGGGAGCTGTACTGCGTCCCAGTCCCCCTCTTCTACGAGCGGCTGATGGGGCGGCTGCCCACCGACGCGGAGTGGGAGGTCATGGACGAGGCCTTCCACCGGCACTACTGGGCGCTGGCCGAGGGCGCGGGGCTGGCGCTCGGCGCCAGGGAGCTGCTCACGGAGTGGCAGTCGGCGGGGCTCACCCAGTCGCTGTGTTCGCTGGCACCGCACGAGAATCTGATGCCCCTGGTGCGCACGCACGGCATCGAGCGCCACTTCGTCCGCGTGGACGGCCGCACCGGGCAGAGCACCACCGGCAAGGCCGAGCAGATGGTGCGCCATCTCGCCGCGCTGGAGAGGGTGCCGCCGCAGCGGACCGTGGTGATCGGGGACGCGGTGGACGACGCGGTGGCGGCCCGGCATGTGGGGGCGCGGGCGGTGCTCTACACGGGCGGCTCGCACAGCCGGGCCAGTCTGCTGGCCGCCGGGGTGCCGGTGGTCGACACCCTGGAGGAGGCCGTACGGGAGGTCGAGACGCTGGCTGACAGCTGACAGCTGACAGCTGACAGCGAACAGCTGGCACATGACAAGTGACAGCGAACAGCTGACGCATGACAGCTGACAGATAGCGAAATCTGTCAGCTGATCGGCGCCTTCGTCCGCAGCACCGCCAGAAACTCCCGCATCCACACCGGATGGTCCGGCCAGGCCCGCGACGACACCAGCGTGCCGTCCACCACGACCTCCGTGTCCTGGAAGGTCGCCCCCGCCGCCTGCATGTCCAGCTCCAGCGCCGGATACGCGGTCACCCGCCGCCCGGTCAGCCCGCCGACCGCCGCCGTCAGCAGCGGGCCGTGGCAGATCTGCGCCACCGGCTTGTCGGCGTCGAAGAACGCCTTGCAGATCTTCCGCAGCTCCGGGTCGTTGCGCAGGTATTCCGGGGCCCGGCCGCCCGGGATCACCAGGGCGGCGTACTGGCCCGGGTCGACGTCGGAGAAGGCGAGGTCGGCGGGGAAGCTGTAGCCGGGCTTCTCGGTGTAGGTGTCGTAGCCCTCCTCGAAGTCGTGCACCACGAAGCGCAGCGTCTTGCGGGAGGGGGCGGCGATGTGTACGTCGTAGCCTTCCTCGCGCAGCCGCTGGTACGGGTAGAGCACCTCCAGGGACTCGGCCGCGTCCCCGGTCACCAGCAGGATCTTCGCAGTCGCAGCCGTGCTGCTCATGCCGCCCACCTCCACGTTTCCACGCTTACCACCGTCGGTGTCACCCTGCATCCGCACCAAGGGTTTGCCAAGAGCGCATGGTGCGGCGCGCGCCCTCCCCCCCACTGTCCATTTCGTCAAACATCCGGGCCGGGTTTTGTACACGAACGGCTCATGACGAGCCCCTGGGGAGGAGCGATAGCCTTACTGCGTGATCAGCGCGATAGTCCACGGGGGCAAGGAGGCCCTCGCTCCCAGCCCGGGGCGCCTCCGGGCCGGAGCCGCTGTCGCTGGTCGACGCCGCGTGGGGTCTTGGTCACTTACGGACCAGTACGCCGCGGCCTTCTCCCCATCCGGCATACCGTCGTACGTGACCGGATACCCCGAGTCGCGGCGTCATGCCACCGCCATCGATGTCACGCAAAGGCGCGCGACAGGAGCCAGAGGACATGCAGACCAAGCTGGACGAAGCCAAGGCCGAGCTGCTCACACGGGCCGCCCGGGTCGCTGAGAACAGCCCTGCCGGGGGGCAACCACCGGTGCAGGGCCCGGGCCCGGAGACCCTGACCGCATACCTCCAGCACTACTACCTGCACACGCCACCCGAGGACCTCGCGGACCGCGACCCGGTCGACGTCTTCGGCGCTGCGCTTTCGCACTACCGGCTCGCCGAGGCGCGCCCCCAGGGCACGGCGAACGTACGGGTCCACACCCCGACCGTCGAGGAGCACGGCTGGACGTGCAGCCATTCGGTCGTCGAGGTCGTCACCGACGACATGCCGTTCCTGGTCGACTCGGTGACCAACGAGCTGACCCGTCAGGGCCGCGGGATCCACGTGGTGATCCACCCGCAGGTGGTCGTGCGCCGTGACATCACCGGCAAGCTGATCGAGCTGCTGGACGCCTCGTTCGACCGCAAGGCCCGCGAGGACCTGCCGCACGACGCCGTCGTCGAGTCCTGGATCCACGTCGAGACCGACCGGGAGACCGACCGCGGCGACCTCAAGCAGATCACCGCCGACCTGCTGCGCGTCCTGTCCGATGTCCGCGAGGCCGTCGAGGACTGGGAGAAGATGCGCCAGTCGGCGCTGCGGCTGGCCGAGGTGCTGCCGGAGGAGCCCAAGGCCGCCGAGGTGCGCGACCAGGAGGTGGAGGAGGCCCGTGAGCTGCTGCGCTGGCTCGCCGACGACCACTTCACCTTCATCGGCTACCGCGAGTACGAGCTGACCCAGGCGCCCACCGAGGCCGGTGGCGAGGAGGACGTGCTGAGCGCGGTGCCCGGCACGGGCCTGGGCATCCTGCGGTCCGACCCGGCCCACCGGGACACCGACGAGAGCCCCCATGACGGGGCCGCCCCGGTGTCCCCGTCGTTCAACCGGCTGCCCGCCGACGCCCGCGCCAAGGCCCGCGAGCACAAGCTGCTGGTCCTCACCAAGGCCAACAGCCGGGCCACCGTCCACCGGCCGTCGTACCTCGACTACATCGGCGTGAAGAAGTTCGACGCCGAGGGCAATGTGATCGGCGAGCGCCGTTTCCTGGGGCTGTTCTCGTCCGCCGCGTACACCGAGTCGGTGCGCCGGGTGCCGGTCATCCGGCGCAAGGTGAACGAGGTGCTGGCGGGCGCCGGTTTCGGGCCCAACAGCCACGACGGCCGGGATCTGCTGCAGATCCTGGAGACCTACCCGCGCGACGAGCTGTTCCAGACCCCGGTCGACCAGCTCCGCTCGATCGTCACCAGCGTGCTCTACCTCCAGGAGCGGCGCCGGCTGCGGCTGTTCCTGCGGCAGGACGAGTACGGGCGCTACTACTCGGCGCTGGTCTACCTGCCCCGCGACCGCTTCACCACCGATGTGCGGCTGCGGCTGACGGACATCCTGCTGGAGGAGCTGAGCGGCCGCCCGCCGGTGGACTTCACCGCCCTCCACACCGAGTCGGTGCTGTCCCGGCTGCACTTCGTGGTCCGCGTCCAGCCCGGTACGGAGCTGCCCGACCTGACCGACGCCGATGTCGAGCGCATCGAGAACCGGCTGGTCGACGCCGCCCGCTCGTGGGCCGACGGCTTCTCCGAGGCCCTGGTGTCGGAGGTGGGCGAGGAGCGCGCCGCCGAGCTGCTGCGCCGCTACCAGAACGCCTTCCCCGAGGGCTACAAGGCCGACCACACCCCCCGCGGCGCCGTCGCCGACCTCCAGCACGTGGAGCGGCTGACCGCCGAGGACAGCAAGCAGGGCTTCGCGCTCAGCCTGTACGAGCCGGTCGGCGCGGCCCACGCCGAGCGCCGCTTCAAGATCTACCGGGCGGGCGGCCAGGTGTCGCTGTCGGCCGTGCTGCCGGTGCTCAACACGCTCGGCGTCGAGGTGGTCGACGAGCGCCCGTACGAGCTGCGCTGCTCGGACAGGAGCACGGCCTGGATCTACGACTTCGGGCTGCGGCTGCCGCTGCGCGAGGGCGAGACCCTGGCCGACGACGCCCGTGAGCGCTTCCAGAACGCGTTCGCCGCCGTGTGGACCGGTCAGGCGGAGAGCGACAACTTCAACCAGCTGGTGCTGGGCGCGGGTCTGGACTGGCGGCAGGCCATGGTGCTGCGCGCGTACGCCAAGTACCTGCGGCAGGCCGGTTCCACCTTCAGCCAGTCGTACATGGAGGACACCCTCCGTAACAATGTGCACACGACCCGGCTGCTGGTCTCCCTCTTCGAGGCCCGGATGTCGCCCGAGCGGCAGCGGGCGGGCCTGGAGCTGACCGACGCCCTGATGGAGGAGCTGGACGCGGCGCTGGACCAGGTGGCCTCGCTCGACGAGGACCGCATCCTGCGCTCCTTCCTCACCCTCATCAAGGCCACTCTGCGCACCAACCACTTCCAGAAGAACGCGCACGGCGAGCCGCACGACTATCTGTCGGTCAAGCTCGACCCGCAGGCCGTGCCCGATCTGCCCGCGCCCCGTCCGGCGTACGAGATCTGGGTGTACTCGCCGCGCGTCGAGGGTGTGCACCTGCGCTTCGGCAAGGTCGCGCGCGGTGGCCTGCGCTGGTCCGACCGGCGTGAGGACTTCCGTACCGAGATCCTGGGCCTGGTCAAGGCGCAGATGGTGAAGAACACGGTCATCGTGCCGGTCGGCGCCAAGGGCGGTTTCGTCGGCAAGCGGCTGCCCGACCCGTCGGTGGACCGGGACGCCTGGCTGGCCGAGGGCATCGGCTGCTACAAGACCTTCATCTCCGGTCTGCTCGACATCACCGACAACCTGGTCGGCGGTCAGGTCGAGCCGCCGCAGGACGTCGTCCGGCACGACGGGGACGACACCTACCTGGTCGTCGCCGCCGACAAGGGCACCGCGACCTTCTCCGACATCGCCAACGAGGTCGCCCAGTCGTACGGCTTCTGGCTCGGCGACGCGTTCGCCTCCGGCGGTTCCGCGGGTTACGACCACAAGGGCATGGGCATCACGGCGCGCGGCGCCTGGGAGTCCGTCAAGCGGCACTTCCGCGAGCTGGACCACGACACCCAGAGCCAGGACTTCACGGTCGTCGGCGTCGGTGACATGTCCGGTGACGTGTTCGGCAACGGCATGCTGCTGAGCGAGAACATCCGGCTGGTCGCCGCCTTCGACCACCGGCACATCTTCATCGACCCCAACCCGGACGCGGCCACCTCGTACGCCGAGCGCCGCAGGCTGTTCGAGCTGCCGCGCTCGTCCTGGGAGGACTACGACGCCGGGCTGATCTCGGCGGGCGGCGGCATCCACCCCCGTACCGCCAAGGCCATCCAGATCACCCCGCAGGTGCGGGCGGCGCTCGGCATCGAGACCAAGGTCGCCAAGATGACCCCGGCCGACCTGATGAAGGCCATCCTCAAGGCCCCGGTCGACCTGCTGTGGAACGGCGGCATCGGTACGTACGTCAAGGCGTCCACCGAGTCGCACGCCGACGTCGGCGACAAGGCCAACGACGCGATCCGGGTGGACGGCCAGGACCTGCGGGTCAAGGTCGTCGGCGAGGGCGGCAACCTGGGCCTGACCCAGCTCGGCCGCATCGAGTTCGCCACCAAGGGCGGCCGGATCAACACCGACGCGATCGACAACAGCGCCGGGGTGGACACCTCCGACCACGAGGTGAACATCAAGATCCTGCTCAACGCGCTGGTCACCGATGGCGACATGACGGTCAAGCAGCGGAACAAGCTGCTGGCCGAGATGACCGACGAGGTCGGCGCGCTGGTGCTGCGCAACAACTACGCGCAGAACGTGGCCCTGGCCATCTCCGGCGCCCAGGCACCCAGCCTGCTCCACGCCCACCAGCGGCTGATGCGCCGGCTGTCGCGCGAGGGACGGCTGGACCGCGCGCTGGAGTTCCTGCCGGCCGACCGGCAGATCCGCGAGCGGCTGTCCGCCGGGCGCGGTCTGACCCAGCCCGAGCTGGCCGTGCTGCTCGCCTACGTCAAGATCACCGTGGCGGACGAGCTGATCGGCACCGGGCTCCCCGACGACCCGTACCTCCAGCGGCTGCTGCACGCCTACTTCCCGCAGGCGCTGCGCCAGACCTTCCCCGAGCACATCGACGGGCACGCGCTGCGGCGCGAGATCATCACCACGGTGCTGGTCAACGACACCGTCAACACCGCCGGTACGACCTTCCTGCACCGCATGCGGGAGGAGACCGGGGCCTCCACCGAGGAGGTCGTGCGCGCCCAGACGGCGGCGCGGGCCATCTTCGAGCTGGGGGAGATCTGGGACGAGGTCGAGTCGCTGGACACGGTCGTCGCCGCGGAGTTCCAGACCCGGATGCGGCTGCACTCGCGGCGGCTCGTCGAGCGCGGCACCCGCTGGCTGCTCAACAACCGGCCGCAGCCGCTGGAGCTGGCCGGGACGATCGACTTCTTCGCCGAGCGGGTCGCCGCGGTGCGGGCGCAGCTGCCCAAGCTGCTGCGCGGCGGCGACATCGAGTGGTACCAGCGCATCCACGACGAGCTGACGGCCGCCGGTGTCCCGGACGATCTGGCGACCCGGGTGGCGGGCTTCTCGTCCGCCTTCCCGACGCTGGACATCGTCGCCATCGCGGACCGCACCGGCAAGGACCCCCTCGCGGTCGCCGAGGTCTACTACGACCTGGCCGACCGGCTGTCCATCAGCCAGTTGATGGACCGCATCATCGAACTGCCGCGGGCCGACCGCTGGCAGTCCATGGCCCGCGTCTCCATCCGCGAGGACCTGTACGCGGCCCACGCCGCCCTCACCTCCGACGTCCTGTCGGTCGGTAACGGCGGTTCGACGCCGGAGCAGCGCTTCAAGGCGTGGGAGCAGAAGAACGCCGCGCTCCTCCAGCGGGCGCGGACCACGCTGGACGAGATCCAGTCGTCGGAGACGTTCGACCTGGCGAACCTGTCGGTGGCGATGCGCACCATGCGGACGATGCTGCGTACGCACAGCTGAGTCACCGCGAAGGGGCGGTCAGCGGCGATGGCCGCTGACCGCCCCTTCGGCGTGCGGGGTGCGGTGCCCGGGGCGCGGCAACGATCCGGGCTTCCAGAGCGTCACCTCGGCGGTGAAGCTGGGGATGTTGTAGTCCTTCTCGTCTTCATCATCGCGAGATTGCCGCTGGACGTGACCATGCACAGCCGGTCGCCCTGGGCGACGAGACGGTCCTCGCAAAGGTCATCCGCGGCAGCCGGCCCGCGAAGTCCCGCAGCTCACGGCTCGCGGCCCGGCGGCACAGCTCGGTCGGTTCGGCGGGCGTGGGCCGTCGCTCCGGGTCCGCCGTCAGGCAGCGTTCCAGCGACGGCCGCAGCTCGTCCGGGTAGCCGCTCAGGTCCGGCGGCTGCTGAGCGGTGTTGGCGATCTGCGCGGCGATCGAGATCCCCGCGCCGTCCCCGTACGGGTGGCGGCCGGTGACCACGACCGCCGCGATCAGGCCGAGCGCGAAGACGTCGGTGGCGGCGGTGACAGGCTTGGCGACCGGTTGATTGCCGCGGGTGCGGGACCGGTACACCGAGCAAGCCATACCCCCGGGGGCGGACCCCGGCCTGCCGGTGCCGGCGGCTCCGGCCGGGTTTCATGCCCACCGGGGGCGTTCTTCACCCGCTCGGCCGTCCCTTCATGGGCTTATCAGGCATATCTGGACGTACGACCCTACGGTGGTGCTCAGTGAGCGCTTCGCGCCTCGATCCGCCGTCGCGTCCCGAGGAGCCGCATGCCCCGCTTCAGCATCGTCATCGCCGCCTACCGCGTGCAGGGCTATCTGCAGGCCTGCCTGGACTCCGTGCTGACCCAGTCGTTCCGCGACGTGGAGGTGGTGGCCGTCGACGACTGCTCGCCCGACCACTGCGGCGCCATCATCGACGCCTGCGCGGCCCGCGACAGCCGGGTGGTGCCCGTGCACCAGCCCGTCAACTCCGGCCCGGGCCACGCCCGTAACGCCGGTGTCGAACGGGCCACCGGCGACTATCTGCTGTTCCTCGACGGGGACGACACCCTCGCGCCCGGCACCCTGGAGGGCCTTGCCGAACGGCTCGCCCTCAACGAGGACCCGGACATCCTCTACTTCAACCATGTGCGCACCTACTGGTCCGGGCGCACCGCCCCCAGCGTCTTCGGGGAGCTGCTGAACTCCGCGGGCACCGAGGTGTTCTCCGTCCTGGAGCGCCCCGAATTCCTGCGGATCTTCGCGATGTCGTCCAACCGGGTCTACCGCCGCGCCTTCTACACCGGGCACGGTTTCTCGTTCAGTGAGGGAATCTACGAGGACGCGCTGCTGTCGTATCTGACGATGCTGACGGCGCGGCGGATCGCCTGCGTTGATCTGGTCGGCCTGGAATACCGGCAGCGCCGGGTCGGCGCCAGCACCGGAAGCCCGGGCGAGAAACACTTCGTCATATTCGACCAGTACGCCCGGGTCTTCGCCTTCCTCGACGAGCATCCGCATCTGAATCCGCTGCGCTGTCTGCTCTTCGAGCGGGCCGTGTCCCATTTCCTGTTCTGCCTCGACCGCCGTTCCCGGGTGGCGACGGCCGACCGGCCCCGCTTCTTCCGCCGGGCCGCCGCCTGGTACCGGACCCACATCCCGGACGGGTTCACGCCGCCCGCCGGGGCCGAGTGGCGCTTCGCGGCGCTGGCCCGCGGCTCGTTCGCCCGCTACCGGGAGCACGAGATGGCGACGCGGGCCGTGGCCGGGGCCCGCAAGGCCAAGCGGGTCGCCCGCGCGGCGCTGGCGGTACGGGGCAAACGCGCCCTGTACCGGGCGCACCGGAAGCGCCCGGCCGACCCCAACCTCGCCGTCTACAGCGCGTACTGGGGCCGGGGAGTGCTGTGCAATCCGGCGGCGATCTACTACAAGGCCCGCGAACTGGCGCCGCACATCCACGGGGTGTGGGTGGTCAGGAAGTCGGAGATCGACTCGCTTCCGGAGGACGTCGACTACGTCGTCACCGGAACCCGGGACTTCTACCGGACGGTCGCCCGCGCCACCTATCTCGTCAACAACGTCAATTTCCCCAATGACGTCGTCAAGCGGCCCGGCACGGTGCATCTGCAGACCTTCCACGGCACACCGCTCAAATGCATGGGCCTGGACCAGCAGCACTACCCCGCCGCGGCGGCCGGAATGAGCTTCGGGAATCTCCTCAAGCGCATCGACCGCTGGGACGTCGCCCTCTCCTCGAATCCGCATTCCAGCGAGGTGTGGGAGCGGGTCTACCCGGCCTCCTACCGGCTGCTGGAATGCGGATATCCGCGCAACGACATCCTGGTCTCGGCCTCCGCCGACGACGTGCGGCGCGCCCGCGCCGGGATCGGCGTCCCGGAGGGCCACACCACCGTCCTCTACACCCCCACGATCCGCGACTACCAGAAGGGGTTCACCCCCCGGCTGGACCTGGAGCGGGTCAGCCGCGCACTCGGCCCCCACACGACGCTCCTGGTGCGGGCGCACTACTCGTACCGGCCGTCGGCGGCGCTGCGCGAACTCCACGAGGCGGGACTGGTGCGGGACGTGTCGCGCCATCCCCGGGTGGAGGAGCTGTGCCTGGCCGCCGACGCGCTGATCACCGACTATTCGTCGATCATGTTCGACTACGCCCTGCTCGACCGGCCCATCGTGATCTACGCGGACGACTGGGACATCTACCGGGCCTCCCGGGGCGTCTACTTCGACCTGCTGTCGGGCCGCCCCGGCGACACCCCGGGCGCGGTGGCCCGCACCCTGGACGAGCTGATCGCCGTCTTCCGGGAGGGCCGGTGGTGCGACGCCGAAGCGGCCGCGCTGCGCGCCGCGTTCCGGGCCCGCTTCTGCCCGTACGACGACGGCCACGCGGCGGAGCGCGTCGTACGGACGCTGATGCTGGGCGAGGACGCCACGGCACGGCCGGTGGCCCACGGGCGGTCCGAGAGCCGTACGGTGCCGTCGCTGCCGGTGGCCATGCCCGGGCACGGCGGCACCCTGCCCCCGCACACCGTGCAGCCCACCCGCGCCTTCCCCGACCGCGACTGATCCCCGTCGGCCCCCGAGCCAGGAGTCAGGAGCCCGTCATGCCCTCAGCGTCTCCTCCCCGTGTCAGCGTGATCATCCCCGCCTACAACGCCATGCCGGAGCTGACCCGCTCCGTCACCTCCGCGATGGAGCAGACCCTCGGCCTGGACCGGATCGAGATCATCGCGGTGGACGACGGCTCGACCGACGGCACCGGGGAGGAGCTGGAACGGCTCGCCCGCGGGTGCTCCGCGCTGCACGTCGTCCACCAGGCGAACTCCGGCTGTGCGGGCAGCCCCCGCAACACCGGCCTGGACCGCGCGCGGGGCGACTTCGTGTTCTTCCTCGACTCCGACGACTACCTCGGGCCGGACGCGCTGCGCCGCATGGTCGCCATGGCCGACGAGAACGGCACCGACATCGTGCTCGGCCGGATCGCCTCGGTCGGCGGCCGCGCCGTGCCCCGGGCCGTCTTCTCGCACAACCAGCCGCGCACCGACATCTTCTCCTCCCACGCCTATCTGACCCTGGGCCCCTGGAAGCTCTTCCGGCGCTCCCTCATCGAACGGCTGCGGCTGCGCTTCCCGCCCTACCGCAACTGCGAGGACAAGCCGTTCACCGCGGCCGCCTACCTCAACGCCTCCGGCATCTCCGTGGTCGCCGACTACGACTGCTACTACGTCCGCTACCGCGAGAACCGCAGCAACCTCACCCTCACCGCGTCCGGCCTCGCCCACCGCATGGACGGCATCGGGCTGTGCTTCGAGACCGTGGCCCGCTACCTCGAACCCGGCCCCCGCCGGGACCAGATCATGCGCCGTCACGTCGAGTGGGAGCTGTGCGGTCCGCTGCGGGGGCTGCTGCCGCGCGAGAGCGAGCGGGACGCGCGGGAGCGTTTCTTCCCCGAGTTCCGGCGCTGGGCGCGGACCTGGGTGACCGACACCATCTTCCAGCGGATCGACGCCCCGGACCGGCTCCTGATCCATCTGCTGCGCACCGACCGCTTCGAGGACGTCCTGGCCGTCGCGCGCGACGCCAAGCGGGACCAGGAGCGCGGCCACCTCGTCGACAAGGGCCGCGTCTACTGGCTCCACCCCTTCTTCCGCGACCACACCGCCGACGTCCCCGACGCCTGCTTCGACATCACGGACCGGCTGCCGGTCCACCACCACCTCGACGCGGCGCGCTGGCACGGCGGAGTGCTGCGGCTGACCGGCCGGGCCGCCATCGAGGGCATCGACGCGATCGATCCGGGCACGGACGTCATCCTGCGCAAGTACGAGGCCGACCGGCCGGAGATCCGGGTGCCCGCGACACACGCCCCCGGGACGTCCGGTTTCACCGTCGGCATCGACCCGGCCACCGCCGACGGCGGCGCACCGCTGGAACGCGGCCTGTGGAACATCTACCTCGACGTCCGCGCCCAGGGTGTCAGCCGCGTCGTGCGGTTCGGCGGCGTCCGCGAGGGTCGGGCTTCCGGTGCGGCCACCCGGCCGGCCCGGCGCGCCGTGACGACCCCACGGGGCGAACCCGTGGTGGTCGTCCCGTACTACACCCCGTACGGCAATCTCTCGCTCGACGTCGGCGAGGTCGCCCACGCCCCCGACGACGCCCCGTGCCAGGTGACCCGGACCGCGTGGCACGGCGCCAGGAGAAGCGTCCTGATCGTCGGCGGGCGGCTGACCGGTGAGTACGGGGGTGGGCTGCGGCTGCGCGCCGAGAGCGGGGCGGGCGCGGTGCGCGAGGTGGCGGCCCGGTTCGAGCGGGGCGGCGGCTCCGGTGACTTCACCGCCCTCCTGCCCGTCGGGCTGCTGACGGCGGGCCGCTGGACGCTGACGCTGCTCCTGGAGGACCGCAGCGTCGTCGTGCCGTGCGTGGGCAACCTGGCCTCGACCCGCTGGTTCCGATTCGGCCGTCCGTACTACGCCAAGCCCCTCACCCCGCGGTCGGCCCCGGCGCTCGCCCTGGACGTCGCGCCGATCAGGGTCGCCGCGGGTGTGCGGCGGCGGCTGCGGCGGGCCCGGAGCCGCTGGGCCCGGTAGCTCAGGGGGTACGGCGGCCGAGGCGGTTGCGGACGGCGGCGAGCAGGCGTACGGGGGCGATGCGCAGCTCCAGGGTCGCCGCGCCGCGCCCGGTGAGCGGCTTGGCGTAGTACGGACGGCCCCGGCGCAGCCAGCGGGTGCCGGGCAGTCGCTCGGGCGGCGGTACGGGGGCGGCGCACGGCGGGCCGTCGCCGTGGCCGACGAGGGCGAGCGTCACCGTCCAGCGGCCCCGGCCGAGGTCGCGTACCGGCAGCCGGGCGGTGAACGCGCCCGCCGGGTGGCCCGCCGCGTACCGCACGGGGTGGTCCAGGACGCGGCCGTCGGTGTGCTCGGCGCGCAGCCGCAGCACCTGGTCGCGGGGCGGCGAGCCCGGGGGCAGCAGCCGCCCGGCGACGACCAGCGTGCCCTTGTCGGACGGATGCCACAGCGCCTCGGTCACCTCGCAGGGCGCGCCGCGCGGGGCCGGGCCGATGTCGAGGGAGAGATTGCCGTACGGGGTGGTGAAGTACGGCGTGACGCGGGCGCGCAGGCCGGGGCCCGCGGTCACCACCCGGCGCGCGGTACCGATGTCGAGCCCCTCGTCGTGGCGGTTGCCGAACCGTATGGTGCGGCTGACGCCCTCGGCGCGTACGTCGAGGTAGACGTCCCACACGCCGGGGCGCAGCGGGGCGCCGCCGTTGGCGGTGGCGATGTCGACGTCCGCCTCGAACTCGCCCTCCACCTCGCTGTCCGCCGCCGAGACCGGTACGCACAGTTCGTCCTGGGCCTCGCGGTGGCGGAGTATCAGTTCGGTGTGGTCCTCGGGTCCGGCGTCCAGGCCCGTGACCTCGGCCCGGCCGCGGACCCGCAGCGTGGAGCCGCCGTACCAGGCCGCGCCGGTGAGGTGGTGGCGGACCGGCAGCCGGTCGGTGACGTCGAAGCAGTCGTCGGGGACCTCGGCCGCCGGGTCGCGGAAGAACGGGTGCAGCCAGTACACCCGCCCCTTCTCGACCAGACGGCCGCGGCGCGCGTCCTCCTTGGCGGTGCGGATGACGCTCAGCAGATCGTCGAAGCGGCCGGTGCGCAGCAGATGGACCATCAGCCGCTCGGGCGCGGTGAGGGTACGGAAGAGCGTGTCCGAGCAGTGGTCGGTCGCCCAGCGGCGCAGCTCGGGGAAGAACCGCGTCCGGGCCTCGGTCTCGTCCTCGCGGGGCAGGGCGCGCAGCGCGCCGCACAGCTCCCGGCGGATGTGGCGCCGCATCACGTGGTCGCGGCGCGGGCCGGGCTGGGTGTAGCGGGCGGCGGTCTGGAACAGCAGCCGGATGGCGTCGATGCGGTCGGTGAGGCCGCGGCGGGTGGGGTTCTGCCGGGCCTCGTGGCGGGCGAGGCGGTAGCAGTCGTAGTCGGCGACGACGGAGATGCCGGAGGCGTTGAGGTAGGCGGCCGCGGTGAAGGGCTGCTCCTCGTCGGCACGGCAGTGCTCCGGGAACCGCAGCTGGAACCGTTCGATGAGGGAGCGGCGGAACAGCTTCCAGGGGGCGAGGGTGGAGTAGGCGTGCGAGCCGAGGACGTCGGTGCGCAGCTGGTTGTGGCGGAACACCGCCCGGGGGACGCCGCGTCCGGTGGGGGAGGCCATCTTGCCGAGGACGACGTCGGTGCCGTTCTGGTCGGCCATGGCGACCATGCGGCGCAGCGCGTCGGGGCCCAGATGACCGTCGGCGTCGAGGAAGAAGACGTAGTCGCCGCGGGCGAGGTCGAGGCCGGTGTTGCGGGGCCTGCCCGGGCCGCCGCCGGGCTCCTGGTGGACGACCTTGAGGGCGGGGCAGTCGGCGGCCAGCCGGTCCAGCTCCTCGGCGGTGCCGTCCGTCGACCCGGCGTCGATCGCGATGATCTCCAGCCGGGCGATGCCTATGGTCTGCTCCATGGCGGAGGTGAGGGCGCGGGTCAGGGTGGGCATGGCGTCGCGGGCGGGGACGATCACGCTGACGCGGGGGCGCGGGCCGGGGCGTGGGGTGCGCGGCAACATGCGGACTCCGGTGGGGTGAGGTGGGGCTCAGGCGGCGTCGCCGGGGGGCGCGGACGGGCGGGTGCGTGCGGGGGTGCCGCGGTGCGGGGGATCGCCGCGGCGGACGCGGTCGCGGTCCGCGGCCCATCTGCCGTCGGTGGGCGCCTGGATGAGGCCGACGGCTATGACGTGCTGCGTTCCCATGATCGCTCCTGACTCCTGGTGGGGGCTGCTCATGGTCGGGGCCGGGGGTGAGGGACGGGTGTGGGACGTACGGCCGGTGGGTGACGGACCGGCGTCCGGGGCGCCCCCGTTCGACGTACGACGCACCGGACCCGGTTCACTTCGCGGGCGGCGGCGCGGAAGGAGCGCACGAACACGGTGCGGCCGGCTGATGCTCATCGGGTGCTCCCTCGCGGATCGTCTGGAGTTCGCGCAGCCGGTTGAGCGCCTCGCCCTTCGCGGCGAGCGCGTCGACCGCCTCGTCGAAGCGCTGGATGGACGGCGGGGTCATGGGACCGAGCAGATACGCCCTCAGCTCGTGGCGGGCGGCGCGCAACGAATCCCCGGCGGGGTTGAAGAGCAGCCGCAGGAGGTCGTCCACCCCGGCGTCCTCCGGGCCCAGCAGATAGGCGGCGTGGGCCACGGTGTGCCGCCGCCGGAACTCCTGCGCGCCGAGCCCCGCCGTGTCGACGAGGGCGTATGGCTTGAGGGTGGCGATGAAGTCCGAGACCACGCCGGAGGGGTCACCGATCAGCAGATCGGCCTGGTCGAAGCAGGAGCGGAGGTCCGGGGCGTTCGCGGTGTCCGCTTCGATGATCTGGTGCGACCAGGGCGGTGAGGCCGCCCAGTGCGCTCGGTGCCACTGCTCGCTCAGCTCCCTGGCCTCCTCGGGCGGCGCCGGATCGGGTGCGGCGCTGTCGCGGGTGAGCATCGCCTCGTCGGCGTGCGCCCGGCGCAGCCGCGCCTGGTGCGCGGCGATACGTCGCGTCAGCTCGGTACGGCAGCGGGCGGCCTCGGCGCGCAGCGCCCGCGCATCCTCGGGCTCGTCCGCCTCCCGCCCGGCCCGCCGCTCGTTCGCGGCACTGATCGCCGCGGCGATGCGCCGGTGTGCGGCGGACCGGCGGCCGCCGGTGGCGGGGTGCGGCCGGTAGAGGACCCGCACCGGCGGCTCGCTCTCCAGCAGCCGCCGTACGAGGGACTCGTCCCCGGCCGTGAGCAGCACCGTGGGTATCGCCGCCGGGGCGCGGTCGTCGTCCTCCCGGACCCGTACGCCGTCCAGCTGCGGCCGCCCCACCTCCACGATGTCCGCGTCCTCGACCCCGACCGCCGCCTCCGCGTACCGCTGCCGCCCGGCCCGGCCCGCGACCCACACCTGGTCGTAGACCTTGCTGTACGGATCGACTCCGGCGGTCGTGTCGCCGTCGCCCAGGAACACGTGCTGCATGGTGGGGACGCGCAGCAGATGGATGTTCTCGCCGACGTTCGCCGGATAGAGCGCGACCCGCACGCTGCCGAGATCCAGCCGCCGCAGATGCGTCGCGTCCGGTACGCACAGCACCGGCAGCGCGGTCGGCGCCAGCCCCTCCAGCAGATGCCGCTCCCGCAGGATCACCAGCGCCGGGGCGCGCAGCGCGGCCAGCGTCTCCAGCCACATGCCGACCTGGTACGCGGACTCCCGCGGCCCGGAGAAGTACAGCACCGTCTCCGGCCGGTGCCGCCCCAGCCAGGCGTTCACCTCGGCCAGCACCCGCGCCGGGCCCGGCAGCCGGAGCGACCGCACGAGGTACGGCAGCAGCGCCAGCACCGTCACCGCACACCCCCCGGCCGCCAGGGTCAGCCCCGCCACCACCCAGCGGGCGTCCCCGGTGACCAGCGTCGCCCCCAGCCCGGCCAGCGCCGACACCTCGTACACCAGCATCCGCAGCCCCGGCCATTCGGTCAGCCGCCGCGGCGGCCGGTCGCTGATGCCCAGCCGGCGCAGATCGACATGGCGCGCCGCGACCGCGAGCCGCCGCCGACGGCGGATCAGCGTGCATATCGCGGCGTGCAGCGCCTGGCCGCCCAGCAGGCACAGCACCAGCGCCATCGCCGACGCCAGCCCGATCGGGCCGGTGACATGTATCCGCCCGAGCAGCAGGAGCAGCAGCACACACCGCAGCTCGAAGCGCAGCGTCTCCCCGATGTGCAGCCGCCCCAGACGTCCTATCAGCCCCGGCGCGCAGCGCTGCAGCGCCAGATCGCCCCCGACCCCCGCCACCGCCGCCCCCACGAACACCCCACCGGCCCCGCTGACACCGGCCCCCGCCATCGTCACCATCCCCCCGGCCACCACGGCGAACGCCGCGAGACCGCGGGGATTCCGGACACCGAGGCGATCCATGGCACGTTGCCCTTCGCGGAGGCTGCGTCGTACTGACTGCACCCTAGGCGAATGGCCGGATATGCGCCTTTTGTCGGCCTCCGAATGGCGCTCGGATGCTGGCAGTCTGTGCGGTAAGTCGGCTCCAACGGGGAGGGTGGGAATGGGCGAGGCTGGCGTGGTCCTGGACGAGACGGGCGGCTTCGGGGACCCCTGGGAGGGCGTGGACGTGGGGGCCGTGGCGCGGGCCGCTCGTGAGCAGGGGGAGCGGGCGGTGCCCGGGGTGGGGGACATGGCGGCGTACCTCGACGCCCAGGTGGCCGACGCCTCGCACCGGGAGGTCATCGGGCCGCTGCTGGACGGCGGGGGCGCGAGCGGGGTCGTCGTCCGGCGGGGTGCGGTCATCGCGTCGTGGGGGGACCCGGCGCGGGTGGAGATGGCGTACAGCGCGACGAAGAGCGTGCTGGCGCTGGTGGCGGGCATCGCCCATGACGACGGGGTGCTGATCCTCGACGAGCCGGTGTCCGCGCGGGTCGGGCTGCCGCAGTTCGAGGGCGTCCACGGGCGGGCGATCACCTGGCGTCATCTGCTGGACCAGACGAGCCAGTGGGAGGGGGAGCTGTGGGGGAAGCCGACGTCGGCCGACGCGCAGAGCACGCGGGAGGGCACCGAGTCGGCGGGCGGGCCGCCCGGTGAGGGGTGGGCGTACAACGACGTCCGGGTGAACCTGACCGCCCTGGCGCTCACCGCCCTGTTCCGCCGCGCGCTGCCGGACGTCCTGCGGGAGCGCGTCATGGCGCCGATCGGGGCGTCGTCGTCCTGGTCCTGGCACGGCTACGCCAACGCGTTCACGGACCTCGACGGCGCGCGGGTGCCGGTGGTCTCAGGCGGGGCGCACTGGGGCGGAGGGCTGTGGATCAACGCGCTCGACCTGGCCCGCCTCGGGCAGTTGTGCCTGCGCGGCGGCCGGTGGGGGCACACCCGGGTCGTCTCCGCCCGCTGGATCGAGCAGATGTGGACCCCGTGCCCGGTCAAGCCGAACTACGGGCTGTCCTGGTGGCTCAACGACCACCGCACGGTGTGGCCGGACGCCCCGGCCACCGGGCGCTGCGCCCGCGGCAACGGCGGCGGCCATCTGCTGTGGGCCGACCCGGCGCGGGATCTGGTCGTCAGTTCCCGTTGGGGCGACGGTGTCGAGGGCCTTCTCGCCGCGGTGTCGGAGGCGGTCGAGCCGGGGCCGCTCAGCGCGCCGTCGTGGTGACGGGCCGGGGGAAGGCGCGGCGGGCGAGGGTCGCGGCGGTGGTGAGGCGGGTCAGGGCGGGGCGGAGGGCGCGGGGGCGGTAGGGGGCGTTCCAGGCGTAGGGGAAGGACGCCTTGTCGGGGGTGAGGAGGTTCGTCGTCTCGTCGCAGGCCAGGATCGCGATGAGCCAGCGGCGTACGGCGCGGTGGAAGGCGGGGGCGAGGGGGCGGGGGGCCAGGAGCCAGTCGCGGGACTGGGGGCTGACCGCCTGCCGGTAGGTGGTCTCGTCGTAGCGCTGCCAGGGGGACTCCGGGGTGATCGGGTGCAGGCCGTAGTCCATGGCGGTGAGGGGGGCCAGGGCGGTGCGGAGGGTGTCGTGGTCGGCGCCGGGGAGGAGTTCGCAGATGATCCAGGGGCGGTGGCGCCGGATGGTGGCGAGGGCGCCGGTGAGGACAGCCGCCTCGTAGGTCTCGACGTCGATCTTGATGAGGTGGGGGGTGAGGCCGCGGTCCTCGGTGAAGGCGTCCACCGTCGTGACCGGGACGGTCACCGATGCGGTGTGCTTGCGGTGGGCCGGGTTGAGGGAGTTCGAGGACTCCGACTTGTGGGAGAAGTACAGCTCCGCGGTGCCGGGTTCGCGGGAGAGCGCGGTCTGCTGCACCTCGTAGTCCAGGGTGTTGCAGTGGCGGATGCGGCGGCAGAGGGCGGCGGTCTGCGGGGTGGGTTCGAAGGCGATGGTGTGCGGGCCGCCGTGCCCGTAGATCGCGTCGATGAGGGCCGAGTACAGCCCGATGTGCGCCCCGATGTCGTACACCGCGCTGCCCGCCGGGGCCTGTCCGGCCAGCGCCAGCAGGGTGGCCTGGGTGGTGGGTTCGTAGCCCGCGAGGCCGGAGCGGCGCAACTGCCGCTGGACGGCGGTCTGTTTGCGGCTGAGCACATTGAGCGCGCGGGGGTACGGACCGCTGGAGGCCAGGACGTCCGGGTTCAGCGGGAGGGTGATGGCGAGGGGCATGGCTGCCGCGGCTCCTGTCGGGTCACGGCCCGCTCCAGCGGGCTGGGGACGGGGAAGTAGGCGTCGAGGAAGGGACGGAGCAGGGCCAGCTGACCGGCCAGGTCGTGTTCGGAGGAGACCGTGTCGTTGAGGCAGAACGCCTGGCAGTGGCGCGAGCGCAGCAGTCTCGCCAGCCGGGAGTGGATGCCGGGCCGGGCCAGGTCGACGTAGTCGTAGCGCAGCTGGGCCGGGATCGCGCGGCCGGTGAGGAACGCGTAGTAGTGGTGGAGCGAGGACGGCAGGGAGACGTCCGAGGCGGAACGCACCCGGCTGGCCATGGTGGCGCGGATCGGGCCGGGGAACTCCCGCTCGATCTCGGCGAGGACGCTGGTGCGCACGGCGTGCGGGGTGTGCTTCATCTTCTGGGTGACGGTCGCGCCGAACCGGCCCTCCAGCAGCCTGCGGTTGTTCTTGCCCGCTGCCGATACGGGGACGTCCAGGTGGTCGGCGGGGGCCAGCGGGATGAGGGCGCGGGAGGGGAAGAACTTGGTGACGCCGTTGGCGAGGAAGAAGTCCTGCGGGGTGACGGGCGAGCCGAGGAAGACGTCGTCGTTGAAGTAGAGGAAGTGCTCGGCGAGGCCCTTGATGTGGTGCAGCCGGGTCTCGATGGCGTGCGAGTTGAACGTGGGCAGCACGCCGAGGTCGTCGAAGATCTCCTCGTGGTCGACGACGGTGATGCCGGGGTGGTCCAGCGCCAGCCAGGGCGGCACCTGGCGGTCCGTCACGATGTAGATGTGGCGCACCCAGGGGGCGTACAGGTGGAGTGAGCGCAGGGAGTAGCGCAGCTCGTCGCGGTTGGCGTAGCGGGCGGCGTTGGCGGCCTGCTCGTGGTAGCCACCGCCTTCGCCCGTTACGGCGGCGCGCCGCCGCTGCCACCGCGGATCCGAGCCGTCGACCCAGGTGTAGACGACGTCGATGGGAAAGCGGACCTCGTCCGGCAGCCGGGTGGTGAACTCGGGGCGGGTACGGACGAGGGGGCCCGGGGACCAGCCCTCGGCCGGGGCGAGCCGGGTGAACCGCTGGTCCGGCGCGCGTACGGCGTCGCCCGCGAGCGGTACGGAGGCGGTGGTGCGGTTGGGGCGGGGGGCGTGGAGGAGGGGCGCGCCGCCGGTGGCTGTGCGGTCGGCCGGTTCCGGGGTTCCCGGGGTTCCCGGGGCGTCCGCCGGGGCTCGGTCCCAGAACTCGATGTCGCAGCCGTGTGTGGAGCCCAGGACGAGGTCCCCGCGCGGGGTGGTGTGGAAGCGGGTGAAGCGGACGACGGGCGCGGTGGCCAGTGGCCGCCAGGCTCGCGCCGTGGCGCCGAGGCGCAGCGCCCCCGCCCCGCCCTTGCGGCGCGGGGGCGGCGAGACGTAACCCGCCTCCCTCGCGCACAGCGCGCCGAGCGCGGCGACCACCTCGGCCCGCTGGTCCGCGCGGACGCCCACGGCGGAGGCGACGTTGCTGTAGCAGCGGACGACGAAGTGGTCGAGCCGCGCCTGGTCCAGCGCCTCGCACACCAGCCGCAGGTTCTCGGCGCGCGCGAACAGCGGGGTGGGGGTGGGGACGACGGTCGCGATCCGGGTGCCGCGGTCGTCGGCGATCACCATGCGATTCGGTGCGGACAGCAGCCCCGTACGGACCAGCCGGTCCAGCCGCCGCCGGGCCCAGCGCAGCCGTAGCGCACCGGAGACGAGGGACAGCCGCCCCAGGCCGTGCAGGGCCGCGCGGCGCACGTCGGCGCCGGTCATGGCGATGACCGCGCGGCGGATCCGCAGCGGGACCGTACGCCGGTAGCCGCGGACCAGGGGTGGATCGGCGAGCCATGGGTGGCGGGGGGCGGCGGGCGGTGCGGTGAGGGGCATCGTGCGTCCTGGGGCGGGCGGCGCGGGACGGGTGGTTCCTCACACCATCATCTGAACGCCGCCCGGATGGGGCGGCGGCATGGCGGGCCGCCGCCCAAAGTGCCCCCGTTCGGCCCAGTGGCCCCGCCGACCGCCCGGAGACGGCGGTGGCCCGGCGACCGCTGGGTCGCCGGGCCACAGGTCGGGTGGGGTTACTTCACCGCGCCCGCCATCACGCCCTGCACGAACTGCCGCTGGAAGGCGAAGAAGACCGCCAGCGGGATGATCATCGAGACGAACGCACCCGGGCCCAGGATGTCGATGTTGTTCCCGAACTGCCGGACCTGCTGCTGCAGCGCCACCGTGATCGGCGGGTTGCCGCTGTCGGCGAAGATCAGGGCGACCAGCATGTCGTTCCAGACCCACAGGAACTGGAAGATCCCCAGCGAGGCGATCGCCGGGGCGCCCAGCGGCATGACGACCCGGAAGAACAGCCGCAGCTCGCCCGCGCCGTCCAGGCGGGCCGCCTCCAGCAGCTCCCTGGGGATCTCGGCGAAGAAGTTCCGCAGCAGGAAGATCGCGAAGGGCAGCCCGAAGGCGGTGTGGAAGAGCACGACTCCGGTCGTGGTCTGGAAGATGCCGATCTCCCCGAACAGCTTGGCGACCGGGATCAGGGCGACCTGGATCGGGACGACCAGCAGGCTGACGACGATCAGGAACCACCAGTCGCGGCCGGGGAAGTCCATCCAGGCGAAGGCGTAGCCGGCCAGCGCGCCGAAGATGACCACCAGGAGGGTCGCCGGGATGGTGATGGCGAGCGTGGTCCACAGCGAATCGGTGATCTGCTGGTTGCTGAGCAGCTTGTCGTACGCGTCGAAGGTCAGCTGCGACGGGTCGCTGAAGACCTTCCACCACCCCGAGATGTCCACCTGCGAGGGGTCGCGCAGGGAGGACAGCAGCAGCCCGGCCGTCGGCATCAGCCAGAAGAGCCCGATGAGGACGAGGGCGACCTGCACCACCCCGCCCCCGGCCCGTTCCGCGATCCGCGCGATCGGGGACCGCTTCGTCTGTACGACCGTGTCCGCGCTGGTCATCGGCGGCTCTCCCTTCGGATCCGACGGATGTTGACGAACATGACGGGCAGCACCAGCAACAGCAGCAGCACGGCGATCGCGCTGCCGAGGCCCTGGTTGACGTCGGTCCCGAAGGACGACTGGAAGAGCTGGAGCGCGAGGACGTTGGCGTCGTCCTGCGAGGGTCCCGGCGCGATGATGTAGACCAGGTCGAAGATCTTCATCACGTTGATCATCAGCGTGACGACGACGACCGAGAGCACCGGTGCCAGCAGCGGCACGGTGACCCGCCGGAAGACCTGCCACTCGTTGGCGCCGTCCATCCGCGCGGCCTCCATCAGCTCACGCGGTACGCCCGCCAGCCCCGCCGCGATGAGCACCATGGCGAAGCCCGCCCAGATCCAGACGTACGAACCGATGATGGCGGGGGTGACGAGGGACGGGCCGAGCCAGTCGATGCCGTTGTACGGCGCGGAGAAGTTCCAGGCGGGCAGCCGCAGTTGGGCGCCCTCGGCCTTGGCGGGGAGGGTGTACGTACCGTCCGCGGCCGACGTCGTCTTGGCGACGACCTTGCCGTCCTTGACCGCCTCGATCTTGAGGTCGGCCATCGCCTTCTCGCCCTTGTCGATGGCGCCTTCCTTGCCCAGACCGCCCTTGGTGAAGTCGAACCAGACGGTGCCGGTGACCTTCCCGGCCTCGGGCCGGGCGGCCTTGGCGTCCTGCGCGCCGCTGATGTCGTCGCGCTTGGCGGCGACCAGCGGAATCGAGGCGGGGGACCCGGCGCGGACGGTGTCCTGGGTGGTGAAGGAGCCGCCTGCGGACTCCGTCAGCCCGGCGGCCGGGCGTGGATGGGCGCCGGGGAAGGGCGGCGAGGCGCTGAACGAGTCATGCACGCCCACCCACATGGCGTTGGCCACGCCCTTGTCCGGATCCTGCTCGTACACCAGCCGGAAGATGATGCCCGCGGCCAGCATGGAGATCGCCATCGGCATGAAGACGATCAGCTTGAACGCGGTGGCCCAGCGCACCCGCTCGGTGAGCACGGCGAAGATCAGGCCGAGCGCGGTGGAGATGGTGGGGGCCAGGATCAGCCAGATGATGTTGTTCTTGATCGCCGTCTTGGTCGCGTCGTCGGAGAACATCTCCGTGTAGTTGTCCAGGCCGACGAAGCCGTTGCCGCTCGCGTCGAAGAAGCTGCGGTAGACGGAGTAGCCGATCGGATAGACGACGAGCGCTCCGAGCAGCACCAGCGCGGGCAGCAGGAACACCGCCGCCAGCCAGGGCCGGGTGCCCAGAACGCTCTTCCTCTTCTTGGCGACGTGCGGAGTGGCCGGTGGGGCGGACGATGCCCGGCCAGGTGTGGCCGCGCCGCCCGCTGTCGCGGTCGACATATGTGGATCTCCCGGTCGAGTCGTCAGTTCTTGTACGCCTTGGCGGCATCGGCTTCCAACTGGCGCTGGATTCCTTCGACGTTCCTCGGGTTCTTGAGGAAGTCCTGGAGCGCTTTCCACTCGCCCTGGGCGGGCTTTCCGCCGAAGGAGGCCGGGGCCTGGTCGGACATGTCGAACCGGAAGTCATTGCCCGCCGCGATGAGCGCCTTGGCGATGTCACGCATCGGGTCATTGGGATAGGCGCTGAATTTGACGTGTCTGTTCGCCGAGATGAACCCGCCGGACTGGGCCCAGATGGTCGCGGCGTCGGGCGAGGCCAGGAACGTCAGCAGTGCCTGCGCGGCCTTGCTGTTCTTCAGAGCCACGCCCACGTCGCCGCCGGTCACCACCGGTGGCTTGGCGCCCACCGCCGGGAACGGGAACACCTTGGCGTCCCCGCCGAGTTCCGCGCCCGCGTCCTGGACGTTGGCGGCGACGAAGTCGGCCTCGAAGACCATGCCCGCCTCGGGCTCGGCGGCGTTGCCGAACGCCTTGGTGACCGAATCCGGGAACGCGGTCTGCAGTGCGCCGCCGCGGCCGCCCGCGACCAGGCCCTTGGCGCCCCACAGCTGGGCGAGCGTTTCCAGGGCCTTCTTGACCGATGGATCGGTCCATTTGATTTTGTGCTGGGCGAGCTGGTCGTACTTCTCCGGCCCCGCCTGGGAGAGATAGACGTTCTCGAACCAGTCGGTCAGCGTCCAGCCGTCCTGGCCGCCGACCGCGACCGCGTCGGTGCCGGAATCCGAGATCAGCTGGGCCTGGGCCAGGAATTCGTTCCAGGTCTTCGGCACCTTCGCGCCCGCGTAGTCGAAGGCCGAGGTGTTGTACCAGAGCAGGGACTTGTTGCTGGCCTTGAAATACACCCCGTACTGCTTGCCGTCGTACGAGCCGAGTTCCTGCCAGCCCTTGGCGAAGTTCTTGTTCACCTCCGCCTTGGCGGCGGCGTCGAGCGGTTTCGCCCAGCCCTTCTGCGCGAATTCGCGCATGACCCCGACCTGGCCGACCATCGCCACGTCCGGCGGCGAGCCGCCCGCGACCTTCGAGCCGACGAAGCCCGCCATGTCGTCACCACTGGGCACGAAGGAGACCTTGGCGCCGGTGCGCTTCTCGAACTCCTTCAGCACCTTGGTGAAGTTCTCTTGCTCCGTCCCCGTCCAGACCGCGGTGACCTGGAGCTTCTGGCCCTTCAGCTGAGGCAGCTTCACGGTGACCGGCGGCGGGCCACCGCTGACCGTGTCCCCGTCGTCGCCGCCGCAGCCCGCGGCGGTGAGCATGAGCGCTCCCGCCGACGCCGCGGCCAGCGCGGCTCGTGCCGCTCGCTTCTTCCGCTTCCTGCGAAGCGATTTCTGCATCCCCGTTTCCCTCCGATGCCCGACCGCCGCGCGCGCGGTCGTGTCCCGTGCGACAGTCCTACGCCCGGTCACCCAACGTGGCAATACTGTTTTCGGCGTTCACTCACGGTCGTGACCGGGCCGTGATGAACGCCGAATCACAAAGGGGGAGCGGAACGGGCAGATCGGTGATCGCGGTGATCGGCGATCGGTTAAAACGTCAATTAATCGGAGGGGTTGAGGCGCAGAGGAGCTGAGCGGCGGGCGGGCCGTGATGCGGACCGCCCGCCCCGGTGGAGCCCGACGGTCAGATCAGCGCGGGCGCGGTCGGCGCGTCCGCCGACTGCGCGGCGCGCTGGAGCGCGCTGGCGAGCAGCGCCAGATCGGTCGGCCCGTTGCCCAGTTCGCGCAGCGGGCGGCGGGCCGGGGGATCGCCCATCCGCTCCCACTCCAGCGGTACGACCGTCGGCCGCTGGGTCGCGGTGCGCGGTATCCGCCCGGTGACCCGGCCCGCCTGGAACGGGGTCGTCGCGGCGTCCTCGGGGCGCAGCAGACGGCCGCGGCCGGGGGCGTGCTCCCCGCCGGGCTCACCGGACGCGTCGGACGCGTGGGTCTCCGCCTCCGGCCGCTCGGACGAGGCGGGGCCGAGCGGGCGGGGCTCCAGGACGATCCGCAGCCCGGCCCGCTCGACCGCCGCCGTATCCGCCGTACGGTCCGGGCGGCCGGACGCCGCCACCAGATGGACGCCGAGGTGGGCGCCGTCGCGGGCGATCGCCTCCAGCGCGCGGACGACCGAACCGGCCGCCGGGCGGCCCGGGCTGCCGAGGGCCGGGGCCACCAGCGCGTCGAAGTCGTCGACGAGGACGACGAGGCGGGGGAAGGGGCGCGGAGCTTCCGCGGTGCGCGCTCCGGGGTCGTGCTGCTCGCTCGGGTCGGGACGGTCGGGCTGGTCGTGGCGGCCGCGCTGGGGGCGCAGCCTCAGCGTCGTACTGGGCGGCGCGTCGACGTCACCGGGGGAGCGGGGCGCGATCACCCGCGGGGAAGCGCCGCCCGCCGCACTCGCGCCCGTACCCTCCCGGAGCCGGGTGTGCCAGGTGACGAAGTCCAGTCGGCCCAGCAGCTCGGCGCGGCGCTTCAGCTCCGAGCTGAGCGCCTGCGCGAACTCCCGCATCCGCACCGGGTCGGAGGCCGCCAGATACGTCGACACATGCGGCAGGTCGGTGCACATCCGCAGCCCCTCGCCGCGCTCCGCGCCGCCGCTTGCCCCCGCGCCGTCGAGGAGCACCAGCTCCAGCCGGTCGGGCCGTTCGGCGGCCGCGAGCGAGGCGGCCAGCGACCGCAGCAGCTCCGTCTTGCCGGTGCCCGCCCCGCCGTCGATCAGCAGATGCGGGCCGTCGGCGGCCAGATCGACGGTCACCGGCCCGCGCGGCCCGGCGCCCAGCACCGCGAGCGCCCGGCCGCCCGCCGGGACCTCGTCCGCGGCGGCCGCCCAACGGGCCATCAAGGAGGCGGGGGTGGCCCGGGCCAGCCCCAACTCGTCCAGCAGCCGGGCCGAGTCGGGCAGCGGAGCCGACACCTGCCGCCCCGGACCGCCCTCGTCACCGTGGCCGGAAGCGGCCGGGCGCAGGGGTGCGAGCGCCCGCGCGAACCGCTCGGCCCACGCCCCCGACACCGCGTCCACGGTGGCCGCCGTGGTGGCCCCGGCCACCCACATGGGGACGCCCGCTCCGCCGGTGGCGGCATCCCGGCGCACGATCTGCAGCCCGGTGGCCACATCACCGCTCAGCAGCGCCGCCACCTCGCACGACGCGAACGCCGGGGAGGCGGCGCACGCCGTCTCGTAACTCACCGACAGCGGTGAGGCGGGCGACGCGGCCGGGGCCTCGGCCAGACACAGCAGATGGATCCCGGCCCCCGGACCGCCGACCGCCAGCCGCCCGAGCGTCTCGCGCAGCGCGGGCGGGCCCGGATCGCCGTCCACGATCACCACCGTGTACGGCCCGGCCGGGCCCCCCGCGGCGTCGTCCAGCCGCCGCGTCAGCTCCGCCGTACGGGCCGTCACCTGCTCCGCGTCGTACGCCAGCAGCAACCGGCAGTCCTGCCCGCGCAACGGCTGGACCTGCGGCAGCCAGCCCAGCCAGGACCACTCGGCGGGCCGGTCCTCGGTGCTGAGCAGCACGATCTCCAGCGTGCCCGGCGGGTGCAGCGCCGCGAGCTGCGCCACGACGGACCGGGCGAGCCCGGCCAGCCGCCCGCGCGGCCCCGCCAGCCCCAGCGAACCCGCCTGCCGCAGATCGACGGTCACGGGCGCTGCGGGCAGCAGCCCGCCCGCGCCCGAGAGCCGGTCGGCGGAGCCGAGCCGCACGGTGAGCGCGTCCGGGTGGCCCGGCCCGCGCTCCCACAGCCGCGGCCCCGGCCCCAGCGCCGTCATCAGCACGGCGGCAGGGTCCGGCCACCGCCGGTGCAGCGCGGCGGCCTCCTCGGCGGCCCGCGCCGCCACGTCCTCGGCGCTCGCCGCCTCGTCCGCGCCGCGCTCTTCGGCGCCCCGGCCCCCGGTCAGCTGCCGCACCCAGGCCCCTATCCCACGCCGCCGGACCTGCGCCCCGGGCGCGTCGTACGCGTACGCCCCCGCCTCGCCGAGCCCCTGCGGCACGGTGGTCCCCCGCAACGGCGTCCCCCGCCCCCTGCCCCCGGGACGCCGGTCGCCTGCGCCGTGCGGCGCGCTGCCTTCTGCGGGGCCTGGGGCCCAGGGCTCCTGGTCGCCGCGCCCGGAGCCGCCGGCCGCGCCCAGGCGATCCGCGCCGCCCGGCCAGGGTTCCTGCGGTCCGCGCGGTGCACCGGAGCTTCGGCTGCTGCCGTACGGCGCGTTGCCGCCTGCGGCGGCGCTCCGCTGTCCGGGAAGCCCGCGTGCGTCGGCCGGGGGCCCGTCGGTTGCGGCGCGCGGCCCGGTGGCGGCCGGGTCGTCGTACGGCGCGCCGCCCGCCGGGCCTCCGGCCCGGGGGCCGGGGCTTGCGGGATGCCTGCCCTGGCCGGTTCGGCTGTCGCCCGCCCAGGGTTCCTGCGCGCCGTGCGGTCCGCCGGGGGCCCGGCTGGTGCCGGTCGGAGTGTCGTAGGCCGCGCCTCCGCCCGCGCCCGGTCGCTGGTCGGTTGCGGGGCTGTGCGGTCCGGGGTGGGTCTGGTCGTCGTACGGCGCGCCGCCGCCCGGGCCTCCGGCCCCAGGCCCCGGCCGTCCGGCGACGCCGGGGGGCCGGCTGCTGCCGGTGGGGGTCCCGTGGGGCGCGCCGCTGCCCCCGCCGGGCCGTCCGGCCGGGTCGCGGTCGTCGGACGGGCGTCGGTCGGCTGTGCCGTACGGCCCGGGGGCGGTCGGGTCGCCGTACGGCGCGCTGCCGCCTGCCGCGCCCCCGGTCCAGGGGGCGGGGCTCGCTGGGGGCCTGCCCCCGCTCGTGCGGGCGTCCCCGGGCCGGGGTTCCTGCGCGTCGTGCGCGGGGGCTGCGGACCGGCCGCCGTGGGTCCGGCCGCCGTAGGGGGCGTTGCCCGCCGCGCCCGGCTGTCCGGGGAGCCCGCTGCCCGTCGGGTCGCCATGCGCCGCGTTGCCGCCCGCGCCCGGCCGCCCGGCGGCGCCGCGTGCGTCGGCCGGGGGCCCGTTGGTCGCGCCGCGCGGTCCGGTGGCGGCCGGGTCGTCATACGGCGCGCCGCCGCCCGGTCCTCCGGGCCGGGGCCCCGGCTGTCCGGCGGCGCCGGGGACCCGGCTGCCGTACGGCGGATTGCCCGCCGCGCCCGGCTGTCCGGGGATCCCGCCCGGCTGTCCGGGGAACCCGCTGCCGGCCGGGTCGCCGTACGGCGCGCTGCCGCCCGCCGGGCCTTCGGCCCAGGGGGCCTGGGCGGCGGGGTGGCCCGGGGCTGCCGGACGCTCGGCATGCGGTCCCGTGTCCGCGGCCGGGGCGCCCGGCGACGTGCCCGTGCCGTGGGTGGTGGGGGCTCCGGGGTGGGGGGTGATGCCCTGGGGGCCCGCGGGGGTCGTGGCGTCCCACTGGCCGGCCGGGGCCCAGCCCCGGCCGGGGTGGCGGGGGGCCGGGGCGCCGGTCCAGGGGCCCTGGGCGTGGGCGACGCCGTCCGTGCGGGGGGCGACCCGCAGATGGCCCTCGCCGTCCGGGTGGACCGGGAGGCGGACCGGGGACGACGGCGCGGCGGCGGGGGCGCGCAGCCGCAGCGCGGACTCGCCGATCCGGAGCAGCGCGCCCGGCGGAAGCGGTACCGGGTCGCGGCCGACGGGGGCGCCGTCGGCGGCGGTGCCGTTCGTCGAGCCGAGGTCGGCGATGGTCACCCGGCCGTCCTCGGTGACCGTCACGGCGCAGTGCAGCCGGGAGACATCGGGGTCGTCCAGGGGGACGTCGGCGTCGGCGGAGCGGCCGATGCGGACCTGGCCGCCGTGCAGCAGGTGGACGCCGCCCGCGTCGGGTCCGGCGATCACGTCCAGGTGGACCGTGGCGTCGGACACGGCCGCCTCGGGCAGGCCGGGGTAGCCCGGGTAGCCGGGGTAGTGGTCGGGGTCGGCCGGGGCGTGGAGGGAGAGCACCGCGCCGTCCACCAGCGGCGGCTCGCCGAGCGCGCAGCGCTGTGGGTCGAGCCGCTCCGAGCCCGCGTAGACCACGACCGCGCCGGTGCCGCCCCCGGCGTCGTGCCCGGCCGCGGCGACGGCGGCGGCGAGGCCGCTCGTCACGGAGGCGAGGGCGGTGCCGACGGGAGCGGTCACGAGCACGTCCACCGCGCCCGCGAGGGCGTGCGGCGGCGGCGTGGGCGCAGGATGGCCGGAACGGCCCGGATGGGCGCTGCGCGGCCCGAGGACGGTCAGCCGAATCTGCATCGCCGTCAACGGTCCCTTCTGTCCGGGGGGCCGGGCGGGGGTGCCAACCCCGCCGTCTCGCCCCCAGGCGCTTCGGCACGTACAGGTCCGTACGGGGTCGTACGGGTCACGGAGCGTGAGCCCCCCGCCGCTCGGCGCTTCCGTGCTGCGTGCATCCTCGCACCTGCCGCTGACAGTTCGCCCGCCGCCTGGCGCCACATGATCTTGATTGGTCGGCTAGTCGGCCGAAACTGGCTGATTGCGACCGGATCCGCTGCGTGAGTGCCGCGTGAGCGCCGCGTGAGTGAGGACGGTTCCGCCGTGTTGGGGAGCGAGGAGTGGGCAACCGTCCCTCCGGATCACGCGTCTTTCCCCGGGGCCCGGTCGCGAGCCCGGTCGGGTCCCGCGGTCCGCTCGAGCCCGCTCGGACGGCGTTCAGCGGTGATCAGCGCTGATCGGTACGGCTCCTCGTCCGTCCCCATTACAGTGGGCGGACGAGCACGGCAGTCAGTACAAGCGATGCAGCAAGCGATGCAAGCGATATGACCACGACCAGGGAGCGCATGACGTGCGGCCGGTAGGCAGCAAGTACCTGCTCGAGGAGCCGCTCGGACGCGGAGCCACGGGCACCGTCTGGCGGGCCAGCCAGCGGGAGACGGCGGGCGCCGAGGCGGCCGTGGCCGGGCAGCCCGGCGAGACGGTCGCCATCAAGGTCCTCAAGGAGGAGCTGGCGAACGACGCGGACATCGTCATGCGCTTTCTCCGCGAGCGTTCCGTACTGCTCCGTCTCACCCACCCCAACATCGTCCGCACCCGCGATCTCGTCGTCGAGGGCGATCTGCTCGCCCTCGTCATGGACCTGATCGACGGTCCGGACCTCCACAACTATCTGCGCGCCAACGGCCCGTTCACCCCCGTCGCCGCGTCCCTCCTCACCGCGCAGATCGCCGACGCGCTCGCCGCCAGCCACGCCGACGGCATCGTGCACCGCGACCTCAAGCCCGCCAACGTGCTCCTCGCGGGCACCGGCGAGGGCGAGGAGATGCACCCGATGCTGACCGACTTCGGCATCGCGCGGCTCGCCGACTCGCCCGGGCTGACCCGGACCCAGGAGTTCGTCGGGACGCCCGCCTACGTGGCGCCGGAGTCCGCCGAGGGCCGTCCGCAGACGTCCGCGGTGGACATCTACGGCGCGGGCATCATGCTGTACGAGCTGGTCACCGGCCGTCCGCCGTTCGCGGGGAACACCGCGCTCGAGGTGCTGCACCGGCACCTGAGCGAGGAGCCGCGCCGCCCCACGACCGTGCCCGAGCCGCTGTGGACGGTCATAGAGCGCTGTCTGCGCAAGAACCCGGACGAGCGCCCCAGCGCCGAGAGCCTGGCCCGGGGCCTGCGCGTGGTCGCCGCCGGTATCGGCGTGCACGCCTCGGCAGCGCAGGCGGAGGCCGCCCTCGGCGTCGCCGCGCTGCTCGCGCCGGACCCGGCACCGGCTCCGGTCCCGGACGCCGCCCCCGCGGACGCGGGCGACGCGACCCAGGTGCTGCCGACGAACGCGCCGGGCAACCAGCCCGGCTACGACCCGGCCGCGGCCACCAACGTGCTCCCCACCACGGGCCCCAACGCCGACCCCACCCAGGCGATGCCCACGAACGGCCCCGGCGCCCCCGGGGCGGACCCCACCCGGGCCATGCCCCCCGTGCCGCCCGGCGGCGCCCCCGGCCAGGACGATCCGCACCCCTGGCAGAACCAGATGGCCGCGGCCCGCGACCGCAACGAGCAGACGCAGGTCCAGTACCTCGACCCGGGCGAGGACCCGCTGCGCCGCCGCCCCCAGCGCCGCCCCGGACCGCAGCAGCCGCCGCAGGGGTACCAGCAGCAGGGCTATCAGCAACAGCAGTACCAGCAGCAGCAACAACAGCCGTACCAGCAGCCGCAGCAGCCCCCGCAGCCGCAGCCGTCGCGCCGTCAGCAGCGCCGTCAGCAACAGCAGCAGCCGCAGCAGTACGCCCCGGCCCCGCACCACCCCCAGCAGCCGCAGCCGCAGCGTTACGCGCCGCCGCAGCAGCCGGAGCCGGAGCGCCGCGAGCCCCGGCAGCGCGGGTCCAACCCCAACCGGATGAAGATCCCCGGGCTCGGCTGCCTCAAGGGCTGCCTGTTCGTGATCCTGATCCTGGTCGTGGGTTCCTGGCTGATCTGGGAGCTGACCCCGCTCAAGGACTGGATCGCCGAGGGCAAGGGCTACTGGGACGCGGTCTCGTCCTGGGTCACCGACGTCAAGGACTGGATCTCCAGCCTCGGCGGCCCGAACTGACCCACGGCTGAATCCCCCGCGTACCAAAAGCACACCGGAACGCCCCCAACACCCCGACCGATGCGCCGAGTCAGGTGATTTGTCGACATCCAAGGGGTGTTTTCCGCTCAGAAGTGACAGTTGGCGCTGTCTGATGCCCCCAACGCGCCAGTAGCCGCGTAGCTTTGTCGCCAACGTGCCCCCCGGCGGAGGATTCGGAGCAGTCTTGTCACGGAAGATCGGCAGCCGGTACACCGCGCACCAGGTCCTGGGCCGCGGCAGCGCCGGCACGGTGTGGCTGGGCGAGGGTCCCGAGGGGCCGGTCGCCATCAAGCTCCTGCGCGAGGATCTCGCCTCCGACCAGGAGCTCGTGGGCCGTTTCGTACAGGAGCGCACCGCGCTGCTCAGCCTCGACCACCCACGGGTGGTCGGCGTGCGTGACCTCGTGGTGGACGGCAACGACCTGGCCCTCGTCATGGACCTGATCCGCGGTACGGATCTGCGCACCCGGCTCGACCGCGAGCGGCGGCTGTCCCCGGAGGCCGCGGTCGCGATCTCCGCGGACGTCGCCGACGGGCTGGCCGCGGCGCACGCCGCCGGGATCGTGCACCGGGACGTCAAACCGGAGAACGTCCTGCTGGACATGCAGGGGCCGCTCGGCCCCGGCCGCTCCCACCCCGCCCTGCTGACCGACTTCGGCATCGCGCGCCTGGTCGACGAACCGGGCCGGGCCCGCGGCGGCCGCCCGCCCCGCGGCCAGCAGTCGTCGCAGGGCCGCTCGCCCAACCCGCGCAGCGTCATCGGCACCCCCGACTACCTCGCGCCGGAGATCATCGAGGGGCTGCCGCCGCGCGCCAGCGTGGATGTGTACGCCCTGGCCACGGTGTTGTACGAGCTGCTGGCGGGCTTCACCCCGTTCGGCGGCGGCCACCCCGGCGCGATCCTGCGCCGCCATGTGACGGAGACCGTCGCCCCGCTGCCCGGTATCCCCGACGAGCTGTGGCAGCTGCTGCTCCAGTGCCTCGCCAAGGCGCCCGCCTCCCGGCTGCGCGCCTCCGAGCTGGCCGCGCGGCTGCGCGAGATCCTGCCCGGCCTGGCCGGATACCCGCCGCTGGACATCGACGAGCCGGACGAGTCCGACGAGCAATGGGAGGGCGAGGGTGCCCACCCGGAGGGCGGGCACCGGCCCGCCCCCGCCGGACCGGGCCAGGGCCAGGGCTACGACCAGGAGGCCGGGCAGGGATACGGCCAGGGGGCCGGACCGGGATACCGCCAGGGCGGGCCGCAGCAGCGGCGGCGCGGCGCGGTCCCGCTGGTCCCGGGCGCGGTGCCGGACAGCAGCCGCGATACGCACACCAGCATGCGCGTGCCCAGCGCGGACGAGCTGGCGGGCGGCGCGCACGGCACCGCGCGCGCCCCCCGCGTTCACGGTCAGCGCCGGGCGGGCTCCGCGCGCCATCCGGCGGTCTCGGGGGCGCTGCGCCGCCGTCGGCTCAAGGTCGCCGCGGCCACGGTGGCGGCGCTGGTCGTCCTGGGCATCGGCGGTTGGCTGGTCGCGGGCGGCGGGGACGGCGGCGATGCGCCCAAGGGCGGCGAGCACTCGTCCTCGCAGGACTCCGGGCAGGGTGCCGGACAGGGCGCCGGACAGGGTTCGGGGCAGGGTGCCGGACAGGGTTCGGGGCAGGAGCCCGGGCAGGATTCCGGTGCCCGCTGAGGGCCGCCGGTCCTCCCATGAGGGTCCGCTGTCCCGGCGAGGGACCGACGGGCCGGAGATCCTTCTATAGCGGTTAGGCTGGTGCACGTGGCAGTCGTCGATGTATCCGAAGAGCTGAAGTCCCTCTCCTCGACCATGGGGTCGATCGAGGCCGTCCTGGACCTCGACAAGATGCGGGCCGACATCGCCGTGCTCGAGGAGCAGGCGGCGGCCCCGTCCCTGTGGGACGACCCGGAGAGCGCGCAGAAGATCACCAGCAAGCTCTCCTACCTCCAGGGTCATCTGCGCCGGGCCGAGGAGCTGCGCGGCCGGATCGACGACCTCGAGGTGCTGTTCGAGCTGGCCTCCGACGAGGGCGACGAGGACGCGCGCGCCGAGGCCGAGGCCGAGCTGGAGGCCGTGCGCAAGGCCGTCGACGAGATGGAGGTGCGTACCCTCCTGTCCGGCGAGTACGACGCCCGTGAGGCGGTCGTCAACATCCGCGCCGAGGCGGGCGGCGTCGACGCCGCCGACTTCGCCGAGCAGCTGCAGCGGATGTATCTGCGCTGGGCCGAGCGGCACGGCTACAAGACGGAGATCTACGAGACCTCGTACGCGGAGGAGGCCGGCATCAAGTCGACCACCTTCGCCGTGCAGACGCCGTACGCCTACGGCACGCTCTCCGTCGAGCAGGGCACCCACCGCCTGGTGCGCATCTCGCCGTTCGACAACCAGGGCCGCCGTCAGACGTCCTTCGCGGGCGTCGAGGTGCTGCCGGTGGTCGAGCAGACCGACCACATCGAGATCGACGAGTCCGAGCTGCGGGTCGACGTCTACCGTTCGTCGGGCCCCGGCGGGCAGGGCGTCAACACCACCGACTCCGCGGTCCGGTTGACCCACATCCCGACTGGCATCGTGGTCTCCTGTCAGAACGAGCGCTCGCAGATCCAGAACCGGGCGACCGCGATGAACGTCCTCCAGGCGAAGCTGCTCGAGCGCCGCCGCCAGGAGGAGCAGGCCAAGATGGACGCGCTCAAGGGCGACGGCGGCAATTCCTGGGGCAACCAGATGCGTTCGTACGTCCTGCACCCGTACCAGATGGTCAAGGACCTGCGCACCGAGTTCGAGGTCGGCAACCCGCAGGCGGTGCTCGACGGCGAGCTGGACGGCTTCCTCGAGGCCGGAATCCGCTGGCGCAAGCAGCGCGAGCAGGAGAGCTGAGGACCCGCTCAGCGGCCCCCCGCGACGGTCTCCCCGATCCCCAAGTGGTCGCGCAAGGATCTTTTTTGGTCACAGTCCTGTACCCATGCGTCACGCAAGCACCTTCATAGCGGACATCTCGCTCCCAAAGACGCTTGACGGTGTCATGAAAACTGGGAAGGCTGACGCGCGGCATGCGTATGACTGGGGCGCGTGTGAACGGGGACCGGTGGATCGCCTGAGCAGGCAGAGCCCGGAACTTCTCCCCCTGACGGCCGTGGCCCCGTGCATAGCTGCTCTCCATTACGAGTACAGCTACTGGGGGTAGCAGGCAGATGACGAAGAAGACGCGGCTGCGTGTCGCGCGCATAGCGGCCGCCGCGGTGATCGCCGCCGGTGCGTCGCTGACCGCCGCCGGCGCCGCATCGGCCGTGGGGATCGACGTCGGGATCGGTGGCGTCGACGCCTCGGTCAAGGCGGACGAGAAGGGCCTCGACGTCGGTGTCGGCGTCCGCAACCCCGACGACCCGACCGACGAGCCGACCGAGATTCCCACCGGTGATCCGACGGACGACCCGACGGACATCCCGACGGACGAGCCGACCGACGAGCCGACGGATCAGCCCACCGACGAGCCGACCGACGAGCCGACGGATCAGCCGACGGACGAGCCGACCGACCAGCCCACCGACGAGCCGACGGACGGACCGACGGCCCAGCCGACCGGTGAGCCGACCGACGGGCCGTCCGGCCAGCCCAGCACCTCGCCCAGCCAGGGCGGCGGCGCCGGGGGCGACGACTCCACCTGCACCGTGGACCTCGACTCCACCAACTGCGACGACAACACGGACACCGACAGCGTCGGCTCCAAGCCGGTCGAGCAGGGCAAGGCCAAGGAGGAGCTGGCCGAGACCGGTGCCTCCTCCGAGACCACCTTCCTGCTGATCGGTGCCGCGACGATGATCGCGGGTGGCATCGGCTTCCGCGTCATGCCGCGTCTCGCGAACCGCAACAACAACGTGGCCTGATTCATACGCCACACGCACGACGAGGGGCCCGGAGCGCTGCAGAGCTCCGGGCCCCTCGGGCGTCGGGTGACCGGTACCTGCCGGTTACGCTGCGTTACGCCGCCGCCGCCATCTCATGAGCGAGCACGGCCACCGCGATCAGTGCCACCAGGAGCGCTATCAGCGCGGCCGGGGTCAGCCCGGCGAACGGGCCCTCCTGCTGCTGCAGGCGCTCCCTGCTGGCCCGGCAGACCGGGCAGCGGCCCTCGCTGACCGGGCTCGCGCAGTTGGCGCAGACGAGCCTGTCGTACGTCATGCGCTTTCTCCTCCCGCGCGGCGGTGCCGCAGTAGATATGGGGCCAACGCTCGGGGAAATGGGTTGGTTCCCCTTCCACTGTGCCAGCTTCCGCCCGGTTCGGCGCGCCCCGCACGATTCCGTACCGCATCCGTACCGGTTCTGTGGCCGTTTCGGACGGTCCGACGGCCAGTTTGTCAACCGTTTGCCCCCAATAGTGCCGTGAATAAACGCACCAAGCCGGATGGGCGCTGCGCGCCCGCGCGCGGTTCGCGTATGGTCACGCTCACCGACGGGAGCCGCTCCGGCTGCAGCCCGTACCGCTACCCAGGTCGACCGTGGTGCATCAGTGATCCGATTCGACAACGTATCCAAGACTTACCCCAAGCAGACCCGTCCCGCACTCCGGGATGTCTCGCTCGAGATCGAAAAGGGCGAGTTCGTCTTCCTGGTGGGCTCCTCCGGGTCGGGAAAGTCCACCTTTCTCCGGCTGCTGCTCCGCGAGGAGCGGGCGAGCCACGGCGCGGTCCATGTGCTGGGCAAGGATCTCGCGCGGCTGTCCAACTGGAAGGTGCCGCAGATGCGCCGCCAGCTGGGCACGGTGTTCCAGGACTTCCGGCTGCTCCCCAACAAGACGGTCGGGGAGAACGTCGCCTTCGCGCTGGAGGTGATCGGCAAGCCCCGCGGCGCGATCCGCAAGACCGTGCCCGAGGTGCTCGACCTGGTGGGCCTGGGCGGCAAGGACGACCGGATGCCCGGGGAGCTGTCCGGCGGTGAGCAGCAGCGCGTGGCCATCGCGCGCGCGTTCGTGAACCGTCCGATGCTGCTGATCGCGGACGAGCCGACGGGCAACCTGGACCCGCAGACCTCCGTCGGGATCATGAAGCTGCTGGACCGGATCAACCGGACCGGCACCACGGTCGTCATGGCCACGCACGACCAGCAGATCGTGGACCAGATGCGCAAGCGCGTGATCGAGCTTGAGAAGGGCCGTCTTGTCCGCGACCAGTCCCGCGGCGTCTACGGCTACCAGCACTGATCACGGCTACCAGCACCTGAAAGGACGCCATGCGCGCCCAGTTCGTCCTGTCGGAGATCGGCGTCGGTCTCCGCCGCAATCTCACGATGACCTTCGCGGTGATCGTCTCCGTGGCCCTCTCGCTCGCCCTGTTCGGCGGGTCCCTGCTGATGAGCGAGCAGGTGAGCACGATGAAGGGTTATTGGTACGACAAGGTCAACGTCTCGATCTTCCTCTGCAACAAGAACGACAAGGAGTCCTCGGCCAACTGCGCGAAAGGCGCGGCCACCGACGTCCAGAAAAAGGAGATCCGCTCCGAACTGAACCAGATGAACATCGTCGAGTCGGTTCAGTTCGAGACCAGTGAGCAGGCGTACAAGCACTACAAGGAGCAGTTCGGCGATTCACCGCTGGCCGATTCGCTGACTCCGGATCAGATGCAGGAGTCCTTCCGCATCAAGCTGAAGGACCCGACGCGGTACGACGTCATCTCCACCGCCTTCGCCGCCCGGCCCGGGGTGCAGGAGGTCCAGGACCAAAAGGCCCTGGTCGACGATCTGTTCAATTTGCTCAACGGCATGAAATACGCGGCGCTCGGCGTGATGACGCTGATGCTGGTGGTCGCGTTGATGCTGATCGTGAACACGGTGCGGGTGTCGGCGTTCAGCCGGCGCCGGGAGACCGGGATCATGCGGCTCGTCGGGGCGTCCAGCTTCTATATCCAGATGCCGTTCATCATGGAGGCCGCCATCGCGGGGCTGTTGGGGGCGGGCTTCTCCTGCGTGCTCCTCGTCAGCGGCCAGTACTTCCTGGTCGACAACTGGCTCGCGGGCAAGATCGACGTGATCAACTTCATCGGCTGGGACGCGGTGCTGGCCAAGTTGCCGCTGGTGCTGGCGATCGGGCTGCTCATGCCCGCCCTCGCGGCCTTCTTCGCGCTCCGCAAGTACCTCAAGGTGTGACATTCGCCCAGGGCGCCGTACCTCACAACCCGCCGTACGGCGCCCGGGCTTGCCCTACACTCACCGGCATGTCGGGCCCGTGTTTGTTCGTCCATCCCCGCCGCATTCGCCACGGGGCCGCCCTGACATTGGTCTTCGTGAGCGTGCTCGCCACCGGCGCCGCCACCGGCTCCTGGGGCGCGGAAGGTCCCGCCCGAGCCGCCGACCGGGGCTCGTCGGCCGCGCGGATACCGATCCGCCCGGTCGCCGCCGGCTCCGTCGAGAGCGACCAGGTCGAGGCGGCGGCTGCCGAGGCCGCGGAGGACGGGAAGTCAGGTTCACAGGCCGCCCGTGACGTGGTGAGCCGCAGCGGCGACCGTTGGGGCGCGGTCTACAGCGCCCGTGAGTACGAAGGATTCCGCCAGCACCTCGACGGCGCCTACGTCGGCGTCGGGGTCTCCGCGCGAGTGGGGACCGGCGGCCGGATCGAGGTCGATCACGTCCAGTCCGGCAGCCCCGCCGACCGGGCCGGGATCCGGTCCGGCGACCGGCTGCTGACCGTTGACGGCATGAAGGCCACCGGCCACCCCGTCACCGAGGTCGTCGCCCGGCTGCGCGGACACACCGGCCGCTCGGCGGGCACCCCCGTGGTGCTCGGCCTGGAGCGCGACGGCCACCGGTGGCGGCAGACCCTGCACCGGGCGCGGCTGGCCACCGAGCCGGTCACCGTCGACCGCGTCGGCGACAGCGGCCGGGGCGCCGTCCGCATCAAGGTCGAGTCCTTCACCAAGGGCTCCGGCGAGGAGGTGCGGCGCGCCGTGCGGGACGTACCTCCAGGCCATGGCATCCTCCTGGACCTGCGCGGCAACTCCGGCGGCCTGGTCACCGAGGCCGTCACCACCGCCTCCTCCTTCCTCGACGGCGGCCTGGTCGCCACGTACGACGTACGGGGCGAGCAGCGCGTCCTGGACGCCCGGCCCGGCGGCGACACCCACAGCCCGCTGGTCGTCCTCGTCGACGGCGGCACCATGAGCGCCGCCGAACTGCTCACCGGCGCCCTCCAGGACCGCGGCCGCGCCATCGTCGTCGGCTCCCGCACCTTCGGCAAGGGCTCGGTGCAGATGCCCAGCAAGCTCGCCGACGGCTCCGTCGCCGAGCTGACCGTCGGCCACTACCGCACCCCCGCCGGCCGCAACGTCGACGGCGAGGGCATCACCCCCGATCTCACCGTCCACGGCGACGACGGCCCGAGCGCCGAGGCACGCGCCCGTACGGTATTGAGTGGCCTCGGGGGCGGGTCCTAGTGCGAGAATGACCTCGCTATGGCTAAAGAGACGGGTCGCAAACTGATCGCGCAGAACAAGAAGGCGCGGCACGACTACCACATCCTCGACACGTACGAGTGCGGTCTGGTGCTGACCGGGACCGAGGTGAAGTCGCTCCGCCAGGGGCGCGCCTCGCTCGCCGACGGCTTCGCGCAGCTCGACAACGGCGAGGCGTGGCTGCACAACGTCCACATCCCCGAGTACAGCCAGGGGACGTGGACCAATCACTCGGCACGGCGCCGCCGCAAGCTGCTGCTGCACCGGGCCGAGATCGACAAGCTCCTCGCCAAGACCCAGGAGTCCGGCAACACCATCGTGCCGCTGTCCCTGTACTTCAAGGACGGCCGCGCCAAGGTCGAGGTCGCGCTCGCCAAGGGCAAGAAGGAATACGACAAGCGCCAGACCCTCCGCGAGAAGCAGGACCGCCGCGAGACCGACCGGGCGATCTCGGCGGTCCGCCGCCGCGAACGCGGCCGAGTCTGACCTCGGACGTCGCCCCGACGGGAATGATGTGGCCCCGTAGCGCGTTGTTCACCTATGATGGCGGTGCGCCCCCACACGAGGGCGTGGCACCACCTTTGAAAACACCACATGGGGATGATCGGTTTCGACAGCGGCTGTCGAAGCAGGGGAAGCGAGCCGAGGAAGCGGCAATGATCTCGTAAACCATATGTCGCAACCAATAATCGCCAACACCAAGCGCGATTCCTTCGCCCTCGCTGCCTAAGTAGCGACTTTGCGAAGTGTCAGCCCGGGGCTGTTCCCGACCCGGATCCTGGCATCGACTAGGGAACTAAACCACTAGACCCGGTCACGGGGTGTAGTGGGAAATCAAACAGTGACTGAGCCCGTCGGAGACTTGTCCGCGTGATCTCCGGGGCCGAGAAAATCACAGCGGACTGCGCTCGGAGAAGCCCTGATTCCGCACCGTTGGACGCGGGTTCGATTCCCGCCATCTCCACTCATCCCATGTACGACGAGGGCCCCGCCATCCGGCGGGGCCCTCGTCGTGTCCGGGGCAGGGCCCGGGCCGGGCCGTCACGGGCAGGGGTCCCGGTAGTCGAGATCGGGGAAGAGCCGGTGCCAGCGGTCCCCGGAGGTCGCCGCGCGGCGGACCGAGCAGAGCGTGTCGACCAGCCGCCGGAAGTCGACGTCCACCAGGACCGTGCCCGCTCCCAGCGCGGCCGGCGAGGAGAATTGGCTGTCCGGGGACACGACCATGGCGTCCCCCTGCTCCGTGAAGTCCTTGACGGCCACCGCTTCGGGGTCGGACGTGAGGGCCAGGAGCTCCGCGCCGCCGGGCGGTGAATCCTCCTCCGCCAGCCGCCACAGCGCCAGCCCTCCGTACTTCTTCCACGAGACCAGCAGGGTGCCGTCGGAGGTGAGGTCCCCCATGGCGCCGAGCGGTCCCGGCAGGGGAACCGTGGTCCCCGGCCGGTCCAGGGACCACAGGGCCGGCCGTCCGGATGAGGAGATGCCCGCCAGCAGACGGCCGGAGATGAGGCGGAGCGTCAGGCCGTCCGCGTCGACCGTGCCGATCCGGCGGGCCCTGCCCTGCGCGGTCACGGACCACACATGGGCTCGCTTCGTCCCGCCCCCGCCGGGGTCGGTGACCAGTACCCGCCGCCCGTCGCTCGAGCTGACCGCCATGGGCACGTCCTTGCCGTCGGCACCGACGAGGGACATGCGCCGCGGATGCCGGGGATCGGCGAGATTCCATAGCTGGCCCGAATTGGACAGCACGGCGAAGACCCGGGCGCCACCGGAGAAGGCCAGGCTGAACCCGTCCTCGGGCACGGGCAGGCTGCTCAGCCGCTTCGGCCGCGCCGCACCGCGGATGTCCCAGAGGGTCGCGGTGCGCGTGGTCGGGTCGGCCACCGCCAGCAGACCACCCTCGGAGGCGACGGCGAAGGTCATGGAGCGATCCGTGGGCGCCGCGGGGCGAAACTCGTACCCGGGGCGCAGACGGCCGCCCCGGAAATCCCAGAGCCGCAGGCGCTTCCAGTCCGCGGTCTGCGCGATCAGCGTGCGTCCCCCCGGCAGGAAGCGCGCCTTGTTCCAGGGCCGGGGGAACGCGGCGGCCTCGACCGGAGGCGTGCCCGGTTCGCCGAGCCGCCAGATGCGCGTACGTTCGCCGGTCGAGGTGGCGATGAACCGCCCCTGCCGATCCGAGGCGGAGCCGCTGACCGATCCGGCCACATCGGTGGTGCCGGGAACCGAGCCCGGTGGCGGATTCCACAGGTGGACCAGGCCGTCGGAGCCGCCGACGGCGATGCCGCGTCCGTCCGGGCGGAAGGTGAGGGACAGGTCCCTCTCGGCGGCCTTGCCCATGCGGGGCAGCGCGGCCAACTCCAGCAGCGGATCCGAGGTGTACGTGTCGTCACGCACTCTGAACAGGTGCGGCCTGCCGTCATACGAGGAGGCCGCCGCGTACTGTCCGTCCGGGCTGAAGGCGATCGACGTCAGGACCTTGTTGGTGACCGATCCCGTGCCGGGGTATCTGTGGGGGCGTTCCGGGTCGGTCACCTTCCAGACGGCCACTTCCCCCGATGCGCCGCCGCCCGCCAGCTGCCGTCCGTTCGGGCTGAAGGCCAGGGACAGTACGCGGGCGTCGCGGATGACCGTGCCCGGCTTCGGGTGGTGGGCGTCCGCGGTGTTCCACAGCTGCACGGTGCCGTCTCCCACCGCCGTGGCCATGACCTTGCCGCCGGGTTTGAACGCGATGGCTTCCACGGGCTTTCCGCGCCTCGATCCCGCCACCACGGTGCGGACCGGACGCCGGGGGTCGCGCAGGTCCCAGAACCACACCCGGCCGTGCTCCGAGCCGACCGCCAGCGTACGGCCGTCCGGGCTGAAGGCCGCCGCGAAGACGCGTCCGTCACGCACCGGCACCCGGGCGACGCGCCGGGGATGCCGGGCGTCGCGGACGTCCCAGACGTACAGCGCATCTCTGGTGCTCGCGGTGAGGTGACGGCCGTCCGGATGCCAGGCGAGGGCCGGGGGACCGCCCACCTTCAGTACGGAACCCGGGGCCGGGCGGTAGGGGTTGGCCGTGTGCCACAGGCGGACCGTGCGGTCGGTCGAGGAGCTGGCCAGCACCTTTCCGTCCGCCCGGTACGCGAGGTTGATCACCTCGCGGGAGTGCCCCCGCAGTGCCACCGGCGGGGTGAGGGAGAACGCCGACTGGAGCACGGCGGACCGCGCGTCGACGGTGGGGGAGCGGCGGTAGGCGGCCAGGCTCAGGTCGAGCGCCGTCACCGGGTCCTCGTCCCGCAGCGAGTCGGCCTGGGCGGCGACGCGCTTCGAGGCCAACTCGTCCGCCCGCTTCCTCGACTCGCTCCGTTCGACGTACGCCACCGTGCCGATCGCGACGAGCAGCAGCGCGACGCAAGCGGCCACGCCGCGCCACAGCATGCGCAGGCGGCGGCCGCGCCGCGCGGCCTCGGCCCCGGCCGTCAGGAACTCCCGCTCGACGGCGGTGAGCGCGATGCCGGGGGTGTTCCCGGGGCGGTCCGGATCCAGGCGTCCGCGCGCCTGGGCCAGCTGCGAACCGGTGTAGAGGTAATGGGGGTCGCGGTCGTGCTCCTCCCAGACGGCGGCCGACTCCGCGAGCCGCTGGTGCTCCAGCAGGTCGGCGTGGGCGTCGCGGATCCACGACCGCAGCTCGGGCCAGGCGTGCAGCAACGCGTCGTGGGAGAACCGCGCGCCGTCGTGATCGACCGTGACCAGCCGGGTCCGGACCAGATGGTCCCAGACGGTCCGTACGCCCTCGGCGCTTCCTTCCTCCAGCAGGTCCGCCGGGGCGACCTCGCGGCGCACCACCTCACCGGCCGGGGTGAGGTGCACCATGCTCAGCAGCAGACGGCGCAGGATGTGCCGCTGGGGTTCCCGTAACGCCTGGTACAGCGTGTCGGTCGAGGTGGTCACGGACTGCCAGATCCCGCCGGTGCGCTGGTACCCGGCCAGGGTCAGGACCGTTCCGCTGCGCTCCCGCCATGTCTCCACGAGGACATGGGCGAGGAACGGGGCCGCCGCGCCCCGCGCCGTCCCCGGGGCCCCGCCCCGGCGCAGGTCCGACAGCAGCCGGTCGACGAGACCGTCCTCCAGAGTGAGGCCCGCCCGCGCGGCCGGGCGCTCGATCGCGGCGCGGAGGGTGTCCAGGTCCATCGGCGCCACGGTGAACTGCCCGTGGTCCAGGGCGTCGACCAGCTCCGGGTGGGCCAGACAGTCGCCGTAGTGGTCGGCGCGCAGCGCCAGGACCACCGTGGGCCGGTCGCCCGGGTCGGCCGGGTCGGTCGGCCGCCCGCACAGCAGCCGGATGAAGCCGCTCCGCCGTTCGGCGTCCTCGCAGCGGGTGAAGACCTCCTCGAACTGGTCGACCACGAGCAGCCGACAGGCCCGGCGGCCGGGCGCCGGGCCGGGGAACCGGCCCGCTTCGAAGGCCTCCCGTACCTCCTCCGGGCGCCGTCCCGTGGCCGACGCCCAGCGTTCGGCGAGGGCCTGCAGCGGGTCGGCGCCGGGGGCCGGCAGCAGCAGCGCGGGCCAGGGGATCGCGTCGCGTCCGACGCCGTGCCGGGTCTCCAGGCCTGCCAGCAGCCCCGCGCCCAGCAGCGACGACTTGCCCGAGCCCGACGCGCCCACCAGCACGACCGGACGGTCCAGTGCCGGATCGCACACCGTCGCGACGAGTTGCTCCGTCAGCTCTTCGCGCCCGAAGAACCACTCCTGGTCGGCCGCCCCGAACGACCGCATGCCCGGGTAGGGGCACGGCACATCGGCCGGTGGCTCGCCGGGCGGCACCGCGTCGGTGCGGTAGGCGGCGTTGCGGGCCACCACCAGCCCGCCGAGCCTGCCCTCGCTCTGCCCGTGCGGACGTACCGGCCCGTCCCGGAACGCACGGTCCAGCGCTCCGTGCAGGTAGTCGACCGTCAGCCAGGGCGGGCCGCCCGGGTCGCCGTTCTCCAGCAGCCGCAGCAGCTGCCCGCTGAACAGCGTGTGCCGGGCGCCCTCGGGGGCGAAGGAGAGCGCGAACTGCGAGGCGGAGGTGAGCAGGAAGCTGCCGTCCGGGCGTGCGGAGGCGTAGGGGCTGCGTTCGCCTCCGCCCGGGGCCGTGGCACGGCCGGAGAAGCAGCAGTCGAGCACGACCACGCTGCCGCCCAGGGCGCCGCCGAGCAGATCCTTGACGGTCCGGTAAGGAACGGAGCCGGAAATCCGGTCGTCGGCCAGGCTGGCGTGAGTGGCGAGGTAGAGCTCGTCCCGCGGGCCGAGGATGCCGTGGCCCACGTACGCGAAGAACACCGGCCCGGTGGCTTCGGCGACGGCGTCCTCCACGGCGGCCACGACTTCCGCCTGCGCGGCGCCCGCCGGAACCCGGTGCACGTGTGCCATGCCGCAGACGTCGCGCAGCACCCGCTCCAGGTCGTCCAGCGTGGTCCCGACGCTCGGCAAGGGCGGCAGCGCGGAACCAGCCACGTGCTCACCGGTCCCGACCAGCACCGCGCGGGCCCCCGGCGCGGCCAGCCCGGTCGGGGACGGGGGCGTGCCGGGCAGGGGGCGGGCGTCGGTCATGACGCCGGTGGCACACCGTCGGACGGCCCCCCGCCTCCGGCCTCCGGGGCGCGCGCGTCCGGTTCAAGGGCGGCCGCGAGCCGCGCCGCCAGCTCACTGGCCTGTTGTGCGTCGAGCGGTCCGACCTCTGTGGAGCTCACGGAGATCTCCGTACCGTCGGGGCGCGTGATGGTGACGGTCCGGCTCCCACGGCGGGTCTGCAGCCAGGCCACCACGGCCCCGGCCAGCACCGTGGCGACGCCACCGGGCTCCAGCAGCGCGAGGATCACGTCCGTCCCCGCGCCCATGGCCCCCGGCGGCGGGCCGGAGTCGGTGGCTCTGCGCACCCTGCCACGCAGCCCCGGCTGACCGGCCAGCCAACGTCGCAGATCGTCGGGTCCGGCACCGGCGGTGTCCGCCCCCGGAGATGGGTTCCGCTCGTCGGCACGGACGGTCAAACCGATACGCATGGGCTCCCCCGGTGGCCTGGTTCGCGTAGGTTGCCCCGGGAGGGTAGCGGTAGTCGTGGCTGAGGAGAGAGACCGGTTCACGCCATGACGGCCGATGTTCGCTCAGGCGATGCGGTGTTCCCAGCGCAACGCGGGCCGGTCGCCGATCCGGTACGTGTGGGAGCGGGCGGTGACGCGGAGCCGCACGGTGCCGATGCCGGGGCGTCCGGCGTCCTGCCAGGCGATGAGCGCCCGCTCGATGTCGTCCCACAGCGCCACGGGTCCGCCCTGCCGGACGGTCCAGCCCGAGCCGTTCTCGGCGAACGCGGCGAAGGATTCGCGGTCCGCATCGAACAGGTAGCGCTGCCGGGCGCCGTCGCCCCGGGTGGCGCGCACGAACTGGGCGCCGGGCGCGGCGAGCTGGGCGAGGAAGGCGGGCATCCACTCTTCCAGCAGCGTCGGCGACACCTTCGCTTCGCGCGCGCTGTCCGCGTAGGCGGTACGTGCCGACAGGTCCCCGGCGAGCGGTACGACGGCTTGGGAGCGAGCTTGCATGAACGACGACTCCCCGACGATCCGCCCCTCGGCCGTGCCGTCGCCGTTCACGGTGATCCTGGCGAGACCGGTGCCGTATGCCCACGAGCCGGGGGCGAGGGTGGCGAGGACGACGCCGCCCGGCGTGGTCTGGCGTACCCAGGTGTAGGGGACGCGGCGTACCGCGCACGTGGCGATGACACGGTCGTACGGGGCGCGGCGGGGGTGGCCGAGGAGTCCGTCGCCGGTCATGGTCCAGGTGGAGTATCCGGCGGCTTCCAGGGCGGCATCCGCACGGGCGGCCACGCCCGGGTCCACTTCGATCGTGGTGACGTTGTCCTCTCCGAGCCGGTGGCACATCAGGGCGCTGGAGTAGCCGGTACCGGTACCGATCTCCAGCACGGTGTGACCGTCCTCGACATCCAGGGCCTCGATCATGCCGACGACCGTCACGGGCGTGGTGGACGACGATGTGGGCACGCCGGGGACGGGTGCGGCGGTCTGGTCGGCGGTGAGGTGGCCATCCAGCTGCGTCACCAGGGACTCATCGCGGTAGGCGATCTCGGACCATTCCTCCGGGTCGGTGCCGAGCGCGGTGACGGGCCGCCAGCGGCCGTCGTCGGTGGGCAGGAACACGCCGGGCTGCAGGAACAGTTCACGGGGTACGGCCTCGACCGCCGCGCGCCACTTCGGGTGGGTGAGAACTCCGGCCTCCTGGAGCCGGTCGGCGAGGGCGCGCCGTTCAGGTGCGGTATCGGGCATCATGCGGGGTTGTCTCCTTGAGCGAGCAGATCGGCGAAGGCGGCGGCCATCGGCAGGCCGGTCTTCTCCTCCAGCCACCCCCATTGGCCGTTCGGGTTCAGTTCAAGCCAGTGGGGTTCGCCGTCGCGGTCGAGGGCGAGGTCGAAGCTCCCGGAGGGGAGGCCGAAATGGTCGAGGCAGGCGAATAGCGCCTTTTCCAGCCGATCCGGCAGGTCTACCACGCTGTACGACAGGGCGGAGTGGTCCTTGCGCCAGTCCAGCAGGCCGGAGTCGATGCGGACGGCGAACGACCGTCGGCGGACGACCAGCACCCGGAGGTCGGCCACCTTGTCCACTCGGGCCTGGAACAGGTGCGGTGCCGCCGTCACGGTGTCGTCGACTTCATCGGCGGTGACGGGCTCGGCCCAGCTCGTCAGACCGACGCCGTCTCGCTCGTACGGGGTCCATCGCAGCGTCTTGCTGATCACTTGCCTGTGCGTGGCGATGAACCGGCGAGCCTCGACAGGGTCGTTGGTGACCAGCGTCGCGGGCACGGTGAGGCCGAGGCGTACGGCTGTGGCGAGTTGGGTGGGTTTGTGGTCAGCTGCCGCAGCGCGGGCGGGATGGTTGACCCACAGGGGGCGATCGAGGGCGTAGAGGGTGCCGGCGAGCCCGTGACGGATCTGCGCGGCGGAGTAGCGCGCGTCGTCCGCGTCCAGGTGCTCGAAGGCGGGCCAGGTGGGGCGGCGCCAGTACACCGCCCGTACCTGCTCCAGGCCGGCGGTCCTCGACGGGGTGCGGAGCTGCCCGGCCACCGGAGTGGAGGCCGGGCAGCCGCCGAACCGAGCCGAGACCGTCAGCTCCCCGACAGGAAGGTCTGCGGGGTTGAAGCGGACCACCGGAACGCCGCGCTCGTTGAGGTGGGTGATCACCATGTCGGCGGTGATGTCGAGCGGTTCCGTGACTACCAGGACGGGGTTCGTGTCGGTCATCGGGGCTGTCAGTCCTGCTGCGAGTCCTGGTCGGAGCCCGCGTCGTTGCGCGAGTCCAGGTTCGTCACGGTCGATGTCGAGGTGGCGGAGCTGGTGCCGTGCTTGCCCATCTCGACCACCAGGCCGTCGCGGTCGCGGAATACGCCGGTCTGGGTGTCCGGGTCGATGGTGACGGTGGTGAACGGCATCTGCGTCGCTGTGGGGTACGGGCCGAGTCGGCGCAGGCCCCACGGGCGGACGGGGGTGGCGTGGCGGGGAACGGCGGACGTGGCCATGGCTTCTCCGGTCGGGTAGGTGGGCGTGGTGTGTCCGTCCCCGCTCACGGCTGAGGGACGTGCGGGCTGTGTGCGGGCGATGAGGTGGGCCGGGCTGCCGGCCCCGTGCAGGTCGGGCGTCACGGCAGGTGGCCCCGGACGGCGCACTCTGCCCAGACGCCCTTGCTCCAGGGCCTCGGGTCGATGCCCCACCGGCAGGCGAGGGCTTCCACCACGGCCATGCCGCGTCCGGACTCGGCGGTCTCGCTCGCCTGGAGGACGCGGGGTACGGTCCGGGACCGGTCGAACGTCGAGATGCGTACCAGGTGATCGCCGGGGCGTTCGACCTTGAGGCGGAAGTTGCCACGCCGCTCCGGGTCGGGGATGCGGTGGACGGCGTGCCGGACCGCGTTGGTGGCCAGCTCCGAGGCAATCAAGCGGGCGTCGTCCACCAGGTCCTCCAGCCCCCAGGCGCGCAGGGTCGCGGCGACGGACAGGCGCGCGATGCCCACGGACTCCTCGGTGCACGGGAGCGACTGGGAGTAGGCCGGATGGCCTGTTCCGGTGGGGGTGAGCAGTGTGGTCATTTCGTCGGCCTTCTGGTGGGCGGGCCACGTAGTGCGGGGCTCTGGGCGTGGCATCACCATGGCGGTTCACCGCGTCGTGCGGGGGCGTGAAGCGTCCTTCCGCACACCGTGTGCCGGACCCGCATACGGCGTGCTTCTGTACGCCCTCCTCACCCGCTAACGGTGCCGCTAGCGTCGTGTCTCTCGTTGTTCCTCGGGAGGTACCTATGGACTTAGGCTCAGCGAGAGTTGACATCGGGTCGATCCTTCGCGGTGCCCGCTGCGCTGCCCGTCTCACCCAGGCGCAAGTCGGCAAGGCGTGTGGCTACTCCGCGTCGGCCGTTTCCCGGATCGAGTCCGGCCGCATGCGGCTCGACTACGCCGCGCTGGTGCGGTTCGCCGCGTTCTTGAACCTTCCACTCGACCGGCTGACGACGACTTCTGTGCCGGACGGACCCGCGGTCGATACGGTGGAGTGTCCATCGGGCGAGGAGGATGCGGTGCGTCGTAGGGAACTGCTCACCGGTGCGTTGGCGGCCGGGGCAACGGCCGTTGCGGGTGCTGCCCCAGCCGGTGCCGCTTCCGGACCCTTCGACCCGGCGGCCGGTCTTGAGGACGCTCTCTTCCGGCTCCCCTCCGCTGCCCCGGTGCCACAGGCCCGTCTCGTCCAGCAGACGGCGGCCGCACGGGCGGACTTCTGCGCTGCTCGCTACGCCTCTCTCGGCCGCGCGCTCCCGGGTCTGCTCGCCGCGGCCTCGGCGACGCGGGACGCGTCGAGCGGGCGGGCGCGAGAGCAGGCGAGCATGGTGCTCGCGCGGGCATACGTGCTGGCTGCCGAGTTGGCGCTCAAACAGCACAACGACTCGGCCTGGGTGGCTGCCGACCGTGCGCTGTCGGCGGCCCGGGCCAGCGGCCACCCGGTTCCGATCGGTGAGGCTTCGCGGGTGCTCGCGATCACCATGCGGCGGTCGGGGCGGTGCCCGGCTGCGGTTCGGCTGCTCACCCAGGAGGCGGCCGATTTGGATGCCGACCAGTCCGCGACCGGGGCTGTGCGTACGACGCTGATGCTGACGGCTGCGTACACGGCGGCCACCAGGAGGGACCGCGCCACGGCGCTGGGCCTGCTGGACGAGGCTCAGGAGGAGACGGAGCGGCGCCAGGCGGTACCGGGGCTGTACACCGTGGACGTCAGCCAGACGCAGGTGGACGTGTACCGGATCGGCGTGCTCAACGCCCTCGGCACGCCTGATGAGGGCGTGAAGGTCGCCGCACGGCTGAACATCGATTCCATGCCCACGGCGGAGCGTCGCGCCCGCGCCTGGACGGATACAGCGCGCATGTGGCACGCCCTCGGCGACCAGCCGCAGACCTTCGCGGCGCTCCGCAGGGTGGAGCAGGAGGCGCCGCAGGAAGTGCGGCGGCCTGCGCTGAGGGCGCTGACGGCGGACCTGTTGTACACGTCCGCCCGCGTGCCGGGAGTGCGGGAATTCGCGGCCCGCACCGGGGCCCTGTGAGCCTCGTCCGGATCGGCGACGTGGAGTCCGTGTGGGATGACCTGATGGGCATCTACAAGGAGTGCTGGGCGCACAAGCTCCACCTGCCGCACTACGACCCAGAGACGTTCGGGGAGCGGCTGCACCGGCATGCCGCCGAGCCGGGATGGGAGGCCGTGGTGGCGTACGACTCGGGCGAGCCGGTCGGCTACCTCTACGCCAACCGGCTCGATGGAGCGGAGGACCGCTGGTGGCGCCGCACCCGTCCGGAGCCCGAGCCGAGCATTGCGGGGGCTTCGACGGTGGCGGTGAAGGAGATGATGGTCCGTCGGCGATGGCGCAGGCAGGGGATCGCCCGCAAGCTGCATGACGTTCTGCTGGCCGGGCGGGTCGAGGCGCAGGCCTCGTTGATGGTGAACCCGCTGAACCAGGACGGGAAGGTGCAGGCCCTCTACACGGCGTGGGGATACCGGGCTGTGGGCACCGCGCAGTCCTCGCCGGAGGCGCCGGTCCTGACGGTGATGGTTCTCAGGTGATCTCCAGGACGGCCTTGCCGTGGAGGCGGCGGTCCAGGAGGGTCGCGATGGCTTCGTCCGCCCGGTCCCAGCCGCCGCGCCAGGAGATCTGCGGGTCCAGGTCGCCCGCCGCGAGGCGCTCGGCGAGCCAGGTCAGGTCCGGGCCGATGTCGGGGCGTTCCAGCAGGTAGAAGGTGACGATCGAGCGGTCGTGGCGGCCGTCGTTCCCGTAGAGGGCGCCGAAGGGGAAGGTCTCGGGCTGGCCCGTCACATGGCCGACGGAGACCAGGGTGCCGTGGGTGCCGAGCGTGTCGTACGCAGCCACGAGTTGCGGGCCGCCGACGAGGTCCAGCACGCCGTGCACCGGGGCGTCGGCCTCTTCCGGTGCCGCGATCACCTCATGGGCGCCGAGGGCGCGCAGGCCGTTGCCGTGGGCCGCCGGGTCGCCGGTGGTGGCGATGACGTACGCGCCGCCGAGGCGGGCGAGTTGGACGGCGTAGCGGCCGACGCCGCCGGTGGCGCCCGTGATCAGGATGCGGCGGCCGAGGGTGTCGCCGATCCGGCGCAGGGCGCGCAGCGCACTGCCGCCCGCGACCGGGAGGGTGCTGAGGGCGGCGGGGTCGGCGCCCGCGGGCGGGATGCCGATCAGGCCGGTGTGTACGGCGCGCAGTTCGGCCCATCCACCTGCCTCGCCGATGGTGACGACGGGGGTCCCGGCGGCGGGTCCGGAGCCATCGGCGGCGGCGCGCTCGATCACCCCGGCGGCGTCCCAGCCGAGCACTGTGCCGTCGGGGGCCTCGTCGCGGTGGGCCACCTCGCCGTAGTTGAGGGAGGTGGCGGTCACCCGGACGAGCGCCTCGTGCGGGGCGGGTTCGGGGTCGGCGGTCTCGCCGAGGCGGAGACCGGAGGGGGAGGTGGAGTCGACGAGCAGCGCGCGCATGGGGGTTCGGCCTTCCGGAAGGGGGCGTGGGGCTTATTTATGCCACTGAGTGGCAGAAGCGTGCAAGTGGCATTCGCGTTCGCGTTAGACTCGTCGTCGTGACTGCCGCCGCCCCCACCCCGTCGCTGCGCGAACGCAAGAAGCGGCGCACCCGTCAGGCGCTGATCGACACCGCACTGGAGCTGTTCACCGAGCGCGGCTTCGGCGGTGTCACGCTGGATGAGCTGTGCGAGGAGGTGGAGGTCTCCAAGCGCACCTTCTTCCGGTACTTCACCGGCAAGGAAGACGTCGCCATGGCCGCCGACCAGGACCTGTGGCGGGCCTTCCTGGAGGAGCTGGAGAGCGTGGAGCCGGGCCCACGGACGCTGGTGGAGCTGGGGCGGGACGCGCTGCTGGCCGCGTTGGACCGCATGGACGACGAGGGCTGGGCCCGCCGGGTCCTGCTCAGCCGCCGACTGGCCGAGCGGACCCCCTCGATGGCGGCGCACGGACTGCAGTTCTGCGAGGCCGCGACCCAGCGGGCGCTGGAGATCCTGCACCGCCGGTTCGGGGTCGGGGCGCCGGGCGACGTACGGCCCCGACTGGCCGTGGACATGCTGATCGCCGCGCACCACTGCGCCGTCGCGGGCTGGGTGGCCCGGGCGGGCAGTGCCGCGCCCCCGGCCACGCGGGACTTGGCCGTACGCCTCCGGGAGGCCGTCGCCGCCCTGCCGGGCAGCCTCACGATGTCCGTGGAGGGCTGACCGATGCGCGCGTGGACCCTGCCGGTGCTGCTGGTGCTCTGCGGTTCCGGCCTCGCGACCGCGCTGGCCTTCCGGGGGAATCCCGGTGGGGCCGCAGTGCTCCTGCTGGGGTTCGTGCTGCTCGCGGGCGTGAACTCGCCGCTGGTCTTCCCGAGGTCGATCGGCGCGCTGGAGGCACAGCGCCGCAGCGCGGCCGACGGACGGCCCGTCGTCTACTGGCGGCCGGGCTGCGCGTACTGCGTCCGGCTGCGCACCCGGCTGGGCCGCCGCGCCCGCCGGGCGCATTGGGTCGACATCTGGCGCGACCCGCAGGGAGCGGCGGCGGTGCGGGTGGCCAACGACGGCAACGAGACTGTGCCCACGGTCGTCGTGGCGGGCCAGCCGCACACCAACCCCGATCCTGGATGGGTGCGCGAACAGCTCTCCGGCGGGATCTGACGGCTGGCGTCAGCTGAGGGCGACCAGCAGGCCGAAGCCGAGGAAGAGCGTGCCGCCCAGGATCATGCCCAGCGCCGGGCCCACCAGCTGGCGCCGCATCCATACCCGGGCCTTCTGCGACTCGCCCGGGAGGTACATCACCTCCACCCTCCGGCCGGTCGCCAGCCCCAGGCCGATGCCCTGGATCGCGGTCGTGAACTCCACCTCGTGGCCCTGACGGTCGTGGAACTGGATGACCGGTGTCGGGATCGTATTCCGGTTCTGCTTCTGCTTCTGCTTCTGCTTCAGGTTCTGGTTCTGCTTCCGGTTCTGGTTCCGGGCCTGGTGGTCCACGTTGGCGACCACCAGCCCCTCCGTACGGACTCCCTCGCGGCGCAGCCGCCACACCAGCCGGGCGTCGCGCAGGGCGTATGCGTAGAGGAACAGGCCGATCGCGATGCACAGCAGATCGGCTCCGGGCATGCCCATTGGTGGTTCGCCTCTCGTCGTGTTCGGTATCCCCCGATCCGGAACCCAGGTTGTCACCTCCGGGCGCTCTGTCGCGAAGTGACGGGGTGCGGGATCCTGCCGTCGCATGAGGAGACCTGTGAACCGTCGTGCGCGTGCCTGGAGCTGGCCCCTCGTCATCGGGCTGGTCTTTACCCTCACCTGGAGTTCCCCGGCCGGGGCCGACGCCTCGCGTGCCGGGCTCGGCGAGGCGGTCGACCGCATTCTCGCCGACCCCCTGCTGAGGGGCGGGGCCGCCGGGGTGGTGGTGGCCGACGCCGACTCCGGCGACATCCTGTACCGGCACCGGGCCGACGACCGGCTGATGCCCGCCTCCAACACCAAGCTGTTCACCTCGGCCGCCGCCATGGGGCTGCTCGGTCCCGACCACACGTTCGGGACCGATGTCCTGGGCGAGGGGACCCGCCACGGGCGGACGCTGCGTGGGGATCTGTATCTTCGGGGGACCGGTGATCCGACCCTGCTCGCGAAGGACTACGACCGCCTGGCCAAGGACGTCGCCGACGCGGGGATCACCCGGGTCACCGGGCGGCTGATCGCCGACGACACCCGGTTCGACGCGCAGCGCGCGGGCCGCTCCTGGGCGGCCGACGACGAGTCCTCGTACTACGCGGCGCAGATCTCCCCGCTCACCGTCGCCCCCGACACCGACTACGACGCGGGCAGCGTCATCGTGGAGGTCGCGCCCGGTGCCGCCACGGGGGAGCGGCCGAAGGTCACGGTCACGCCCAAGACCGCGTATGTACGTATCGACAACCGGGCGACCACCGGCAGCGGCGGTCTCACCATCGAGCGGCGGCACGGCAGCAACACGATCACCGTCAGTGGCGCCATCGCGGCCGGGGCGCAGACCGCCAAGGAGTGGGTCAGCGTCTGGGAGCCCACCGGGTATGCCGCGGCCGTGTTCGCCGATGCGCTCGACAGGCACGGCGTACGGGTGGGAAGGGCCACTCGGCTTGGGGAGGGCACACCGGCGGATGCGCGCACGATCGCTTCGCACCGGTCGATGCCGCTCAAGAAGCTGCTGATCCCGTTCATGAAGCTGTCGAACAACATCCACGCCGAAGTGCTCACCAAGGCCATCGGCTACGAGACGGCGGGCCGGGGCACCTGGAGCGCGGGCCTGGCCGCGATCGCCGACTGGCTGAAGAAGCAGGGCGTGGATACCGGGGCGATGTTCCAGGTGGACGGCTCGGGGCTGTCCCGGATGGACAACATCGCGGCCGGGCAGCTCACCGAGCTGCTGCTGTCGGTCCGTCAGCAGCCCTGGTACCCGGACTGGTACGGCTCGCTGCCGGTGGCCTGCGCCCCGGACCGCTTCGTCGGCGGCACGCTGCGCTCGCGCATGTGCGGCACCCCGGCGGCGGGCAACGCGCGCGGCAAGACCGGCTCCCTGACCGGCGCCTCCGCGCTCTCCGGGTACGTCACCGACGCGGACGGCCGGGAGCTGGTCTACAGCATCGTGCTCAACAACTACCTCGCGCCGTCGGTGAAGAGCCTGGAGGACGCGATCGTGGTGACGCTGGCGAAGTCCGGCGAGGGCCGCACCGGGGCGGTGCGGCCCCGCGCCGTGAGGGGCGCACGGACAGCGGACCTGGAGTGCTCCTGGGTCAAGCCCCGGCGCTGCTGAGCTCCAGCGTGAGGGCGGCCGTCCCCGCCTCCGCGTCGGCGGACGGCCCGCCCACCACCTCCACACGCCACGGCCCCGGTGCCCGATCCGCCTCGGCGCGCAGGGTGTCCCCGTCCCGTACGACGGTGAACGCGACGGCCGTCGAGCCGTCCGGGGCCGGGACCCGCACCGTGACCCCGGTGCCGGGCAGGGCGGAGGGTTCGTACACCCGCAGCGTGACGCCGTCCGCCCAGTCCGCGTCCGGCCGGTCGTACGCCGCGCCGAACGGGATCACCGATCCCGGCCGGGCCAGCAGCGGCACGCTCAGGAAGCCGTGCCGCTCGCGCACCCAGCGCGGGCCGCGCACGGTCCGGCCGCTCAGCACCTGGGTCCAGGTGCCCTCCGGGACGTAGTACGCGACCTCGCCCTCGTCGTCGAAGACCGGCGCGACCAGCAGATCCCCGCCGAGCATGTACTGCCGCTCCAGACCCGCGCACCCCGGGTCGCCGGGGAATTCGAGGACCATGGCGCGCATCACGGGCAGGCCCTCGCCGTGCGCCTGGCGCGCCGCCTCGTACAGATACGGCATCAGCCGCAGCTTCAGCCGGGTGAAGAAGCGCAGCACCGCGACCGACTCCTCGTCGAAGTGCCACGGCACGCGGTACGAGGACGAGCCGTGCAGCCTGCTGTGCGAGGACAGCAGCCCGAAGGCGATCCACCGCTTGAAGAGCGCGGGGTCGGGGGTGCCCTCGAAGCCGCCGATGTCATGGCTCCAGAAACCGAAGCCGGACAGCCCGAGGGACAGCCCGCCGCGCAGCGACTCGGCCATCGCCTCGTACGTGGACTCGCAGTCGCCGCCCCAGTGCACCGGGAACCGCTGACCGCCCGCGGTCGCGGAGCGCGCGAAGACGACGGCCTCGCGCTCGCCCCGCCGCTCGCGCAGCGCCTCGAAGACGGTGCGGTTGTAGAGGTGGGTGTAGTAGTTGTGCATACGCTCCGGGTCGGAGCCGTCCGCGTACACCACGTCCAACGGCACCCGCTCGCCGAAGTCGGTCTTGAAGCAGTCCACGCCCATGTCGAGCAGCGCGGTCAGCTTCCCGGCGTACCAGGCCCGCGCGGCGGGGCTGGTGAAGTCGACCAGGGCCATGCCGGGCTGCCACAGGTCCCACTGCCACACCGAGCCGTCCGGCCGCTTCAGGAGATGACCGGCCGCCTTGCCCTCGGCGAAGAGCGGGGAGCGCTGCGCGATGTACGGGTTGATCCATACGCAGACGCGCAGGCCCCGGTCGCGCAGCCGCCGCAGCATGCCCGCCGGGTCGGGGAAGACCTGTGGATCCCAGGTGAAGTCGCACCAGTGGTGCTCGCGCATCCAGAAGCAGTCGAAGTGGAAGACGGACAGCGGCAGGTCGCGCTCCGCCATCCCGGCCACGAAGCCGGTGACGGTCTCCTCGTCGTAGGAGGTGGTGAAGGAGGTGGACAGCCACAGCCCGAAGGACCAGGCGGGCGGCAGCGCGGGGCGGCCGGTGAGGGCGGTGTATTTCCGGAGGATCTCCTTCGGCGTCGGCCCGTGGATGACGTAGTACGTCAGCTCCTGGCACTCGGCGCTGAACTGGATGCGGGAGACCGCCTCCGAGCCGACCTCGAAGGACACCTTGCCGGGGTGGTCGACGAAGACGCCGTAGCCCGCGTCGGTGAGGTAGAAGGGGACGTTCTTGTAGGCCTGTTCGGTGGCGGTGCCGCCGTCGGCGTTCCAGATGTCGACGGTCTGGCCGTTCTTCACCAGCGGGCCGAAGCGCTCGCCGAGGCCGTACGCGGAGGTGCCGACGCGCAGGGTCAGCCGCTCGCGCAGATAGTGGTGGCCGTCGGCGGTCTCCATGATGCCCATGTCCTTGGGCCCGCTGCCGGTGAGCGTGCGTCCCGCCGCCTCGAAGGCGACCCGCCAGGGGCCGGTGCGGGCGATGCGTACGGTGAGGGCGCCGGAGGTGAGCCGGGCCTCGTCCTCGTCGCAGTCCACCTCGGCGGTGCCGTCCTCCCCTGCCGGCTCGAACGACGGGCCCCGGTCGACCCCGCCCGCGAAGTGGGTGAGCCGGACCCCGATCACGCCGGGCATCGGCGCGGTGCAGGTCAGGGTGAGGACCGGGCCCTTGAGGAGGTCGCCGCGGCGGCGGACCGGATGGGTGGGGGCGTGCACGGTGAGGCTGCCGGGGCCGGTCTCCACGTCCAGGACCCCGGTCGGGTACCCGGCGGTGACGCCCTCGCGCAGCAGCCAGTAGCCGTCGCTGAACTTCATGGGCGGCGCTCCTCGTCACTTGACCGCGCCCGCGGCGATGCCACGGGTCAGGGTCCGCTGGAAGATCAGGAAGAAGATGATCGCGGGGACCACGCCGAGCAGGGCGGCCGCGTTGGTCATGGTGGCGTCCATCAGCCGCTGGCCCTGGAGGACGCCGAGGGCGACCGACACCGTCTGGTTGTCGTTGGAGATCAGCATCACCAGCGGCAGCAGGAACTCGTTCCAGGTCCAGATGAAGAAGAACACCAGCAGCACCCCGATGGTCGGGCGGCTGACCGGCACCACCACCCGCCACAGCACCTGCCACTTGTTCGCGCCGTCGATCCGGGCCGCCTCGATGATCTCCCTGGGGAAGGCACCGAGGACGGAGGAGAACAGATACGTGCCGAACGCGGCCTGGATCACGGTGAAGACGAGGATCACGCTCAGCCGGGTGTCGTACAGCCCCACCTCCTTCGACAGGTAGTAGACGGGGTAGACCAGCGCCTCCTGCGGCAGCATGTTCGCCAGCACGAAGAAGGCCAGCACCCAGGGGCGGCCCTTCACCCGGCCGATGCCGATGGCGTACGCGTTGAGCACGGACAGCACGGCGGCGCCGACCGCCACCGAGCCCGAGATCAGTACGGAGTTGACCAGCTTCTGCCCGAAGTCGACCCGTTTCCAGAAGTCCTCGATCCCGTCCAGATAGAGCCCCTTCGGCAGGCTCAGCGGCCCGTTCGCGGAGTACTCGGCGGGCGACTTCACCGCGTTGAGGGCGACCACCAGGAACGGCAGCACCATCAGGACGGCCGCCACGATCAGCGCCGCCAGCACCGGATATCGCTTCACGGCCCTCACCGCTCCTGGTCCTCCGCCCTCGTCTGGAGGCGCAGGGCGACCAGGGCCAGCGCCAGGATGATCACGGTGAGCACGGTCGAGACCGCGGAGCCGTAGCCGACCTGCGTCTTCTCGAAGAACGACTGGAAGGAGAAGTACGAGGGGACATTGGTCGCCCCGCCCGGGCCGCCCTTGGTGAGCACATACACCGCGCCGAACACCTTGAGCGCGGCGATCGTGCACCACAGCAGCACCACGGAGATCTCCGGGCGGATCTGCGGCAGCGTCACATGCCAGAACCGCCGCCACCACGAGGCGCCGTCCAGCTCGGCCGCCTCGTACAGCGCCGGATCGACGCGCTGCAGCCCCGCCATGAACACCACCAGCGGAAAGCCCAGCTGGACCCAGACCATCACGCCCATCACGCTGTACAGCGCGAGGTCCGGGTCGCCCAGCCAGTCGTGGCGCAGCGAGCCGAGGCCCACCGCCTTCAGAGAAACGTTGAGGGCGCCGCTCTCGGGGGCCAGGATCCAGCTCCACACGATGCCCGCCACCGCGATCGGCAGCACCTGCGGGAGGTAGAAGCAGGCGCGCAGCACGCTCGCGGTGCGGCTGCCGAAGTGCTTGCCGACGAAGTCGAACAGCGCGGCGGCCAGCACCAGACCGAGCGCGGTCGGGATCGCGGCCATCGCCACCACCATGGCGAGGCTGTGCCGGAAGGACTCCCAGAAGGCGTCGTCGTCCAGCAGGTCCCGGTAGTTGTCCAGACCGGCCCACTCCGGGGTGCCGACGCCCTGCCAGTGGGTGAAGCTGATCCCGGTGTTCATCAGGAACGGCACGACGATGACGGCCAGGAAGGCCAGCGCGCCGGGGATCAGGAAGAGCGTGTACGGATACTCGCGCTGCCGGTTCATCCCTTCGGCGCGCCCGCCTCGTACGCCTTCTCCAGCGCGTCCAGATAGGCGCCGGGCTTCGAGTCGCCCGTCATCAGCTTCTGGGTCTCGGAGACGAGGGTGTCGTAGAAGCCGGGCACCGGCCAGTCCGGGTAGAAGGCGAGGCCGCCGCGGTCGGAGTAGGCGGTGAAGTCCTGGATCAGACTCTTGGCCTTGGGGTCGGTGATCGCGGCCGGATCGGCGGCCACGGGCACGCCGCCCTTGTTGCCCAGGGTGTTCTGGATGCCCTTCTTCATCGTGATGTCGATGAAGTCGTACGCGAGCTGCTTGTTCTTCGCGCCCTTGGGGACGACCCACAGATTGCCGCCGGAGCCGAGCGTCAGCTTCGAACCGGGGAAGGGGAACGTGCCCCACTCGTCCTTGATCTCCGACTTGAAGCGGCCGAACCACCAGCTGCCGGAGAAGAACATCGGGTACTTCCCCGCGATGAACGCCGCGCCCGCGTCCTCGGCCTTGGTGCCGCTCGAACTCTTCGCGATCCAACCCTTCTTCACCCAGTCGGCGAAGGTGGTGGCGCCGTAGGTCCAGGCGGCGTCGTGGAAGTCGGGCTTGCCCTTGTACTGCTCGTACGCGTCCACCCACGAGCGGTCGGCCTTGGACAGGGCCAGCTGGTACACGTACTGCTGGGCGGGGTATTCGGCGCCCGCGCTCGCGAGCGGGGTGACGCCCTTGTCCTTGAACGCCTTCAGCGCGGCGGTGAACTCGGCGAAGGTGGTCGGGACCTTCACCTTGTGCTTCTCGAAGAGGGTCTTGTTGAAGTAGACCATCGTGTACTCGGCGTAGTTCGGCACCCCGAACCACTTGCCGGAGCCCATCACGCCCCGCTCGTCGTACCGGCTGGTGGTGCGCACCCCCGCGCTGAGCGGTTTGTCCCAGCCGCGCTTGGTGACCTCCGGGGAGAGGTCGGTGAGCAGCCCCTGCTTGGAGAGCAGCCCGGTGGTGGCGTTGCCCTTGTTGTACTCCATGAGGTCGGGCGCGCTGTCCGATCCCAGCACCATCGAGGCGGTCTTCTGGATCTGTTCGAAGCCCTTCTCCTCGAACTTCACCGTGACGCCCGGATGGCTCTTCTTGAACTCCTCGATCGCCTGCTTCCAGGCCGCGCCCATGGCGCCATTGGGCGCCTCGTAATGCCATAACGTGAGCGTCTTGCCGTCCCCGGCCTCGTCCCCACCGCCCCCGCACCCCGCCAGGACCAGGGCCCCAGCGAGCGCGGCCGCGATGACGGCCCCCGTTCGTGTCGTCCGTTTCCGTGCCGTCAACATCCACTGCCTCCGGGAGGGTTGGGAGGAATGTGCACGTGCAACGTTCGTCGAAGCGCTTCGATGGGCAGAGGTATAGGTGTGCGCGGAGAGGTATGTCAATGGCGTTGACAAAATGGTGGGGAAGCCCGTGATTCCGGCGGGCCCCGCGGCCTCACCGCACCCCGCCCCCGCGGGTGAGAGCAAGGTTTCGTGCCGGTCACCTGGCGCCACGGGCCGGAAATCCGCTGTGCCTAGCGTCGGGCAGCGACACCGAGCACTGTGGAGGCGCGATGACTGCCCCGACCACCACCGCCGCCCGTAAGGGGGGCCGCTGGATCGAGGAGTGGGACCCGGAGGACGAGACGTTCTGGCGCGAGAAGGGGGAGCGGATAGCGACCCGGAACCTGGTCTTCTCCATCCTGTCCGAGCACATCGGCTTCTCCATCTGGAGCCTGTGGTCGGTGATGGTGCTGTTCATGGGGCCGGAGTACGGGGTCGACCCGGCCGGGAAGTTCTTCCTGGTCGCGATGCCCACCCTGGTCGGCGGGGTGCTGCGGGTCCCGTACACCTTCGCCGTGGCCCGCTTCGGCGGACGCAACTGGACGATCATCAGCGCCGCGATGCTGCTGGTGCCGTCGGTGGTGGCGGCCGTGGTGATGGAGCCCGGCACCTCGTACACCACGTTCCTGGTGGTCGCGGCGCTCACCGGGGTCGGCGGCGGGAACTTCGCGTCCTCCATGACCAACATCAACTCCTTCTACCCGCTGCGCAAAAAGGGCTGGGCGCTCGGGCTCAACGCGGGCGGCGGCAACATCGGCGTGCCGGTCATCCAGCTGATCGGCCTGCTCGTCATCGGCACGGCCGGGGCCTCCCACCCGCGGATCGTGCTGGCCGTCTACCTCCCGCTGATCGTGGTCGCGGGGGTGCTCGCGGCGCTCTTCATGGACAACCTCGCGCCGGTGAAGAACGACACCGGGGCGGCCCGGGAGGCGGCCCGGGACGCCCACACCTGGATCATGTCGCTGCTCTACATCGGCACCTTCGGCTCGTTCATCGGCTACAGCTTCGCCTTCGGCCTGGTGCTGCAGAACCAGTTCGACCGCACCCCGCTGCAGGCCGCCTCGCTCACCTTCATCGGCCCGCTGCTCGGCTCCCTCATCCGCCCCGTGGGCGGGCGGCTGGCCGACACGTACGGCGGTGCGCGGATCACCCTGTGGAACTTCGGCGGGATGGCCGCCGCGACGCTCGTGGTCGTCTACGCCTCCGCGCAGCGCTCGCTGCCCGTCTTCCTCACCGGCTTCATCGCCCTGTTCGTCCTCAGCGGGCTCGGCAACGGCTCCACGTTCAAGATGATCCCCGGCATCTTCCAGGCCAAGGCCGCGGCGCGAGGGCTCACCGGCGAGGAGGCCGCGGCCTACGGGCGGCGGCTGTCCGGCGCGGCGATGGGGCTGATCGGGGCGGTCGGCGCGCTCGGCGGCCTCGGCATCAACCTGGCCTTCCGGGAGTCCTTCGGCAGCGCCCACTCCGGCACCCCGGCCTTCGTCTCCTTCCTCGCCTTCTACGCCCTGTGCTCGGCGGTCACCTGGGTCGTGTACCTTCGCCGCACCCCGGCGGCGGCCCGGCCCGCGGGGGCCGGTGCGCCGGAGGCGCAGGCCGCGCCGCAGCCCGCCTACGCGGACGTGTGAGCCATCCGTCGCGGAGGCGTACGGTCGGAGGGTGCCCGTGACCGTACGCCCCGTTACACCCGGGAAACGTGCCGGAACCGCGTCCGACACGGGACCGCGTCAGGATGACGACTCACCCCAAGGCGCGCATACGACAGTGAACCGGGACGAGAGCCGAGAGCCAGAGCCACATGCAGCGAGACCACCAACAGGCGACGACCGTCGGACCCCTCGCGGGGTTCACCGTCGGCGTCACCGCCGCGCGCCGCGCCGATGAACTCGGCGCCCTGCTGCTGCGGCGCGGCGCGGCAGTCCTGCACGCGCCGGCGCTGCGGATCGTACCGCTCTCCGACGACTCCGAACTGCTCACCGCCACCAAGCGGCTGATCGACCACGCCCCCGATGTGGTGGTCGCCACCACCGCCATCGGCTTCCGCGGCTGGGTCGAGGCCGCCGACGGCTGGGGGCTCGGCGACGCCCTGCTGAACCGGCTGCGCGACGTCGAACTCCTGGCCCGCGGGCCCAAGGTGCGCGGTGCCGTACGGGCCGCCGGGCTCACCGAGAAGTGGTCCCCGGCCTCCGAATCGATGGCCGAGTTGCTCGACCGGCTGCTGGAGGAGGGCGTCGACGGCCGCCGCATCGCCGTCCAGCTGCATGGCGAACCGCTGCCCGGCTTCGTCGAGTCGCTGCGCGCCGGGGGCGCGGAGGTGGTCGGCGTGCCGGTCTACCGGTGGATGCCACCGGAGGACATCGGCCCCGTCGACCGGCTGCTGGACGCCACGGTCGCCCGCGCCGTGGACGCCATCACCTTCACCAGCGCCCCCGCCGCCGCGAGCCTGCTGGACCGGGCGGAGCGGCGGGGCATGCGCGAGGACCTGCTCGACGCGCTGCGCCACGATGTGCTGCCCGCGTGCGTCGGGCCCGTCACCGCGCTGCCGCTGGAGGCCCAGGACGTCCCCACCAGTCAGCCCGAACGCTTCCGGCTCGGGCCGCTCGTGCAGCTGCTGACCGCCGAGCTGCCCGGCCGGGTCCGCCCGTTGTCGGTCGCCGGGCGACGGCTGGAGATCCGCGGCCACGCGGTGGTCGTGGACGGCGAGCTGCGCACAGTACCGCCCGCCGGGATGGCCCTGCTGCGTGCCCTGGCCCGGCACCCGGGCTGGGTCGTGGCCCGCGCCGAACTGCTGAAGGTGCTGCCGGGGGCGGGCCGCGACGAGCACGCCGTGGAGACGGCGATGGCCCGCCTGCGCGCGGCGCTCGGATCGCCGAAGCTGATCCAGACGGTGGTCAAGCGGGGCTACCGGCTGGCGCTGGACGCCGCGGCGGACGCGTAGCCCTACCTGGGCCTTCGCTCCCGGGCGCGGGCCGGTGGGTGGGTTGTGCCCCTGGCGTTTCGTTTCCGGGTGCGGGCCGGTGGTCGGCTTGGGCCCACCCGTTCCGCCCTGCGGAACGATTGCCCACAACCAGGTCACCTCCCAGCCCCTCCGGGCAGTACCTCCCAGCCCCTCCGGCGTTTGAGGAGCGGGGGTGTGGGGGCGGAGCCCCCACCCGGGGCCCGGGGGCTTGCCCCCGGTTCGGGGAGGGGCGGGGTGGGGAACAAAGCGCGAGCCCCCACTGGCGGCGGGGTACCGGGGCGCGCCCCGGACGGGCACCCTGGGGGGAGCACACCCTGGAGGTGACAGGAACATGGCGGCGGACGCCTTCGCCCTGCGGTTCGACGCCGGGCGGATCTGCCTGGACCTGGTGGCCACCGTCGACGGACGCCTCAGCGAGACCCCCGTGGAACGCCTCGACGGCGTCGAACCCCTCAGGGCGTGGCTCCTCGGCACCGGACTCATCCCGCACGGCACGGCCCGCGAAGTCCTCGACGCCGTCGACACCACCTGGCTCACCCGCTTCCGGGCCGCCCGCGACCTCCTCCACCGCATCGTGCACATGGAGGTGGAGGGCAGGGCGGCGGGGCCGGACCTGGAGCGGGTGAACGCGCTCGCCGCCACCGCCCCGCCCGCCGTACGGGCCGTACGCGCCACCGACGGCACCCTCGTCGCCCGGCTCGCCGCCGCCCCCGACTGCGGGGCGCTGCTGGCCCAGGTCGCCCGCGACGCCGTCGCGCTGCTCACCGACCCCGTCGCGCGCGGGCAGCTGCGGCGCTGCGAGGGGGAGAGCTGCTCGCTGGTGTACCTGGACACCTCGCGGGGCCGGCGCCGCCGCTGGTGTTCCAGCGAGGTGTGCGGCAATCGGGAGCGCGTGGCACGCCATCGCCGCCGTCTAAACCCAAAGCACGAGCAAAACATGAACGAGTTTCAGACATGACGCAGGCCCCGGATGGGGGGACCGGGGCCTGCGGGGCGGGGTTTGGGGAGGGAGCCCTTTATGGTGGCCGACGCCCGCCCGGCGCCGGGTTCTCGGCCTCAAGTACGTGCCGTGGCCCGGCAAATGTTCACCGCGGAAGTGGGAGGAATGTCACAGGGTTGTGAATGAACTGCGGATCATTCCAGCCCGTACGCCCCTCGACCCAGCGGCTTGCGTACGCAAAGATGCCCTCGTGACCGAGAGGACGACACCGGACGACGCGCTGATGCGCGCGCTCTATGCGGAGCATGCGGGCCCGCTTCTCGCCTTCGTCCTGCGCCTGGTCGCAGGCGACCGGCACCGCGCCGAGGACGTGGTTCAGGAGACGCTTTTACGGGCGTGGCGCAATGCCGACCAGTTGCAGCGCAGCGGCGGTTCCGTACGCCCGTGGCTGGTAACCGTGGCTCGCCGCATCGTCATCGACGGCCACCGAAGCCGCCGTGCCCGCCCCCATGAGGTCGACGCGGCCCCCCTGCATGTCATGCCCGCAGCGGATGACATAGACCGGGCGCTGCGCCAGATGACCATTTCCGATGCCCTGAATGACCTGTCCGATGCGCACAGAGAGGCGCTCGTCGAGACATACTTCAAGGGACGGACGGTGAGTGAGGCTGCGGAAGTGCTGCGCGTGCCGCCCGGGACCGTACGATCCCGGGTTTTCTACGCGATGCGTGCCCTCAAGCTCTCACTTGAGGAACGGGGGGTCACGGCATGATGCCGACAGCGGACGACCAGCAGCACACCGCCGTCGGCGCCTATGCGCTCGGCGTCCTCGACGCGGCCGACGCGGCGCGTTTCGAGGAGCACCTGATCGGGTGCGACCGGTGTGCGGCAGAGCTGGACGGGCTGATGGGCATCCCCCCGCTGCTGGCGGACTACGCGACCAACGCGGACGGCACGGCCGTTCCCGACCCCGCCACCCTCACCGCCCGCCCCGGGCCCGAGCTGCTGGGCCGGCTGCTCGGCGAGGTGACGGCGAGCCGCCGTACGAAGGGCCGCAGGCGGCTCTTCCTCGTCGCCGCGGCGGGCATCCTGATCGTCGGCGGCCCGTTCGTGGGCGCGGCGCTCACCTCGGGGTCCGACGAGGGCGGTGGCGGCACGAACCCCCCGGTCGCCGCGGCCAACCCGGCGCGGGCGGCCTACGACCAGGGCAAGAAGTACAGCTCGGTGGACCCCGAGACCAAGGTGGACGCCTCGGTCTCGCTCACCCCGAAGGGCTGGGGCACCGCCATCGCGTTCAAGCTGGGCAACGTCAAGGGGCCCAAGAGCTGCGATCTGATCGCCATCGGCAAGGACGGTCACGAGGAGACCGTCACGACGTGGGCCGTGCCCGGCGCGGGCTACGGGATCAAGGACGGCGACGGCTCCCGCTGGAACAAGGAGCCGCTGTACGCGCAGGGCGGCGCGGCGATGAACCAGAGCGACATCGCCCGCTTCGAGGTCCGCACCCTCGATGGCCAGCGGCTGGCCGAGGTCAATATCTGAGTCGCGCGTACGGGTGGGTGTACGGTTGACGGCTGCCCTATGTACACAGAAGGGGGCTTGGGTGGCCGCGCAGAACGCCACGCAGAACGTCACGCACGTCAGCCGGACGGCCCCGCCGCATGACGGCGGGGACGGGGTCCGGGACCGTGAGATCCGGATCGAACAGACCCATCTGGACCGCGTGTACCGCCGCTTGGAGGAGAAGATCCACGAGGCGGAGTTCCTCATGGACGACGCCGCCAAACGCGGACAGGTCGGCACGCCGGGCGCACTCGCCGAGCGCGACGCACAGGTGTTCCGGGCCGGGGTGCACCTCAACCGGCTGAACAGCGAGTTCGAGGACTTCCTCTTCGGCCGCATCGATCTGCTCCTCGGCAAGGACGGCGAGCGCGGCCCCGACGGGGCGTACACCTCCGTGGAACCCGCCGACGACGCCATCCGGCCGGGCGCGGACGGGGACCGCGCGGAGATCGCGGAGACCCTGCACATCGGCCGCATCGGGGTGCTGGACGCCGACTACTCGCCGCTGGTGATCGACTGGCGGGCCCCCGCCGCCGCCCCCTTCTACCGCTCCACCCCGGTCGCCCCCGGCCGGGTCGTCCGCCGCCGCGTGATCCGCAGCAAGGGCCGCCGGGTGCTCGGCGTCGAGGACGACCTGATGCGCCCCGAGCTGATCGCGACCCTCGGCGGCGAGGTGCTGCCGGTGGTCGGCGACGGCGCGCTGATGGCCGCGCTCGGCCAGGCCCGCGGCCACACCATGCGCGACATCGTCGCCTCCATCCAGGCCGAACAGGACCTGGTGATCCGCGCCCCCGCCGCCTCCGTCACCGAGGTCGAGGGCGGCCCCGGCACCGGCAAGACCGCGGTCGCGCTGCACCGCGCGGCGTATCTGCTCTACCAGGACCGCAGGCGGTACGCGGGCGGCATCCTGGTCGTCAGCCCCACCCCGCTGCTCGTCGCGTACACCGAGGGCGTGCTGCCCTCGCTGGGCGAGGAGGGCCAGGTGGCGATCCGCGCGGTCGGCTCTCTGGTCGAGGGCGCCGAGGCCACCACGTACGACGAACCGGCCGTGGCCCGGATCAAGGGCTCCTCGCGCATGATGAAGGTCCTGCGCAAGGCGGCCCGCGGCGCCCTGGAGCTGCCGTCCCGCGCCCCCGCGGGCCCGGCGCCCGCCGACGACGGCCAGCTCACCCTGGACGACGTGGCCCTGACGGCATCCGACGCGCCCGGCAGAGGCGAGAGACCCGGCGGGCCGCCCGAGCGCCTGCGGGTCGTCGCCTTCGGCGCCCGCGTCGAGCTGGGCGCCGACGAGCTGCGCCGCATCCGGCAGAACGTGCTGGGCGGCACCGCGCCCGTCAACCTGCTGCGCCCGCGCGCCCGCCGGCTGCTGCTGGACGCGCTGTGGGCCCGTACGGGCGGCCCGCGCCGCTACACGGACCCCGAACTGGCCGCCGAGGCGCGCGAGGGCTTCGACGAGGACATCTCCGGCGAGGACGCGTTCACCGGCTTCCTGGACGCCTGGTGGCCCGAGCTGACCCCGCGCTCGGTGCTCGCCGCGATGGCCGACGAGAAGCGGCTGGGCCGCTGGTCACGGCGGGTGCTGAACCCGCGCGAGGCCCGTCTGGTGGCCCGCTCCCTGGCCCGGCTGGGCCCGGACGGACAGGGCCCGCTGTCGGTGCACGACGTGGCGCTGCTGGACGAGCTGCACACCATCCTGGGCGCCCCGGCCCGCCCGGCGAAACCCCGCGAGGCCGATCCGCTGGACCAGCTCACCGGGCTGGACGAGCTGACCACCTTCGCCGACCGCACCACGCCCCGGCGCGGCCGCGCGGACCGGGCGGAGCAGGAGCGCACCGACTACGCGCACGTCATCGTCGACGAGGCCCAGGACCTGACGCCCATGCAGTGGCGGATGGTGGGGCGGCGCGGCCGCCACGCCACCTGGACGGTGGTCGGCGATCCGGCCCAGTCCTCCTGGTCCGACCCGGACGAGGCGGCCGAGGCCCGCGACGAGGCGCTGGGCACCCGCCCGCGCCGCCGCTTCACCCTCACCGTCAACTACCGCAACCCGGCGGAGATCGCCGAACTGGCCGCCAGGGTCCTGGCGCTCGCGATGCCCGGCACCCCCGCGCCCCGCGCGGTCCGATCGACCGGCGCCGTACCGCGGTTCGCGCCGCTCCCGGCGCACGCGGACGGCGACCTGGGCAGCCATGTCCGCGCCGAGGCGGCCCGGCTGCTGGACGAGGTGGACGGCACGGTCGGCGTCGTCGTCGCCATGGGCCGCCGCGAACGGGCCCGCCGCTGGCTGGCCGGGCTCGGCGACCGGGTGGTGGCGCTGGGCAGCCTGGAGGCCAAGGGGCTGGAGTACGACGCGACGCTGGTGGTCTCGCCCGCCGAGATCGCCGACGAGTCACCGGCCGGGCTGCGGGTGCTGTACGTGGCGCTCACCCGGGCGACCCAGCGGCTGACGGTCGTCCCGGGCGAGCGCGACGACCCGGACCGGGAGGGCGTCCCGGACCTGCTGAGGGCCGACTGAGGGACGACTGGGGGACGGAACGAAAACGGCCCCTCCGACGGGGAATCGCTTCCGGGGATGGTTTGTTAGCCTTGCTGTGGCACCGGCTCGATCCAAGCCCCCGGGCCCAACCATCGTCGCTACGAGCGACCACTTGCCGCGAGGCGAGCATGGCGGGTCGGTGCCACCTACAACGTCATGGCGAAGAGGTCCGCGTTCTCAGCTGAGGACGCGGACCTCTTCGGCTTGTGGCCCCTTGCGGCCCTGCACGATCTGGAATTCGACCCGCTGGTCGTCGGCAAGGCTGCGGTAGCCGTTGCCGTTGATCGAGCTGTAGTGGACGAAGACGTCCGGCCCGCCGCCCTCCTGGGCGATGAAGCCGTAGCCCTTCTCGGCGTTGAACCATTTGACGGTGCCCTGAGCCATGCCCGCTGCTCCTTGTGTTCCTCGACGCCGGTGGACGTCGTTCGGCGCTGTGCGCGCCAGAGCCTAGGGGCGTGCGCTGCGGGAACGGTCCGCCTCGCCCGGCGTTCCCGCGAAGGAGTGGGGCTTTCCACTCGGCTGACCCCACCCCTGGTATGTCAGAACAATATGTCCGAAAGTCGGGCCGGGTTACCTCGTACCAGAAGGTAGGTGCAACCATCTGAGGATGTGGCCCGGCCATCTCGGGCCCGGCACACCTGGTTCAAGGGAAAGCAGAGGAAGACGGTCATGGCAACGGCGCCCAGCGTCTCGTACTCGATGACGGTCCGGCTGGAGGTCCCCGCGAGCGGTACCGCGGTCAGCCAGCTGACCACGGCCGTGGAGTCCTCCGGTGGCTCCGTCACCGGCCTCGATGTGACCGCTTCCGGCCACGAGAAGCTCCGTATCGACGTCACCATCGCGGCGAGCTCGACCGCGCACGCCGATGAGATCGTGGAGAAGCTGCGCGGTATCGAGGGCATCTCGCTGGGCAAGGTCTCCGACCGTACGTTCCTGATGCACCTCGGCGGCAAGATCGAGATGTCGTCCAAGCACCCCATCCGCAACCGTGACGACCTGTCCATGGTCTACACCCCGGGTGTGGCGCGGGTGTGCCAGGCGATCGCGGACAACCCCGAGGACGCCCGGCGGCTGACGATCAAGCGCAACAGCGTCGCGGTCGTCACCGACGGCTCCGCGGTGCTGGGCCTGGGCAACATCGGCCCCAAGGCCGCACTGCCGGTCATGGAGGGCAAGGCGGCGCTGTTCAAGCGCTTCGCCGGGATCGACGCCTGGCCGATCTGCCTGGACACCCAGGACAGCGACGCCATCGTGGAGATCGTCAAGGCCATCGCCCCGGGCTTCGCGGGCATCAACCTGGAGGACATCTCCGCCCCCCGCTGCTTCGAGATCGAGGCGCGGCTGCGCGAGGCGGTGGACATCCCGGTCTTCCACGACGACCAGCACGGCACCGCGATCGTGGTGCTCGCTGCGCTGACCAACGCGCTGCGGGTGGTGGGCAAGAAGATCGAGGACGTGCGGGTGGTGATGTCCGGCGCGGGCGCGGCGGGCACCGCGATCCTGAAGCTGCTGAGCGCCGCCGGGGTGCGGCACGCGGTCGTCGCCGACATCCACGGCGTGGTCCACTCCGGCCGCGAGGACCTGGTCTCGGCGGACCCGGACTCCCCGCTGCGGTGGATCGCGGACAACACCAACCCCGACGGTGTCACGGGCACGCTGCGTGAGGCTGTGCGGGGCGCGGACGTCTTCATCGGTGTGTCGGCCCCGAACGTGCTCTCCGGCGAGGATGTGGCGGCGATGGCGGACGACGCGATCGTCTTCGCGCTGGCCAACCCGGACCCCGAGGTGGACCCGGCGATCGCCCGCCAGACGGCGGCTGTGGTGGCCACCGGCCGCTCGGACTTCCCGAACCAGATCAACAACGTGCTGGTCTTCCCGGGTGTCTTCCGTGGCCTCCTGGACGCCCAGTCCCGTACGGTGAACACCGACATGATGCTGGCCGCGGCGGGTGCGCTCGCGGATGTCGTCCACGACGACGAACTGAATGCCAACTACATCATTCCGAGCGTCTTCAACGACAAGGTCGCGGGAGCGGTCGCCGGAGCCGTGCGTGAAGCGGCGAAGCCTGTGACCGGGACCACCGCGGTCTGAGCCGGGCACGGCGCGTCGCGGCCCTTGGGCTACCTGGGGCCGCCATAGGGTGGCGGGCAGGAAAACGACCGCCACGGCGCTTTTCGTGTGACTCTCCGGGGTTCCGGATTGGCTTTCCCGCCACAGGTGGGGGCAGGATGCGTTCCGGGCGCGAGGGTCTGAAACAGCAGACCCGGGTCCGGGGACTGTCCGAGGGCCCTGGCAGCATCGGCTTCGATCTCACGCCTAATGGCAAGATGAACACGGGAGTACAACATGAACCGCAGTGAGCTGGTGGCCGCTCTGTCCGAGCGCGCCGAGGTGACCCGCAAGGACGCCGACGCCGTTCTGGCGGCCCTGGCCGAGGTGACCGGCGAGGTCGTCGCCAAGGGCGACGAGAAGGTCACCATCCCCGGCTTCCTGACCTTCGAGCGCACGCACCGTGCCGCTCGCACCGCGCGCAACCCGCAGACCGGTGAGCCGATCGAGATCCCGGCCGGCTACAGCGTGAAGGTCTCCGCGGGCTCCAAGCTGAAGGAAGCCGCCAAGGGCAAGTAAGACGCCTGGCGACACATAGTGGGGCGGCCACCCGGTGCGGGTGGCCGCCCTTCGCCGTCCTCCACGGCCCGCTGAGTCGCCTCAGACGCCTTACGCGGCCCCTCAGGGCCCATCACCCCCGCTCAGCCCCCACGCGCCCCGTCTCCCCCGCCCCCAGCCACGCCGTGGCGGGGCCAGAAGCGGCAGACGCGGCCCCGCGGGCCTGAGCCCCCACGCACCCCGCCCGCGCGCCGGAGGCGCCGGGGGCCCAGGGGGGTGCCCGGCCACGCCCGCGCCCCGGTCGCGGCGGCTACGCCGCCCGGCGCGCCGGGCCCAGGGGTGGTGCCCCGGTTTCGGGGAGGGGCGGGTGGCGTTACACGGCGTCGGCGTCGCCCGGGAGCTCCACCTTGGCGCCCAGCTCGACCAGCTTGTGCATGAAGTTCTCGTAGCCCCGGTTGATCAGGTCGATGCCGTGGACCCGGGACGTGCCCTGCGCGGCGAGGGCCGCGATCAGGTACGAGAAGCCGCCGCGCAGGTCGGGGATGACCAGGTCGGAGCCCTGGAGCCGGGTCGGGCCCGACACGACCGCGGAGTGCAGGAAGTTCCGCTGGCCGAAGCGGCACGCCGAGCCGCCCAGGCACTCGCGGTAGAGCTGGATGTGCGCGCCCATCTGGTTCAGCGCGGAGGTGAAGCCCAGCCGCGACTCGTACACCGTCTCGTGGACGATGGACAGGCCCGAGGCCTGGGTCAGCGCCACCACCAGCGGCTGCTGCCAGTCGGTCTGGAAGCCGGGGTGGACGTCGGTCTCCAGGGCGATCGCGTTGAGCTTGCCGCCCGGGTGCCAGAACCGTATGCCCTCGTCGCCGATGTCGAAGGCGCCACCGACCTTGCGGAAGGTGTTCAGGAAGGTCATCATCTCGCGCTGGCGGGCGCCGCGTACGTAGACGCTGCCCTCGGTCGCCAGCGCCGCGCTCGCCCAGGAGGCGGCCTCGAGGCGGTCCGGGAGGGCGCGGTGGTTGTAGCCGCCGAGTTTGTCGACACCGGTGATCCGGATCGTCCGGTCGGTGTCCATGGAGATGATGGCGCCCATCTTCTGCAGCACGCAGATGAGGTCCTCGATCTCCGGTTCGACGGCCGCGTTGGAGAGTTCCGTCACACCCTCGGCGAGCACCGCCGTGAGCAGCACCTGCTCGGTGGAGCCCACCGACGGGTACGGCAGCCTGATCTTCGTACCCCGCAGCCGGTGCGGAGCCTCCAGGTACTGGCCGTCCGCGCGCTTCTCGATCGTCGCGCCGAACTGGCGCAGCACGTCGAAGTGGAAGTCGATCGGCCGGCCGCCGATGTCGCAGCCGCCCAGGCCCGGGATGAAGGCGTGGCCGAGGCGGTGCAGCAGCGGACCGCAGAAGAGGATCGGGATGCGCGAAGAGCCGGCGTGCGCGTCGATGTCGGCGACATTGGCGCTCTCCACATGGGTGGGGTCGAGCACCAGCTCACCGGACTCGTCGCCGGGGCGCACCGTCACACCGTGCAGCTGCAGCAGCCCGCGCACCACCCGCACATCGCGGATGTCGGGGACGTTGCGCAGTCGGCTCGGCGCACTGCCGAGCAGGGCGGCGACCATGGCCTTCGGCACGAGGTTCTTCGCGCCGCGGACATTGATCTCGCCCTCCAGCGGGGTGCCGCCATGGACGAGCAGGACATCGTTCGAGCGGGTCATCTGGTCTCGCGTTCCTGAGACGGGCAAGGGGCCAAAAGGCAAGACTAAACGCCTTCGAGGCCGCCCCCGTAAGGCTGTTGCACCCACGAAATGGATCGGTATGCGTCGCGCCACACTCCGTTCCGTCCCCGAAACCGACCGTCACGTGCGCCGCTCCTGCTGTCGTACGCCCCGACCTGCTCTCATACGGGTCTCGTCTTCCACTCCCCGTCCGGACCGGATATGCGGGATCATGTGGCCATGACCGAGGTGTCCTCCCTCACAGGACGGCTGCTTGTCGCGACACCGGCGCTTGCTGACCCGAATTTCGACCGCGCGGTGGTGCTGCTCCTCGACCACGACGAGGAGGGCTCCCTCGGCGTGGTCCTGAACCGGCCGACCCCCGTGGGCGTCGGGGACATCCTGGAGTCCTGGGCCGAGCTGGCCGGTGAACCGGGCGTGGTCTTCCAGGGCGGTCCGGTGTCGCTGGACTCGGCGCTGGGCGTGGCCGTGGTGCCGGGGGAGGCGGGCCGGTCCCCGGCGCGCGGCGAGGACGCCGGGCCACTCGGCTGGCGCAGGGTGCACGGGGCGATCGGCCTGGTGGACCTGGAGGCGCCGCCGGAACTGCTGGCGGCCGCGGTGGGATCGTTGCGGATCTTCGCGGGGTACGCGGGATGGGGCCCGGGGCAGCTGGAGGACGAGCTGTCCGAGGGCGCGTGGTACGTGGTGGAGTCGGAGCCGGGGGACGTGTCGTCGCCCTCCCCGGAGCGGCTGTGGCGGGCGGTGCTGCGCCGTCAGCGCAGCGAGCTGGCGATGGTCGCGACGTACCCGGACGATCCCTCGCTCAACTAGCTCCCGGCCAGGGCCATCGCGAAGAAGCGCTCCGCCAGGGGGTGCGGGCCGCGGGCCGGGATGGCCAGCCGTACGGTGACCGGCGGCGCGTTCTTGAGCCGCAGGAACCGGATCCCGGGGTGGCTGTGGCGCTGTGCCGCGGCCTCGGACACCACGCCGATGCCGTGGCCCGCTGCGACGGCCTCCAGCCACTCGTCGAAGTTGTCCGCGGTGCACGCCAGTCGCGGCCGGTGGTCCTCGGGCCACAGCTCGGGCCGGGTGGTGCCGCTGACCGTGTTCACCACCAGCGGGAACCGCGCCAGTTCGGCCCAGTCCAGCACCCGCCTGCGGGCGACCGCCGCGAGCCCGTCCGCCGCCGTACGCGCCACCGCGGCCACCCGCGCCTCGCGCAGCAGCACCCGGGAGCGCACCTCGTCGCCGAGCGGCGCCTCACCCCGTACGACCGCGACGTCGCACGCCCCGGCCCGCAGCCCGGCCAGCGGCGCGTCGCGGCGCACCAGGCGCACCCCGGCGCCGGTGGCGGCCTCGAAGGCGCTGGTGAGCGCGGCGCAGCGGTCGGGCAGCAGCGAGGTGAAGCCGAGCCGCAGCATGGCCCGGCCGCCCACCGCGCGCAGCGCGTCGTCCAGCCGGGCCAGCAGCGGGCCGAGGTCCGCGTACAGGGCCCGGCCGTCCTCGGTGAGGGCGACGCGGCGGGTGGTGCGCTCCAGCAGCCGCGCGCCCACGGTCTCCTCCAGCGCCCGGACGGTACGGGTCAGCGCGGGCTGGCCGATGCCGAGCCGGTCGGCGGCGTGGGTGAAGTTGCGCTCCTCGGCGACCGCGAGGAAGGCGCGCAGCTGACGCAGCCGGAGGGCGTCGATGTCCCGTTCGCTGTCCCGATCACTGTCCCTGTCCCGATCACTGTCCCATGCACTCATGCCGATTGAGCATAGGTCGGTCCCGGACGGCATTTCCCCGGCCAACCGGAGACTGCCTACGTTTCCGGCGTCACTGTGGTTGATCAGGGGAGTTGAGTCGTGCGCAAGGTCTGGCTGCTGGCCCTGGGGTCGTTCACCCTGGGCCTCGACGCTTATGTGATGGCGGGGCTGCTGCCCGTCGTCGCGGACGACATCGGGACGACGGTGTCCCTGGCCGGGCAGATGGTGACCGTCTTCACGCTCGCCTACGCGATCTCCGCGCCCCTGGTCGCGGGGCTGCTGCACGGCGCCCGGCCGCGGCTGGTGCTCCTGGCGGCGCTCGCCGTCTTCACCGCGGGCAACGCGCTGACCGCCCTGGCGCCGTCGCTGGGGGCGCTGCTGGGCGCCCGGGTGGTCGCGGGCGCCGGGGCCGGGGTGTACTCGGCGATGTCCACCGCCGCCGCCTCCGCGCTGGTCCCCGGCGAGCGGCGCGGCCGGGCGCTGGCCGTGGTGATGGGCGGCATGAGTTCCGGCACGGTGCTCGGGGTGCCGCTGGGCGTCCTGCTGGCCGAGCACACCGGCTGGCGGGCCACGCTGTGGCTGGTCACGGGGCTGGGCGCGGTGTCGCTGACCGGGCTCGCGGCGCTGCTGCCGGCCGTTCCGGCCGCTCCGGCGGTGTCGGTACGGGCGCGGCTGACGGCCGTCACCGACCGGGCGGTGGCCCCCGTCGTCCAGGTGTCGTTCCTCGCGGCGGTCGCGAGCCTGGGGCTGTACACCTACCTCGCCCCGGTGCTGGAGTCGGCGGGCGGGGTGCGTGAGGTGGCGCCGTATCTGTGGGCCTGGGGCCTGGGCGGGGTGGCGGGCAGCCTGCTGATCGGGCGGCTCGTGGACAAGGTGACCGGGGCGGCCGGTGCGGGCCGGGTCGCGGCGCTGGTCGGCGTGATCATGGCCGTGGTCACGGGCGCCGAGGCGGTGCTGCCCGTGCTGGCCCCCGTACCGCCGCTCGCCGCGGTGGCGCTGGTGATCTGGGGTGCCGCGGGCTGGGCGCTCCAGGTTCCGCAGCAGCACCGGCTGCTGGCTTGTAAGGAGGAGCGTGGCACCGTCGCACTGGCCCTCAACAACTCGGCGCTGTACCTGGGCAGCGCGGTCGGCTCGGCGCTGAGCGGTGCCGCGCTGTCGGCGGGGCTGTCCGGGGCCGTGCTGCCCTGGGCGGCGGCCGGGGTCGCGGCCCTCGGTCTGGCCAGGCATCTGTGGGCGGTGCGGGACCGGCGGACGGCCGGGGCGTGCGCCCGCCGGGCGTCGCGGGCATGAGTACCCTAGGGCTGTATGAGCACTCTTGAGCCCGAGCGCGGGGCAGGCACGGGGACCCTCGTTGAGCCGACACCTCAGGTGTCGCACGGTGACGGCGACCACGAGCGCTACGCCCACTATGTACAGAAGGAAAAGATCATGGAGAGCGCGCTCTCCGGATCTCCCGTCGTCGCACTGTGCGGCAAGGTCTGGGTTCCGGGCCGCGACCCGAAGAAGTACCCGGTGTGCCCCATGTGCAAGGAGATCTTCGAGGGCATGGGCGCCGGCGGCGACAAGGGCAAGGACGGCAAGGGCGGCGACGGCAAGAAGTAGCCTCCCGGCCCGCCCGCGCCGGAGCTTCGCGTAGACGGCACGTCCGACCCGTGGCCCGAGATGGGGCCGCGGGTCGGACGTGCCGTGCTGTCCGGCCCCGTGTCGCGCGGCGGGTGATCCCAGTAGGGTCGGCCCATGAGCGGGCGTACGGAGAACGGGTTACGGGACGCGGCCGGGAACGGCGCGGCGGACGCGACGGACACGGCGGAGAACGACGGGGCGCCGCGGGTGGCGTATCTGGTGTTCGGCGCGCGCGAGGTCGACGAGCCGGACGCGGAAGGCGCGGGACTGTACTGCCAGTTCGAGAAGGACTGGGACGCCCAGCTGGAGCGGTGCGGGCGGCTGGCCGAGGAGCGCGGCTACCGGCCCGCGGGCAGCTGCGTGGTGTCGGCCGCGCAGCCGGGTCTGCCACGGCTGCTGGAGTGGGCGGACGACCCCGGCTGTGAGATCGTCCTCGCCCCGAGTGCCCGCATTCTGGGGCGGATCGAGAAGAGCTGGCCGGACTGGGGCCAGGTGGTGGAGCGGCTGGCGGCGGCGGGCGCCCGGGTGGAGGCCGTGCCGTATCCCGAGCCCGCCTACCCGGGCGAGAAGCTGACGCACTCGTAGCCGACGGCCTTCCCGGCGCACGGCTTCCCGGGGGCTCGGTTCATCCGGCCCGGGTTTCCCCGGCACAAGATTGGTCGAGACCTCTTGTCCGGACCTCAAACGTTCCCTAGCCTGCCGCATATTGTGCTGTGCGAAACACGCGTTGCATGTTATGCAACGCCCTCCCCAAGGGTGCGTTTCCATGAAGCTCTCCAGCCCCCTCTCCCTCTCGCGTCGCCTCGCCGTCCCCACCGTGGCGCTCATCCTCGCCGGGCTCACCGCCACCGCCTGCGCCCCCTCCACCTCTGACAACAGCGCCAAGGAAGACGACAAGAGCGGCAAACTGCGCGTCTGGCTCTTCCAGGAGGTCGACAACAAGCCGAAGCAACGCGTGGTCGACGGCGTCGTGTCCGCCTTCGAGAAGAAGCACGACGGGGTCAAGGTCGACGTCACCTACATCCCCATCGACACCCGCGCGCAGAAGATCAAGGCGGCCTTCAACGACCCCAAGAGCGCCCCCGACATCATCGAGTACGGGAACACCGACACGGCGGGCTACGTGGAGGACGGCGGACTCGCCGACATCGGCAAGGAGTTCGGCGCCTGGGACGAGTCGGCGAACACCGACTCCACCGCCAAGAACTCGGTGACGGTGGGCGGCAAGGTGTACGGCGTGCCGCTGTTCGTCGGCGTACGGGCGCTGTACTACCGCACCGACGTCTTCAAGGACCTCGGCCTCGAGCCGCCCACCAGCCAGAAGGAACTCATCGCGACCGCGAAGAAGATCCGCGAGCGGCGGCCCGATCTCTACGGCATATCGGTCGGTGGCGCCTACACCTACGGCGCGCTGCCCTTCATCTGGGCCAACGGCGGCGAGCTGGCGACCGAGAAGGGCTCGTTCGGCTCCAACGAGTACGAGGCGGCCATCGACAGCGCCGACGCAAAGAAGGGCATCAAGAGCTACACCTCGCTCATCACCGACGACAACTGCCCGCCCGCCAAGTGCGCCCAGTGGGGCGGCAACGACAGCGTCGCCGCCTTCGCCGCGGGCAAGTCGGGCATGACGATCGGCGGCGACTTCAACCACCAGGCGATCGAGGCGGGATCGGTGAAGGGCAAGTACGCGGTCGTACCGCTGCCCGGCGTCAAGGAGGGCAGCATCGCCCCGGCGTTCGCGGGCGGGAACAACCTGGGCGTGCTCAGGAGCAGCACCCACCGCTCGCTCTCCATCGACCTGCTGGAGCAGCTGGCCGGGAAGAAGACCCAGGCCAAGCTGTACGACGCCATGGGCTTCCTGCCCACCTTCACCGATGTGCGCGGGGACATCGCGCGCAAGGACCCGTTCGTCAAGCCCTTCGTGAAGACGCTGGACACCAGCTCCACGTTCGTGCCCGCCTCGCCCGGCTGGTCGGCCATCGACTCCCAACTCGTGCTGCCCACCATGTTCCAGCAGATCATCAGCGGCCGTAAGAGCGTCGACGCCGCGTCCGCCGAGGCGGCGAAGAAGATGGACGAGGCATTCGGCAAGTGACCTCGGGGACCATCACCCAGCACGCCGGGCCGGAACCGGCCCGGAAACAGCCGCCCCGGCGCACCGCGCGCGGCGCCCGGCGGCGGGCCGGGCGGGGGAGCCGGACGCCCTGGCTCTACCTCGCCCCGGCCCTCGTCGTCCTCGGCGGGCTGCTGATCTATCCGATCTACCAGCTCGGGCTCATCTCGTTCCTGGAGTACACCCAGGCCCAGGTGAGCGGCGGGCAGCCGACCAGCTTCCAGGGCTTCGCCAACTACGCGGAGCTGTTCCGCGACGGCGAGTTCTGGAGCGTCACCCTCGCCACCGTCGTCTTCGCCGCCGTGTGCGTCGTCTCCACCCTCGCGGTGGGCTGCGCGCTCGCGGTGCTGCTCACCCGGGTCCGGGCGATACCGCGGCTGGCGCTGATGCTGGCCGCGCTCGGCGCCTGGGCCACCCCGGCGGTCACCGGCTCCACGGTCTGGCTGTTCCTGTTCGACCCCGACTACGGCCCCGTCGACCGGGTGCTGACGTGGTTCGGGCTCTCCGGCTTCCAGGACTACTCCTGGACGTACGAGCGCTACAGCGCTTTCGCCCTGGTGCTGTTCGAGATCGTGTGGTGTTCGTTCCCGTTCGTGATGGTCACCGTGTACGCGGGCATCAAGGCCATCCCGGGGGAGGTGCTGGAGGCCGCCGCCCTCGACGGCGCCTCCGCCTGGCGGATCTGGCGCGGGATCATGGCCCCGATGCTGCGGCCGATCCTCGTCGTGGTGACGATCCAGTCCATCATCTGGGACTTCAAGGTCTTCACCCAGATCTACGTCATGACCAACGGCGGCGGCACCGCGGGCCAGAACATGGTGCTCAACGTGTACGCCTACCAGGAGGCGTTCGCGTCCTCGGAGTACGGGCTGGGCTCGGCGATCGGCGTGGTGATGCTGCTCATCCTGCTCGCCGTCACCCTGGTCTATCTGCGGCTGCTGCGACGGCAGGGAGAAGAACTGTGACCCACTCCAGCGCCGCCGCGCCGCGCCGCGCACCGCTCATCCGCCGCCCCTGGCGGCTCGCGGCCGAGGTCACCGCCCTGGCCGTCGCCGTCGTCGTCGCCTTCCCGCTCTACTGGATGGTGCTCTCGGCGTTCAAACCGGCCGGGGAGATCCGGTCCGCCCACCCCCGGCCGTGGACCTCCGCCCCCTCGCTGGACTCCTTCCGGCGCGTCTTCGAACAGCACGACTTCGGCCGCTACTTCTTCAACAGCCTGCTGGTCGCCGGGGCGGTGGTGGTCGCCTCGGGGCTGATCGCCTTCCTCGCCGCGACCGCCGTCACCCGCTTCCGCTTCAGGTTCCGCACCACGCTGCTGGTGATGTTCCTGGTCGCCCAGATGGTCCCCATCGAGGCTTTGACCATCCCGATGTTCTTCCTGATGCGGGATCTGGGCGACGCCGTGCCGGGGGTCGGGCTCAACACCCTGGGCTCGCTGATCCTGCCGCACATCGCCTTCTCGCTGCCGTTCGCCATCTGGATGCTGCGCGGCTTCGTGAAGGCCGTACCCGAATCCCTGGAGGAGGCGGCCTATCTGGACGGCGCCGGCCGCTCCCGCTTCCTGTGGCAGATCCTGTTCCCGCTGGTCCTCCCCGGGCTCGTCGCCACCAGCGTCTTCTCCTTCATCTCCGCCTGGAACGACTTCCTGTTCGCCAAGTCGTTCATCATCAGCGCGACCGAGAACTCCACCCTCCCGATGGCGCTCCTGGTCTTCTTCAAGGACGAGGGCAACGACTGGGGCGGCATCATGGCGGCGTCCACCGTCATGACGATCCCCGTGCTGATCTTCTTCGTACTCGTACAGCGCCGCCTGGTCTCCGGCCTCGGCGGAGCGGTAAAGGACTGACGTGATGAACCGGCAGCCCGGCCTTCTGCCCGCCCCGCTGCGGGCCGTCCCCACCCCCGGCGGCGGCCAGGGCTACGTCCTGGACGAGTCCGGCCGGATCGACGCCCGGCCCGGCACCGAGCGCGTGGCCCGCTGGCTGCGCGCCACCGTCGGGGCCGCCACCGGGCTGCCGCTGGCGCCCCAGACCGGCGACGGCAACCACATCGTGCTGGAGATCGCCCCCGCCCTCGGGGCACGGCTCGGCCCCGAGGCCTACCGCCTCGTCATCGACGGACTCGCGGTGGTCCTCCAGGGCGGCGGCGAGCCCGGCCTGTTCTGGGGCGCCCAGACGCTGCGCCAGCTGCTCGGCCCGGACGCCTTCCGGCGCGCGCCGATCGACCCGGACCGGCGCACGTGGTCCCTGCCCGCGCTCACCGTCGAGGACGCGCCCCGGTTCGCCTGGCGCGGAATGATGCTGGACGTGGCCCGCCACTTCATGCCCAAGGACGGCGTGCTCGCCTACATCGACCTGCTGGCCGCCCACAAACTCAATGTGCTCCATCTCCATCTGACCGACGACCAGGGCTGGCGGCTGGAGATCCGCCGCTACCCGGAACTGACCGCCACCGGCGCCTGGCGGACGCGCACCAAGCTCGGCCACCGCGCCTCCCCGCTGTGGGACGAGCGCCCCCACGGCGGCTACTACACCCAGGACGACATCCGCGAGATCGTCGCCTACGCGGCCGAACGCCACATCACCGTCGTCCCGGAGATCGACATCCCCGGGCACAGCCAGGCCGCCATCGCCGCCTACCCGGAACTGGGCAACACGGACGTCATCGACACCGCCTCCCTCGGAGTCTGGACCACCTGGGGCATCAATCCGAACGTACTCTCCCCCACCGACACCACGCTCCGCTTCTTCGAGAACGTCCTGGAAGAAGTGCTGGAGTTGTTCCCCGGCCCGTTCGTCCACCTCGGCGGCGACGAATGCCCCAAGGAGCAGTGGAAGGCCTCCCCGGCCGCCCAGGAACGCATCCGCGAGCTGGGATTGGCGGACGAGGACGAGCTGCAGAGCTGGTTCATCCGCCACTTCGGCCACTGGCTCGGCGCCCGCGGCAGGCGGCTGATCGGCTGGGACGAGATCCTGGAGGGCGGCGCGCCCGACGCCCCGCTGCCCGACGGCGCCGCCGTCTCCTCCTGGCGCGGCTGCGCGGGCGGCATCACCGCGGCCCGGGCGGGCCACGACGTCGTCATGTGCCCCGAACAACAGGTCTACTTCGACCACCGGCAGGCCCCGGGCGAGGACGAGCCGGTCCCCATCGGCTACGTCCGCACCCTGGAGGACGTCTATCGCTTCGAGCCGGTTCCCCCGCAGCTCACCGGGGCCGAGGCCGAACGCGTGCTGGGCGCGCAGGCCAACGTCTGGACCGAGGTGATGGAGGACCGGCGACGGGTCGACTACCAGACCTTCCCCCGCCTCGCCGCCTTCGCCGAAGTCGTATGGTCCGCCCTTCCGCCGCCGTCCGAGCGGGACTTCGCGGAATTCGAGGGGCGCATGGAAGCACACTACGCCCGTCTGGACGCGCTGGGCGTGAGCTACCGCCCGCCCTCCGGTCCGCGCCCCTGGCAGCGCCGCCCCGGCCTGCTCGGACGTCCGATCGAGGGATCGCCCCCGATCGTGTGAGCCCGGCGCAAGGTGCTCGCCCCCGCGCCCCGCCCCTGGGACGGTGGACGTCCGGCTGTTACGCAAGTTCGTACAAGGGTCCCTGAAACGTGGCAATCCACACTCGACGGAGACGTCACCCGAAACCCGTACCATCCCCCAGGTCAGGGACGGAACCATGCTTCCTGGACCCTCGCGACGGCAGGCATGCGAGATGTGCCAGAGTTGCCACGTCCGGGCTGTGAGCACGTACCGTACGGCGCAACAGCCGGGACACCGGGGAAGGGGCAGCTGGGTTGACCACGCACGCACCGCAGGCGGCGCACACGGTGACGTTGCCGGGCTCGCTCGATGAGGCCGTGGCGGCGCTGGCCGCCATGCCCGCCGCCGTGCCCGTCGCCGGCGGCACCGATCTGATGGCCGCGGTCAACTCCGGCCTGCTGCGGCCCGCCGCGCTCGTCGGGCTCGGCCGGATCAGCGAAATCCGCGGCTGGCGCTACCTGGACGGACACGCCCTGCTCGGCGCCGGACTCACCCACGCCCGGATGGGCCGCCCCGACTTCGCGGCGCTCATCCCGGCCCTGGCCGCGGCCGCGCGCGCCGCGGGCCCCCCGCAGATCCGCAACGCCGGAACGCTCGGCGGCAACATCGTCAGCGCCGCGCCCACCGGCGACGCGCTGCCGGTGCTCGCCGCCCTGGAGGCCACCCTCGTCATCGCCGGGCCCGAGGGCTCGCGCCGCGAGATCCCGGTCAGTCATCTGCTCGCCGGAGTCGAGATGCTGAGCCCCGGTGAACTCGTCGGATTCGTCCGGGTTCCGCTGCTGCACGCCCCGCAGGCCTTCCTCAAGGCCACCGGGCGCACCGGCCCCGGCCGGGCCACCGCGTCCGTCGCCGTCGTCCTCGACCCGGCGCGCCGCGGGGTGCGCTGCGCGGTGGGGGCGGTCGCGCCGATGCCGCTGCGCCCGCTGGAGGCCGAGCGCTGGGTCGCCTCGCTCATCGACTGGGACGGCGACCGCGGCCATCTCGATCCGCAGGTCACCACGGCATTCGGCGAATACGTGGCCGCCGCGTGCATCCCCGACCAGCCGCCACCGGAGGACGGCTCCGAACCGGTCCCCCTGCCGCCCGCGGCGATCCATCTGAGGCGTACGGTGGCAGCCCTGGCCCGCCGAGCATTGGGGAGGGCACTCGCGTGAGTGACGAACAGCAGCCGCACCGGCCGGACCCGGGGAGCGGGTGGCAGCCGATGCCGCACGGCCCGGAGTACGACGCGGAGTCGACGGCTTTCGTCCAGCTTCCGCCCGACTTCCAGTTCCCGGAGCCGGGCGACCCGGACTCCGGCTGGGACCCGCTCGCCGCACCCGGTACCGGCTACACCCCGCCGCCGGTGCCCGGCGTGCCCTCGCAGGGCGGTGCGCCCTCGCAGGGCGGCCAGTGGCAGCCCGCGGGGCACGGCAGCCCGTACGACACGCCCGGGCACGACTCCGGTCACTCCGTGCACTCCGGTCACTCCGGGACGGGGCACTGGACCATGCCCCACACGGACACCGGCGGTTCCGGCGGCTACGGGTACGGCGGCCACCAGGACCCGCACGGCACCCCCCAGTGGCCGGCGCCCGCCGGGGACCCCTCGGGTCACTCCGGACATGTGCCGCACACCGGTCACTGGCCGTTGCGCACCGAGGAGCCGGTCGACGACTGGCCGCTGCCCGAGGGCGCGTCCCACGGCGAGGGCACCCCGGTGCAGGCCGGCCAGTGGACGATCCCGGTCGCGGGCGACGACGGCGTGGACGAGACGGGCGAGTACCGGGTCGACGACCACCCCGGCCCGGCGGCCCCGCCGTACGGCGCCCCGGCCGGTCACGGCGGTCCGGCCGGTCCGGTCCTCCCCGGTGATCCCGGCGACCTCGGCGATCCGCAGGAGACCGCCCAGCTGCGGCTGCCGTTCGGCCGTAACGCGCGGCAGCAGCAGGCCGCCCCGTACCAGCAGCCGCACGTCGACCAGGGACATACCGACCAGACGGGACACAGCGGCCAGTGGTCGGTCCCGCCGGCCGACGAGGGCGTGGAGGACTCCGGGGAGTACGCGGTCGAGGGCCACCCCGGCCCGGCCGCCCGGCAGGGCGCTCCGGCGCGCCGCCCGCTGCGCATGCCCGAGGACGACACGGCGCGCGAGCACTCCGGCCCGGCGACCCCGCCGCACGGCACCCCGCCCCAGGGCACGCCCGCCCACGGCACCCCCGCCCACGGCACCCCCGCCCACGGCACTCCGGCGAACGGCATCCCGGCCCAGGGCACTCCGCCGCACGGCACTCCGCCGCACGTCACGGACGGCCACGGCTGGCACGGTGCGGCGGCCGGGGACTCCGGCGCGTTCGTACGGGAACGGGAGCCGGAGCGGGACGACGACCGGCACGCGGGCCCCGCGGTGAACGGCGTCCTGCCCGAAGAGGCCGCCTGGCACGGCGAGTTCACCGACGGCACCGGCGCACACACCCCGCCGCACGGCAGCCAGGCCCTCGACGGGCCCGAGGCCGAGTCCATGGCCGAGGCTCCGGCCGGCCCCATGGCAGAGCCCATGACCGAGTCCATGCCCGAGGCCGAAGCGCCCACGGCCGAGGAGGCGTTCACGGACGCCGCGGAGCAGTCCGCCCCGGCCGAGGCCCCGGCGGACGCCCCCGAGGCCGTCGACGCCCCCGCCGAGCCCCTTCCCGCCCCCGCCGAGGACGAGGCGGGCGGCGCGGCCGCGGACCCGGTGGACCCGGTGGACCCGGTCCACAGCGAGCACCCCCAGGCGTCGTACGTGCTGCACGTCAACGGCGCCGACCGGCCCGTCACCGACTCCTGGATCGGCGAGTCGCTGCTGTACGTGCTGCGCGAGCGGCTCGGCCTCGCGGGCGCCAAGGACGGCTGCTCGCAGGGCGAGTGCGGCGCCTGCTCGGTCCAGGTCGACGGGCGGCTCGTCGCCTCCTGCCTGGTGCCCGCCGCGACCGCCGCGGGCTCGGAGGTCCGTACGGTCGAGGGCCTGGGCCAGGACGGCCAGCCCTCCGACGTCCAGCGCGCGCTGGCCGAGTGCGGCGCCGTCCAGTGCGGCTTCTGCGTACCCGGCCTCGCCATGACCGTGCACGACCTCCTGGAGGGCAACCACGCCCCCACCGACCAGGAGACCCGCCAGGCGCTCTGCGGCAACCTGTGCCGCTGCTCCGGCTACCGCGGAGTGGTCGACGCCGTGCGCGAGGTCGTGGCGTCCCGTGAGGCGGCCGAGGAGGCGGCGCGGGCCGCGGAGGCCGCGGAGGACGAGGCGGCGGCACACGACCCGGCCCGCATCCCGCGCCAGGCGGGCCCGCCCGGCACCGGGAACCGGGGCGACGGCGGCAACGGCAGCGGTATGGGAAGGGCATCGGCATGACCGGAATCGCGGACGGCGCGGGAGCCGTCACCGCAACCCCCTCCGCCGGAACGCCCGTCCCGCCACCGCCCCACATGGGGCTCGGTGTGTCGCTCCAGCCCGCCGACGTGACGGCCAAGGCGTCCGGCACCTTCCCGTACGCCGCCGACCTGTGGGCCGAGGGGCTGCTGTGGGCCGCCGTGCTGCGCTCACCGCATCCGCACGCCCGCATCCTCTCCATCGACACCTCCCCGGCCGCCGGGATGCCCGGGGTGCACGCCGTGGTGACCCACGCCGACGTCCCCGGTGACGCCTCGCACGGCCGCCGGGTCGCCGACCGGCCGGTGTTCGCCAAGGACCTGGTGCGCCACCATGGCGAGCCCATCGCCGCGGTCGCCGCCGACCACCCCGACACCGCCCGGCTGGCCGCGGCCGCCATCGCCGTCGAGTACGAGGTGCTGGAGCCGGTCACCGACCCCGAGCAGGCGTTCGCCGCCGAACCGCTGCACCCCGACGGCAACCTGGTCCGCCACATCCCGCTGTCCTTCGGCGACCCGGAGGTCATCGGCGAGGTCATCGTCGAGGGCCTGTACCGGATCGGCCGCCAGGACCCGGCGCCCATCGGCGCCGAGGCGGGCCTCGCCGTACCGCGCCCGGACGGCGGCGTGGAGATCTACACGGCCTCCACCGACCCGCACGCCGACCGCGACCTGGCCGCCGCCTGCTTCGGTCTGGAGCCCGAGCGCGTCAAGGTCGTCGTCACCGGCGTCCCCGGCGCCATGGGCGAGCGCGAGGACCCCGGGATGCAACTGCCGCTCGGGCTCCTCGCGCTGCGCACCGGCCACCCGGTCAAGCTCGCCGCCACCCGCGAGGAGTCCTTCCTCGGACACGCCCACCGCCACCCCACCCTGCTGCGCTACCGCCACCACGCGGACGCGCAGGGCAAGCTGGTGAAGATCGAGGCGCAGATCCTGCTGGACGCGGGCGCCTACGCGGACTCCTCGCACGACACCCTGGCCGCCGCCGTGTCGTTCGCCTGCGGCCCGTACGTCGTCCCGCACGCCTTCATCGAGGGCTGGGCGGTCCGCACCAACAACCCGCCGTCGGGCCATGTCCGCGGCGAGGGCGCGATGCAGGTGTGCGCGGCGTACGAGGGGCAGATGGACAAGCTCGCGGCCAAGCTCGGCCTCGACCCGGTCGAGATCCGCATGCGCAACGCCATGGCCACCGGCGATCTGCTGCCCACCGGACAGACCGTCACCTGCCCGGCGCCGGTCGCTGAGCTGCTGCAGGCCGTCAACGACGCGCCGCTGCCCGCCCTCCCCGCCGACGACCCCGAGGAGGACTGGCTGCTGCCCGGCGGCCCCGAGGGCGCCGGCGACCCGGCCGCCGTGCGGCGCGGCGTCGGCTACGCGCTGGGCATGGTGCACATGCTGGGCGCGGAGGGCGCCGACGAGGTGTCCACCGCCACCGTCAAGGTCACCGGCCCGGTCGCCACCGTCATCTGCGCGGCCGTCGAGACCGGCCAGGGCTTCACCACCCTGGCCCGCCAGATCGTGCAGGACGTCCTCGGCATCGAGGAGGTCCACGTCGCCCCCGTCGACACCGACCAGCCCCCGGCCGGGCCCGCCTCGCGCGGCCGCCACACCTGGGTCTCGGGCGGTGCGGTCGAGCGCGCCGCCAAGATGGTCCGCACCCAGCTGCTCCAGCCGCTGGCGCACAAGTTCGGCATGTCCACCGAGCTGCTGACCATCGCCGACGGCAAGATCACCTCGTACGACGGCGTCCTCAGCACCACCGTCGAGGAAGCCCTCGAGGGCAAGGAGCTGTGGGCCACCGCCCAATGCCGCCCCCACCCCACCGAACCGCTCGACGAGACCGGCCAGGGCGACGCCTTCGTGGGCCTCGCCTTCTGCGCGGTACGGGCCGTGGTGGACGTCGACATCGAGATCGGCGCGGTCCGGGTCGTGGAGATGACCGTCGCCCAGGACGTGGGCCGGGTGCTCAACCCGCGCCAGCTGCGGACCCGTATCGAGTCCGGCATCGCCCAGGGCATCGGCGCCGCCCTCACCGAGAACCTGCGCACCTCACGCGGCGTCATCCGCCACCCCGACCTCACCGGCTACGCCCTGCCGACCGCCGTGGACGTCCCCGACATCCACATCGTCAAGCTGGTCGAGGAGCGCGACGTGGTGGCTCCCTTCGGTGCGAAGCCGGCCAGCGCGGTCCCGGTCGTGACCTCCCCGGCGGCGGTCGCGGCGGCCGTCCGCGCCGCCACCGGCCGCCCGGTCAACCGCCTTCCGATCCGCCCCCAGGCGGCCGTGGTCAACCGTACGTAGCGGAGGCTGTACGAGTACGTCCGCTGCCGCCGGAGCAACTGAAGCACCGAGGGAACGCGTCCTTCTTCATGATCCCCTCGGTCGCGGTTTCGGAAGGTGTCGGCTCGTGCTCCTCCTGCTCATGTCGATCAGCACGGTCCTCCTCCTGGCCACCGCGCTCTGGGCCCCCGCCCGGGCGCAGTGGCTGAAGCGGACCGGGCGGCAGGCGGAGGCGCGGGTGACCGGCCGCCGGGTGGTCGACGGCAGGGAGGACCACCACACCGAGCTGACCCTTGCCTTCACCGATCACGACGGGCGCGCCCGTGAGTTCGAGACCCGCCTGATGACCACCAGGTCCGCCCCGCCCCTCGGCACGCGCGTACCCGTCGCCTACCCCGCCGACCGCCCGGAGGCGGCGCGGATGCTGGCGTACACCTGGCGGGCGACCCGGTCGTACCTGGCCTTCCTGCTGCTGGGCGTGATGTGGATGACGGCGCTCGTGCCGCACGTCCAGTAGCCGCCCCGACCGGGCCTACTCCGGTGGGTTGACCGGGCCGACGAAGGTCCCCGGGCGGGTGGCGGCCGCCTGGTCCAGCAGCTCGCCGCCGTACGGCCAGTCCAGCGAGAGGCTCCGCCGCTCGTTCGGCGGGGTGACGATCACCTGGGCCGGCTTGAACTTCTTGTCGTCGTCGCGGGTCGACGCCAGGAACGTGATGTCGAAGGTGGCCCGGCCGCCGGCGTCGAGGCGGACGGTCCGCGGCTTGTCGTCGGTGCGCCGCAGGTCCCACGTCTCGCCGGTGGCCGCCCGGAGCTGGACGCCGGGGAAACCGGCCATGGCGCAGTCGGCCGAGCCGGTGTTCTTCAGCACCACCCGGGCGGTCTGCTGCCCGTCGTACTCCATGTCCGGGCCGCCTTCGAAGTTCGACCAGGCGGCCTTCAACCGGCCGGTGGCGCAGCTGCTCGCCGACGTGGAACCGCCGGAGCCGCCCGCCTTGCTGCCGATGTCCCCACCGGAGCCGCCCGTGCCGTCGGAGCGGCCGGACGCGCCGTTCGCGGCGGCCGACGGCGAGCTTGCCCTGGCGCCGGTCCCGTCGCCCTGGCAGGCGGTGAGCGAGAGCCCGGCGGCGGCGACCAGCGAGGCGACGGCGACGGTGCGGGTGCGGCGAAGAGCGGTCGTGCGCGACATGGAATCCCCAGGGATGGTCGAGTTGCGTCCGGGGACGCGGTGCGCTCTCTGTGGTGCGTTCCGCGTCTGGAACCACCTTGTCCGCCGCCGCTGTTGATCGGCTAACCCACCACTAACACCGCGCTGGCGCGCTTGATCAACCGGTTTCGCCGGGCCGCGCGCGTTTGCTAGTCCTGTCCGCATGAGCGAGACGTTGCGGACGGACCATGTCGCCATCGTGACCGGAGCGAACCACGGGATCGGGGCGGCGACCGCCAGAGCGCTGGCCGCTCGCGGCGCCGCGGTGCTCTGCGCCCACCTCGGGCCGGGCGGCGAGGAGGTGGCGGAGGAGATCCGCCGAGCGGGCGGACGGGCGGATGCCTTCGAGGCGGATCTCACCGACCCCGCCGCCCCCGGAACCCTCTTCGACCGGGCCGAGAAACGCCTGGGCCCGGTCGACATCCTGATCAACAACGCCTCGGGATGGGTACAGGACACCTTCACCCCGGATCCGGCCGACCGGTTCGGACGGCCGCTCCAGCCCGTCACCGCGGAGACCTGGTCGCGGCAGTTCGCCGTGGACGCGATGGCCCCGGCGCTGCTCATCGGCGAGCTGGCCCGGCGCCACCGGGCGCGGGGCGCCGGGTGGGGGCGGATCGTCGGGCTGACGTCCGGCGGGGACCTCGGCTTCCCCGGTGAGGTCTCCTACGGCGCCGCGAAGGCCGCCCAGGTCAACTACACCCTGTCCGCCGCCATGGAGCTGGCCGACCTGGGTATCACGGCCAACGTGGTGCATCCGCCGGTGACCGACACCGGCTGGGTGACGGACGAGGTGCGGGAGTTCGTCGCGTCGAGCGGCACCCACTTCCACGTCGCGGAACCGGCCGAGGTCGCGGAGACGATCGTCTTCCTCACGTCCGACCAGGCCGGTCTCGTCACGGGCAACACCATCACCCTGCGATGAGTCACCGCAGCACCAGCTGCACGATCGCGGCCGTCCCCACCGTCACGATCAGCGCCCGCAGCGCGGTCGGGCTGAAGCGGCGGCCCACCGCGGCGCCCGTCATGCCGCCGAGGGCGGAGCCGACCGCGATGAGGACGACGGCCGTCCAGTCGAAATGGGCGGCGAAGAGGAAGAACAGCGCGGCGACGGAGTTCACGACGGCGGCGAGGACGTTCTTGATGCCGTTGAGGCGCTGCATCGGCTCGTCGAGGAGCATGCCCATCAGGGACATGTAGATGATCCCCTGGGCGGCGGCGAAGTAGCCGCCGTAGACGCTGGCGAGCGTCAGCCCGAGCAGCAGCAGCGGACCGACGTCCCGCCGGGCGGAGCCCTCCGCCCTCGCCTCGCGGCGGCTGCGCGTCTTCTTGGAGATCAGCGGCTGCAGCACGACCAGGACGAGCGCCAGCCCCACCAGCGTCGGCACGATCCGCTCGAACGCCGTGCTGGGCAGCGTCAGCAGCAGCGTGGCACCCCCGAGCCCCCCGACCAGAGCCCCCGCGCTCAGCTTCAGCACCCGCTTGCCCTGCCCCCGCAGCTCCTTGCGGTAGCCGATGGCCCCGCTGATGGAGCCGGGGATGAGGCCGAGCGCGTTGGACACCGTGGCGGTGACGGGCGGCAGCCCGGTGGCGAGGAGCACGGGGAACGTGATCAGCGTCCCGGACCCGACGACGGAGTTGATCCCACCCGCACCCACACCCGCCGCGAAGACGGCCACCATCTCCCACGGCGTCACGCGGTCACTCCTCGTTCTCCGGCTGATGGAAATCGCATGGACCCGACGCTAGACGGTGATCGGTTCGGTGTCCGCCGAACGTCGGGCGGCGGGCCTGCGGCGGGGCACCGGCCGGGGCGCCCCGCCGCCGGGGTTCAGGGGGTGTCCAGGGCCTGGGCCACCGTCGGGCCTATCAGGGTCAGGGCTTCCTCGCGCAGCAGGTGGTAGTGGTGGGCCGGGATGCCGTGGACCTTGAGGGCGCCGGAGACGTACGGCTGCCAGGCCTGCGGGACGTGGGTGGCGTCGCGCTGGTAGCCGGGTATCTCCTCGTCGGCGGTGAAGAGGAGCATGTCGCCCTCGAAGCGGTCGGGGGCGAACTTGCGCATCAGCTCCTGGTCGTTGAGGAAGATGTCGAGCAGCGGGAAGCTGTGCTCGCCCTCCAGGAGCCGTTCCGGCAGGCCGGTTTCGCGGCAGAGGTCGGCGGCCAGCTGGTCGCCGTCGTCGACGCCGTCGGGGTGGGCGGCGAGCCAGCCGGGGGCGAAGATGTCGCCGCCGCCGATGTCGTCGAGGAGGACGCCGAGCCACTGGCGCTTGCTCAGCTCGGGGAGGTCGGGCAGGGCCAGGTCGTTGTCGGGGTAGGCGTCGATGACGGTGAGGCTGGCGACTTCCTCGCCCTCGCTCTGCAGCCGGGTGGCCATGGCGTGCGCGATGAGCCCGCCGAAGGACCAGCCGAGCAGGTGGTACGGGCCGGTGGGCTGGACGGTGCGGATCTGGTCCAGGTAGTCGGCGGCCATCTCGGGGATGCTGGCGGGCAGCACGTCGGGCTCCGTCAGACCGCGCGCCTGGAGGGCGTAGACGGGCTGGTCGGGGGCGAGGTGGCGCATCAGGCCGGTGTAGGACCAGCCGAGGCCGCCGCCGGGGTGGACGCAGAACAGCGGCGGGCGCCCGCCCTCGCCGCGCAGCGGCAGCAGGATGTCGAGCGGGTGCGACTGGGGCGTGTCGGCGGGGGTGGCGGCGTCGAGGCGGGCCACCAGGCGGGCGACGGTGGGGGCCTCGAAGAGGTCACGCATCGACAGCTCGGTGTCCAGGGCGGTACGGGCCTGGCTGGCCAGCTTGGAGGCGAGCAGGGAGTGGCCGCCGAGCAGGAAGAAGTCGTCGTCGATGGTGACGTCGGGGACGCCCAGCACCTCGCCGAACAGCGCGCACAGCGTCTCCTCGCGGGGAGTGCGGGGCGCGCGGCCGCCGCGGGCGGCCTCGTGGGACGGCACGGGCAGCGCGGCCCGGTCCAGCTTGCCGTTGGGGCTGAGCGGCAGCGTGTCGAGCACCATGAACGCGGTGGGCACCATGTGCTCGGGCAGATCGCGGTGCAGCATCTCGCGGGCGGTGGCGACGCACGGCGCGGCCTCGCCCTCGGCCGTCAGATAGGCCACCAGCCGCTGGTCGCCGGGCTGGTCCTCGCGGACGACGGCCGCGGCCTCGGCGACGTCCGGCAGGGCGCGCAGCGCGGCCTCGACCTCACCGGTCTCGATGCGGAAGCCGCGCAGCTTGACCTGGTCGTCGGAGCGGCCCAGGTAGGCGACGTTGCCGTCCGGCAGCCGCCGGGCCAGGTCGCCGGTGCGGTACATGCGGGCCCCGGGCGCGCCGAAGAGGTGGCCGTACGGGTCGGGGACGAAGCGCTCGGCGGTCAGCGACGGCCGGTCGTGGTAGCCGCGGGCGAGCTGCGGCCCGGCGAGGTAGATCTCGCCGACGGCCCCGGCGGGGACGTGCCGCAGGGCGGAGTCCAGGACGTACAGCCGGCTGTTCCACACCGGGGCGCCGATCGGGACCGGGCCGGTCGCGCCGGGCTCGCAGGTGTGGGCGCTGATGTCGACGGTGGCCTCGGTGGGCCCGTACACGTTGTGCAGGGGCACGCCGGGCAGCAGGCTGTGGAGGCGGTCGGCCGTCTCGCGCGGCAGCGCCTCGCCGCCGCAGAACACCTGGCGGAGGCTGCCGGCGCACTGGGCGGCGACATCCGGCTCGGCGAGGAACGCGCGGAGCATGGAGGGCACGAACTGGAGCGTGGTGATGCGCTCTTCGCGGACGGTGCGCACGAGGTACGCGGGGTCCTTGTGGCCGCCGGGCTGGGCGAGCACCAGGGTGGCGCCGCTGACCAGCGGCCAGAAGAACTCCGCGACCGAGGCGTCGAATCCGGCCGGGGTCTTCTGCAGCAGCCGGTCCTCGGGGGTGAGGGGGTGGCTGCCCCGCATCCACTCCAGGCAGTTGACGATGGCGCGGTGGGGGACCAGCACGCCCTTGGGGCGGCCGGTGGAGCCGGAGGTGTAGATGACGTACGCGGGGTGCTCGGGGTCGAGGGCGACGCGCGGCGCGCCGGTCTCCGCGTACGGGCCGACGTCGTACGAGGAGTCCAGCAGCAGCCGCTCGACCCCGTCCGCCGCGGGCAGCCGCTCGGCGTGCTCGGTCCGGGTGACGAGGAGCGCGGGCGCGGCGTCGTCGAGCATGAACGCCAGCCGGTCGGCCGGGTAGTCCAGCTCCAGCGGCAGATACGCGGCGCCCGACTTGAGGACCGCCAGCAGGGCGATGACCAGCTCGGGGGAGCGGGGCAGGGCGATGGCGACGGTGCGCTCCGGCCCCGCGCCGCGCTCGATGAGGCGCTGGGCCAGCCGGTCGGCGGCGCGGTCCAGCTCGGCGTAGCTCAGCCGGGTGTCGCCGAAGACGACGGCCTCGGCGTCCGGGGTGCGGGCGGCCTGGGACGCGAACAGCGCGGGCAGGGTGGTGCCCGAGGTGGCGTGCGCGGTGTCGTTCCACTCCTCGGCCGCGCGCCGCCGCTCCTCGGCGGACAGCAGCTCGATGCCGCCGACGGTGCGCTCCTTGTCGGAGGTGTCGGCGAGGGTGCGCAGGAGTTGCAGATACCGCTCGCGGTGGGCGATGAGTCCGTCGGCGGTGTAGAGGTTGGAGTTCGCGTTGAGGTCGATGCGGATGCCGGTGCCGTCGGAGCGGTCGTATCCCATGATCGAGAGGTCTTCGACCGTTCCGTTGGACAGGTTGTGCCCGACGACGCGATGTCCCGCGAAGTCGAAATCGTAGTCGTACGTCATGATATTGACGTGCGGGCCGAGGAAGCCGTTTCCGCCGTCCGGGAGGTGGAGATCCCGGGCCAGGTCGATATGGCGGTAGCGCTGATGGCGCAGTGCCTGCCGGACTTCCCGGGAGACCTTTCGCACCAGATCCCGTATCCGCATATCCGAGCGCACCTGGATGCGCAGCGGCACCACATTGGCGAACATCCCGGGAATGCCGCGCAGGGTGGCATCGGTCCGGGCGGTGACCGGCAGCGTCAGAATGATGTCGGATTTACCGGTCAATCGATGCAGATAGGTGGCGGTCGCCGCGATAATCATCGCCGACCAGTGGGTCGCGTATTTCCGCGCTGCGGCGCGCAGCTCGACCGCTTCCGCCTCGGTCAGGTACGCGGTCTCGCGCAGCACGCTGGAGAGGTCGTCGCCGGGGCGACCGGAAAGCCGGGCCGGTTCCGGGGAATCCGCGAAGTGTTCCGTCCAGTACGCGCGGTCCTTGGCGAAATCATCCGACGACCGGTATTCCTCGTCCCGGTCGAGCAGGGTCCGCAGGGAGCCGAAGACGGTTTCTCCCGCGGCCGGGTCGGTGCCTTCGGTGAGCGCGGTGTAGATCTCGGCGGTGCGCCTGCCCAGCAGGGCGGCGCTGCCCGCGTCGGACACGATGTGGTGGCTGCCCTGGTACCACAGGAAGCAGTCGTCGTTCAGCTTGAGCAGGGCGAACGAGAAGAGCGGGTGGTCGTCCAGCTCCAGCTTGGTGGCCAGGTCGTGCTTCATCCAGCGGACCGCGGCGGCGTGCGGGTCGGGCTCACCGCCGAGGTCGAGGACGGGGAGGTCCCAGTCGGTCACCGGGTCGAGCACCTGCCAGGGCACCCCGTCGTCCTCGCCGACGCGGACGTTGTACGGCTCGGCTTCCAGAACCGCCTGACGCAGTGCCCGCTCGAATATCGCCGTGTCTATGGGGCCTTGGATCTCAAGGTATTCGCCGACCTTGAACGTCGTGCTCTCCGGCGGCTCCAGCTGCTGAATGAACCAGATCTCGCTCTGGCCGGTCGACAGTGGCAGACGGGTGGCCGGTACGGCGGGCTGCACATTTCCCCCAGACGGAACACAGGATCGCAGGTCGAAACAAAGGGTGCCTGTTCAGTCACGGCGGGTTCTCCGCCATCGGACTGCAGGCACCACGGTGACCCTATGCGCCGAAAACGCGCTCACTGCGGGGAATCGGAGACCATTCAGTGGGGAGAATGTGAAAAAGGTCAGGCGGCCAGTCGCGTGAACGCCGTTCGCGAGTCTGAGCATGCGCCTCGTAAGGCCTCTGTGTCCAGAGGGTGTCCGGCAGTTCACCAAGAGAAATATCGGGCAACATGGATGAACGGCCCTGAAGAAGGCGGAAGCGCGCGGGGGTGCTGTGGAGGCCGTGGCGGGATTCGAACCCACGTAACTCGCTTTGCAGGCGAGCCCCTGAACCACTCGGGCACACGGCCAATGTCGTGCTCGTGCTTATGACCATAGGGAGCGGTTCAGGGGGGATCAACGGTTCGGCCGCCGCTGCCATACGACTGACATACGCCGTTCACAACCACCGTCCCAGGGGAGCCGTTACGGGCGGCCCGGGCCGTGCGGGTGCTCCAGGAAGTCCTCCACCACCGGGCCGAACAGCTCCGGTTCGTCCACCCAGGGGTAGTGGCCCACGCCGTGCAGCGGCCGGGCGCGCCCGGCCGGGAACGACTCCGCGACCAGCTCCCCGGCCCGTACCCCGGTCACCGCGTCCCGGTCCCCGGTGATCACCAGCACCGGGCACGGCACCTCGCGCAGCCGCGCCAGCACCGCGCGGCGGCCCGCCTCGTCCACGCCCTGCCAGAAGCCCGCGCGCGGCACCGGGTTCAGCTGCTCGCCCTCGCCCGCCGCATGCGCCCGCTGCGGTTCGTCCCAGCGGCCGTACGCCATCGGGGCGGCCCGCAGCAGCAGCTCCCGCACCTCGGCGAGGTCGGTGGTGTCCGGCAGCATCTGGATCGCCACGTACGCGTCCTGCCACCACGGCTCGTCGGCGCGCGATTCGAAGATCTCCCGGGCGTCATCGGGCAGTTCGCCCTGCATCCGGGCGCCCGGGCAGACCAGGACCAGATGGGTCAGGCGCTCCGGATGGGCCGCCGCGTACGCCTGCGCCGTGGCCGCCGCCGCGTCATGGGCGAGCAGTGCGAAGCGGGTGAGCCCGAGGTGGCGGCGCAGCGCCTCCAGGTCCTCGGCGAGACTCGGGAACGCGTAGCCGCTGGGGTCGGCGACGGGTGGCGAGTCCCCGGTGCCGCGGCTGTCGGGGATGACCAGGGTGCGGTGGGCGTCGAGGCCGCCGAGGTCCCCCAGGTACGCGGCGTTCCGCCCCGGGCCGCCCGCGAGGCAGATCAGCGGGGGCCGCGCGGACCCGTCGCGGGCCTCCAGGACGCGGTAGGCCAGCTCCGTTTGGTCGTACGACGTGTAGTGCGGCATAGGGCCAGCCTGCCTGATCAGAGGGGCGTCGGCGATGTGGCCGCGGAGATCGGGGGCAACGGGAGGGGGTGGGAGGGGCACGGTGACTCAAAAGCGCCGGGAGGGGGGATGTTCCGTTCCCCAAAACGCGCTTATGGATACCCTCTATGATGTCCGTGTGTTCGATTCCCGGCACATCAGGACGTTCCACGAGGTGGTCCGCGCCGGTTCCTACTCGGCCGCCGCCCGCGAGCTGGGCTATACCCAGCCGGCCATCACCCAGCAGATGAAGGCCCTCGAACGCACCGTCGGCAGCCCGCTGTTCATCCGCGTCGGCCGCGGCATGCGGCTCACCGAGGCGGGCGAGACGCTCGCCCGGCACGCCGACACCATCCTCTCCTCCATCTCCGCCGCCCAGGCGCAGATGAACGCCATCACCCGGCTGCGCGCCGGACGGGTGCGGGTGTGCGCCTTCCCCAGCGCCAACGCCACCCTCATCCCCGAGGCCATGGCCCGCCTCGCCGCCGCCCACCCCGGGGTGCGGGTCGACCTGCTGGAGGGCGAGCCGCCGGACTCCCTCGACCGCGTCGTACGCGGCGAATGCGACATCACCCTGGCCTTCACCTATCCCGGGCTGCGCGAGGAGACGCCCCCCGAACTCGTCGAGATCCCGCTGATGGAGGACCAGCTGACGGTCCTGCTGCCGACCGGGCATCCGCTGGCCCGGCGGCGCGCGGTCAAGCTCGGCGAGCTGAGCGGGGAGCGGTGGATCGCCGGATGCCTGCGCTGCCGCGCCAACTTCCTGCACGAATGCGCCGAGCAGGGCTTCGCGCCCGACATCGCCTTCACCACCGATGACAACCTGGTGGTGCAGAGCATGGTCGCGTCCGGGCTCGGCGTCGCGATGATGCCGGGCCTGGTGCTGTCGTTCCTGTGCCACCAGAGGGTCACCGGGCGCGCCCTCGACCCGGCGTCGCGGCGCCATGTCTCCGCGTACGTACTGCGGGAGCACCTGGAGATCCCGGCGACGGCGCGGGTGCTGGAGGAGCTGAAGACCGTGGCCGCGAACCGGATCGGCTGCTGACGGCCCGCCGGGCGCCGTGCCCAAGGGTCCAGATATAAGCGGAGGTTGGCCCCCGGCCAACAATCTGTCGTTGGACGTGATGGACGGTCCGTCCGCACGCTGCCGATATGACCACCGCGTATCCGTCCTCTCGTGTCACGGCCCCCCTCGGCGCTTTCGTCGACGGCGTCCGCGAGGCCGTCGGACGCGGCCTGCCGCCCGATGTGACCGCCTACCTGGTGGGGGAGCGCCTCGCCCCCTTCCTCGGCGCGCCCGATCTGCTCACCCCAGCCCAGCGCGAGGGCGACCCGGACGGCTACCGCCAGCACGTCCTGCACGCCGAACCCGACGGCAGCTTCTCCGTCGTCGCCCTGGTGTGGCTGCCCGGTCAGCGCACCGCCGTCCATGACCACGTGTCCTGGTGCGTCACCGGCGTCCACGAGGGCGAGGAGCACGAGCGGCGCTACCGCCTCGTCCCCGACGGCGCGGCCTCCCGGCTGGTCGCCGTGGAGGACGTGATCAACCCGCGGGGCGCGGTCTGCGGCTTCGCTCCGCCCGGCGATATCCACAGGGTGTGGAACGCCTGCGGCACGAAGGCGATCTCGATCCACGTCTACGGCGCGGACATCGTGCGGCTCGGCAGCAGCGTACGACGGGTGTACGAGGCCCCCGTGGCGGACGGGCTGTGACCGGGTCCCGGCGCGCGGACGCAGCCGAGGTGACGGCATGGCGGTGACCGGGGCGCGAGCTCTGACCGGGGCGCGCGGTCCGTCCACCGCGGCGCCTCCCCGGCCCCGGATGCCCGCCGCCGCGTACGGGCTCGGGCTGGCCGCCTGCGGGGTCGCGGTCGCATGGGGCGTGCACCGGGCCGTACCCGCCGTGCCCCTGCTCACCGCCGCCGTCGTGCTCGGCATCGGCGCCGCGCATCTGCCCGGCACCCGGGGGCTCGTACGGGGCCGCTGCCGGGCCGGGCTCACCCTCGCCGGGAAGCGGCTGATGCGGCTCGGCATCGTGCTGCTCGGCCTGAAACTCAGCCTGGACGACGTCCTCGGCCTCGGCTGGGCCACCGTCGCGATGGTGTTCTGCGTGGTCGCCGCCACCTTCGGCGGCACCTGGTGGCTCGGGCGCCGGATGGGGCTGCGCGGCGACCAGCCGCTGCTGATCGCCACCGGCTACTCGATCTGCGGCGCGTCCGCGATCGGCGCGGTCGGCGAGGTATCCGACAGCGACGAACAGGACGTGGCCACCTCCGTCGCGCTCGTGACGCTGTGCGGCACGCTCGCCATCGCCGTCCTGCCCCTGCTCCAGCAGCCCCTGGGCCTCGGCGACGTGCCGTTCGGCCGCTGGGTGGGCGCGAGCGTCCACGACGTGGGCCAGGTCGTGGCGGCCGCGCAAACGGCCGGGCCCGCGGCGCTGAAGGAAGCGGTGCTGGTCAAGCTGATGCGGGTGGCGCTGCTCGCCCCGCTCGTCGCCGCGCTCGCCGTGTCCGTACGGGCCCGGGCGGGAGCCCGCCGCACCACGGCGGCCCGGCGGCCCCCGCTGGTGCCGCTCTTCGTGGCCGGGTTCCTCTACATGGTCGCGCTGCGCAGCACCGGCCTGCTGCCCGCCGCCGCGCTGGACACCGCCGCCACCGGTCAGGAACTCCTGCTCGCCGCCGCCCTCTTCGGCCTCGGCAGCGCGGTCCACCTCCCCTCCCTCACCCGCACCGGCGCCCGGGTCGCGGCGCTGGGCCTGTGCGCCTGGGTGGTGATCGCGGGCGTCTCGTACGCGGGCGTGCTGCTCACCACCTGACGCACGGCCTGACGCACGGCCTGACCCACGGCCTGACGCACGGCCTGACCCACGGCCTACGTCCGACGGCCGAGGCGGATCACGACTTCCGGCAGGTGTCACACCGTGCCACGGCTCTTACGCTGACCGGCATGACCGCTCTCGACCCGCCTGACGCCGGCCTCGGCACCCCCTCGCGCACGGCCGAGCCGGACACCGACCCCGCATCGGACCGCACGGGCGACACCATCCTCGGCCGCCGCCACCGCGCGCTGACCCTCGGCATCGTCACCGTCGTCTCCCTCATCGCCTTCGAGGCGAGCGCGGTCAACACCGCCATGCCGATCGCGGCCCGCGCCCTGGACGGCGTCGAGCTGTACGCGTACGCCTTCTCCGCCTACTTCACCGCGAGCCTCTTCGCGATGGCGCTGTCGGGGGAGTGGTGCGACCGCAAGGGCCCGCTCACGCCGCTGTTCAGCGGCATCGTGGCGTTCGGCGCGGGGCTGCTGATCGCGGGGACGGCGCAGCGGATGTGGATGTTCGTGGGCGGCCGGGCCGTCCAGGGCATCGGCGGCGGCCTGGTGATCGTCGCCCTGTACGTCGTCGTCGGCCGGGCCTATCCGCCGCGGCTGCAGCCCGCCGTGCTGGCCTCCTTCTCCGCCGCGTGGGTGCTGCCGGTCATCGTCGGCCCGCTCATCGCCGGGACGATCACCGAACAGGCCGGGTGGCGCTGGGTGTTCCTGTCCATCCCGGTGCTGGTGCTGCCGCCGCTCGCGGTGATGCTCTCGGCCCTGCGCACCCTGCCGCCCGGCGGCCGCTCCCCGGCCATGAACGGCCGCCGGATCCTCCTCGCGCTGGCCGTCGCCTGCGGTGCCGGGCTGCTCCAGTACGCGGCCCAGGACCTGGCCTGGTACTCCCTCCTCCCGGCCGCCGCCGGGCTCGCGCTGCTCGTCCCGTGCGTGCTGCGCCTGCTCCCCGCGGGCACCTTCCGCGCCGCCCGCGGGCTGCCGTCGGTGGTGCTGCTGCGCGGGGTCGCCGCGGGCGCCTTCCTGGGCGCGGAGAGCTTCGTCCCGCTGATGCTGGTCACCCAGCGCGGCCTGTCCCCGACCGCCGCCGGGCTCACCCTCGCGGGCGGAGGGCTGACCTGGGCGCTCGGCTCGTACACCCAGAGCCGGGCCCGGCTGGAGCCGTACCGGGAGCGGCTGATGGGTCTGGGCATGCTGCTGATCGCCGCGGCCATCGCCCTGGTGCCGCTGGCGCTCGCCGGCTCCGTACCGGTGTGGACCGTCGCCGTCGCCTGGACGGTCGGCGGCTACGGGATGGGGGTGACCATCTCCAGCGCCAGCGTCCTGATGCTGAAGCTGTCCGGACCCGACGACGCGGGCAGCAACTCCTCCTCGCTCCAGGTTTCCGACGCGCTCGGCAACATCACCCTGGTCGGGCTGAGCGGCGTCCTCTTCGTCGCCTTCGGCGGCGCCGCGATCGCCCCCGCCCACCCCACGGCCGCCGCCCCGGCCGTCCCCTCCTCCCACCCCGCCGCCTTCGCCGCCGTGTACGCGGCGATGGCGACCGTGGCCCTGGTCGGCGCCTGGGTGACCACCCGCCTGCGGCCGGGGCCCGTGAAGCGGTAGTACCGAGTGGTACCGCGCGGTATCATGGGCCCCATGGCTGCCTTGAATGTGCGTTTCACGGACGACGAACTCGATGCCCTGCGTCGGCGCGCCGAGGAGGAGGGCCGGAGCATGCAGTCGTTCGCGCACGATGCGGTGATCGCGGCGATCAACGAGCACTCCCGGCTGTTCAACGAGGCCGCGGCCCATGTGCTGAAGGTCAGCGAAGAGCTGAACCGGAGGCTCGCCTGATGCACTACCTCACCTTGCCCGAGCTGCTGAACCTCGCTGAGCGTCTCGGGGCGGATGAGGTGCGCGACTACGGTCTGCTGGAGTCCGCGCTGGCACGTCCGCAGGCGAGCGTGTTCGGGCAGGACGCTTACCCGGACCTCTGGCAGAAGGCGGCCGCGCTGATGGAGTCGCTGGCCCGCAACCACGCCCTCGTGGACGGCAACAAGCGCCTCTCGTGGTACGCGACCTGGGTCTTCCTCCACGTCAACGGACACCCGCTCAGCGCGGACTTCGACGTCGACGAGGCGGAGCGGTTCGTGCTCGGCGTTTGCCAGGGCGAGCTGGACGTACCCAAGATCGCGGAGGGGCTGCCCGGCTTCGCGGTCCAGATGTGAGCCTGATCCCACCCGCGGGTGGGATCGGGGCGTACCCCCGGAGCATGAAGCACGGCACCGGTAGGCTGACGCGGTTCCCGATCGACCCCGCCGAGCCAGCCTGACGGAGACCGTGAGTACTACTGCCGCCTCCACCAGCCATCACCTCTCGCCCGCCTTCCCCGGACGGGCGCCCTGGGGTACCGCGAGCAAGCTGCGCGCCTGGCAGCAGGGCGCGTTGGACAAGTACATCGAGGAGCAGCCGCGGGACTTCCTCGCGGTCGCGACCCCCGGCGCCGGTAAGACGACGTTCGCGCTGACGCTCGCCTCCTGGCTGATGCACCACCACGTCGTGCAGCAGATCACCGTGGTCGCGCCCACCGAGCACCTGAAGAAGCAGTGGGCGGAGGCCGCGGCCCGCATCGGCATCAAGCTGGACCCGGAGTACAGCGCGGGCCCGCTGAGCCGCGAGTACCACGGCATCGCCATCACCTACGCGGGCGTCGGCGTGCGGCCCATGCTGCACCGCAACCGGATCGAGCAGCGAAAGACGCTCGTCATCCTCGACGAGATCCATCACGCCGGTGACTCCCGCTCCTGGGGCGAGGCCTGCCTGGAGGCGTTCGAGCCCGCGACCCGGCGGCTCGCGCTCACCGGCACGCCCTTCCGGTCGGACACCAACCCCATCCCCTTCGTCACCTACGAAGAGGGCAACGACGGCATCCGCCGCTCCTCCGCCGACTACACGTACGGCTACGGCAACGCGCTGAACGACGGCGTCGTGCGGCCCGTCATCTTCCTCTCCTACAGCGGCAACATGCGCTGGCGGACGAAGGCGGGCGACGAGATCGAGGCGCGGCTCGGCGAGCCGATGACCAAGGACGCGGTCTCGCAGGCGTGGCGCACCGCGCTCGACCCGCGCGGCGAGTGGATGCCGAACGTGCTGCGCGCAGCCGACCACCGGCTGTCCGAGGTCCGCAAGGCGATCCCGGACGCGGGCGCCCTCGTCATCGCCTCCGACCAGGACTCGGCGCGCGCGTACGCCAAGCTGCTCCGCGAGATCACCGGCACCAAGGCCACCCTGGTGCTGTCCGACGAGGCCGCCGCCTCGCAGCGCATCGAGGACTTCAGCAACTCCGACGACCGCTGGATGGTCGCGGTCCGCATGGTGTCGGAGGGCGTGGACGTGCCGCGCCTCGCGGTCGGGGTGTACGCGACGACCATCTCGACGCCGCTGTTCTTCGCCCAGGCCGTGGGCCGTTTCGTACGGTCGCGGCGGCGCGGCGAGACCGCGTCCGTCTTCCTGCCCACCATCCCGAACCTGCTCGGCTTCGCCAACGAGATGGAGGTCGAGCGCGACCACGTCCTCGACAAGCCGAAGAAGGAAGGCGAGGAGGAGAACCCGTACGCGGAGGAGGAGAAGCTCCTCGAAGAGGCCGAGAAGCAGCAGGACGAGGACACCGGCGAGCAGGACGCGCTGCCCTTCGAGGCGCTGGAGTCGGACGCGGTCTTCGACCGGGTGCTGTACGACGGCGCCGAGTTCGGCATGCAGGCGCACCCGGGCAGCGAGGAGGAGCAGGACTACCTCGGCATCCCCGGGCTCCTCGAACCCGACCAGGTGCAGATGCTGCTCCAGAAGCGGCAGGCCAAGCAGATCGCGCACAGCCGCAAGAAGCCGGACGCGGAGGCGGACCTGCTGGAGATGCCCGCCGAGCGACGGCCTGTGGTCACCCACAAGGAGCTGCTGGAGCTGCGGAAGCAGCTCAACACGCTGGTGGGGGCGTACGTCCACCAGAGCGGCAAACCGCATGGCGTGATCCACACCGAGCTGCGCCGGGTCTGCGGCGGGCCGCCGAGCGCGGAGGCGACGGCGGGGCAGATCCGCGAGCGCATCAAGAAGGTGCAGGAGTGGGCCACCCGGATGCGGTGACACCGTGATGCCGTCGGTGACGGCGCGCATGCCGTGTTGTGTGCGGTGAGCGAGGGATCTGCTCGGATTCTGGACAACTACTTCCGCTGAGCGGACCCGCTCGCTACCGTTCGTGCACGCACACGCCCCGTGGCAGCGTCGCCGCGGAGTGCAGCCGGTGCGTACCACCGCGACCGGCGGAGCACCTTCGCGGGGAGCCGCCACTCATCACCGAGGAGGGGGCGTCGTGACCGCGGAGACCTCACAGACCCTCGACCGGGGACTGCGTGTCCTGAAACTGCTCGCCGACACCGACCACGGGCTGACCGTGACCGAGCTGTCCACCAAGCTCGGCGTCAACCGCACCGTCGTCTACCGGCTGCTGGCCACTCTCGAACAGCACTCCCTGGTCCGCCGGGACATCGGCGGCCGGGCGCGGGTCGGGCTCGGGGTGCTGCAGCTCGGCCGCCAGGTGCATCCGCTGGTGCGGGAGGCGGCGCTGCCCGCGCTGCGGTCCCTCGCCGAGGACATCGGCGCCACCGCCCATCTCACCCTGGTCGACGGCACCGAGGCGCTCGCCGTCGCCGTCGTCGAGCCGACCTGGACCGACTACCACGTCGCCTACCGGCCCGGTTTCCGGCATCCGCTGGACCGGGGCGCCGCCGGGCGCGCGATCCTCGCCGCCCGCGCGGGCCGCCCCGACGACCCCGGGTACGCGCTCACCCACGGTGAGCTGGAGGCCGGCGCGAGCGGCGCGGCCGCCCCGCTGGTCGGGGTGACCGGGATCGAGGGCAGCGTGGGCGTGGTGATGCTGTGCGACGCGGTGCCGGAGCGGGTCGGCCCGCGGGTGGTGGACGCGGCACGGGAGGTCGCGGACGCCCTGCGGTGACGAACGTCCTGCGCTAGCCACTGACCCCGGCTGACCAGGGCGGCGCGTCATCCGTCCCGCCGGTCAACTAAATTCACTCCTATGCCTGCCGTCTCCCCCCGCGCTCTCTCCCCCCGCGCCCGGATCATCGCCGTGTGCGCCGCGCTCGTCATCGTCCTGTTCGCGGTCGCCGCGCTCGCGCCCCTGCCGTTCACCGTGGCCCAGCCGGGCTCGACGGTGAACGTCCTCGGCGCGAACGGCGGCAAGCAGGTGATCACCATCTCGGGAAGCGGCACCCGTAAGACCAAGGGCCAGCTGCGGATGACGACGATCGCGGCGACCGGACCGGAGGCCACCGTCCGGCTGGGCGACGTGGTCAGCGGCTGGTTCCGCACCGACCGCGCCGTGCTGCCGCGCGAGGCGGTGTACGTGGGCGACACGACCAAGGAGATCGAGCGGCACAACGCCGACCAGATGCGGGAGTCGCAGAACACGGCCACCAGCGCCGCCCTCGGCTACCTCCACAAGTCGCCCCGCGACATCAAGGTGACGCTGCGCCTCGCGGACGTGGGCGGGCCCAGCGCCGGGCTGCTGTTCTCCCTCGGCATCGTCAACAAGCTGGACGGCGACGGCCGCGGCGGCGACCTCACCGGCGGCCGCACCATCGCGGGCACCGGCACGATCGACGCCCACGGCAAGGTGGGCGCGGTGGGCGGTGTTCCGCTCAAGACCCAGGCCGCCAAGCGGGACGGCGCGACGGTCTTCCTGGTCCCCAAGGCGGAGTGCGGGGACGCCAAGGCCGAGCAGCCGAAGGGACTGCGGCTGGTCCCCGTCACAACCCTCGACGGCGCCGTGCGGGCCCTGCAGAACCTCCAGTCGGGCGGCGCGGTCCCGCACTGCTGAACCCCGTGGTCCTGTCACGCGCCCATTGACGCACGCCACTGGCCCCGCGACAGGTGGCACACCCCGTCGGGCGTGATGCGGACGCGTGCGCCGAGCAGCGGCAGCCCACCCTCGGCGTTGAGCCGGTTCCGTACGCGTTCCAGGGCGTCCCAGAGGCGGCGCGGGCCGCTCTGGTGGACGGTCGGGGGTTCGCTGTCCTCGGCGGAGGCGCGGGTCCAGGACCCGTCGGGGTGCACCAGGTACGCCGTTCTCGTCCGCCCGTCCGTCGCATAGTCGAGTTCGACGCCGGGTGTGGTCACCTCCAGCAGGGACCGCACCTCCCAGGCGTTCGCGACGTCCACCACCGGATAGCGTCCGGTGCTGATCACCTCGCCGTCCGTCTCGCGGGCGAGGGCGAACAGCTCGGCGTGGGCGGGCGGGTGGTGGATGCCCGACCGGGTGGGCATGAAGCCCGCCATGTCCCGTTCCACGTGCCCCACCACGTCTCCGTCGCGGTGCTTCCACCCGGTGACGATCAGGGACGTACGGGCGAGGGTCGTCGCGATCCGCCCGCCCGGAGCGAGCGCGCCGACCACGGCCCGGAGCCCCGGACCGGGAGTGAGCGCGACCGTGGAGACGATGCGGTCGTACGAGCCGGGCACCGCCTCGGCGGCGTCCGCCACGATCATCGTCGGGTGGTGGCCCATGGCCGCGAGTCGCTCGCCCGCCGCGCTGACGACGTACGGGTCCACGTCCAGGCTCGTCACCCGCCGGTCCCCGAGCCGCAGACAGGCGTACGCGGCGAGCCCGCCCGCCCCGGTGCCCAGGTCCAGCAGGGACAGCCCGTCGCCGAGCCGGCCGTGCCGCAGCATCCGTACGGCCAGGCCGGGCGGGGTGGCGGACGAGGTGGGCTGTCCCTCCGGCCGCTCCCCGGGTTCGGCATGGTCCGCGTGCAGCGCGCCGACCCTCGTGACCAGCGCGCGGTCCGCGTACGCGATGTCCGCCCACACCTCCGGATTGCCCGGGCCGTCACGGAGCACCCACCGTCCCGCCTCGTCGCGGTCCCACCACCGGGGAACCAGCTCGTGCCGGGGCACCCGCGCCACGGGGGCGAGCCATCGGGAGTCCGGATCGGTCACCTGGTCGGCGAGCCGTTCCGCGCATCGCACCCAGTCCATGCTGTTCGGCCTTTCCGTCCTGTCATTCATCGCTGGCATCGCTGGCATCGCTGCCATCGGGGGAGTCGCGGGCGCCCGGAGGGGCCATACGGAGAGCGTGTACCGGCACTCGGTGTCGGGGACGACGACCGACAGCGGCTCACCGCCCTCGATCCGCGCCCGCGCGGCGCGCTGCGCGCCGGGCTCCTCGATCTCCTCGGCCCACACGCGGAGTTCGGCGGGGCCGTCGGGTACGGGGACACGTACCTTCCGCATCGTCCGTCGCACCCAGGCGGAGCGGGCCGGGTCGGGGTCGAGCCGGTCCGCGATGTGCAGCGCCGTGTCACGCAGCCACCGCAGGGCGCGGGCGGGGGATACGGTCCGGCAGGTCCCGAGGACGTACGGCATCTCGCGATCGGTGCCGTACACCAGCCCCACGGCGAGCGCCTGGCACCAGTAGACCCCGGGCTCGCCCGTCACAGCAGCTCCCCCCGGCTCCGCGCGTTCCGGCGGGCGGTCTCGGCGCGCAGGCGCTGTTCCGGTGTCACCGGTCGCGTGCTCCCGGGGACGACGGTCCACTCCGTCCCGCCCGTCACGGGCCGCAGATACCACAGCCCGAACCACTCGCCCCGGAACTCACCGACCCGGTCCTGTAAGACGTCCACCAAGAGCGTGCCGAGGGCGGGGACTGATGGGGGTTCCTGCCGTTTCACGACCACATCCACTCCTCTCCGTAGCGAATCCACTACCAAGGGGGGTCAGCGTGGCCTAGAGTCGGAATGTCCTTCAACGTGTCAAGACAGGACGAAAGGTCGGTGTCGACCCCTTTGAACATCAAGGAGTTGCACCCGGACAGCTCTCCGCAAGCTGCCTTTGGGGCGCGTCTGCGCAAGTTACGTATCGAGCGCGGCTGGACGCAGGACGAGTTGGGCGACCGGATGGGGTATTCGAGTACGCACATATCGTCCGTGGAAACCGGTCGCAAAATGCCGACCTCGCGTCTCGCGCGGCGCGCGGATCAGGCGCTGGGGAGCGGCGACATATTCGAACGCGAGTGGCGCGAGATCCGGCACGGGGTGCTGCTGGAAGGCTTCCCCGAGTACCTCGAGTACGAGGGCTACGCGGCGGAGATCCGGCTGTACGAGGTCGGCGTGATGCCCGGTCTGCTCCAGACGCCGGAGTACGCGACGGTATTGGCCCAGAGCGCTCTGCGGCGGGGCGCGATCACGCCGGAGCAGGCAGAGGAACGAGTCGCCCTCGTGACGGAGCGACAGGCGACCTTGATCCGGACGCCTCCACCGCTGGTGCTGGTGGTGCTGGACGAAAGCTGCCTCCGTCGGCCCGTCGGTGAGCCCGCCGTCATGGACGCCCAGTTGGCACGGCTGATCGAGTTCGCGGAGCTGCCGAACACCGTGCTCCAGGTGGCCCCGTTCACGATGGGGGCCCGGCGACCGTTCGACCTGTCCATCACCATGCTGACCCTGCCGGACCGCTCGCTCATGTCGTACGCCGAGTCCGCCCAACAGGGCCATCTCGACCGTGAAATCACCTCTGTGGTGCCCATACTGACGGCCTACCATCAGCTACAGGCAGAAGCGCTCTCCCAGGCGGAATCTGTGGCCATGATCAGTCAGTTGCGAAAGGGCACCCCGTGACGACCGAAACCCCGCGTTGGTTCACGTCCTCGTACAGCAATAACGGCGGTCAGTGCGTCGAGGTCGCCGCCAACCTTGCCGCTTCGCGCGGCGTGGTTCCCGTCCGTGACTCGAAGAACCCGGGCGGGCCGGTGCTGGGCTTCCCGGTGGAGGCGTTCTCGTCGTTCGTGGCGAGCGTCAAGGCCGGAGACCTCGGCACCGTCTGAGCACCCGGCACGCGCTCGGCCGGGGCCGTTCCCCGGCCGAGCGCGCGTGGATGGTCAGACCGGTTGCCAGTCGAGGATCGATTTGTACGACGACTCGATACCGGCCGCCGCGATGAGGGACGACGGGATCTGGTCCGGGTCGGCGATGTTGTGGTTCTTCTGGATCAGGACGCCCTTGTCGTCGTAGTCGGCCGGGCCGTTCGGCCAGTAGTTGCCCTCGATGTCCGTCGGGTCGTACGTCCCGTCGCCCAGGGTGTAGTTCCCGTGCTTGCTGCCCCACGGGGTGACGTTCACGTTCCACACCGCGTTGCCGAGGATGGACACGTAGGTGGCGCCGTTGTCGGTGTACAGGACGTGGCCGCCCGAGGTGTTGAGCTGATCGTGGACGACGTTTCCGGTGACGTGTTCACCGGTCGCCATCGACGTGCCGGTGATGCCGTTGGTGTAGACGGCGCCGCCGTCGTCGAGCAGTGACATGTGCTGGTAGATCAGGTTGTTCGAGATGGTGTTGTTGTTGGAGTAGTTCGGCTGCGCGGGGAGCTTCACCTTGTCGGGCCAGCCGCCCCAGCCGATGGAGATCGCCGTGTAGGGCACGTGGTCGATCTGGTTGTGGGTGATGGCCGACGTCTCGATGTACCCGGCGTCGATCGCGACCCCGCCGTGGTATTCGGCGGCGATGTCGTAGAAGTGGCTGTCCTTCACGGTGATGCCGCTGGTGCGCTGCGCCGTGGCGGTGGGCTGGGGAATGTCGACGCCGCCGAGGTCGAGGCCGTTGCCGGAGATGTCGGTGAACACGCACGCGGTGACGGTGGCGTTCTGCGAGCCGTTGCCCAGGTCCAGCCCGGCCGCGCCGAGATGGACGAAGTAGTCGTGATCGAAGTGGATGTTCCGGTCGTAGGTGAAGCGCACCGCCGCGGGCATCTTGGTCCAGCTGCCGTACGGGCAGGTACCGTCCGCCACGAAGTCGCACAGCCCCTGGGTGGCGTAACCGTTCGTCCCGGTGACCTGGTAGGTGGCCTGGATCTCGGAGAAGCCCGTGCCGGTGTTGGGCACCCTGTAGTTGGCGTAGCTGAACTGGATGCCCTGGAAGCCGATACGGCTCGGTATGTCGGACGCCTTGCCCGAACTCGCCATCAGGGTGTCCAGCGACGGGGCCTCGATGTCCGCCGTGGTCGGGTCCTCCCCGGAGCGGGGGATGTAGTAGAACCGGTGCTCGGACTTGTCCAGGTAGAACTCACCTGCCTTGTCGAGCAGTTCGTAGGCGTTCTCCACCGCGGTGGGCGACTCCGTGATCGACTTGCGGCCGACCAGGTTGACGGTGCGGCCGGAGTCGTCGGTGCGCATGACCCGCCGGGTGGAGTTGTTCCAGCAGGGCTGGGCCATGGTGATGGCGGTGCCGGTGACGGAGGCGACGGGGCAGCGCGGCTCGGTCCACGCCCCGAGACCGCCCCGGTAGACGAACTCGATCGCCGGCGGGTTGCGCCATCCGGCCATCGGGTCGCCGGACGCCGTGGTGTACCCCGCCGCCGTCTGGGTGACCTTGACGGGGAGCGCACCGGTCGCCCGCTGGGCGCGTACGCCGTTGACATACAACTGCCGGGTGTCCAGATCGGCCGGGGCCGGGGCGGACCAGGCTTTACCGCCGGCGGCGCCGCTCTTGGCCCATCCGGTGATCCGGACGCCGCCGCTGATGACCGGGGACTGTCCGGACGCCGCCTTCCACCAGACGGTCCCGGCCGTGCCGCCGCCGGAATCCGCGGCGGTGAAGGCCAGCGTTTTGGTGAGCCGGTAGACGCCGCCCGCCAAGGTCACGGTGACCGGGCCGGAGGTCGACTTGTCGATGGCCCGTACCGCGGTCTGCGCCTTGGTGAGCGTACGGAACGGCTCGGCGGCGCTGGTGCCCGCGTTGCTGTCGCTGCCGGTGGGCGAGACGAAGTACGCGACGGCGTCCGCCGCCCGCGCCTGCTCGGTCAGTCCCCCGGCGGGCAGGAGCACGCATACGAGCGCCGCCATCACCCACCAAGGTCGGATGACTAATCGTCTCGATCCTGTGTCTCTCATGGAGCACACCCCTTGATGTGTGGGAAATATGCACGGAAAGTAGGGGTGAGCGCATGAAGGGTCAATACTCGCCACAGCAATAGATCGGATCAATCGCCGTGTTGGCCCGCCGGGACGTGTAGCGGGACCTGGGGCACGCGCGGCGTCGCCAGCCGCAGCCCGACCTCCACGAGCCGCCAGCCGAGCCGGGTCCGCAGCGGATCCGCGCGCGGTGGCCTGCGCGGGGCCTCGATCCGCAGCTGCTCGGCGCGCAGCCGGTGCAGTAAGTGGTGGACGTAGTCGCCGTGCATACGCTCTCCCAGAAGTCCGGTCAGTCCTCGTCGCGCGGGAAGCCGTGCAGATGGACGCGGTACCGGGCGGAGTGCTCGGTGTCCCGGTCGACCTCCTGCTCGCGGTAGCCGTTGATCACTTCGTGCACTTTCTCGAGCATTTCCCGCGCGAGCGCGGGCGTGAGGCGCAGGGTGAAGTCGCTCAGGTCCGAGCCGTTGCGCCACTCCGCGGGCCACTCGTGCAGGGTGCCCAGCCAGGTGGACAGATCCTGGCCATGGGTGGTGGCCAACTCATGAAGCAGCGTGTGCATCGCCCCGCGTACGGACGGGTCGGGGTGGCCGAGCAACACGTCATCGTCAACCCGCGTACGGGCCTGCGCCGCCTTCCACCACCGCTCCCGCCCCTTCCCGCGCTCTGGATCGTCCGTGACGAAGCCGTAGGCCGCCAGCTGCCGCAGGTGGTAGCTGGTGGCGCCGCTGGACTCGCCCAGCCGGTCGGCCAGTTGGGAGGCGGTGGCGGGCCCGTACTCGCGCAGCGCGTAGAGCAGCCGCATCCGCAGGGGGTGGGCGAGCCCGCGCAGGGAGCGGGGGTCGAGCACCCGTACGTCGTCGTCCACGTGGTCGTCGTGCTGGGCCATGCGGAGCAGCGTAAGGATGCAAAGGTTTCTTTGCAACGGGTTTTTTGCGCGCACGCAGGCGTCAGGCGGTCAGTCCTGGGCGGCCTGCTGGACCAGGGGGATGATCCGCAGGGGGACCGGGTTCTCCATCACGATCGCCGTCGAGGCGCGCACGATGCCCTCGATGCCCACGACGCGGTCGATCACCCGCTGGAGGTCGGCGTTCGAGCGGGCGACCAGGCGGCAGAGCATGTCGCCCTCGCCGGTGGTGGTGTGCAGCTCCAGCACCTCGGGGACACCGGCCAGATGGGTGCGTACGTCCGAGCCCTGGCCCTGCTTGATCTCCAGCGTCGCGAAGGCGGTGACCGGGTACCCCAGGGCCGCCGGGTCCACGTCCGGGCCGAAGCCGCGGATCACGCCCTGGGTGCGCAGCCGGTCCAGTCGCGCCTGCGCCGTGCCGCGGGCGACGCCGAGACGGCGCGATGCCTCCAGGACGCCGATGCGTGGCTCCCGGGCGAGGAGTTCGATCAGGCGGGCGTCGAGCGCGTCGATTCCCATGGGGCCTCCGGGGTGGTCTGTGATGGTGGTCACTCTGTACAGAATGCTGCCCCGCATGCGGGCCGCGCTATGCAGTCTGTGCAGCGATTTCGCGGACTATTGCGCACCCTGAGCCCCGGGGAGACGCTGAGCATATGACTGACATCCTGAACCCCACCCCGACCACCGCGCGGCAGGCAGACCCCTTCCCGGTGAAGGGTATGGACGCGGTCGTCTTCGCCGTCGGCAACGCCAAGCAGGCCGCTCACTTCTACGCCACCGCCTTCGGCATGAAGCTCGTCGCCTACTCCGGACCGGAGACCGGCAGCCGGGAGACCGCCAGTTATGTCCTCGTCTCGGGCGGCGCCCGCTTCGTGTTCACCTCCGTCGTCAAGCCGTCCGGCCCCTGGGGGCGCTTCCTCGCCGAGCACGTGGCCGAGCACGGCGACGGCGTGATCGACCTCGCCGTCGAGGTCCCGGACGCGCGGGCCGCGTACGCGTACGCGGTCGAGCACGGCGCCACCGGGATCGAGGAGCCGCACGACGTCAAGGACGAGCACGGGACGGTGGTGCTCGCCTCGATCCGCACGTACGGCGACACCCGCCACACCTTCGTCGAGCGCTCCGGCTACGACGGCCCGTATCTGCCGGGGTACGTGGCCGCCGCCCCGATCGTCGCAACGCCCGAGAAGCGGCTGTTCCAGGCCATCGACCACTGCGTGGGCAACGTCGAACTGGGCCACATGGACGAGTGGGTGGCCTTCTACAACCGGGTCATGGGCTTCACCAACATGAAGGAGTTCGTCGGCGACGACATCGCCACCGAGTACTCCGCCCTGATGTCGAAGGTCGTCGCGGACGGCACCCGGAAGGTCAAGTTCCCCCTGAACGAGCCCGCGATGGGGAAGAAGAAGTCGCAGATCGACGAATACCTGGAGTTCTACGGCGGCCCGGGCGTCCAGCACATCGCCCTCGCCACGAACGACATCGTCGCGACGGTGCGCGCGATGCGCGCGGCGGGCGTCCAGTTCCTGGACACGCCCGACTCGTACTACGACACGCTGGGGGAGTGGGTCGGGGACACGCGGGTGCCGATCGAGACCCTGCGGGAGCTGAAGATCCTCGCGGACCGGGACGAGGACGGATACCTGCTGCAGATCTTCACCAAGCCCGTGCAGGACCGGCCGACGGTCTTCTTCGAGATGATCGAGCGGCACGGGTCGATGGGGTTCGGCAAGGGGAACTTCAAGGCGCTGTTCGAGGCGATCGAGCGCGAGCAGGAGAAGCGCGGCAACCTCTGACCACCGCGCCGCCGGGGCTCGTCGGCGGAGCCCCGGCGCCCGTGGTCAGCCCGCCCATCGCCCCGACAGGAAGGCGAGGGTGAAGACCGTGCTCACGGGCGCGACCAGGCAGAGGTAGAGGGTCTTGACCTGGGGCTTGCGCAGACTCCAGGCGGCCAGGCCGATCCACAGGGGCCACCACAGCAGGGTGGAGCGGGGGATCGACATGTACCAGTACGAGGTGCCCAGGGCCCACAGCGTGATGCCGATGTAGACGGCCTCGGCCCAGCGGCGCCGCCACAGCAGGACGACGAGGACGAGCAGCCCGAGGGCCATGGCCACCAGTTCGGCCTGGAACATGACGGCGTATCCGGCGCTCTGCGTCCTGTCGAAGGCCGCGTCCCAGGTGTGGGACCAGCCCTCCCAGGGGGTGTGGAAGGTGCGGAACCAGCCGCGCTCCTGGGCGTGCTTCCAGGCCATCCAGTCGTCGGTGTGCGCGTGCAGGTACCAGGCGTATAAGGCCGCGGGCAGCGCGGGCAGTGCCAGCCAGGGCAGCGAGCGCCAGTGCCCGCGGGCGCGGGCGGCGGTGAGGACGAAGTGGACGGCGATGGCGGCGGCCACGAACAGGCCGCTGATCCGCACGGTGGTGGCCAGGGCGGTCAGCAGGGCGGCGGTGGCCCAGCGATGCCGCTGGGCGGCGAGCCAGCCGGGCAGCGCGAACGCCAGGAACAGCGCCTCCGTGTAGCCGACGGCCAGGAAGATCGCGCACGGGGAGAGCAGGAAGAACAGCACGGTGCGCCGGTCGGCGCCGGTGCCGGGCAGATACAGCCGGGCGATCCGGGCCAGCGCCAGCACGCCGACGGCCCCGGCGACGAAGGAGATCAGCAGCCCGGCCGCGGTCCAGCTCGGGACGACGGTGTGCACGGCGCGCAGCAGCAGCGGGAATCCGGGGAAGAACGCCTCCCGGCTGTCCCATTTCTTGTCCCAGGGGCCGCTCTCCCCGGGGAAGTAGCCGTCGCGCGCTATGTGGAGGAAGTGCCCCCAGTCCCACCGCGCGAAGGGTTCGAGGAGGGGCGAGGGCTGGTGGGCGTCGCCGTTCCCGGGGAACAGCCACCGCACACAGTAGGCGGTGATCCATATGGATATTCGGGTCAGCAGATACAGCCACAGCACCTCGCGGTCGCCCGGGTTCAGCCGGACGAGGCGCGGGACCCGCAGGCGCGGTGAGGGCCGCTCGGGCAGTCGGGCGGACCATGTGGGGCTATGGCGCGGCTCGGGCGGTGCGACTGTCATACAGGGATCTTTCGCGTAGGCGTGAGGGTACGGAGCTGCCCGGCGACGGCCGACGGGTCACGGTGGGAGGGGATCAGGGGGCGTCGTCTCCTGGGGGAGACGTCGCCGTGGGCGGGTACGTCACGCCCCCGGACGCCTCGTTTGTGGCCTCGCCCGTCGACGGAGGCGGGCCGGCCGTCCCCGTCGAGGGCCGGCCGGTCGACGGCCGGCCGGACGAGGACTCGGCGGACGGCCGGCCGGTCGGGGGCCCCGTCGAGGACCCGGACGAGGGCCCGGTCGACGGCCGGCCGGTCGGGGGGCTGGTGGCCGGGGCCGCGGGCGGCGGCGTGCCCGGCAGGAGCGCGGCCGCGGCCGCCCCGCCGCCCGCGATGACCAGGCAGGCCCCCGCCGCCAGCGCGGCGACGCGGCGCCGGTGCGCCCGCCTGCCGCGCTCGGCGATACGCGCCACGGGCGCCGCCCCGGCGTGGGCCTGCCCGACGTCACCGGCCTGCCGGAACAGCGTCCGCAGCGGATCCTGGATCTCAGACATCGGCGATCTCCTCGATGCGCGGGTCCCGCAGGCGGTGGGCGAGCGCGGTGCGTCCGCGGACCAGGTGCGTCTTGACGGTGCTGGTGGACAGGCCGGTCTCCCCGGCGATCTGCTCGACGGTGAGATCGCACAGGTAGTGCAGGGTGAGCGTGCGCCGCTGCTGGGGCGGCAGTTCGCGCAGCGCGTCGACCAGCACCACCTGGTCCGGGCCCGGGCCCTCGACATGGGGTGGCGAGACGCCGCCGCGATTCCAGGCGTCCGCCGTGCGCCGCCGGAAGCGCCAGCGGCTCACCGCCAGCCGCCAGGCGACCGTACGGATCCAGGCCTCGGGCTGACCGCCGCTGTCGAGCTGCCGTCGCCGGCTCCACCCCTTGACGAACGCCTCCTGCACGACGTCCTGCGCCTCGTGCAGATCGCCGAGCATCACGTACAGCTGCCCCGTGAGACGTGTGACCGCCTGGGCGTAGAACTCTTCGAACTCCTCGACGGTCACCTGTCACTCCCGGATCTCTGTCTTCGCCGGGTATACGCCCGTCATCCGGCATTCGGTCTACCCCAAGGGCGGAGAAAGAGAGTGATACAGCACACAATGCGCCGCTCATGCCAGAAAAATGGAACACCAGCTCGGCCGCAGAATCGCACCGTCTACACTCTCGGCGTTCCTGTTCACTCCAACACGGTGTGTTTTCTTGGGAGTTGTTGAGTACGCATGCAGACGGACAAGTACGCTGCGGGTCGGTTGACAAGGCGTAGGTTCGCCCTGGCCGGTGGCGCGGCCGCCGCGGGCGCGCTCGGGGCGTTCGCGGTACGGCCCACCGAGGCCGCCGCCGCCGAAGCCGCCGCCGGGGCCGCCGCCACCACCGAGGCCTCCGCCGGGGGCCGGTTCGACCTCTCGGTGCCCTCCACGCAGCTGATACGCGAGAAGGCACCGCACAACAACACCGTGCTGCAGTCCTTCGCATTCGACGACGTCAACGGCCACCTCTACACGATCCAGCTGATGCAGGGCGGCATCCGGCTCAGCGGCGAATCCGCCCCCGTCTCCGGCGCCGACCGGGCCGCCCGCGGCGACATGTGCGTCACCAAGCTGTCCCTCACCGGCGGCGAGCTGGGCTCCATGTACGTCAGGGGCTTCGGCCACGGCGTCTCGATCGGCTGTGAGCCCGTCGGCGCCACCGCCTATCTGTGGACCGAGTCGGACGCCAACCCCGACTCCGGCTTCGGGCGCGCCATCAGCCGCTTCGCGTATCAGGACGGCGCCGTCCTCGACAACGGCTCGTCCGCCCTGGCCACCCACCGCCCGGTGCCCGGTTCGACCAGCAACCAGCCCGCCGTCGACATGCTCAACAAGCGGCTGCTGCTGCGCTACCGCCAGGACGGCCAGGTCCGCTACCGGCTGATGAGCCTGGCCGGGGTCACGGCGGGCGACTACTCGGCGGTGTACGACGACATACCCCAGGTTGGCGTCGAGGACAGCGAGGTCTTCCAGGGCTTCACGGTGCTCGGGGACTACGTGTACCAGCTCACCGGGACCGCGTACTCCGACGAGAACGGCCCCAACCCGCCCTCCGGCCACGGCAACGCCCAGGTCTCCTGCGTCGATCTGCGCACCGGCCAGCTGGTCCAGCGCGCCCGCACCGAGGCCGGGTACTCGCTCGACTACCGCGAGCCCGAGGGCATGGCCGTCCAGCTCACCAGCCCGCGCCGGCTGTGCATGGGCTTCGCCTCCGGCCTGTCCGGCGCCCGCGAACTGAGCGTCTACTACAAGCCACAGTGAACCGGGCCGCGGTGAACACCCTCTAACCCAGTCGCCGCGCCGATCTTCCCTGGCGCCCGGCCGAGTGCGAGCCTGGACGTATGACCGACCTCATCGAGTCGCTGCGGGAGGGCCTCCCCGAGGAGGCAGTGCTCACCGACCCCGATGTCACGGCGGCGTACGCGCACGACATGGCGAGCTTCTGCGACGCGGGCGCGCCCGCCGTGGTCGTCCTCCCACGCACCGTCGAGCAGGTGCAGCACGTATGCCGTACGGCCACGGCGCTGCGCGTGCCCATCGTCCCGCAGGGCGCGCGCACCGGCCTGTCGGGCGCGGCCAACGCGTCCGACGGCTGCATCGTGCTGTCCCTGGTCAAGATGGACCGCATCCTGGAGATCAACCCGGTCGACCGGATCGCGGTCGTCGAACCGGGCGTGGTCAACGCGGCGCTGTCGCGCGCGGTGCTGGAGAAGGGGCTGTACTACCCGCCGGACCCCAGCAGCTGGGAGCAGTGCACCATCGGCGGCAACATCGGCACGGCGTCGGGCGGGCTGTGCTGTGTGAAGTACGGCGTGACCGCCGAGTACGTCCTCGGCCTGGAGGTCGTCCTCGCCGACGGGCGGCTGCTGTCCACCGGCCGCCGCACCGCCAAGGGGGTCGCGGGCTACGACCTGACCCGCCTCTTCGTCGGCTCCGAGGGGAGCCTCGGCATCGTCGTACGGGCCGTCCTCGCGCTCAAGCCCGCCCCGCCCGAACAGCTCGTCCTGGCCGCCGAGTTCCCCTCCACCGCGGCCGCGTGCGACGCGATCTGCCGCATCATGGAGCGCGGCCATGTGCCCTCGCTGCTGGAGCTGATGGACCGTACGAGCGTGCGCGCCGTCAACGCGATGGGCGCCATGGGGCTCCCCGAGTCCACCGAGGCCCTGCTGATGGCCGCGTTCGACACCCCGGACCCCGCGTCCGACCTGGCCGCCGTCGGGGAGCTGTGCACGGCCGCCGGGGCGACCGAGGTGGTCCCGGCGGAGAACGCGGCCGAGTCCGACCTGCTGCTCCAGGCCCGCCGCATGACGCTGACCGCGCTGGAGGCGGTCAAGGGCGTCACGATGATCGACGACGTGTGCGTGCCGCGCTCCCGCCTCGCCGAGATGATCGACGGTACGGCGGCCATCGCCGAGAAGTACGACCTGACGATCGGCGTCGTGGCCCACGCCGGGGACGGCAACACCCATCCGACGGTCTGCTTCGACCCCGCGGACCCGGACGAGTCGCGGCGGGCGCGCGAGTCGTTCGACGAGATCATGGCGCTGGGCCTGGAACTGGGCGGCACGATCACCGGGGAGCACGGGGTGGGCGTGCTGAAACGGGAGTGGCTGGCGCGCGAACTGGGGCCGGTGGGCGTGGAGCTGCAGCAGGGCATCAAGGAGGTCTTCGACCCGCTGAATCTCCTCAACCCGGGCAAGCTGTTCTAGGGAGGCCCCCTCGCTCCCTCACCGGCTTCCCGTATTGACCGCCAAAAAGTTGCGAGGCGGTGCCACAGTAGGTACGGGCCGCGGGCCGGTCTGATAGACCTTGACAGCGCGCTCCGGGTTGCACTGCGGCGGCGCAGCACAGCAGCACGGCGAGCACAGATACGGGACATCGGAGATCATGAGCGCCCCTTCCTCAGGATCCGCTGACGGCAGTTCCATTCCAGGTTTTTATCCGGATCCGTCCATTCCCAACTACATCCGGTACTGGAACGGAGCCGCCTGGGTGCCCGGCACCAGCCGGCCCGCCCCGGCCGAGGGCGAGGCCATGCCCGCCGCACCGCCAGGGGTGACCCACACCCAGGTCACCAGCCCGGTGCCGGACGAGACCGGCCCGATGTTCCTGGACGAGGACCCGCAGCCGCTGCCCGCGGAGGAGCCCGGCGGCGCCGCCCTGCCCGAGGTGCGGCGGCGCGCCGAGATGGACATACGGGACGCCGCTACGGGCAGCGTCATGGGCACCGAGCCGGTGCCGCCCGGCGGGACGGCCGCCCCGGTGGACTGGGACGATCCGCAGCGGCTGCACGGCACCCGCCCCGGGGCCGGGGCCGCCTGGCAGGCCGACGCGTCCCGGCAGTCCGGGTTCGGCGGCGAGCAGGACCGCCGGATCTCCTGGGGCTCGGAGGGGGACGACCCGCGGGCGGCGGTCCCCGATCCGCGCGGCGCGGCGGACGGCCCGGGCGGTGAGGGGAGCGGCCGTGGTGAAGGCGGTCGCGACCAGGGCACGCTGACGATGCGCGGCGGCGGCGCGGAGGGCGCGGGCGCTACGGACCGTACGGGCGACCGCAAGGATCGCGCCACCCACGCCCTCCCCGCCGTACGCAGCACCCCGGAGCTGCCCTCGGCGTCGGCCCCTGGCTCGGCCTCGGGCTCGTCCGAGCCCGGTGCGGCGGACGGCACGATGGCGATCCGCGCGCTGCGGCCGGCCGGCCGCGACGAGGGCACGATGACGTTCCGTACGCTCGACCGCGACGCCCCGCAGGGTCCCCAGCACTCCCCGCAGCCGTCCCAGCCCCAGCCACAGCCCCAGCAGCTACCGCGGCAGGCGCACCCCCAGCCGCAGCAGCCGCCCCAGCAGCAGCAACCCCCGCAGCAGCCCTTCGGCGGCATCCCGGCCCAGCAGTCCCACGGCGGTGGCCCCGGCTGGCAGCAGCAGGTGCACCAGCTCGCCCAGCAGCAGCCGCAACAGCCCCAGCAGCCCCAGCAGCCGCAGTCCCATCAGCCCCCGGCCCCTCAGCAGGGCGCGCCCGAGGGCGTCATCCCCTGGAAGCCGCCGGTCGACAATCCGTTCCTCCTGGCCGCCCAGGCCCAGGGGCGGCCCGCCGGGCTCGGCCGCCGCTTCTCCGCCCGGCTGATCGACATGGTCGTGCTGCTCGCCCTCGCCGGAGCGGTCGCGTTCCCGCTGTGGGGGAAGGCCGCCGATCACATCGACGAGAAGGTGGAGACGGCCAAGCAGTCCGGCGAGACCGTCACCGTCTACTTCCTCGACGGCACCACCGGCGGCTATCTCGCCCTCGTGCTGGGCGTGCTGCTGCTGGGCGGGGTGCTCCTGGAGGCCCTGCCGGTGGCCCTGTGGGGCCGTACGCTCGGCAAGAAGCTGTGCGGGGTGCGGGTCCTGGACATCGAGGAGCACGACAAGCCGTCGTTCGGTGCCGCCCTGCGCCGCTGGTTGGTGTACGGGGTGCTGGGGGTGCTGGTGATCGGCGTGGTGAACGTGCTGTGGTGCCTGGTCGACCGCCCCTGGCGGCAGTGCTGGCACGACAAGGCCGCCCGTACGTTCGTCGCCACGGCCGGCTGATCGGGCGCCGCTGAGGCGGATGGACCATCCGGATCGCCCGAACGGGGCGATCCGGATGCGATCGCCCTCGATCGGCGGTCGACTCGGGCCATGAGCACCGACCAGCCGCCGCCACCCGGGGACGAGCCCCGCGACCGGGATCCGTTCGCCAAGCAGCCGCCGCCCCGGGCGAACGGCTCCCCCTACGGCGATCACGGCGGCGGCGACGATCCGCTCGCGGGCATGCCCCCGCTCGCCCACCTCGGCCGCCGCCTGGCCGCCCGGATCATCGACGGGCTGATCATCGGCATCCCCGTGGGCCTGATCATGGCCCTGGTCCTGGGCACCTACTACCCGATGGGCAGCGGCGGCGACGCCCGCTCGTCCGTCTTCACCCTCGCGTACGTCCTGGTCTACTTCGTCTACGAGGGGCTGATGCTGACCCACTACGGCCAGACGGTCGGCAAGAAGGCGATGAAGATCCGGGTGGCCATGCTGGAGACCGGTGAGCTTCCGTCCGGCGCACCCGGCTGGGCACGCGCCGCCACGTATGCGCTCCCCGAGATCGTGCCCTGCTGCGGCTTTGTTTTCTGGCTGGTCAACGTCTTGTGGTGCACCTGGGACCGGCCGTATAGGCAGTGTCTGCACGACAAGGTGGCCAAGACGGTCGTGGTACAGGCCGAGCCCTGACCCCTACGGCCCGCCGAGGAGGGCCGGAAGACCTGCTGATGTAATCGTGGGCATGAGCCCCGACCAGCTGTCGTCGCCCCCGTACCCCGACCTCGCCGGGATGCCCCCGCTGGCCACGCCCGGTCAGCGCTTCGTGGCCCGGCTGATCGACGGCCTCGTGCTGGGCGTCATCTGGACGGTGGCCCTCGGCATGACGGGCGCGCTCCGGTACGGCATGGAGCACCCGGGCCAGCAGGACCTTCGCAAGGTGATGGCCGCGCTGATCATCACCATGCTGGTGTACCTCGGCTACGAGGGCACGATGCTGGCCCGCAGTGGCCAGACCCTCGGCAAGAAGGCGATGCGCATCCGCGTGGCGATGCTTTCGGACGGGAACATTCCGGGCGGCCAGGGATGGGTGCGCGCTGGCGTCTACACGCTGCCGGGCCTGCTGATCCCGGTGCTCGTCGGCACCCTGTTCTGGGTGCTGAACGTGGTGTGGCAGCTGTGGGACAAGCCGTTCCGGCGCTGCCTGCACGACAAGGCGGCGCGGACGGTCGTCGTGTCAGCCGTGCAGTGAGTGCTCCCGCCGGGGCTCGGCCACCGCGGACCCGGCGAGCGGGCGGTGGCTGCGCACCGTACGGCCCGTGCGGGCGGCGCGGGACTGACGGGGCACCGGCACGGTGAGGGCTACCAGCAGCCCGAGCGCGAGACCGGCCACGGTCACCATGCCCACTCCGAGGCCCGAGCGGGTCTCGGAAAGCAGCAGCATGGCCAGTGTCGACAGGACGACGGTGGCCGAACCGTAGGCGAGCTGGGCGGAAGTCGGACGCGGCATGGCGGGATCCGTCCTCAGGGCATCGATATGCGGGGCATGAGTCGGGCAGATGTGCGCCGTCAAAATGACTCTACGGTGCTGGATGCCCGATGGGGAGCGGGACCAATCGTGACCCCAGCCACGGCGGGGGTGCACGGGGGGCGCACGGAATCACGCACAGCCCCATCTGCGGGCGCGGCCGCGTTTCCCCCTGCCCGGGCGGCGCGCCCAGCGGTGTCCGGTAACCGGTACACGGCGGACCGGGAAACGTAACGACCCCTCAAGCCCAAGTCAAGGACTGTCTTTTCGCTTGCCTCTCCGGTCAAATGTGCGGCACCGGTGTGTGGAAGGGGAGGAACAAGTGAACAGCCAACGGAGGGCGGTCAGATCGGCCGCGGTGGCCACGGTGGTGGCCGCGCTCGGCGCGGCCGCGCTGTCAACGGGCGTGGCCCAGGCCGATGCGCCGTCTACGCGTGTCGAACGCCATGACCCGGCGCCCGCGAAGACGGACGTCGAGCACGATCTGGCGGGCCCGTTCAGCAAGCAGCAGGAGGCGCAGCGCCAGGACGCGCTGCGCCAGGTCATATCCGGGGACAAGGAGGCCACGCGGCGCGGCGCGTCGCAGGTGGTGAAGCTCGGCAAGAACAAGTACGTCGAGCTGGCCCGGGAGAAGACCGACAAGATCTTCACCGTGCTCGTCGAGTTCGGCGACAAGGTCGACGACACCACGATGTACGACCCGGACGGCCCCGACGGCCCCCAGCCGCCGGTGAAGAAGTACGGCGGCGCCCCGGGCCCGGCGCACAACACGATCGCCCAGCCGGACCGCAAGGTCGACAACAGCACCGCCTGGCAGAAGGACTACAACCGGAAGCACTTCCAGGACCTGTACTTCTCGGACGCCAAGGGCAAGGAGTCCCTGAAGAAGTACTACGAGAAGCAGTCCTCGGGCCGCTACTCGGTCGACGGCGAGGTCTCCGACTGGGTCAAGGTCGGCTGGAACGAGGCCCGTTACGGCTCCAACTACTGCGGCGACACCAACTGCGCCAACGCCTGGGACCTGATACGCGACGGCGTCAACCAGTGGGCCAAGGACCAGAAGGCGGCCGGCCGCACCGACGCGCAGATCAAGGCGGACCTGGCCCAGTACGACCAGTGGGACCGCTACGACTTCGACGGCGACGGCAACTTCAACGAGCCCGACGGCTACATCGACCACTTCCAGATCGTGCACGCCGGCGAGGACGAGTCCGCGGGCGGCGGCGCCGAGGGTGAGAACGCGATCTGGGCGCACCGCTGGTACGCGTACGGCTCCGACGCGGGCAGCACCGGCCCCGGCGCCAACAAGGCGGGCGGCACCCAGATCGGCGACACCGGCATCTGGGTCGGCGACTACACCATGCAGCCGGAGAACGGCGGCCTCGGCGTCTTCGCCCATGAGTACGGCCACGACCTCGGCCTGCCCGACGAGTACGACACCACGGGCAAGGGCGAGTCCTCCGTCGCCTACTGGTCGCTGATGTCCGCGGGCTCGTGGCTCGGCACCGGAGAGGACTCCATCGGCGACCTCCCGGGCGACATGTCCGCCTGGGACAAGCTCCAGCTCGGCTGGCTCAACTACGGCACCGCGAAGGCCGGTACGAAGTCCCGGCACACCCTCGGGGTCGCCGAGTACAACACCAAGCACCAGCAGGCGCTGGTCGTCAACCTCCCCGACAAGCCCGTCACCACCGAGATCACCAAGCCCGCCGAGGGCGGCAAGCAGTGGTGGAGCGGGATGGGCGACGACCTGAAGAACACCCTCACCCGGTCCGTCGACCTCACCGGCGCGTCCAAGGCGAGCCTGGACCTCCAGGGCTGGTGGGACATCGAGGAGAACTTCGACTACCTCTACACCGAGGTCTCCACGGACGGCGGCGCCAACTGGACGCCGGTCGACGGCACCGCGGACGGCAAGGCCGTCCCGCGCGACGCGGGCGACAAGCCCGCGCTGACCGGCACCTCCGGGGCGTACCGGAAGCTCTCCTTCCCGCTGGACGCCTACGCCGGTAAGAAGATCGACCTCCGCTTCCGCTACCAGACCGACAGCGGGGTCGCGCAGAAGGGCTTCGCCGCCGACGCCATCACCCTCACCGCGGACGGCAAGCCCGTCCTCACCGACGGCGCCGAGGGCGACGACAACGGCTGGACGGCGAACGGCTTCTCGCGCGTCGGCGCATCCTTCACCAAGAACTACCCGCAGTACTACCTCGCCGAGAACCGCCAGTACGTCAGCTACGACAAGACCCTCGAGGCCGGCCCGTACAACTTCGGCTGGGCCTCCACCCGCCCCGCCTGGGTCGAGCACTTCCCCTACCAGAACGGTCTGCTGATCTGGCAGTGGGACACCTCGCAGCCGGACAACAACACCGGCGTCCACCCCGGCAAGGGCCTCATCCTGCCGGTCGACGCGCACGCCACCCCGGAGAAGTGGGCGGACGGCACGCTGATGCGCAACCGGATCCAGGCGTACGACTCCACCTTCAGCTGGTACCGGACCGACGGCTTCACCCTCCACCAGGACGGGAAGGCCGCGAAGGTCAAGGGCAAGTGGGGCGCCCCGGTCTTCGACGACCGTAAGGGCACGTACTGGGACAAAACCAACCCCACCGCCGGGGTCCAGGTTGCTGACACCAACACCCGGATCGCGATCCTCCGGGAGCGCCCGGACGGCCAGACGATGACCGTCCAGGTGGGTCCGTCGTCATAACCGCAGGTCAAAGCCGTGACGGCCGTCACCCACTAGCGGGCGGCGGCCGTTAGCGTTTAGATGCACCCAGACCTTCTTATTGACACGACGTCTCACGGGGGACATGAACCGTATGGCCGACGGAGGATTCACCAAGCTGCCGGGTGGCAATGTGGTGGTGGCACTGACCCTGCCCCGCCCGCTCGGCGAAGGCGGCGTCCGCGTCCTGGTCCACGCCGCGAACCGGGCGCGCGCCCTGACCAGGCTGCGCAACCTGGGGCTGCGCGCCGTGTATCTGCGCGGCAACAGCGCGCCACCGACGCCCGACGAGGTGACGGCGGTGCTCCACCACCCCGACGGCCTCATCTGGCGCACGTCCCCGGACATCGGCGGCGAGCTGTGGCACCCCATCGCCGCCCTTCTGCGCCCCGCGGCGACCGCCTGACCCACCCGGCCCGGGGAGCGCCCGGGACACGCCCGGGACACGCCTGACGGGGCCCTGAGCGCCCCGTCAGGCCACCGGCCGGCCGCTCAGCCGGACGCCCGCCGCCAGCAGCTCCTCCAGGGCGTGCTCGGTGGTGGCCGGGGCCACTCCCACCGTCAGCCCCAGCAGCACATGCGTCACGAACCCCTCACGCCGCGCGTCCAGCGCCGTGGCCCGTACACAGTGGTCCGTGGCGATCCCGGCCACGTCCACCTCCGTCACGCCCCGCTCCCGCAGCCACGCCGCCAGCGGCGTGCCGTGCTCGTCGACGCCCTCGAAGCCGCTGTACGCCGCGGCGTACGCGCCCTTGTCGAAGACCGCGTCGATCGCGCCCGAGGCCACCGCGGGCGCGAAATTGGGGTGGAAGCCCACCCCCTCCGTGCCCGCGACGCAGTGCGGCGGCCAGGTGCGCTCGTAGTCCGGGTGGTCGGAGAAGTGATCGCCCGGGTCGATGTGGCGATCGCGGCTGGCCACGATGTGCCGGTAACCGGCCGTCGCCTCCCCGATGTAGTCGGTGATCGCGGCGGCGACATCCGCGCCGCCCGTCACCGCGAGGCTTCCGCCCTCACAGAAGTCGTTCTGGATGTCGACGACGATCAGTGCCCGGTGCATCACGCACGCCTTCCGGCTCGGCCCGAGGTGGGCACGGCAGTGGTCACAACAGCGAGGGGTATGGTCGCCGCCGGCGCCATGGTCGTCATGGACGTACCCCTCACGCCCGCACGTACTCCGTCGGCAGCACCGGATCGCCCTGCGACAGCTGCGTCGCGGACAGCGGCAGCCCCGCCCGCGCCGCCGCGTGGCGGTCGCGCGCCGCGTCCAGCGGCTCCCGGGCCACGATCTCGCCGCCGCGCACCAGCTCGACCAGCAGCTCGCGGCCGGCCAGGGCCTCCGGTACGGGCCCGCTGCCGACGACCTCGGCCTCGGCGACCCCTTCCGCGTCCAGCCGCCGGGCCGCCCACTTGCGGCCGCCGATCGAGGTCTTCGCGCCCATGGACTTCTTCGCCACCGGCACCAGCGGCGCGTCCCGTCCGGCGGCCTCGGCGCGGGCGACCAGCTTGTAGACCATCGAGCAGGTCGGATGGCCGCTGCCGGTCACCAGCCGGGTGCCGACCCCGTACGCGTCCACGGGGGCCGCGGCGAGCGAGGCGATCGCGTATTCGTCCAGATCGCTGGTGACCACGATCTTCGTGCCCTTGGCGCCCAGGTCGTCCAGCTGCTGCCGCACCCGGTGGGCGAGCAGCAGCAGATCGCCGGAGTCGATCCGGACGGCGCCCAGCTCCGTGCCGGCGATCTCCACCGCGGTGCGCACGGCCTCGGCGACGTTGAACGTGTCCACCAGCAGGGTGGTGTCGCTGCCGAGCGAGTCGACCTGGGCGACGAAGGCGTCGCGCTCGCTGTCGTGCAGCAGGGTGAAGGCGTGGGCGCTGGTGCCGACGGTGGGGATGTTGTAGCGGAATCCGGCCGCGAGGTCGGAGGTGGTGGCGAAGCCGCCGACGTAGGCGGCCCGGGCGGCGGCCACGGCGGCCAGCTCATGGGTGCGGCGCGCGCCCATCTCGATCAGCGGCCGGCCGCCCGCCGCGACCGACATCCGGGACGCCGCGGCGGCGACCGCCGAGTCGTGGTTGAGGATGGAGAGGATCACCGTCTCCAGCAGCACCGCCTCGGCGAAGCTGCCCTCCACCCGCATGATCGGTGAGCCGGGGAAGTAGACCTCGCCCTCCGGGTAGCCCCAGATGTCGCCGCGGAACCGGAAGTCGGCGAGCCATTCGAGCGTCGGCTCGTCCACGATCCGGTGCTGGGCGAGGAAGTCCAGCACGCCGCCCTCGAAGCGGAAGTTCTCGACGGCGTCGAGGACCCGCCCGGTGCCCGCGACGACGCCGTAGCGGCGCCCCTCGGGCAGGCGCCGGGTGAAGACCTCGAAGACCGAGCGGCGGTCGGCGGTGCCGGCCCGCAGCGCGGCCTGCAGCATGGTGAGTTCGTACCGGTCGGTGAACAGCGCAGTCGACGGCACGTCCACCGGCAGTCCCAAGTCCGCAGTGTCCATGTTGATGATGTTACCTCGCATACTCGTCAGAGTGACGAGATCTGGGTGCCGGTTTAGGCGACCGCCCCCACCGGGTGGCAGCATTGGGGGTGTGAGTGTCAGTCCGGTGGAGATCGAACGTCCTGAAGCCAGCGAGGCGCCGATGGAGGTGCCTGAGCCTGACGTTCCCTGGGTGACGGTGGTCCACAACGACCCCGTCAATCTCATGAGCTATGTCACGTACGTGTTCCAGAGCTACTTCGGCTACTCCAAGGACAAGGCGCACAAACTGATGCTCGACGTTCATCACAAGGGGCGCGCGATCGTCTCCAGCGGCAGCCGCGAGGAGATGGAGCGCGACGTGCAGGCGATGCACGGGTACGGGCTGTGGGCGACGCTCACGCAGGAGCGCTGATGTCGGGACGATTCGAGCCGCTGCCCGGCGGCGGTGCCGCCGTCGCCCTGGATGAGGTGGAGATCTCCATCCTGCGCAGCCTGGCCGTGCAGCTCGCCGAGCTGATCGGCCCCGGCGACCAGCCGGCCGGGGCGGAGGACCCGCTGGACGCGCTGTTCGCCGAGGGGCCCACCAAGCCGCCGAGCGACCCGGCGCTGGCCCGGCTGTTCCCGGACGCCTATGTGGCGCCGGACCAGGAGCTGGACGCGGACGCGGAGAAGGAGGCGCGCGCCGCCTCGGCGGAGTTCCGCCGGTACACCGAGAACGACCTGCGGGCCCGCAAGCGCGATGACGCCCTGGCGATGGTGCGCGACCTGGACTCGCTGTCCACCGGGACGGGCGCCAAGGAGCAGGCGGTGCTGGAGCTGGCCCCGCAGAAGTCCCGGCAGTGGCTCGGCGCCCTCAACGATCTGCGGCTGGCGATCGGCACCCGGCTGGAGGTCACCGACGATGACGACGGCGGTGAGCTGCTCGGACTCCCCGACTCCGATCCGCGGAAGCCGATGGTGATGGCGTACTTCTGGCTCGGAGGGCTGCAGGAGACGCTCATCGAGACGCTGATGGCGTAACGCTTATGGCGTGATGGCTTCCGCTTGTGATCACTGAGTGTTCGTTTAGGGAGTGCTCAACTCCGAATAACGATCGCATCACCGCGTCCGCACGCTTTGTCGCGCGCGATTCCCTTTGTCCTCTTCTTCTTGTGGTGTGCCTCACATTCCACTGAGTGGATCAGTGCTGCTCTCGTGATAAATCTTCACGATCGCCAGCCGCACAGGGAGAAAGGCACACCACATGACCTCAGCGGCGCCCGAAGAGGGCTACGAGCGCGGCCTGGGCAGTCGACAGGTACAGATGATCGCCATCGGCGGTGCCATCGGTGTCGGTCTGTTCATGGGCGCCGGGGCCAACATCGCCAAGGCGGGGCCCAGCATCATCCTGATGTACGCCCTCGCGGGCGTGGTCATCTTCTTCATCATGCGAGCGCTCGGAGAGCTGCTCCTGTACCGCCCCGTCTCGGGATCCTTCGCGGAGTACGCCCGCGAGTTCCTCGGCCCGTTCTTCGGTTACGTCACCGGCTGGACCTACTGGCTCATGTGGGTCGTGACCGGAATGGCCGAGCTGACCGCCGCGGCCATCTACATCCACTTCTGGTTCCCGTCGATCCCGCAGTGGGTCAGCGCCCTGGTCTTCCTGGTGCTGCTCTTCGGCGTCAACCTGATCTCGGTGAAGATCTTCGGCGAGGTCGAGTTCTGGTTCTCGATGGTCAAGGTCACCGCGATCATCGGCATGATCGTCATCGGTCTCGGCGTGCTGACCCTCGGCTTCTCGGACGCCGGTGACACCGCGGCCGTCTCCAACCTCTGGTCGCACGGCGGCTTCTTCCCGAACGGCATAGGCGACAGCCTGATGACGCTCCAGGGCGTCATGTTCGCCTACCTCGCCGTCGAGCTGGTCGGCATCACCGCGGGTGAGTCCCAGGACCCCGAGAAGACCCTGCCCAAGGCGATCAACACCCTGCCGTTCCGCATCATCGTCTTCTACGTCGGCGCCCTGGTCGTCATCCTCTCCGTCGTGAAGTGGACCGAGTTCTCCGCCGGTGAGAGCCCCTTCGTGCACGCCTTCTCGGTGATCGGCATCCCCTTGGCGGCGGGCATCGTCAACTTCGTCGTCCTCACCGCGGCCCTGTCCTCCTGCAACTCCGGCATGTACTCCACCGGCCGCATGCTGCGCGACCTGGCCGCCAACAGCGAGGCGCCGGGCATCTTCGGCAAGCTCAACGCCCGCAAGACCCCGTTCGCCGGTATCGCCCTCTCCGCCTTCCTCATGGGCATCGGCGTGATACTGAACTACACCGTTCCGGACAAGGTCTTCACCTACGTCACCTCGATCGCCACGGTCGCGGGCATCTGGGCCTGGGCGATGATCCTGATCAGCCACATCCGCTACCGCAAGGCCGTCGTGGCCGGCCGGCTGCCCGCCTCGTCCTTCCCGGCGCCCGGCGGCACGGTCTTCAGCTGGGTGGCGCTCGTCTTCCTCACCGGCGTCACCGGTCTCATCGCGTACGACTCGGAGACCCGCATCTGCCTGTACGTCGGGGCCGTGTGGGCGGTGATCATGGTGATCGGCTGGTTCGTGCTCAAGAGCCGTACGCCCGAGGTCACCGACCCGGAGCGCAAGCCCGAGTTCGCCAAGGACTGACGCTTCCGCCCCTTGGGCACATCGTCTCAGCAGGCGGGCTCCGGACCTCGGTCCGGAGCCCGCCTCCTATTCTTTTCGGCATGCTGACCATCACCCAGGCCCTCCACGACCAGATCGTCGCCCACGCCCGGGCCGACCACCCCGACGAGGCGTGCGGCGTGATCGCGGGCCCGGCCGGAAGCGGCCGCCCCGAGCGGTTCATCCCGATGCTGAACGCGGCCCGCTCTCCCACGTTCTACGAGTTCGACTCGACCGATCTGCTCAAGCTCTACCGCGAGATGGACGACCGTGATGAAGAGCCGGTCGTGATCTATCACTCGCACACCGCCACCGAGGCTTACCCCTCCCGTACGGACATCTCCTACGCCAATGAGCCCGGTGCGCACTACGTCCTCGTGTCCACCGCCGACTGCGGAAACGACGAGGGCCCCTTCCAGTTCCGTTCCTTCCGGATCGTCGACGGCGAGGTCACCGAGGAGGGAGTCGAGATCGTCCCGGGCTGACCCGATAGCGGTCGTCTCGCATCGCGGATGTTACCCGCCCGTATAGCGGGACGTGCTTCCGAGGGCCGGACCGGGAATCGATACGATGAGTTCATGGTTTCCGAAGACGTGAGCGAGAAGACGCCGGGCATGCTGCTCGTGGCGCGGCTCCACGTCGACCTGTGCCGGCTCGCCAGCGCGATGTGTCCGCGCCGCGCCGAGGCTGCCTGAGCGCGTCCCGCGTCCTCTCGCGCCCGCCGCCCGAAGCCCTTCGACGACGCCCTCCGGCCCTTCCGGCCGGGAAGTCCACCCCGCCCTCCCACAGGAGATTGAGAATGGCCATCGAGGTCCGCATCCCGACCATCCTCCGCACCTACACCGACGGCCAGAAGGCGGTCGAAGCCAGCGGGACCACGCTCGCCGAGCTGTTCGCCGACCTGGAGTCCCGGCACTCCGGCATCCAGGAGCGCCTGGTCGACGGCGGCGAGCTGCGCCGCTTCGTCAACGTCTACCTGAACGACGAGGACGTCCGCTTCCTCGACGGCATCTCCACCAAGCTCTCGGACGGCGACAACGTGACGATCCTCCCGGCCGTCGCCGGCGGAATGCGCTGATGCGGTACGACAGCCCCCTGGCAGCGGTCGGCAACACGCCGCTCGTCCGGCTGCCACGGCTCTCGCCCTCCCCGGAGGTCCGGGTCTGGGCGAAGCTGGAGGATCGCAACCCGACCGGTTCGATCAAGGACCGCCCCGCGCTCCATATGATCGAACAGGCCGAGAAGGACGGCCGGTTGACCCCCGGCTGCACCATCCTGGAGCCGACCTCCGGCAACACCGGCATCTCGCTCGCCATGGCGGCCAAGCTCAAGGGCTACCGCATCGTGTGCGTCATGCCGGAGAACACCAGCGAGGAGCGGCGCCAGCTGCTCGCCATGTGGGGCGCGGAAATCATCTCCTCGCCCGCCGCCGGCGGCTCCAACACCGCCGTCCGGGTGGCCAAGGAACTGAGCGCCGAGCACCCCGACTGGGTGATGCTCTACCAGTACGGGAACCCGGACAACGCGGGCGCCCACTACGCCACCACCGGCCCCGAGATCCTGGCCGACCTGCCCTCCGTCACCCACTTCGTGGCGGGCCTGGGCACCACCGGCACCCTGATGGGCGTCGGCCGCTTCCTGCGCGAGAACAAGCCCGGCGTGCGGATCGTCGCCGCGGAGCCGCGCTACGACGACGTCGTATACGGGCTGCGCAACCTGGATGAGGGCTTCGTCCCCGAGCTGTACGACGAGTCCATACTGACCACCCGCTTCTCCGTCGGCTCCGAGGACGCGGTGGCCCGCACCCGTGAACTCCTTGCCGAGGAGGGCATCTTCGCGGGCGTCTCCACCGGTGCCGCGCTGCACGCCGCCCTCGGTGTCGCCCGCAAGGCGGTCACGGCGGGCGAGAGCGCCGACATCGTCTTCGTCGTCGCCGACGGCGGCTGGAAGTACCTGTCGACCGGCGTCTACACCGCCGCCACCACCGAGGAGGCGGTCGAGACCCTCCACGGCCAGCTCTGGGCGTAGACATCGCGGCCCGGGTGCGGGCATACGCGGCTGCCCAGGGGCTCCGTCCTGGTGATTCCGCCCACAACGTGGGCCTGTGGAGGAGCTACCAGGGCTTTAGCGCCTTACGCTCGTGGGCACCCCGTATGACCCCGCACCCGCCGCCTCGCCCATGGCCCTCGGCATGGGGACCCTCCAAGGAGGTTCCTGCTCCATGAAGCTCACCGTCGTCGGATGCTCGGGGTCGTTCCCGTCCGCGGAATCGGCCTGCTCGAGCTACCTCGTAGAGGCCGACGGCTTCCGGCTGCTCCTCGACATGGGCAATGGCGCCCTTGGCGAGCTGCAGCGCCACTGCGGTCTCTACGACCTCGACGCCGTGATCCTCTCCCACCTCCACCCCGACCACTGCATCGACATGTGCGCCTACTTCGTCGCCCGGTACTACCGGCACGACGGAGGCCGCGCCGAGGCGATCCCGGTCTACGGCCCCGAGGACACCGAACGCCGGCTGGTCCAGGCGTACGACGACGTGCCCGACGAGAAGTCGATGCAGGAGGTCTTCGACTTCCGCACCCTGACCCCGGGCACCTTCGAACTGGGCCCCTTCACGATCCGCACCGCCCGGGTCTGCCACCCGGTGGAGGCCTTCGGCTTCCGCGTCGAGCACGGGGGCCGCGCCCTGGTCTACTCCGGTGACACCGGCCCCTGCGAGGCCCTGACCGACCTGGCCCGGGGCGCCGACCTCTTCCTCTGCGAGGCGGCCTTCACCCACGGCAAGGAAGACATCCCGGAGCTGCACCTCAACGGCCGCCAGGCCGGTGAGCACGCGCAAGCCGCGGGCGCCGCCGCCCTGGTCCTCACCCACATCCCCCCGTGGACCGACCCGCACCTCAACCAGCGCGACGCCGAGGCCGTCTTCGACGGCTCGGTGACCCTGGCGCGCGCGGGCGCCGTCTACGAAGTCTGACGAACGCGAACGGGCCGGATCTGCCTCGCAGATCCGGCCCGTTCGCGTTCGCGTGTGCGGCTAGCGCTTCGCGGCGGTCGTCGCGGCCGCGTCGTCGAGGGAATCCTCCGGTTCGCGGCCCGGTGTCGGGATGTTGAACTTCGTGATCACGAAGCGGAAGACCACGTAGTACAGGACGGCGAAGGCCAGCCCGATCGGGATGATCATCCAGGCCTTCTCGCTGTGCGACCACCCCAGCAGATAGTCGAAGAGCCCGCCGGAGAACGTGAAGCCGCTGCGTATCCCGAGCGCCCAGGTCAGCGCCATGGACACGCCCGTGAGCACGGCGTGGATTCCGTACAGCACCGGCGCGATGAACATGAACGAGAACTCGATCGGCTCCGTCACACCGGTCACGAAGGCGGTCAGCGAGACCGAGATCATCATGCCCATCACGGCCTTGCGGCGCTCCGGGCGGGCGCAGTGCGCGATCGCGAGACCGGCGGCGGGGAGGGCGAACATCATGATCGGGAAGAAGCCGGTCATGAACATTCCGGCCGACGGGTCGTCGTGGAAGTAGCGCGCGATGTCGCCGTGCCAGGTCTGACCGCCGGAGGAGAAGTCGCCGAACTGGAACCAGGCGAACGAGTTCAGCAGCATGTGCATGCCGACGGGGATCAGCAGCCGGTTGACCACGCCGAAGATCCCGGAGCCGACCGCGCCATTGGCCGAAAGCCACTCGGAGAAGCTGTTGAGACCGTCACCGATCGGCCCCCACAGATAGCCGAAGACGACGCCGTACAGCACGCCCGCGAAGGACATCAGGATCGGGATGAAGCGGCGTCCGCTGAAGAAGCCCAGCCAGTCCGGCAGCCGGGTGCGGTGGTACTTCTCCCACAGCACGGCCGCCGTGATGCCGACCACGATGCCGCCCAGCACGCCCGGGTCCTGCGGCTTGCCGGTGACGTCGCTGACGAAGCCGGTCAGCACGTTCTTGTAGACGAGGAAGCCGACCAGGGCCGCGAACGCCGTCGTGCCGTCCGACTTCTTCGCGAAGCCGATGGCGACGCCGAGGCAGAACAGCAGGGCCAGGTTGTCGAAGAGCGCGCCGCCCGCGTGGGCGAAGATCTCCGCGAGTTTGTTCCAGCCGAGCCCCGCCTTGCCGAAGACGTCGTCCTGGCCCAGCCGGCTCAGGATGCCCGCGGCGGGCAGGGCGGCGACGGGCAGCTGGAGACTGCGTCCGATCTTCTGCATACCCTTGATCAGACCGGCGCCCCGCTTCTGGGCGGGCGCCGCCGAGGCGGTGGCCGTACTCATCGGATTCCTCCTGGTGAGGCGGGCGCTCGGGATACTGGGGACGGCCCGCGATATGGTCTACACCACATGTGGTGTAGACCTGTTGTAGCACGTGAGGATCGAATAAAGGAATCTGTCATTCCTGTGTGGTCTGAACCACTGACGATCCTGCGCGGCCGGGCCCGCATGGTTACCGTAGGGATGGCGTTCACCCGGTATCCGGAAGGGCCGAGACAACAGGACAACACAGGACAGCTCAGGACAACAGGGAGTGGACATGGCCAGCAAGGCTGAGAAGATCGTCGCGGGACTCGGCGGCATCGACAACATCGTCGAGGTCGAGGGCTGCATCACCCGTCTCCGCACCGAGGTCAAGGATCCCTCCCTGGTCGACGAGGCCGCCCTGAAGGCCACCGGCGCCCATGGTGTGGTGAAGATGGGCAGCGCGATCCAGGTCGTCATCGGCACCGACGCGGACCCGATCGCCGCCGAGATCGAAGACCTGATGTGAAAGCCCTGAAGTGAACGCGCTCACGGTCACGGCCACGGTCACAGCCACGGCCTGAGACCGCCCGGCCCCGCTCCTCACCGGACCGGGGCCCGCCGCGTTGCCGATAGGCTCGTCCCATGTCTCGTATCGACGGCCGTACGCCCGACCAGCTCCGCCCCGTGACCATCGAACGCGGATGGAGCAAGCACGCCGAGGGCTCCGTCCTCGTCTCCTTCGGCGACACCCGCGTCCTGTGCACCGCGAGCGTCACCGAGGGTGTCCCGCGCTGGCGCAAGGGCAGTGGCGAGGGCTGGGTCACCGCCGAGTACGCGATGCTGCCGCGCGCCACCAACACCCGCGGCGACCGCGAGTCCGTCCGCGGCAAGATCGGCGGCCGCACCCACGAGATCTCCCGCCTCATCGGCCGCTCGCTGCGCGCCGTCATCGACTACAAGGCCCTCGGCGAGAACACCGTCGTCCTCGACTGCGACGTCCTCCAGGCCGACGGCGGCACCCGCACCGCCGCCATCACCGGCGCCTATGTGGCCCTCGCCGACGCCATCACCTGGGCCCAGGGCAAGAAGCTGATCAAGGCCGGCCGGCAGCCGCTCACCGGCACCGTCTCGGCCGTCAGCGTCGGCATCGTCGGCGGCGTCCCGCTGCTCGACCTGTGCTACGAGGAAGACGTACGCGCCGAAACCGACATGAACGTCGTCTGCACCGGCGACGGCCGCTTCGTCGAGGTCCAGGGCACCGCGGAGGGCGAGCCCTTCGCCCGCGACGAGCTGAACAGCCTGCTCGACCTCGCCGTCGGCGGCTGCGTCGAGCTGGCGGGCAACCAGCGGGCGGCGCTTGGCGTGTAATCAGATGACGGGGGCGCGCGACACCTGCGCGCGCCCGCGTCCGATCCCAGGGGAGGGACCGTCCATGACGCCACGCCAGGCCCGTAGCGACCGCCACCGTTTCGCCGCCGTCACCACGCTCGCCGCGGTCGCCTTCCTGGCGCCGCTGACCGTCGGCTGCGACGCCGTGGACAAGGCCCTCGACTGCGGCCGGCTCGCGGTCGAGATATCCAACGACGTGGACGACCTCCAGGACGCCGCCACCGGCGCCGCCCTCGACCCCACCGAGGCCGACACGGTCCTCGACGCCCTCGCCAAGGACATCGACAAGATCGGCGACCGCACCGACGACACGGACGTCGGTAAGGCCCTCGACCACCTCCGGAAGGCCCTGGACAACGTCCAGGCCTCCGTCGACAGCGGCGACCGCCCCGACCTGACCCCGGTCAAGGACGCCACCGGCGAACTGTCCAAGGTCTGCACCTCCTGATCTCCAGGCCCTGATCTAATCGAGAGCTATGCAGCCACAGCACACCGCAGGGGCGGACAGCGCACACCCCCGACGCCTGATCCTGGCCACCCGTAACGCGTACAAGATCACCGAGCTGCGCTCGATCCTGGGCGACGCCGGGCTCGACGTCGAACTCGTCGGCGCCGACGCCTATCCGGACGTTCCGGACGTCAAGGAGACCGGCGTCTCCTTCGCCGAGAACGCCCTCCTCAAGGCCCACGCCCTGGCCCAGGCCACCGGCCACCCGGCCATCGCCGACGACTCGGGGCTCTGCGTCGACGTCCTGGGCGGCGCCCCCGGCATCTTCTCCGCCCGCTGGTCCGGCCGCCACGGCGACGACCGCGCCAACCTCGAGCTGCTGCTCGGCCAGCTCCGCGACGTCCCCGACGAGCACCGCACGGCCCACTTCGAATGCGCCGCGGCCCTCGCGCTCCCCGACGGCACCGAACGCGTCGTCTCCGGCCGCCTCACCGGCACCCTCCGCCACGAACCCACCGGCGGCGGCGGCTTCGGCTACGACCCGATCCTCCAGCCCCACGGCGACACCCGCACCTGCGCCGAACTCACCCCCGAAGAAAAGAACGCCATCAGCCACCGCGGCCAGGCCTTCCGCGCGATGGCCCCGGTGGTCCGGGAACTGCTGGGGTGACAACGCGAAGGCGCGGTCCGCTGATGTGCGGACCGCGCCTTCGAATCCAAGGTACGTGCGGCCGGTGGGACTCGAACCCACATGGGATTTCTCCCAAGGGCACCTAAAACCCTCGCTTATACCAATTCAGCAACGACCGCCAGGTGCTAGCCATCCTAGCGGGCCGACGGCTCCTGTGACACGCGGGTATGCGTCACGGACCGGCCTGATGCTTTCCCCGGGATCTGCCGCCCCGACACCAGGTTGCCGTGACGGCATGGCAGTTTGGGCAGAGGAGCCGTAGATTCTCGGGCCGGTCATCGCTCCAGTCGCCGTTGATGTGGTCGACTTCCAGCGTCATGGGTCTGCCGCCCCACGACGCTCCGGTCTTGCATTCGAAGCACCGTTCGGGTACGCCGATGTCGTGAAGCGCTCGACGTAAGACAGATGTTCGTGTGCGCCGTGCGCCGTCATGCTTGACCAGCACCTGCTCGGGTGGCTTGGCTTCCCGCCGCTTTCCTTGTTGATGCGCCTGTCCGAGAAAGTGCTCGGTGTCGAGGCCGTCCTCTGCCACCCACTGGCGGAAGAGTGTCCGAGCCCTGGTGCTGTCAGGCCTGCCCAGCTGTCGCAATGCGCCGGCGATGGAAATGGAGTTATTGACGGCTTCCCGAAGTTGGTCCTTGGAGGGCCGGGGTGCGGCCTCGCGGATGCCGCGCCGTTCGAGGTGTGAGACGTCGATGCCGAAGTGGGCGAACCGCTTGAACAGGTGGCGACGGAGCTGGTGGTAGGGACGAGCGTCGCAGAAGGCGATGACCTCGTCGATGTTCACGCAGGCTGCTGCCGCCCTTTCCAGGAGTTCCTGGGTGTACTGGACGCCGCCGCTCATTCCGCGGCCCCGGTCCTGGCTTCCTTCCGTTGACCGCCGGCGCGTCGGCCCTTGCCGCGTCCACGATAGGTGTCTGTGGTCGAGTGGCAGTTGGGGCACAAGAGCCGCAGATTCTCGAGCCGGTTGTTCCGCCAGTCGCCGTCGATGTGATCGACCTCCAGAGGGAGGGGGCGTCCGCGCCAGAACGGCTCGGTGCCACATTGCGCGCAACGCTCATCAACTCCGCGCTCCAGCATCGCGAGCTTGAGGCGCGCGCTGGGCGCGCGACGGGCGGTGAGCTGATCTGCTTCCACGAGCAGTTCCTCGGGCGACCGCCGACGCCCGATATTCTTCGTCCTTTCGCTGCGGGGCGCTCGTTCGAAATGCGATGTTTCAATTCCGAAGGCGCGAATTCGGCGGCTGATGTGAGTGTGCTGGCCGCCTACGATGTCAACCCCTAGGTGTCGCAGGACGTCACACATGTTCGTTGACGCCGCCACTGCGCATTCGAGGATCTCCCTTGTCCAACGGCCGCCCTCTCGTTCGAAGTGCGACGTGTCGATGTCCATCCTCTTCATGCGCTCGTGGATATAGCGTCGGGTCGTGCTTTCGGGGTCGACCCCGAGTTTGATCAAGGCCTCCGACAGCGTCGTTGAGGATCCTGCGGCTTCGGCAAGGCGTTCTCGCGTATACGGGCTGACTGGCACGCTTTCCTCCCCCATGCGACCACATGTCGCACCATCGCACTGAGTAACGAACTACTCGCCCGGCGGTTACGCGCGGGACCGCGCAGGCGGAGTTCGATCGCCCCGGCTGTCTGGAACCCTCCCTATTGGGCCGACACTTCGTGCACGACTGTCCCGGGCTGCCAATGTCCGCTGTTGCCCGCACGCTGGAGGGGTAGCACACGCCTGCACTGGCGAGTGCCCGTGGGCCCTACCGGGCATTGACCGACCCCGGACGGCTCCGCGAGGCCCCTGGTGCGGGCGATCGCCGTTGAGCCCGCCGAGGGGGCAACGTCCCGGTGAGCCTTCACGACTACCAGGCCGCGTCGTGATCGCGATCGAGCCCGGCGCGAACGCGGGCGACGGCACTGCCCCCGAGCCGAGCGGTCTGAACTCGCCGCTTTATCGATTGTGAGTTGGAGGGCTACCGGAGATCCTGGGCTCATGAGACCTGGATTACGTCGCATGGCTGGCGTAGCAAGTGTGCTGGTCGGCGTCAGTGTTGCGCTCTGGCTGGTCTTCGGTCCTCCCCAGGACTGGGAGGGCGGCATGAGGTGGCTCCGTCATGGCCTGGCCTTGGGGTCCCTGGGAGTGATCGTCTTGGCCGCCCGGCTGATATTTCCTACCACTCGGGAAGACACGGCGTCCGACTAGGTCGGTCGAACGACCACGTCCCGTCGGTTCCGGCGAATCGAGCCTTCGCCCGCGCCGTCGTGCTCCTCGTTGCATTAGCTGCCGAGTATGTCGATGAGGTGGTCGTCCAGGTCCGCGACGAATTTTTCGTGGCGCCAGGGTCGGAGGGCTTTGCGTGCCTGGCGTAGGCGAAGCGCGGGCACGCGTCCGCCGGTGGTGGCTGTGGTGCTGATGCAGTCGTGCAGGAGGTTCACGGCTGTTTCCGGTGCGTTGAGGCGGATGCAGGCCAGCGCCTGATCAGTGGTGACGATGGTCCGCTGTACGCGCTCACGTGGTCCTCGCAGGGCCTTTGCGCTGCTGGCGAAGACGTCGTGGGCGACCGCCGCGTCTCCTACGTACAGCTCGCACAATCCCTCGAAGCCTCGCAGGTGATCAGCACTGAAGCTCGTGGGCACCGGGTCGCCGTCCGCGTCGCGTTCGACGTCGTACCAGGCGAGCGCCAGCGCGGTCTGGGCATGCCGTTCGGCGTCCGAGCGGGCGGCGATCTCGGCTTGCAGGGCATGGGCTCGGGCGCGTACGCGGATGCTGTCGCCCGTGCGGGCATCGCGTACCGCGGCGTCGACCAGCCCACGGGCCGCGCCGATGCCGGGGGTTGAGTAGAGCGTGACCAGGGCGTGGCTCATGTGAACGATGGCTCGGCGCCACTTGGTGTCGAGCAGTCCTGCCGCGTGTGTTGCGGCCGCATACAAAGCGTGGGACGCCTGGTCGTCGCGGGTCTCGAACGCCAACCGTCCAGCGAGGGTGTACGCCTGAGCGGCGACCGTGCGTAACCCGGGCAGCAGCGGCTCGGGCGCGCCGCCGGCCAGTAGCAGTCGGCAAGATTCGGTCACTGGGGCGAGCAGTAGCTGCAGTCGGGCGAAGGGGATAGACCCTACTTGTGTGTTGACGTCCTCGACTGCCGTCCGCAGCCCGTCGAGGAGTGCGTCGTCGGCGAGTGCTGGATCGGCGAGCGCGGCTGCCATGGACGCCTCAGTGGTGGGCCCGAGCAGGGCGAGGAGGCCGGTGCCGCCGTCGGTTGCCGTGCGGACCAGGAGGGTGCGCAGTTCATGGAGTTGCGCTTCTGCTTCGCCCAGGTGCGCGAGGGCGTCGAGCAGTTCGGCGAAGTCGCTGCCGGGCCCGAGTGAGATGTGACCGTCGGTGCTTCGGGCGTAGAGGTGGGCCAGCAGGAGTTGGTACCGGTCGCTGGGCAGGATGGGGCTCGTGGTGCTCTCCCACCGGGCAACGGATCGTTGCACGCTCGGGACGGATGGGGCGAGGGGCTGGCCGAGGCGGCGGGCCGTCTCGGTGAGTGCCCGCGCGGTATCGGCCAGAGACCAGCCTCGTGCTTTGCGGAGGGACTTGAGGGCAGCAGCGCCGAGGAGGGTTTCGCACGTGCTCATGGCCTCATCATGCCGGTGATCCACGTCACACGGGCACGATCAGGTGTGGTTTCCCCTGTTTGGCACCGTGGTTGAGGGTCTGCCACGTACCCGCCGTCCCCTGTGGCCCGATGAGGGGGAACCCGATCACCATGTCGGAGTGGTCGACCATCCACCGGTTCCGGGCGTGGAAGGCCGGGCTGTTCAGTTCTGCCGCTTGCAGCTCGACGATCTCCGTTATGCGGCCGCGGCTGCGGGCGATGGCCTCCTGTGCCTCAGCGGGCTGCTGCCGGATGGTGCCGGGGACGACGATGGTGATCTGCGCGTGGGTGTTCTCGGCCAGCCAGAGCAGGGACAGGCTGTCGATGCCCTTGGCACCGCCGATGTAGAAGCGTGTCTCGGCGTCGGCGAACGGGGCGAGGTAGCGGGTGAACAGCTCGGCATAGCTGTCGAGATCACGATGCCCTGTGGACCGGGTGCCGGTGATGGTCACAGCCCGAGTCATGATCTACTCCGTGTCATTGGTTGTCATATCCCGCTGCGCCTGCCGGTGCGGTGACATCGATGCATGGACACATCCAGCTATCGCGGTCTCGTCGGCCACAGGGCGTTTCCGGGAGCAGCGACATGACAACGAGAACTGTGCCATGGATGCCGCCGCGTGGCAGTGACGTCGAGATGGTCAAGGTCGGCCCGCACTGGGACGTCCTGCGCGCGCCCGCTGAGATCGGTGAACGGGCGCTGGGGTTACTCGGCGACGCGTCCGGCGCCGTCATCGCCGACTACGGATTGATGTACTGGCTCATCCCGGCGGGTCATGCGCAGGACTGGCCACGTCTCCAGGCGGGGATCCACGCCCTGGGCGCGCAGGGCGTCGAGGTCACGTACGTCGGTGTACCGCCCGCGCACTGGAGGGGCGGTCCGCGTCTGCACTGGCGCGTGCCCGTGGGTCCGGACCGGTACCTGACCGACCCCGGGCGGCTCCGCGAGGCCCTGGTGCAGGCGATCGCCGCAGAGCCCGCCGAGGGGGCGACGGCCCGGTGAGTGTTCAGGTCTGCGCCCGTTGCCAAACGACCACCAGGGAACCGGTCGTCGTCGCGATCGGGCACGGCGCGAGCGCCGGTGGGGGCACGGTTTACGCCTGCCCCGACTGCGCGCCCACCTTCCCGCAGCAGCGCGACCCGTTCGACGGCGGTCTCCTCGCCCGCCGCGATCCCGGCAGGCGGCAGCCGTGAAGGTCTTCTGGAAAAAGGCCTGCCGAGAGCCCGCCACACACCGGACGCCCTGGAGCCGGTTCCTCGACCACGCCGAAGTCTGCCCCGACTGCCGCACCAGCCAGCGATGCCCGGACGGTGAGCGCCTGCACGACGCTGTCCGGCGGGCGGCGCGCGCCGTGGCGCCATGACCGGGCGGGCCGCTGGTGTCCGGGCCCCCGTACCGGACACGTCGACAGCGGCCCGCCCCCTTGCCCTGCGGTCGGCCGCAGGTGACGGGGCTCCGGCCCCGGCGGAATGCGTGGCCGGGCCCTGCACCGTCGTGATCATCTGGGGATGCGGCATCCATGTGGCATCCAGACGCGAGAAAGGCCCCCCGTTCGAATGAACGAGAGGCCTTGTGGCTCTCTGACCTGCTGCGCAGCTGGTGCGCCCGGCGGGATTCGAACCTGCGACACCCGCTTTAGGGGAGCGGGGGTCAGAGGCCCAGGTCCTTGATGATCTTGGCTACGTGGCCGGTGGCCTTGACGTTGTAGAGGGCGCGCTCGACCTTGCCCTGTTCGTCGACGATGACGGTGGAGCGGATGACGCCGGTGACCGTCTTGCCGTAGAGCTTCTTCTCACCGAAGGCGCCGTAGGCCTCCAGGGTCTCCTTGGAGGGGTCGGCGAGCAGGGTGACCTTGAGGGATTCCTGGTCGCGGAACTTGGCGAGCTTCTCCGGCTTGTCGGGGGAGACGCCGATGACGTCGTAGCCGTGTCCGGCGAGGAAGTCGAGCTGGTCGGTGAAGTCGCAGGCCTGCTTGGTGCAGCCGGGGGTGAGGGCGGCGGGGTAGAAGTAGATGATGACCTTGCGGCCCGCGTGGTCGGCGAGCGAGACCTGCTTGCCGTCCGCGTCGGGGAGGGTGAAGGCGGGGGCGGTGTCGCCGGGCTGCAGTCGCTCGCTCATGGTGGGGTGCTCCTCGTGGCTTCTGGTGTTCCGTAACGGCAGGCGTTCCGTGACGGCAGGCGTTACGTGACGGCAGGCGTTACGTGACGACATTAGCCAGCATCTTCGCCGGGGGTGCCGTGGGGCGGGGGTGGGGGGAAACTGACAGACTGTCGTCCACCAGGAATCATCGGGACGACGACGGAGGCAGCGCGGTGTCGGATGCCAGGACCCCTGCGCAGATCGAGGCGGACATCGCCCGGCGGCGGCAGGATCTCGCCGTGACGCTCGACGAGATCGGGGTGCGGGTGCACCCGAAGACGATCATGGGTGACGCGAAGGCGAAGGCGGCGTCGGCCGTGGACCGGACGGCGGGGCGGGCGTATGTGTCCGCGAACCGGGTGGTCACCCATGTGCGCGGCCAGCTGGTCACCGAGGACGGGGCGCCGCGGATGGAGCGGATCGTGCCGGTCGCGCTCGTCGTGGTGGGGCTGGTCGGGCTGCTGGCCGTGTCGTCGTCGCGCGGCGGCGGGCGCGGTGGCGGCCGCAAGGGCTGCAAGCGCCGTAAGTGAGGGTCCGGGGCGTTCTGGTGCCCTGCGGCACCGGTACGCCGTTCGGGCGGGTACGGTCATGACCGTGAGTGCGAACACGTCCCATGACAAGCTGCCCATCCGGATGCTGCACGACCGTGTGCTGGTCCGTACCGACATTCCGGAGGGTGAGCGCCGGTCCACCGGCGGTATCGTCATCCCCGCGACCGCGGCGGTCGGCAAGCGGCTGGGCTGGGCCGAGGTGGTCGCGGTCGGGCAGAACGTGCGGACCGTGGAGCCGGGCGACCGGGTGCTCTACGACCCGGAGGACCGGGCCGAGGTCGAGGTCCGCGGAGTCGCCTACGTGCTGATGCGCGAGCGCGATCTGCACGCCGTCGCCGCCGAGCGGCTGGAGGGCGCGGAGGACTCGACGGGGTTGTACCTGTAGGGGTACCTGCAGGAGCGTACGTAGGAGACGTGCAGAGGGTGGTGACGATCCCGTCACCACCCTCTGTCGTGTCTTCCGGCGCCGGGGCTCAGCCGCCGTCCGGGCCTCCGATGTCCCCGCCCGGGTCGCCGGGCCCGCCGGGGCCGCCGTCGGTCGGCGGGCCGGTCGGGAAGTCCGTGGGCGCGGTCTGCGGGGGCTCGGTGCTGGGCTCGGTCGGCGGGTCGAACGTCGGGAACGTGGGGGGCTCGCTGGGGGCCGTCGGCTCCGTGCTGGGCGGCGTGGTGGGGATCGACGGGGCGGAGGATGGGGCCTCGGTGGGGGTGGTCGGCAGATCGGGGGTGCCGCCGCCGTCCTCCAGCTTGAGGTCGAAGTCGGCCGGGGGCTTTCCGTCCAGCGCCCCGGAGACGTAGTCCGCCCAGATCTCGGCGGGGTAGCCGCCGCCGTTGATGCGGTCCAGCCCGGTGGCCCCGTACAGCGGCTTCTGGACGCCGGTGTTCGAGTCCTGGCCCATGACGGCCACGACGGTCGCCAGGTCGGGGGTGTAGCCCGCGAACCAGGCCGCCTTGTCCTCCTCGGCGGTGCCGGTCTTGCCGGCGGCCGGGCGCTCGGCGCCCTGCGCGGCGGTGCCGGTGCCGCCGTCGACGACGCTCTGCAGTATCGAGGTGGTGGTGTCCGCTGCGGTCCGGGGGATGGCCTGCCGCTCCGCCCGGTCCGGCAGCTTGACCTGGGCGCCGTCCTTGGTGACCTGGGCGACCAGGCTGTACTGCCCGTGCCGCCCGTGGTTGGCGAGGGTCGCGTAGGCCTCGGTCATGTCCAGCACGCTGGCGGTGGCGGGGCCGAGCGCGATGGAGGGGGAGGCGTGCAGGTCGGGGGTGTCCTTGGGGATGCCCAGGTCGATGGCGGTCCGCTTGACCTTGGCGGGGCCGACGTCCTCGGCCATCTGCGCGTACACCGAGTTCACCGAGTTGTCGGTGGCCGTGGTGACGTCGATGTCGCCGTAGTCGACGTCGTCCTCGTTGGCGGGCGCGTAGCCGGTGGGGCCGTCCGGTCCGATCACCTCGCGCTTGTTGTCGCCGTTGTAGAGGGTGTCCGGGGTGATCGTCTGGCCGTCCTGGGTGGTGGCCTCGTTGGCCACCGCCGAGGTGAAGACGAATGGCTTGAAAGTGGATCCCACTTGGTAGTCACGGCGGGTCGCGTTGTTGACGAACTGCTTGGTGTAGTCGATGCCGCCGTAGAGGGCGACGACCTTCCCGGTCTTGGGGTCGATCGAGGCGCCGCCCGCCCGGACGTAGCGGTCGACCTTGCGGTCGCCGTCGAGCTTGCTCATCAGCCGGTCGCGGACGGCCCCCGCGAAGGCGTCCTGCTTGTTCTTGTCGATCGTGGTGGTGATCCGGTAGCCGCCCCGGGCCAGGGTCTGCTCGTCGATGATGCCGTTGCTGGTCAGGTAGTCCTCGACCGCTTCGACGAGGTAGCCGCGCTGGCCGGACATGCCGGAGGGGGCCTTGGCCTCGGTGGGCTCGGGGAAGGTCATCTTGTTGCGCTCGGCGCGGCTGAGCCAGTGCTTCTTGACCATGCCGTCGAGGACGTAGTTCCAGCGGGCCTCGGCCCGCGGCTTGTTCTGCGGGTGGGCGATGATGTCGTACGCGCTGGGGGCGTTGAGCAGAGTGGCCAGGTAGGCGCTCTGCGCGGTGTTCAGCTCGTCGATGTTCTTGCCGTAGTAGGCCTGGGCGGCGGCCTGGATGCCGTAGGCGTTGCGGCCGAAGTAGCTGGTGTTGAGGTAGCCCTCGAGGATCTTGTCCTTGCTCACCTCGCGATCCAGCTTGATCGCGATGAAGAACTCCTTGGCCTTGCGGGTGACCGTCTGTTCCTGGTCCAGGTAGTAGTTCTTCACATACTGCTGGGTGACCGTCGAGCCGGACTGCTTGCCCTTGCCGGTGGCGGTGTTCCAGACGGCCCGGACCATCGCCTCGGGGTTGATCGCGGACTCGGTGTAGAAGTCCCGGTCCTCGGCGGCGAGCACCGCGTGCTGGGTCCGCTTGGGCACCTGGCTGAGCTGTACGTTCTCCCGGTTGACCTTGCCCTCACGGGCGAGCGGGGAGCCGTCGGAGTACAGGAAGACATTGCTCTGGGCGATGGCCGCCTTGTTGGCCGCGGGGATGTCGACGAGCAGGTAGCCGGTGACCAGGCCGCCCGCGACGAGCAGGAGGAACAGCAGCGATCCGCCGACCACCATCCGCCAGGTGGGGAGCAGCCGGCGCCAGCCGGTGCGCCGGGGGCGGCCCTTTCTGCCCGCGGTGCCGCCGCTGCCGGAGCCGTTGCGGCTGCTCGGGTCGCCCACACCGGCCGTGCCGCCGTGGATCAGTTGGGGCTCGTCGCTCATGTCTCCTGAGACTCCTCGGCCGCCGTCGAGGGTTGCGCCGCGGCGGAATCGTGCACGGTCGGGCGATTCGCGTCGTACGCCCCATAAAACACTGTCGCATCATCCGTTCCGGGCCAGGGACGTGGCACGCACCCGTGACTGGTCTGTGACCGGCCGGATGAGTGATTCCCCTCACACCATCCGGTGAAAAACACCTGGCTGTGTCACCTTCCCGCGGACTAGGCTCCCAAGCTTTGGTGCCGTGCGGACGGGGGAGGGGGAAGAGGCTGATGCGGCTCTACGCGGCCGTCGCGCTGAGCGGCTTCAAACGCTACGCGACGTACCGGGTGGCCACCGTGGCCGGGGTGTTCACCAACACCGTTTTCGGCTTCATCGTGGCGTACACGTACCGCGCGCTGTGGGACGAACGGCCGCATCTCGGCGGGTACGACCTCTCCCAGGCGCTCACGTTCGTCTGGCTGGGTCAGGCGCTGCTGGCGACCGTTGCGCTGTTCGGCGGCGGCTTCCAGGACGAGCTGCAGGAGCGGATCCGGTCGGGTGACATCGCCGTCGACCTCTACCGGCCGGTCGACCTCCAGTTGTGGTGGCTGGCCTCGGACCTCGGCCGGGCCGCGTTCCAGTTGCTGGGGCGCGGCATCGTGCCCATGGCGTGCGGCGCACTGGCGTTCGAACTCACCCTGCCGGGCTCTGTGTTGACCTGGCTGTGTTTTCTGCTGTCGGTGGTGCTCGCGGTGTGTGTGGGGTTCGCGGTGCGCTATCTGGTCGCGCTGGCCGCCTTCTGGCTGCTGGACGGGTCGGGGCTGAGCCTGATGAGCGGTCTGTTGTGCATGTTCTTCTCCGGGATGGTGCTGCCGCTGAACGTGTTCCCCGGGCAGCTCGGCGAGGTGGCCCGGGCGCTGCCGTGGGCGGCGATGCTCCAGGTGCCCGCGGATGTCTTCCTGGGGCACCACCGGGGGGCCGCGGTGGCGGGGGCGCTGGCCTTCCAGGCGGGGTGGGCGGTGGTGCTGTTCGCGGCCGGGCGGGCGCTGCAGTCGGTCGCGACCCGGAAGGTGGTGGTCCAGGGTGGCTGAGCCGGGGGCGGGTGAAGAGGCGTTCGGGGCGCGGGTGGGTCAGGGGCTGCGCGCCTATGTGCTGATCGTCGGCATGTGGGTGCGCTCCACGATGGCGTACCGCACCTCGTTCCTGATCATGGCGTTCGGGAACTTCGCGGTGAACGCGCTGGACTTCGTCGCGATCGCGCTGATGTTCTCGCACATCGACACGCTCGGCGGCTTCACCCTCGCCGAGGTCGCCTTCCTGTACGGCACGTCCGGTACCGCCTTCGGGCTGGCCGATCTGACGCTCGGCAGCATGGAGCGGGTCGGGCGGCGCATCCGCGACGGCACGCTGGACACGCTGCTGGTGCGGCCGGTGCCGATCCTCGCCCAGGTCGCCGCCGACCGGTTCGCGCTGCGCCGGCTGGGCCGGATCGGTCAGGGGGCGCTGCTGCTCGGCTGGTCGCTGACCCGGCTGGACATCGACTGGACGGCCGGCCGGGTGCTGCTGGTGCCGCTGATGCTGCTGAGCGGGGCGGTGATCTTCGGGGCCGTGTTCGTGCTGGGCGGGGCCTTCCAGTTCTGGGCGAAGGACGCCTCCGAGGTGCAGAACTCGTTCACGTACGGCGGGACGACGATGCTCCAGTACCCGCCGACGGTCTTCGCCGAGGAGCTGCTGCGCGGCGTCACGTTCGTCATCCCGCTGGCCTTCGTCAACTGGCTGCCCGCGCTGTACGTCCTGGGCCGCCCGAACCCGCTGGGGCTGCCCGGCTGGATCGGCTTCGCCGCGCCGCTGGTCGCGCTGGGCTGCGCGGCGGTCGCGGGGCTGGCCTGGCGGGCGGGGCTGCGGGCGTATCAGAGCACGGGGAGTTGAGGAATCATGGACGACTTCATCGAACTCGACGGCGTCGAGAAGGTGTTCGAGGTGCGGCGCCGGGCCGGGCTGCTGCGCCGGGAGCGGCGCGAGGTGCGCGCGGTGGACGGCATCAGCTTCCGGGTGCCGCGCGGGGAGATGGTCGGCTACATCGGCCCGAACGGCGCCGGGAAGTCCACCACGATCAAGATGCTGACCGGGATCCTGGTGCCCAGCGGCGGCCGGCTGCGGGTCGCGGGGATCGACCCGTCACGGGAGCGCACGCGCCTCGCGCGCCGTATCGGGGTGGTGTTCGGGCAGCGCACCACCCTGTGGTGGGACCTGCCGCTGCGCGACTCGTACGCGCTGGTGCGGCGGATGTACCGGATTCCCGACGACCGCTACCGGGCGAACCTGGACCGCTGTGTCGAACTGCTGGACCTCGGCGACCTGCTGGACGTGCCGGTCCGTCAGCTCTCGCTGGGCCAGCGGATGCGCGGCGACATCGCGGCCGCCCTGCTGCACGACCCCGAGGTGCTGTATCTGGACGAGCCGACGATCGGGCTGGACGTGGTCAGCAAGGCGAAGGTACGGGCCTTCCTGCGCGAGGTGAACGCGGAGCGCGGCACCACCGTGCTGCTGACCACCCACGACCTGACTGATATCGAACAACTGTGCAAGCGGGTGATGGTCATCGACCATGGCCGTCTGGTGTACGACGGCGGGCTGGACGGGCTGCACGCGGTGGGCGGGAGCGAACGCACCCTGGTGGTGGACCTGGAGCGGGAGCTGCCGCCGGTCGACGTCCCCGGTGCGCGGACCGTGCGGGTCGAGGGTCCGCGGCAGTGGCTGGCGTTCCCGGCCGCTGCCAGCGCGGCACCCCTGGTCGCGGCGGTGGCCGACCGATATCCGCTGGTGGATCTGTCGGTGCGGGAGCCGGAGATCGAGGACGTCATCGCCCGCATGCTCTTCCCGGGGGAGGACCCCGAGAAGAACCCCGGGGAAAACCCCGAAACGGACCCGGGTGCCGAGGGGCCGCGAGGGGCGGTCAGGTCGGTCGGTCCGCATTAGTCTGTCCGTATGACAATTGAGGGATCTCCGCAGGGAGCGGTCCCCGACCTTCCGGGCGGGTCCCAGATGCGTGCCTCCGACGCCGAACGCGAGCGCATCGCCGAGGTGCTGCGGGACGCCGTCGCCGAAGGCCGCCTGGACATGGAGGAGTTCGAGGAGCGGCTGGAGGCGGCCTACACGGCGCGCACCCACGCCCAGCTGGAGCCGCTGATCCGGGACCTCCCGGCGCCCGGTGCGGCGGCCGCTCCCGCGCCGCTGTCCCCGGACGCCACGGCTCCCGCTGTCCGGGACGACTGGGCCGGGCGGATCGGCGGCGCCCCGACGTCGAGGATGGCCCTCGCGATCATGGGCGGCTTCCAGCGCAAGGGCACCTGGACCGCGCCCCGCGCCTTCACCGCCTTCGCGATCATGGGCGGCGGCGAGATCGATCTGCGGGAGGCCCGCTTCGAGGGCCACGAGATCGTGGTCCGCTGCTTCACGCTCATGGGCGGCATAGAGGTCATCGTGCCGCCGGACCTGGAGACGCACGTCAGCGGCATCGGCATCATGGGCGGCTTCGACCACCGGGGGTCGGCCGACGGCGACCCCACCGGTCCGCGGGTGACCATCACGGGCCTGGCGATCTTCGGTGGGGTCAACGTCCAGCGCAAGCTCCGCAAGGAGGAGCACAAGCGGCTCAAGGCGGAGCGCCGCCGGGAGAAGGAGGCGCGCAGGGAGGAACTGCGCGCCGCGCGCCGTGAGCGCCGTGCGGAGCTGGAGGACGAGCGGGCCGAGCGCCGGGCCCGCAGGCACGACTGGGGGCACTAGCACGCCCTGCATCGGCCTCTCACAGCTCGGCGGCCGCGCTCCCCCGCAGGTAGTCCAGGGGGAGCGCCCGTGCCATCGCCCGGTAGCCCTCGTCGCTCGGGTGCAGATGGTCGCCCGAGTCGTACGACGGCCGCAGCCGCAGCGGGCTGGCCGGGTCGCGCAGCGCCTTGTCGAAGTCCACGACCTCGTCGTAGACCTTCCCGGCCCGGATCTGGGCGTTGACCCGCTCGCGCACCGAGTCCAGCAGCGGGGTGTAGCCGCGGTGGCCGTAGAACGGCGAGAGGGTGGCCCCTATGACCCGCAGGCCCCGGGCGTGCGCCTGCTCGGTCATCCGCCGCAGCCCGTCCACGATCTTGTTCGGGTCGGTCTGGTGGGGGATGCGCAGGATGTCGTTGACGCCCAGCTCGATGATCACGGCCTTGACGTTCGTGCGGTCGAGCACGTCCCGTGTGAAGCGGGACAGCCCGCTGGGGTTGTTCGGCGGGAACTGGGTGCCGTCGCTCAGCACCCGGTTGCCGCTGATGCCCTGGTTGAGCACGCCGAGGCGGGGCGCTCCCGGCTCGGTGCGCAGCCGCTCGGCGAGGAAGTCGGTCCACCGGCGGTTGGCCCCGGCGGTGGAGGTGATGCCGTCGGTGATCGAGTCGCCGAGCACCGCGACCGAGCCCTGCGCCTCCTTGGACCACACGTCCACGGCGCTCAGGTAGCGCCAGAACGGGCTCTGTTCGGTGTACGCGGCGCCCGCCGTGTCCTCCGTACGGTCGCCGCGCGCCAGGTACGAGGTCTGGCGGGCGTGCGGGTGGTACGTCACCGAGCCCGACGCCTGCGGGGCGTAGGTGGTGATCAGCAGGTCGGCGGCGGTCGGGATGTTCATGCGCACCGGGTCGCTGGTGGTGGCCTGGCCGGGCGGAATGGTCACCCAGGAGCGGTTGTCGAAGGTGAGCCGGCGCATGGTGCCGGCCGCGGCCGTCGGGTTGCTGGGGGCGGCCGCCAGCGCCAGCGAGGCATGCGTGATCGTCAGCGGGCGCGCGCTGTACAGGTTGGAGAGCTGGATGCGGGCGCCGGTGCCGCCGATGCTGGTGTGGATGACGTTCCGAATCGACATGCCGGACAGGCCGCGGAGCGTGTTCGGTTCGGCCGCGGCGGCGGACGCCGACCAGGTACCCACCCAGGACCCCGACGAAGCGGGGGCCGCGGAGTTTCGGGTACCCTGCGCGGCCTCGTTCACATTCCGGTCCCGGCCGCCGACCCCGACGAATATCGCGGTCGAGACGAGGACCACCACAGCCGCCAGCGCAGCGAACACGGCATAGGCCGTGCGTCTGGGCATAGGGGGCACGCTCATGGGCGGAGGTCTCCTCGGGCAGCCGGAGCTTCAGGCTCCGAAAGTGAACGGGAACGGCGAGCGACGCTGCTTCGCCGATGCGGTCCGGTCGGTCCTCCATGATCCCATGTCCGGACAGAGGTCCGCCTGTCGGCCTGCCCCCGGTTGGACGGGGTCGCTCCCCCAGACAGACGACGGGAACTCGCCGTTCGTTCCACTCAAGGACGAGTGAGACAGGAACGAGACAATGCAGAGGGGACGGCTCGACCGGGTGGAGGCCATGAACCGGACAACGGCGGACGAAAACGGGCCGATCGCGCCCGGCGTGAGAGCGGCGGCCGGTGGCGTCGCCGCGTTCACGGACACCCCCCTCGACGAGGAGCGGCGGCGCGGCGTGCGCCGGATGAAGACGATCGCCACGGGCATGCTGCTCGCCGTCGCGCTGGTGTACGCGGTCGCCAAGTGGGCGCAGAACTCCGGTGCCGGGGGCTGGGCCGGGTATGTGGCGGCGGCCGCCGAGGCGGGCATGGTCGGCGCGCTGGCCGACTGGTTCGCGGTCACCGCCCTGTTCCGGCGGCCGATGGGGCTGCCCATCCCGCACACGGCGATCATCCCCACGAAGAAGGATCAGCTCGGGGCGACCCTCGGCGACTTCGTCGGCGAGAACTTCCTGTCCGGGGACGTCGTACGGATGCGGCTGCGCGCCGTCGGCATCGGCGGCCGGCTCGGCACCTGGCTGGCCGAACCCGCGCACGCCGACCGGGTGACGGACGAGTTGGCGACCGCGCTGCGCGGCGCGCTCACCGTGCTGCGCGACGCCGATGTGCAGGCGGTCGTCGGCGAGGCGATCACGCGGCGCGCGGACGCCCAGGAGATCGCGCCGGGGCTCGGCAAGCTGCTGGAGCGGATCGTCGCGGACGGCGGCCACCGCCGGGCCGTCGACCTGGTGTGCGTACACGCCCACGACTGGCTGGTCGAGCACAACGAGTCGGTGATGGGCGCGGTGACCGGCGGCGCCCCCGGCTGGACGCCGCGGTTCGTGGACCGCAAGGTCGGCGAGCGGGTCTACCGCGAACTGCTGCGGTTCGTCCGGGAGATGCGCGACATGCCGGACCATCCGGCGCGCGGCGCCGTGGACCGCTTCCTGTCCGACTTCGCCGGGGACCTCCAGTCGGACACCGGCACCCGCGACCGGGTCGAGCGGCTCAAGGGCGAGGTGCTGGGCCGCGGTGAGGTGCAGGACCTGATCGCCTCCACCTGGGCCTCGGTGCGGTCGATGATCGTCGCGGCGGCCGAGGACGAGCGCAGCGAGCTGCGGCTGAGGGCCCGGGCGGCGATCCTGTCGCTGGGCACGCGGATGGTGACGGACCCCACGATGCGCGGCAAGATCGACGGCTGGCTGGAGGACGCGGCCGTCTATGTGGTGACGACCTATCGGAACGAGATCACCTCGCTCATCACCGAGACGGTCGCGGGCTGGGACGCGGAGCACACCTCCCGGAAGATCGAGGCCCATATCGGCCGCGATCTGCAGTTCATCCGCATCAACGGCACCGTGGTGGGAGCGCTTGCGGGGCTGGTCATCTACACCGTCTCGCGGGCGCTGGGCGGCGGCTGACGGGTCGCGTGTCTGGCAGGTGCGCGCCGCAGGGCCTATGGTGCCCCTCCCGGTGGCCTGGGTGGGGAGGTCGGTGTGCGACGGCGGCGGCAGGTCCTTTTGGCCCGGGTGCTGTGGACCGGCGGCGAGATCGCCGTCACCATCGGGCTCGTCGTGCTCCTGCTGGTCGCCCACCAGTTGTGGTGGACCAACCGGGAGGCGCGGGCGGGCGCGAAGCGCCAAGTGGCGGAGCTGGAACAGCAGTGGGACACCGACGATCCCTCGGTGACGGCCCCCTCCGGCGATGCGGGCTCCGCGGAATCCGGCGGTACGGACGACACGGGCGGTACGGCCTCCGGGGGTACGGGCGGTACGCACCGTCAGAACGGCACCGCCACCACCACCCTCCGCGCCGGGACCCCCAACCGGAACCAGACGTACGCGGTGATCCGCATTCCGCGCATCGGGCTCACCGCCCCGATCGCCGAGGGCATCAGCAAGCCGTACGTCCTCAACCAGGGCTACGTGGGCCACTATCCGGGAACCGCCCAGCCCGGGCAGACGGGCAACGTGGCGCTCGCGGGCCACCGCAACACCCACGGCGAACCGTTCCGCCACCTCGATGAGCTGCGCCCGGGGGACCGGGTGAGCGTCGAGACCTTCCGCGCCCGCTTCACGTACGTCGTCGAGCGCACCCTGCCGCGCACCTCGCCCTCCGACGGCACGGTGATCGCGAAGGTGCCGTACAGCTCGTTCCACCCGCGCTACCGGTACACCGAGCCCGGTTCCTATCTCACGCTGACCACCTGCACCCCCGAATACACCTCCCGCTACCGGCTGGTGGTGTGGGCCAGGCTGAAGACGGCCGGGCCGCGCGTTGTCGGTGGCGCCCCTTAGAGTGGTGGTGGCCGAGTGGAGAGGGGGAGCCGCATGACTCATCGCGTCGAGACGCTGCGCATGCACCTGGGCGTTCTCCTCTTCCTGCTGACCGGAGCCCTGCTCACCCAGACCGGGCTGCTCAGCGCCGTCGCCCTCGCCGCCACCACCGCTGCCACCGCCGCCGTCGCGGCCGCGCTGCTGACCTGCGCGGTGCTCGCCGCCCGGGCCCGCGTGCCCGCGCCCCCGGGGCGCATACGCACCGCCATACGGGACCGGGAGCGCCGCACCGCGTTCCTGCCGCAGCGGGACCCCGATGCCGCGGGCCGCCCCAGGCCCCGGGCGCCCGGCCGTCGTCTCCCGACGGCCGCGTAGGCGCACGCACCTTTTTTAGGGCTCGGTTCGCCTCCGGGGCGCCTCAGCCACTGTCGACGGTCGACCGTGCTCGACTCCTCGTTCCTCGGAGTCTCCGCGCGCTCTCCCTTTCGACAGCGGCGCGCCCCTTCGGCTCACTCGCCTGAGGGCGAGTAGCCGCGCCCACGTGGCTCGTCACGCCGATCCGTTTTCTCTTCGGTCATCCGGCCCATGACGAGACCCGTGGAGGGCTCCCATGTCTGTTTTCGCATCCCTCGGCACCCTGCTGACCACCCTGGCCGACCGGCTCGATCCGCTGTTCGGGGCCTCGGCGACGGCCGCCGCCATCGTCCTGTTCACCCTGTGCGTCCGGGCCGCGCTCCATCCGCTCGCCCGTGCGGCGGCGCGCGGCGAGAAGGCCCGGGCCGCGCTGGCGCCGAAGATCGCCGAGCTGAGCCGTCAGCACAGGAACGACCCCGAGCGGCTGCGCCGCGCGATGGCCGACTTGCAGGCCAAGGAGGGGGCGTCCCCGCCGGCGGGCTGCCTGCCGACCCTCGTCCAGCTGCCGGTTTTCTTCGTCATGTACCACGTGTTCTCCACCGGCAGCGGCGCCGGTGATCTGTTGGACCACACGCTGGCCGGGGCTCCGCTCGACGGCCGCTGGGGCGGGGCGCTCGACGGGCAGCGGGGGCTGGTCTACCTGGGCCTGTTCGCGCTGCTCGCGGCCGTCGCGACCTGGACGTACGTCCGCACCCGCAAGGCGGCCCGCGACGCGGCGGTCCCCAGCGCTCCCGGTGCGGCCGGGCTGGCGCGGGCGCTGCCGCTGCTGTCGTTCGGCACGCTCGTCACCGCCGCCGTGGTGCCGCTGGCCGCCGCGCTCTACCTCGCGACCAGCACCACCTGGACCGCGGTGGAGCGGGCCCTGCTGCTCCGCGGACGGTGAGCGGGGCAGACGGGAAGGTGAGCCTTCGGTCCAGTCCGTGAACGGGCTCTTGCGGGCTGGATGAGGCTCGTGGAGGATCAAGCGGCCAGAGGCCATGGAGTCGCCCCTGGCCACCGTCCTGAGACCAGGGAGTTGTGAGGATGAAGCTGCTGCGCGTCGGACCGGTCGGGGCGGAACGCCCGGCCCTCCTCGACCAGAACGGCACCCTCCGCGACCTGTCCGGCCTGGTCCCGGACATCGACGGCACCCTGCTCGCCGACGAGGCGGCACTCGCCCGGATCCGCGAGGCGGCCGCGGCCGAGGGCGCCGACGCGCTGCCGGTGATCAGGGACGGCGGCGTACGGGTCGGCCCGCCGCTGGCCCGCATCGGCAAGATCGTGTGCATCGGGCTGAACTACCACGATCACGCGGCCGAGACCGGCGCCGCCCTTCCGGAGGAGCCCATCCTCTTCATGAAGGCCCCGGACACGGTCATCGGCCCCGATGACACCGTGCTGGTGCCGCGCGGCAGCCTGAAGACCGACTGGGAGGTGGAGCTGGCCATCGTCATCGGCCGCACCGCCCGCTACCTCGACTCCGACGAGGCCGCCCTCGCCGCCGTCGCGGGCTACGCGATCGCGCACGACGTCTCCGAGCGGGAGTTCCAGATCGAGCGCGGCGGCCAGTGGGACAAGGGCAAGAACTGCGAGACGTTCAACCCGCTGGGCCCCTGGCTGGTCACCGCCGACGAGGTCCCCGACCCGCAGGCCCTCGGCCTGCGGCTGTGGGTCAACGGTGAGATCAAGCAGAACGGCACGACGGCCGAGCAGATCTTCGGCGTCGCCCATGTGGTCCGCTATCTGAGCCGGTTCATGACCCTCTACCCGGGCGATGTCATCAACACCGGCACCCCGGCGGGCGTCGCCATGGGCCGCCCCGAGCCCAAGCCGTATCTGCGGGCCGGGGACGTGGTGGAGCTGGAGATCGACGGGCTGGGCCGCCAGCGCCAGGAGTTCAAGGACGCGTGATGCCCGGCGCGGCCCCCGGACGCCACCGGCGCCCGGGGGCCGCGGGGCTCACTTGACCGCCCGCTTCGCCTGCTGGGGCGTGGCGCTCGGCGTCGAGCCGTACGCCTTCAGGAAGCGGTCGCGGAAGCTGTTCATCTTCCACACCGGGGTGTCCGCGCGGGGCATCAGGCCGTCCGCCCAGTTCCAGCTCGAGATCCGCTTCAGCACCTTCGGGTCATGGGCGACGATGGAGACCGGCACGTCCCGGCTCGCGTGGTTGCCGCTGACCCGGGCCAGGGGCTGGTGGTCGCCGAGGAAGACGAGCACGGTGTTCTTGTTGCCGTACTTGATCACGTAGTCGATGAGGGTGTTCACCGAGTACTGGACGGACTTGCCGTACTCCTGCTTCACCTTGGTCGAGTCGGTGAAGACGTCCTCGGGCCGCTTGCCCGCCTTCTCGATGTCCTTGTAGACCGAGCCGTCCCCGACCTTGCTCCACGGGATGGTCTTGGGGATCGGCGCCCACGGCTGGTGGCTGGAGGTCAGGATGTTCAGCGCCATCAGCGGCTTGTCGTGCTTCTTGCCGTGCTCCAGCTGCTCGAACGCCTTCAGCGCGTACTGGTCGGGCATGGTCGACCAGCTGAACTTCGGCCCCTTGTAGCCCAGCTCGCGCGAGTCGTAGACGTGGTCGAGGCCGTAGAACGTGCCCTCCGGCCAGCTCTTCTGCACGCCCGGCATGATGCCGACCGTCCGCCAGGCGCCGGTGCGCTTGAACGCGTGGGTGATGGACAGGTGGTTGCCCGCGGTGACGGTGCGGTAGCGGTTCTGGTTGTCGATCCACAGGCCGGTCAGGAAGGTGGAGTGGCCCAGCCAGCTGTTGCCGCCGTACGTCGCAGAGGTGAGCCAGCCGCTCTTGGCGGCGAATCCGGCCTTGTCCAGCCGCTTGGTCGCCTTCGTGAGCGTCGAGTCGACGCCGGGCGCGATCGCCGGGTCCTCGATCGCGCTGCGGCCGTAGCTCTCGATGAAGGTGAAGATCATGTCCTTGCCGCGCAGCCCGGTCAGCAACTGATCGCCCGGGGTGTCCCCGTACGTGTCGAAGGCGGCCACCTTCTTGAACTCCTGCTCGTCCTTGATGGTCTTCTCCACCCGCTCCGCCCGGTCCTGGACGAGCGCGGAGGTGCTCCTGGACGCCACCGGCAGCCCCGCGACCTGCGCGCCGGCCGACGCGCAGACGACCCAGACGGTCCCGGCCACCAGGGTGGCGCGGGTCGCCACGACGCTGTTGCGGGCCATGACGTCACCGATCCGGAGGACCGCCAGCGCCATGAGGGCGACCACGGCGAGGGCGAGCACCACGATCCCGGCCACGGCGGCCATCGCGGCCGTATGGCCGACCGAGTCCTCCAGGTAGGACTGGGCGTCGTCGAACAGGATCCAGTCGAGGACGACGTTGAACCCGCGGCCCAGGAACTCGTTGAAGCCCATGTCGAGCATGTCGAGGATGGCCAGCGCACCGAGGAACAGCCCCGCCGCCACCGCCACCACTCTCCGGGCCAGGGCCGGCAGGAGGAGCAGCAGACCGGCGCCGAAGATCAGTTCCACCGGGATGCGGGCGAAGTGGTCGACCGTGAGGAGTTCGAGCTTCGTCGGCAGCAGCAGGGCGACGAAGACCAGGGCCACGGACAGGCCGGTCACCGTCCACGACAGGGCGCGCGCGGCGACGGGATACCGGCCGCGCCAGCCGCCACGGCCGGGCGCGACGGCCTGGTCGGGGCCGGGTCCGTCGTCCTCGGTTCCGTCGCCGGGGGTGGCGGCGCCCAGCAGCTCGGACTGCCCGTCGGCCTCGTCCCGGCCCTCGGGGGCTTGGCTCTCGGTGTCCTGGCTCCCGACGCCCTGATCCTTGGAGTCGTCATCGCCCTTGGCTTCGGCGGCGGGCTCGGTGTCGGCCTCGGCCTCGGCCTTGGCATCCGGTGTCCGCTCCGGCGGGCGGTCTTCCGGGGTTTCGCCCTCCTCCGGGGCAGCCTTGTCGGCCTCGTCCTTGTCCGGCAGCTGGCGCATCCCGAAAGTCCTTCCGTGCGTGGCCCGGTGTGACACGGCGGACCAGGCTCGGGGGGTCGAGGGCCGCCGTTATCCGTACGGCCCGGCGGCCGCATGTGTTCAAGGACCAGCAGGTCCGCTGTACGCGTGCACCACGGCGAGGCGTCCGTCCGCGGTGTGCCAGTCGGCGGTCATGGCCCTGACGAAGCGCCACCCGGCGCGCTCGTACAGCCCGATGGCCGCGGTGGCGCCCGAGTCGACCTCCAGCACGGGCCGCAGCCCGTCCGCCACCGCCGCCCGGGCCGCGTGCCCGAGCAGCCCGGCGGCCAGCCCGCGGCGGCGCGCCGCGGTGGTGACGAACAGCCGGGCGACCGCCGCGAGCCCTTCGGCCGGTGCGCCGATGGCGTCCGCGAGGGCGGGACCGGTGCGGGTGAGCATCACATGGCCGAGCACGACGGGTTCTTGTACGGCGGGGTCCTGTACGGCGGGGCCTTCGGCCGTGGTCGCGACCCAGGCGCCGAGCATTCCGTCCGGGGTCAGCCAGCCCTCCGGGTCCTCGGGCCAGTCGACCGGGTAGCGGTCGGCCCGCTGTACGGTCGCGAGCGCGCTGACGCAGGCCGCCAGGTCCTGGCCGGTTCGGGGACGTATCGTCGCTGCGGGCACCGCAGGATCATGGCACGGCGCGGTCGACGGTGCGCAGGGTTATCAGGGCCCCCGCCAGGAAGGCCAGCCCCGCGACGGCCAGCGCCGTACGCAGCCCGGCCAGGGTGCCGGCACCGGCCAGGGCGCCCAGGAGGGCGACGCCGATGACGCCACCGGTCTGGCGGGCCGCGTTGATCACTCCGGAGGCGAGCCCGGCCTGCTCCGCGGGCACGCCGTCGGTGACGGCCGTCGTCGCTGCGGGCATGGTGAACGACATCCCGAAACCGGTGGCCACCAGCGGGAGCACCATCAGCGGATACGGAACATGCGCGGCCGCGGCGGTGAGCCCGGTGAGCGCGAGCAGCCCCGCCCCGCCCGTGACCAGGCCGATCAGCAGCGTGGGCCGCGGGCTGCCGACCCGGGCGGTGAAGCGCCCGGACAGCCAGGAACCGGCCACCGCCATGCCCATCTGCGGCAGCAGCGCCAGCCCGGCGAGCAGCGCGGAGTAGTGCAGGGTCTGCTGGAAGTAGAGGTTGATGACGAACAGTTCGCCGTAGAAGCCGAGATTGATGAGCAGGCCGACCGCCGTGCCCCCGGAGAAGGTGGGCGTACGGAACAGCCCGAGCGGCAGCATCGGCGTGCGGACCGTCCGTTCGACGGCCAGGAACCCGGCCACCGCCAGGACGAACACCAGCGCACTTCCCACCACCAGCGCGTCCACCCCGGAGCGGCCGCCCTCGATCATGGCGAGCGCCAGCGCGGTCAGCGCCGCGACGCCGGTGAGCTGCCCGGCCGGGTCCAGCCCCTTGCCGGTCTGCGCGCGCTGCGCCGGTACGTACCGTGCGGTCAGCGCCATCGCGGCCAGCCCGATGGGCACGTTGACGAAGAACACCCACCGCCAGCCGACCGTGCCGACCAGGACCCCGCCGAGGAGCGGCCCGCCCGCCGCGGCCACCCCGGCGATGCCGCCCCACACCCCGACCGCGCGGGCGCGCGTCGTCCGGTCGGCGTACGCGGCCCGCAGCAGCGCCAGCGAGGCCGGTACCGACAGGGCCGCCCCGGCCCCCTGCGCCACCCGCGCGAGCACCAGCACCGGCACATCGGGGGCCAGCCCGCATCCGAGGGACGACGCGACGAACACCCCGAGCCCGGTCTGGAACACCCGCCGGGCGCCGAAGCGGTCCGCGAGCGCCCCGCCGGACAGCAGCCCGGCCGCCAGCACCAGCAGATAGCCGTCGACCACCCACTGCAGCCCGTTCACGCCCGCCCGCAGATCGCTGCGCAGGGCGGGCAGGGCGACGTTCACGATCGTGCTGTCCAGGATGACCATGAAGTAGCCCGTACACACCGCGACCAGCGCGAACGACAGAACGCGCGCTGGTCCGCGGGTGGTGGATATGCCCGGGTGGCCGGTTTTCGTCGCCATGCACTTCACCGTAGGCGCGAAAAGCTTCGGCACCCGGCGAAGTGATCACGCTGCCCGTTTCAGGCGCCCAGGAACCGTTCCAGGGCGGCCGCCACCAGCGCGTGGTCCTCCGCCTGCGGCAGACCGCTTACGGCGACCGTGCCGACGACGCCCGTGCCCGTCACATGGAGCGGGAAGGCGCCGCCGTGCGCGGCGTAGCGGCCGGGGTCGAGCCGGGAGGACTCCTCGAAGGTCGTGCCCTTCGCCCGGAAGCGGGTGCCGACGAGATACGAGGAGGCCGCGTACCGGTCGACGACCCGGCACTTGCGCTCCAGCCACTCGTCGTTGTCGGCGGAGGTGCCGGGCAGGGCGCGGTGGAAGAGGCGCTGGCCGTTGCGGCGTACGCCGATGGTGACGGCCGCGCCGCGCTCCCGCGCCATGTCGGCGATCAGGCAGCCGAGGCGCCAGGCGTCGTCATGGGACAGGCTCGGGAGGCGCAGCCGGCGCTCCTGCTCCTCCAGGCGGGCGATGAGGTCGGTCAGGTCCGGTGCCGGGGTGCTCACGCGGCGCCCCCGATGTGGACCGTACGGCCCTCAGCCGCCGACACCCGGGCCGCCTCCAGCACCCGCAGCGCCGCAGCCGCCTCGGCCGCGGTGACCGGGGGCGGGGTGCCGTCGCGGAGGGCGGCCGCGATGGCGGCGTAGTACGCGGGGTAGTCGCCGGAGGCGGTGGGGACGGGCCGTCCGCCGCCGGTCAGCGGCGACTCGCCCGCGCCCAGCCGCCCCCACGCGGACTCGGGCTCGGCTCCCCACGCCTCGGCCTCGGAGGGGCGCAGGCCCTCGCGGAGCGCCGCCTCCTGCGGGTCGAGGCCGTATTTCACATAGCCCGCCTCGCGGCCCAGCACCCGGAAGCGCGGGCCGAGCTGGGCAGTGACGGCGCTCATCCACAGCTGTGAGCGGACGCCGTTCGCGTGGTGGATGGCGATGAAGGTGTCGTCGTCCGCTTCCGCCCCGGCGCGGCGTACGTCGACCTCGGCGTAGACGGAGTCGGCCGGGCCGAAGAGGGTGAGCGCCTGGTCGACCAGATGGCTGCCCAGGTCGTACAGCAGCCCGCCGATCTCGGCCGGGTCGCCGGACTCCCGCCAGCCGCCCTTGGGCTGCGGCCGCCACCGCTCGAAGCGCGACTCGAAGCGCAGCACCTCGCCGAGCGAGCCGTCGGCGAGCAGCGAGCGCAGGGTGAGGAAGTCGTTGTCCCAGCGGCGGTTCTGGAAGGCGCTCAGCAGCAGCCCACGGGACTCGGCGAGCGCGGCCAGCTCCTCGGCCTCCGCGGCGGTCCCGGCCAGCGGCTTGTCCACGACGACCGGCAGCCCGGCTTCGAGCGCGGCGCGCGCGAGCGGCACATGGGTGCGGTTGGGGGAGGCGATGACGATCAGGTCCAGCTCATCGGCCCGGGCCCACAGCTCGTCGGCGGACGCGGCGATCCGTACTCCGGGGTGCTCGTCCCGGGCCTGCTTCTGCCGCTCGGGGCTGGAGGTGACGACGGTGTCGAGGGCGAGGCCGTCGGTGGCGGCGATCAGGGGGGCGTGGAAGACGGAGCCCGCGAGGCCGTAGCCGATCAGTCCTGCGCGGAGGGTGCTGTTCTCATCGCTGCTCTTCTCATCCATGCCGCCACTTTGACAACAGCGTTGCCAAAGCGCAAGCGATGACCACAATGGGGGTGTGAACAGCACGATGTCGGGGACGACGGCCGGGCCCGGGGCCAATCTTTCCGCCCTGCGCGGCCACAACGCCGCCCTCGTCCTGCGCCTGCTGCGCGACGCGGGCGAGGAGGGCGTCAGCAGGCTGGAGCTGGCCGACCGTACCGGCCTCACCCCCCAGGCCGTCAGCAAGATCACGGCCCGGCTGCGGGCCGAGCGCCTGGCGGCCGAGGCGGGCCGCCGCGCCTCGACCGGCGGCAAGCCGCGCACCGTGCTCCGCCTGGTCCCGGACGCCCGCCACGCGATCGGCCTGCACCTGGACCGCGACGAGCTGACGGCGGTCCTGGTCGACCTCGCGGGCACGCCGGTGGCCCTCCGTACGGCACGCTTCGACTTCGGCGCCGAGGCGGAACGGGCCCTGACGGCGGCGGCGTCTGAGGTGAAGGCGCTGATCGCCGACGCGGGCGGGGGCGGGCCCGCAGCTGCCGGGCTCCTCGGGGTGGGGGTCGCCGCGCCCGGGCCGCTCGACCACGGCTCCGGTGTCCTGCACCGGGTCACCGGCTTCCCGCAGTGGGACGGGCTCCCGCTGCGCGACGCGCTCGCCCGGCTGCTCGGCCTGCCCGTCGTCCTCGACAAGGACACCAACGCCGCCGCCCTCGGCCTCGCCGCCCGGGCCGCCGTCCCCGTCGATTCGTTCGCGTACCTCCACCTCGGCACCGGTCTCGGTGCCGGGCTCGTGATCGACGGCGGCGTGTACCGGGGCGCGCGGACGGACGCGGGGGAGTTCGGCCACCAAGTCGTCCAGCTCGACGGGCCGCGCTGCGGCTGCGGTAACTACGGCTGCCTCGAAGCCCTGTGCCTGGCCGCCGTCGCCCGCGGCGCACAGGAACAGGCGGCCCGGCTGCTCGGCGTCGGCGCGGCCAACCTCGTACGGCTCCTCGACATCGACCGGGTGCTGCTCGGCGGCCGGATCGCCCTGGCCGCCCCCGAGTCGTACGTACGCGGCGTGGCCGCCGTCCTCGCCGAGGACGCCGCCCGCACCAACCGCCCCACCGTCCCGGTCGACGTCGTACGCGGCGGGACGCGGGCGGTGGTCGAAGGGGCCGCGCAGCTCGTGCTCGCCCCGCTCTTCGCATTGGGCTGATCGAGGGTTTGTTGACGGCCGGTCGGGGTCAATCGGCCGCCCCGCCGGTGTGTCGGCGTGCGGATGCGGAATGTGGCGGAGTGCTCGGGGATACGCCGCTGCCAGCAGAGGTCACCCATGCGCCTGCCCACCGCCCTGTCCTTTCGTGCCGCCTTGCGCGCCGCCGTGCCCGCGGCCGCGCTCGCCCTCGCCCCGGCCCTGTACGGGCTGGAAGCGCACGCCGCCGCGGCCCAACCCGCCCCGGTCTGCGGGGACGAGACCACCTCCGACTTCCCCATCGAGACCCGGCTGCGCGGCGGACCCGACCGCTACGCACGAGGTGCCGGATGGCAGCAGTGGCACCTGGAACTGCGCAACACCACGGACACCGGATGCCGGGCGATCCACCCCGTCGCGGTCCTCGTCGACCAGGGCCACGCGCTGCGGCCCCGTCAGATCCAGTTCGAGTTCCTGGACCCGTACGCGGACGGCGGCACCTGGCGGGAGGTCTCGTTCCAGACGACCGACGAGGACGAGAACATCGGGGTGTTCGAGAAGGACTTCAAGGGATTCACCGTGGAGGCGGGCAAGACGGTCGACGTGACGATACGTTCCCGCTTCACCTCCGACGCCCCCTTGGGCCCGGTCACGGCCAACGCCATCGCCGTACAGCGGCGCGCGGACGACGGGGACTGGGTCGGGCAGTCGAACGACTACGCGTTCCGCATCGATACCGGGGCGGCCCCCAGCGCGGACGGCACGGCGGGGGCGGACAGCGCGCCCGTACCGGATACGCAGCCGAGCGCCGTGCCGGAGCTGGACCCCGAGCCGAGCGCCGAGCCCAGGACGGAGCCGAGCGCCGACCCGACCGGCGAGCCCAGCGCCCCGCCGAGCCCGGCGCGCCGACTGGACCGGAGCCCGGTCGCGGTGCCGCCGAGCCCCGACAGCCCCGACAGCGAGACCAAGACGGATCAGGGCACCCAGGACCCGGCGGATTCCGGCACGGACGAGGACCTGGACGTCGCTACGGATCTGGGTACCGACACGGGCGAGGTGGGCACGGACGAGGCGGGCACGGACGAGGCGGATACGGACGAGGCGGATACGGAGACGGACCCGGGCACCGACACGAGCGCCGAGACCGACACCGACGCCGACAGCGGTACCGACACTGGTACCGACACCGGCACCGACGCCGACAGCGGTACCGACTCCGGCACCGACCTGGGCACCGGCACCGAAACCGACCCCGGCACCGAAACAGGAACCGACCCCGGCACCGGAACAGGAACCGACCCCGGCTACGAAACCGAAGACCCCGGAACGGACCCCGGCACCGAGACAGGAACCGGCACCGACCCCGAGGAGACCGCCCCCGACCAGGGCGACGACCAGCACGAGGAAGACGAGGAGGACGGCGCCCGCCGCCCCGAACACCGGCAGCCCGAGCTGGCCGCGACGGGCCGTGATGTCCGGCTCGCGGGGCTCGGAGTCGTCAGTGTCGGACTGGTGGCCGCAGGCGCCGCCCTCGTCGTGAAGTCCCGGCGCGCCAGGCGCTGAGGACGCGGCCGCTAACCGCCCCGGGGCCCCTCGCCCCGGCGGCGGAGCTCGTCGTCGAGCTTGTCCGAACCGCGCTGGATCGGCTCCGAGTGCTTGCCGCCGGTCCTCTTGTCGGCGGTGTCCGCCCCCTTGCGCGCGGCCTGTCGGCTCTTGTCCGGGTTCTTGCCGATCGCGTCCTTCAGCTTGTCCATGATGCCCATGGCGGTCTCCTAACCGTCGGCTCGCGTTCCCCCTCCCCTCAGGATCGGACAGCTGTGCGGGTCTGTCGCGCTGAGGCCGCGAGGCCCCCGGTTAGGCTGTGGACGTCGCCAGACGGTCAAGCCGAGCGGAGAGCAAGCAGTGGCAGAGCGCAAGCCGATCGAGTCATGGCTTACCGACATGGACGGGGTGCTGATGCACGAGGGCATACCGGTGCCCGGGGCAGACGCCTTCATCAAGCGGCTGCGCGAGTCCGGCAGGCCGTTCCTCGTGCTCACCAACAATTCGATCTACACCCCGCGCGATCTGCACGCCCGTCTGTCCCGCATCGGCCTCGACGTCCCCGTCGACAACATCTGGACGTCGGCGCTGGCCACCGGCCAGTTCCTGGACGAGCAGCGCCCCGGCGGCACCGCGTATGTGATCGGCGAGGCGGGTCTGACCACGGCCCTGCACGACATCGGCTACGTCCTGACCGACGTCGAGCCGGACTACGTCGTGCTCGGCGAGACCCGTACGTACAGCTTCGAGGCGCTGACCAAGGCGATCCGCCTGATCAACGACGGCGCCCGGTTCATCGCGACCAACCCCGACGAGACCGGTCCCTCGGCCGAGGGCGCGCTGCCCGCAACGGGCTCGGTCGCGGCGCTGATCACCAAGGCGACGGGCCAGGAGCCGTACTTCGTCGGCAAGCCGAACCCGCTGATGATGCGCGCCGGGCTGAACGCGATCGGCGCGCACTCCGAGAGCAGCGCGATGATCGGCGACCGGATGGACACGGACGTGCGGGCCGGTCTGGAGGCGGGCATGGAGACGTTCCTCGTGCTCACCGGGGTGACCCAGGCCGACCAGGTCGACCGCTTCCCGTACCGCCCGTCCACCGTCGTGAACTCGATCGCGGACCTCGTGGAACGCGTCGTCTGAGCAGCCGCCTGAGCGGCCGCCTGAGCACCCATCTGAGCACCCATATGGAGCAGGGCCGGGTCCGCAGCGGATGCGGGGCCCGGTCGGGCGCGTGAGCCTCGTGATGTCAGGAGGTTCACGATGCGCATCGCCACCCTCACGCTCTGTACGGCCGCTCTCTGTCTCATCGCCGCAGGTCCTGCGCTCGCCGACCGGCGTCATGACGGCACCGCCACGATCCGGGTCAGCCCGCTGGCCATCGCGCCCGGCAGCGAGGTGGAGGTACGGGCGTTCGGCTGTCAGGGCACGGTGGCGACGGCCACGTCGCCGGTGTTCGTCAGCGACGCCGAGCTGACGCCCGACGGCGACGGGCTGTTCAGCGAGGCGACGATCCGTTCGACGGCGACCCAGGGCGCGCATCGGGTCGCCGTGGACTGTGGCGGCGCGGAACCGGGCGCCGGGAGGGTGTCGGTCGCCGTGGAGCGCCCGCCCTCGCCCGTCGCGCCCGTGCACGCGGGCGGCGGCGGTGCGCCGCGGCCCGCGCCCGGCAGCGAGGACCGGGCGCCACGGGACGACGTCGGCGGCGCGGAGGCGTACGGCCTGGTGCTGTCCGGCGGTACGGCGGTGGTCGTCGCGGGGCTCGCGGTACGGCGGCGTCGGCAGCGGGTGGGTGGCGATGTCTGAGACGCGCTTCGCGGGGGCCGGACGGCTGGCCATGGGCCTGGCCTGGGTGGCGCTGCTGCTCGGGCTGTGGATGTGGGGCCGGGACATCACCGACGGTACGGGCGCCCCGGCGCCGATGACGGGGGACGCGGCCGCGGTCGGCCGTCCCCCGGCCCATCCGCTGCCGGAGGCGCACGCCCCGCTCGCGGCCGCCCGGCCGCAACGGGTCGACATCGCGGCGGCCGGGGTCCACGCCCCGGTCCTCGGCGCGGGCCTGGACCGCAAGGGGGCGGTGAAGCCGCCGCCGTTCAGCCGCGCGGACTCCGTCGCCTGGTACCGGGGCGGGCCCGAGCCGGGCACGGTGGGGGCGGCGCTGCTGGTCGGCCATGTCGACACCCGGTCCAAGCCCGCGGTCTTCCACCGGCTGAGCGACCTCCGGCGCGGCGAGACGGTCCGGGTCGCGCGGTCGGACGGTTCGACGGCGGAGTTCACGGTGGAGGACGTGTCGATGGTGACCGCCAAGCGGTTCGACCCGCGCCGGGTGTACGGGGCGCGCAGCGGGGGCCGGGCGGAGCTGCGGCTGATCACGTGCGGCGGGCGGTTCGACCGGAAGACGCGGACGTACTCGGCGAACGTGGTGGTGTCGGCGTATCTGACGGGCACGAGGCGGCCTCCGAGCCACAGCACGCCCGGGAACGCAGGGAACGCGGGGAACGCGGGGAACGCGGGGTGATGCCCGCCCGTTCAGGTGTCGGGGGACGCGACGGGCGGGAGGCGTAGCTGTATGGGCGGTTGGCTGCCGTACCTGATCTTCGTCGGCGTGCTGGCCGCCGTCATGGGCTTCTTCGCGTGGCTGGCGGTCCTGGCCCGCCGCCGGGGCGTCGCGGGCTCGGCGATCCGCGCGGCCGTGGCGGCACATGACCAGGCGTGGCAGGTGTCGGGCTATCAGTCCCACCTGGAGATCAGGGCACAAGCGGAACGTAAAGCGCCGATCGAGTCCCCCGACCGCCCGTGGCGTCCGGCCGGCCGCGGTCTGGGCTCGCCGCGCCCGGCGGCCCGCGCTCCCCGCCGCGGCCGTCTGCGCCGGGGCCTGCGCCGCCGCTTCCGGCGCGGGAGAGCGTAGAACGCCGTGCGAATCGCGCCGGACGGGCGAAAACCCGCCCCCGGTTGACGATGCGGACCCGGGCGGCCGGAGCCCTGTGCAAGGATGGATTCGACCGGCTTGTCCCACCCGGGGGCCCACTCGTCCTCCCCCGGAGCGTGCACCCAAGGGGGAGTGGATGTACGGCAGTTACACCGGCCGTCGGCACACTGTTGCCCGTCACCACGACCGTAAGCGGAATCTCCGGCGCAACGGCGTGGCGGCCGCCGGAGCGCTGCTGTCGCTCGCGACGCTCACCGGCTGCTTCGGCGCCTCCGAGGGCCCCAAGAAGAACGACCACGCGGCCTTGCCGGTCCATCAGAAGCAGCGCCCCAAGGCCACCGTCCCCTACTGGGTCAATCCCGACGGCAGCGCCGCGCGGCAGGTCGCCGCGTACCGCAAGAAGGGCGCGAAGGACGACGCCCAGCTGGTACAGAAGATCGCCGAGCAGCCGGTCGCGGAGTGGCTGGGGGTGGACGACCCGGAGGGGCAGGCGCGCGGCTTCACCGAGGCCGCCAGGCACGCGGACCGTAACGCGTTACTGGTCTTCTACAACATCCCGCACCGCGACTGCGGCCAGTACTCCAAGGGCGGCGCGGCGGACGGCGCCGCCTACCGGGCGTGGCTGGACAAGGCCGTCCGGGGCATCGGGGACCGCCCGGCCACGGTGATCCTGGAGCCGGACGCGCTGCCGCATGTGGCGGACGGCTGCACGCCGAAGAAGTTCCTCGAGGAGCGGTACGACCTGCTCACCGGCGCCGTCGACAAGCTCAAGGGGCTGCCCCGCACCAAGGTCTACCTGGACGCCGGAAACCCGCACTGGATCAAGGACCCGCGGGCGATCGCCGGGCCGCTCAAGCGCGCCGGGATCGCCAAGGCGGACGGCTTCGCGCTCAATATCTCCAACTACCAGACCACCGTGGAGAACAGGGCCTACGGCAGGAGGCTGTCGGCGATGGTCGGCGGCAAGCCCTTCGTGATCGACACCAGCCGCAACGGCAACGGCCCGGCCCCCGGTAAGGACGACCCGGAGGCCTGGTGCAACCCGAAGGGCCGGGCGCTGGGCGAGCCGCCGACGGTCCACACCGGCGACAAGAGCGTCGACGCCTATCTGTGGATCAAGCGTCCGGGCGAGTCGGACGGCCCCTGCAAGGGCGGCCCCAAGGCGGGCCAGTGGTGGCCGCGGTACGCGCTCGATCTCGCCCGGAACGCCGAATAGCCGCTGATCAGCGCCGGGAGGCGGCCTTGGGCGCCGCGGGCACCTTCACCCACACCGCCTTCGACGGCGTGCCCTGGCCGTCGACCGCGTTCAGCATGTAGTAGCCCGGCGGCACCAGCGACGGGTCCTTCGGCAGGGTCACCGTGATGCCGTCCTTCGTCCGCTTGAAGTCGAGCGCGATCGACCGCTGCTCGACATTGGTCACATGGGTGAAGGAGCTGGGCCGGATCAGCCGCATCTTCTTGACCGCCGAGGCGTGCGCGGTCTTGTACGTGGCCGTCGCGCCCAGCTTGACCGTCCTCGGCCCGCCCTCGTCGGCCAGCTTCGGCCGTGCGTCCCGGTACAGATACGGCGGCGTGTAGAGGTCGATCTGCTGCTGGAACTCGCCCGGCTTGGTGTTCGCCTTGTCGCTGAACAGCGAGTCGGAGCCGAAGGTCATGACCCGCCCGTCCGGCAGCAGCAGCGCACCCGAGTGGTAGTTGCGCCCGACCAGCGGATCGGCGACGCCGCGCGTGCGGTTGGTCTTCGGGTCGTACAGCTCGGCCTTCAGCACATTGGTGTCGCCGCGCCCCCGGTAGTCGCCGGAGCCGTTGGTGGTCAGGATCGTGTCGTCGGGCAGGATGACGCTGCTCGGATAGCGCACCTTCTCGTACAGATCCGGTCCGTCCTTGAACCGCGGCTGATCGTCCTTCAGGTCGACGATCCGGGTCCCGGCGGTGGACCGGGTGGACTCGCCGACCCCGCCGCCGCCCAGCACCATGAACCGCTGGTCCTGCGCCGGCGGCAGCATGACCGACATCGACGTCTCCAGCAGCTTCGGGTCGCTGATGCCCGGCACCACCGTGAACTTGTTGCTCTTCAGATTCCAGATCCCCGGGGTGCGGCCCTTGTCGTCCGGACCGTATCCGGCATTCGACCCGGTGTAGAAGATCCGGCCCTTCTCGGTGAGGAAGAGCGCGGGGTAGGTGGGGAAGAAGCGCTGCTTCTTCAGGCGCTTCCACTTCTTCGTCTTCGGGTTGTAGATCTCGTTCTTGCCCGGCACGACCTGGCCGATTTCATCGAGCCCGGACACGGCCAGCACCCGTCCGTCCTTGAGGGTCGTCATGGTCGGATACCAGCGGGCCTCGTTCATGGGGTCCACGGTGATGTACCGCTCCGACTCCGGGTCGAATTCGTAGGCCTGTTTGATGCCCTGGAAGTCCTTCTTGTCGAACGACAGCTTCTGCGCGATGCCGTAGAAGTTCTGCCGGTCCTTGCCCTTCAGCCCGGCGATCCGGTAATTGTCCTCGGTCCCGGTCTGGTACTTCTTCCCCTTACGGCGCGCCTCGACGTAGACCCGCGCCGTGCTGGCGGTGACGGTGACCTTTCCGGTCTTGGCGTTCGTCTTCTTCTTCGCGCGCGGGACGAGGACCGGGTCCTTGGACTCGAAGGTCTTTCCGTTCTCCTTGCCCGTGAAGCGGGTCCCGGGCGGGAAGGTCTTCGGCTTGTCCGGGTCCTCGTTGTGGACGAACATCAGCCCGCCCGCCTTCTCGACGTCGCCCTTGAGCTTCTCGTACCGCTGTGTACCGCCCGCCACCAGCAGCTTTCCGTCCGGGAGCTGGGTGTGCCCGGAGCAGAAGAGGTCCTGGGGCGTGGGGATGTTCCGGTAGGTGTTCTTCTCGGGGTCCCACAGCACGGTGCGGAAGGACTTGGCGTCGAAGTTCTTGGCGTTGTTCCCGGAACCGGCGACCAGCAGCACCTTTCCGGTGTGCAGCAGGGCGGCGTGGATCGTATTGATCCGATATTCCTCCGGGACGTTCACGACGTCCCAGTGGCCGTTCTCGGCCATGTACTCCGGTTGGTTGATCTTGTAATCGTGATACTGCGCGGAGCTGAATCGGTAGAGCGCCGGTCCGTTCATTCCGGCCAGCACGGTCACGGCCGCCGCACCGATTCCGAAGCGGCGGGTGCGGCGACTCGGTCGGTACTTCACGTCTTATCGTCCCCCAAGAGCGGGCTGCGTTGTCCGTTTCTCCTGGCGGACGGTCCACCGCCAGGCGATGATCGGGGCGGCTGTGATAGCCAGGGCGAGTGATGCCCAAACGGTCATCGCTGGATGACTGTGGCCGAAGTAGAAGGAAGAGGCGAGCGACCCGCCGAAGACCATCAGGAAGAAAAGATGGATCCGGAACGTACCGAAGAGGGTGTCGGGGCTCGACGAGTCGCCCTTGGGGGTGACGACGAAGCGGCTCTTGCGGCGCAGTACGGCATCCATCAGGGAGCGCGCGTAAATCGGTGCGGACATCGCGGACATCACCATTCCGGCCACGCCGCCCGACCCTTCCGGCTCATGCGGGGAAACGTTGTGCCGCCGGTTCCAGACGTAGAGCCCGATCTGCAGCGCGGAGGCGTTGCCGTACAGCATCATCCAAATGGCGGGGTCGATCTGGATGCCGGACGCCCCGAACCCGAGGAACAGCGCGCAGCTGATCCCGGCGAGGATCCAGTTCAGCGCCGACATCGGATAGAAGATCACCATCAGGGTGTAGTTGAAGAGCTTCCCCACCGGCAGCGAGAACGGCGCCTTCCAGAACTGCTTGAGGATCGTCTCGTACGTGCCGCGCGACCAGCGCAGCTGCTGGGTGAAGAAGTCCGTCCAGGCGTTCGGCCCCTCGCCCACCGCGAGCACGTCCGGGGTGTAGACCGAGCCCCACTTCCGCCCGGTGGAAGGGTTGCGGTGCCGGTGCAGCTCGAAGCCGGTGGCCATGTCCTCGGTGATCGAGTCGTACAGCCCGCCGATGCTCTTGATGGCGCTGATCCGCACCGCGTTGTTGGTGCCGACGAACATCGGCGCGCGGTACGCGTTCCCGGCCCGCTGGATCAGCGCGTGGAACAGGAACTGCTGGCTCTCGGCGGCCTTGGTGACCGCCGCGTCGTAATTCCCGTACACCTGCGGACCGACCACGAAGGCGATGTCCGGATCGCGGAAGTAGCCGAGCATCCGTTCCAGATAGTTCGGCAGCGGGACGTGATCGGTGTCGACCGAGGCGAAGAAGTCGTACGCGTCGCCGTGGGCGTCCAGCCAGGCGTTGTAGTTGCCGTGCTTGGTCTTCGCCCGGTACGGGCCCGTGGCCTGGTTCCACTTCTCGACGCCCTTCCGGGTGAAGTGGCGCACGCCCAGGCGCGCGCAGATCTCTCGCACCTCAAGGTCGTCCCCCTCGTCCAGCAGCCAGACGTCCAGCTCCCCCCGGTGCCGTACCCTGACCGCCGCCTGAAGCGTCTTCGTCACCATCTCGATCGGCTCCTTGCCGGGCACGAACGTGGTGATGAAGGCGACCTTGGTGCCGGCCTCGGGCACGACCGGGACCGGATCGCGGGCCACGAGCGTCGCGTGCGCGTTGGACGCGACGTTCATCGTGCGGAACAGCTCGATCAGCCCGATCGAGACCAGCATGACGGTGTCCAGCACCGCCATGGCCGGGCTGGTGCGGGTGCGGTCGGTCCAGTGCGCGGGCTGGATCAGCCACACCAGCAGCCCCAGCGACACCAGCGGCGCCGCCCCCAGCAGCAGCGCGGCGCGGATGCGGTGCGGCTCGTCCGCCAGCAGGCTGCGGTACCGCACGCGGTAGGCGGTTGCTGGGTCGGGCTGGGTCAGCGGGCCCGCGAGCCTGCTGTAGTGCTCGTAGTCGTACTTCGGCAGCGGCCGCCGGTGGTTCTTCGGCGCGGTCGGATGCTGTCGCGGGATGCGTAAGCGGGTCGTGGTGGACGAGTCGTACGAGTGCTGCCGGGCGCCTCTCGGCGTCGACGTCATGAGTTATTCCCCCCGCACGCGGGCTGGCTGCGTGTCGTCACGTATCTCTGGCCGGCACGACCCCCCACGGCCGTACGGGCACGATAGTGGAGGCGATCACTCCGTCGAATGGAATCGAATACGGAATGGTCGCCTTCGGATTGCGAGCACAGTGTGCCGGACCTCTTCCGTCCGGTAACCCCCCGGCGCACGCCAACACCCCGTGCTACTAGGCGTGTTGGTGTGTGGTGCACCCAGATCAGGGTCCCGAAGGCGCCCGCGTGATCACAAGGCGAAAGGCGCCCCTATTCGGACAAAGGCGCGCAATGGGGGGTCGTCGCGGTCGGTCGCGAAAACGGCTTATTCGTGATGCGGCGAACGCAGTCTGTTGCGAATGTTGCAGAAGTGGTCGCGAATCGCCTCTTCGGCGCGTAGGGCGTCGCCGGAGCGCACGGATTCCAGAATCCGCCGGTGCTGGGCCAGGGTCACGTGGGGGTCGGTCGGTACGTCGACCAGGTCCGTACGCACCCGGTGGAACGCGTCCCAGAACGCCTCCAGCACCTCGCTGAGCAGCGTATTGTCCAGGCTCCCGTACAGCGCGGCGTGAAAGGCGCGATCCGTCTCCGCGTGCACGGCCCCTTCGGCCGCCTCCGCCTCCATGCGCCGCACGATGGCGTCCAGCGTCGTGAGGTCGTCCGCCGGTATCCGCCCGGCCAGCCGGGCGATCAGCCCCGTCTCCACGGCCTCCCGCAGCTCCAGCAACTGCAGCAGGCTGTCCTCGCCCCGGTAGTGACCGGCGACGGTGCGGAAGATCAGCCCTTCGATCATGGGCGCCATCGACATGGGCCCCACGTACGTCCCGAAGCCGTGCCGGATCTCCACGATCCCCATGGCCTGGAGCGCCTTCAGCGCCTCGCGCACGGAGTTACGGCTGACTCCGAGTAGCTCCATCAGCTCCGTCTCGGTGGGCAACGGGGCCCCGGAGGGGAGCCGCCGGTCGACGATGAGCCGTTTGATGCGCTCCTGGATGTCGCCCGCCATCCCGCCCCGCGCCTGCGCCGCCACCGCCACCTCCGATTTCGGTCAGCTTAGCGGCAGCGGCGCCGGGTGTTCCCTCAGAGCTGCGCGGTGAATGCGGCCCAGGCGGTGTGGGAAACCGTCAGCCGGCCGAGCTGGGTGTCCTTGGAGTCGCGGACGTGGACGGCGTCGGGCTGTACGGCCACCTCGACGCAGTTGTCGCCGGAGCTTCCGCTGTAGCTGCTCTTGAACCATTCGAGTTCAGGGGTCGTCATAGGGCTCCTCGCATCTGCTTCAGCAGGCTCATCGTGGCTTCGTGACCGAGCGCCTGCGAGCGCAGCTTGCCATAGCGTTGGAGCATCGCGCTCACGTCCTTCGGGTTGGTGATGAGCACGCTGGACTGCTGGCCCTCGGAGTATCCCAGCCACTCGTGATGAGCAGTCTCCGCGAGATACATGAGACCGTCGATACCCGCGTGGGTCTCCCGACGTAGCGGCATCACCTGGATCTCCACGTTCCGGCGGTCCATCTGCTCCAGCAGATGTTCCAGGAGGCACCGGGTCACATCGGAACCGCCCATGTTCCTCTCCAATAGGGCCTGTTCGATCACGAAGCTGAACGCCGTGTTCGGCCTCTCGGTCAGGAGACGCTGGCGTTCCAGGCGGGCGGCCACCTGCTTCTCGATCTGCTCTTCGGAGAGCGGCGGCAGTCTCTGCTCGAAGGCGGTCCTGATGTACGGCTCCGGCTGGAGCAGTCCGGGGATCGCCCGGCACTCGTAGGTGTACAGCGACACGGCCTCTTCCTCGATGCCCGCCCACGGGCGGAACCAGGCGGCCAATCCGGCCTTCCGGATCAGGCTGCGGTAAGCCGCCCCGAGGACCCGCGCGGCCAGCGCACCCAACACCTCTTCCGTCCGCGGGACGAGTTCCTTCGGGGGGAAGCGCCTGCCCTGCTCGATCTTGGCGACGTACGTCACCGAGTACCGCACGCGCGGCGCGAACTGCTCCTGCGTCAACCCCCCTTCGTCCCGCAGTGCCTTAAGCACCGCGCCAAAGGTCTTGAGGCTGTCCGAGACTTCGGGTTCGCTGTTGTCTGCTCCCATATGGCTATCGTCACGCGCGGTGACCGCCCCAGTCCAGCGAGTCAACTGGTACAGCGGAAACTGGGTGGGTGTCATACCTGGCCGGAGCCCCGCCCGCGCCGCAACGCTTCCGCCCATGACCGCACCACAGGGCCAAGTCCCCGTCACCGTACGTACGTTCGCACAGCGATTCTCCGCCACCCGACGAGGGGCTCGGCTCGCCCGGCTGCTGGCCGTACATCAGCTCACCGACTGGGGGCTCACCCCCGGTACCGGCGCACACGACGCCACCGTCCTCGTCGTCGCCGAGCTGGCGGCCAACGCCGTCCTCCACGGCCGCGTCCCGGGACGGGACTTCGCCCTGCTGCTGCGGTACGACCACGAGACGGGCCGCCTGGAGATCGAGGTGTCGGACACCCATGACCGTCAGCCCACCCCCAAGACCCCCACCTCCGACGACGAACAGGGCCGTGGCCTGCTCCTGGTCGAGGAACTGGCCGACCGCTGGGGTGTCAAGGAGCGCCGGGGCCCGGGCAAGACCGTCTGGGCGCACGTACTGGCAGCCCCGAGGTGACGGGGCGGGCGCGTCCGCTCGTGCTAGCGGGGATCGGTGGCGCGCTCATAATCCCGTCGCAGGGCGGCTGGGACCAGGCGGAGGCGGTCGTTGGGAAGCGGGTGACCGTTGGCGGCGGCCCAGGCGTGGACGGCGTCGAAGTCGGGGGCCGGGGCGCCTTTGACCGCGTACGCGGGAAGGCGGTCCTCGGTGAAGACGGTCCGCGGCAAGGAGAGGGCGAAGCGTTCCTCGACGACGGCCAGAGCCCGGCGGTCACGGGCGACGTAATCCACGGACTCGTCCTCGTCCTCGTCCGAGTCCGCCGGGTAGGTGTCCCCGTCGGGGTTGAGGATGCCGGCGGCGACGAGGTCGGGCAGCAGCAGGTCGGGCTCCTTGCCCCATCGGATGCTCTCCTCGCCCAAGCCGAAGCCGCAGACCTCCTGGCCGTCGCGAGCGTAGAAGAAGATGGTGGGCGGGTGTACCGGGTTGTGCGAGTAGTGGACGGCTTCCACGCCGTCGCGGGAGACCTCCGCCAGGCGATGAAGCCCGGTGGGGTCGCCGTATTCGATGGCGAACGACCATCCCGCGTGCTCGCCGACCCGGGCTATCGCGTCACCGCTCGTGAGCGGCCGGTAGAAGTCCAGGTCCAGGTCGGGCACCTCGGCGTCGGTGATCGGCTCGGTCACCGCCCCATGCGGAGCACCCATCCGTAACGCCAACTCCTCCGGGTCGATCCCGCGCGCGAAGACCACATCCACCATCCAGGCCGTACCCGTGTTCCCGCCCGTCAGCCACTGAATACCGTCACCCATGACGCCCTCCCCAGACCGCAATCCGTGTGTTCGTGCCGAGCCTAGAAGGCGCCACCGACACACCAGGCCGACGGCGTCCGGCCAAGCCCGTCTGGGCGCACGTCAGCTCACGGCGCGGCTAGACAGCGCCGTGGCTCGCCTGCCGCTGCGCGCGGAGCATCCGCTCCCGGAACGCCACCGCGCGGTCGTCCCGGTATTCGGCGATGAGCCCTATGGCCTCGTCCCAGTGCGCGACGGCTTGTGACGGATGGTCCTCTTGGGTCGCCCGGGCGAGCCCATCCAGCGCGACGGCCGCGTGCCACGTCTCCCCGAGCGCGTGGTGCGCCTCCACCGCCATCCGGTGAAACGGCTCGGCGTCCGCCGGTCTCCCCATCGCCTGGTACGTCTCGCCCACCCCGTGCCACCCCATCGCCTCCCGCGAGGTGTCCCCCAGCCTTCGGTGCAATGCCGCCGACCGCTGCCCCGCTTCCAACGCCTCCCCGAACCTCCCCAGGGCACGCAGGGCATCGGCCTGAGCGAGCAGCCAATAGCCTTCGACGGTGGTGTTGCGCAGTTCGAGTGCGATGTCGACGGCCTCGTCCGCCGCGCGCAGCGCCTCCAGCGGTTCGCCACGGTCGAGGTGGACGGCGCTGAGGATGCGCAGCGCGTTGCCGATGCTGCGCTTGTTTCCGGCCTCACGATGGAACGCGAGCGCCCGCCGCGCGTCGTGGGCTGCTTCATCGAGACGCCCGGCCTGGAGGCGGGACGTAGCCAGGTTCGAGAGGGCCACATAGGAGTCGAGATTCTCCTTCTCCGCGACACGCACCGCCGCCACGACGTTGGCCTGTTCCCGCTCCGCCCAGTCCACCGCCTGGTCATAGTCGGAGAACTCCGGGACATCGGTGTTCGGAGGCGGCTGGTCGAGTCCGAGACGCTTGTGATTGGGCCATAGCAACTCCTGCGCCGCGTCGGCGGCGTACACGTACCAGTCGAGGAGGCGGCGGAGAGCGGCCAGTCGGGCGGGTGGCGGCTCGTCGATTTTGGCCTGCTCGGCGGCGTAGGCGCGGAGCAGATCGTGGAACTCGCAGCGATCAGGGGCGGTCTGCTCCAGCAAATGGGCGCCGACGAGGACGTCGAGCAACTGTCGCGTACGACGAACGGGCAGCGCCGACAGGGCCCTGGCCGCTCCCAGCCCGAAGTCCGGCCCGGGGTGCAGCCCGAGAAGCCGGAACAGGCGTGCCGCGTCGGAAGAGAGCGCCCGATAGGACCAGGCGAAGACCGTCCGCACTGCGTCCGCCTCCGCTTCATCACCCGTGCTCAGCGCGTCCCAGAGAGCGGACTCGTCCCGGAGGTCTTCGATCAGCTCATCGATCCCCATGTGGGGGTGAGTGGCCGCCCGCTCGGCGGCGATCCGCAGGGCGAGCGGCAACCGGGCGCACAGCTGGGCGAGTTCGGCAAGCTTCCGGCTGTCGTCCGCCGGTCGGTATCCGGCGGTCACCGCGCGCAGCAGCGCGACCGCCTCCGTCTCCGGGAGTGTTCCAAGGGTGATCCGCTCGGCCCCGTCACGTATGGACAGCCCGGACAGTCGGCCGCGGCTGGTCACGACGACCAGGCAGCGGGAGTTGCCCGGCAGCAGCGGCCGGACCTGCGCGACGGTGGCCGCGTTGTCGAGCAGCACGAGCATCCGGCGGCCGGACAGCATCGAGCGGTAGAGGGCCGCTGCCGCCTCCTGGTCGGCCGGGATCGCCGCGGCGGGTGTGCCGAGCGCGGTCAGGAAGCGGTGCAGCGCCTCGTGCGCGGCGACCGGCTCGCCGGGATCGTAGCCGCGCAGGTTGACGTACAGCTGCCCGTCGGGGAACCAGCTCTTGGCCTGGTGCGCCCAGCGCAGCGCGAGCGATGTCTTGCCCGCGCCGGCGGTACCGGCGATGACGCAGACGGAGACGATGAGCGGATCGTTGGCTCCGTCACCCGGGAGGATCGCGTCAAGCCGCTCAAGCGCGTCTGTGCGGTCCACGAAGTTCCTGATGTCTCCGGGTAGCTGACGGGGTGGACCTGCGGGGGAGCGGGCGGTGGGGTCCGCCGATCGGTCGCGGGCGTGGAAATGGATGCCGCCGCTGACATCGCGCGCCCTGCACGACGTCATGTGCCGTGCCGGACAGCTCCGAGTGCGTGCCGGGGTTCTCCTCCCGGTCGGTTCCGCCGTCGATCGCCTACCCCCGCATCAGTTCGTGCGGAGGGAAGGAGTCCGTGTGGCGCTCCACATACGCGACGACGTCCTCGCCCCCGGCGTACAGGTCGGAAATGAAGGTCCCCCATGGGCCGACCAGTTCCGGATCGCTGTGCCGCACGGCGCCGTCCGGCGCCCCCTCGTCGGTGTAGACCACCTCGTACAGCACCCGCGTCCCCAGCACCACGACCTCCGGCAGGATCGCCCGCTGCTCGAACTCCCGCACGTGGTTGGCCTGAACGACACGGATCGGTTTGCCGCACTCGGCCTGCACCCGCAGAGAGAGCAGCTCCCAGCGCACGTACGGGGTGAAGGGCTGCTCCACGACCCGGACCCGGTGGAAGGCGCTACCGCGTTCGCGGTCCTTCCGGACACTCTCCAGGAATCGGGGACGCCTCTTTTCGAACTGACGCATCACCTCGGCCCAGTCACCGCGGCGCAGGGCGTCCCGCCCGGGGTGGTTCTGCTCCTCGAAGTGCTGCTGACGCTCAAGCTTCCAGGAATCCTGGCCGAGCGTGCGGGCCCTGACCTCCGCGAAATCGCGGTGGTATTCCTCCAGATCGAGCCGTGCGCCGAGTGTGCGGTCGAGTGTCGGAGCGGGGCTAGGCATCCGGGATGTCCTGTTTCGCGGCGGACAGCATGATGCCGGGAATCACTACGAGGCGCTCGTCGTGGCCGATCCGGACACCGGAGGGCAGATGGTCGGTGTAGGCGGTCGTCAGGTCCCGTCCGATCACGGCGATGTCGCCGTTTTCCAGTTGCCAGATGTCAGGGCAGTCCTCGTCATCGTCCGACTTGTGTAACTCCTGCGCGGTCTTGCCCAGCCGCCGGGCGAATAACGCGGACGGATCGGCTTCCCAGGCACGGTTCATCACTGCCTCCACTTGACCTGGCCACGGGCGCGGTCGTCACCCAGTGTAGTGGCGCCGGTACGCGGAACAAGGGTGTCGAGGAGCGCCGGGGCACTGGGCAAGACCGTCTGGACGCACGTCAGCTCACGGTGTGAGGAGCCGGGCCTCCGTCCGTAAGTGCCGCGGCCGTGGCGCGCGCGAACGCTTCCGGGTTGTCCAGCATGATGTTGTGCCCGCAGTCGGGGATCGCGACGACGGACACCCCGGCTTCGGTGAGGGCGTCGGTGCCCGGAAGCGGACCGTCGGCCTCGGGCAGGAGGTAGGTGCGGGGGATCTTCAGGTCCAGCAGCAGCTCACGCATGGTCGGAACGGTGCCACCGGTGAGATGGGTCGCGCTGCGATGCAGGGCCTCCCGCCCGGCCAGGCGCATCGTGGACCACCAGTGGGGGCCGACCCGGTCGCGGACCTCTCGCCAGCCGTCCGCCAGGAACTCCTGCTCGGAATAGGCGGCGATGCCGCTGCTGCCGCCCGAGGAAGGTATGCGCGGGATCGGGTCGAGGTTGGCGTCGACCAGTACCAGCCGGGAGACCAGATGGGGGTGCCGGGCTGCCAGGACGATGGCCACCGAGCCGCCCATGCTGTGCGCGATCAGCTCCGCGTTGGTGACCCCCGCGCAGGTCAGGGCGGTGGCGAGCGCGTCGGCGTGGGACTCCAGGGTGTAGTCGAAGTTCGTCGGCCGATCGCTGATGCCGTGGCCCAGGAGGTCGATCAGGAGGGAACGGTGACCGGCGAGCAGGGGATGGACCGCGGTGGGGGTGAAGTAGGCGGGTGACGTGGCGCCCAGCCCGTGCACGTAGACGCGTGGCGGTTCCTGCCCCGGCAGCTCGACCCAACGGATCTGGTCGCCCTCGGGCGTCACGGCGGCGTTGCGCACAGTCTGCTCCCCTGCAGGTCGGTGGAGGGACGAGCGTAGCCACCCGCGCCCGCGTGGACGGCCTACCTCGGTGTCCCGGTCAGCCGGGCGACGTGAAGGCAGCTTTCGATGAAGTCCCGGGCCGCGCCCGGTGTGACGGTGTCGGCTTGGTGCACGGCCCGGTTGCGGAGGGTGCGCAGCCGGTTGACGACCACGACGATGTCGGGCGGCAGGTCGTTCGGCAGCGTGGTGAGCAGCGCGTTCCACGCCGTGATGATGGCTCCGACGGGGGACGCGTCGGCTATGGTCCGGGCTTCCTGGAGCTGTTCGTGCCAGTGCGGTGGTGCCTCGAACGCGGCCGCCCGCGGTTGTGGGGGGAGGGGCCACGGGTCCTCGAGCGGCGGGGGCGGCGGCCCCTGCGGGAACCCTGGCGGCGGTGCCTGTGGCTGGGGTTGTGGCGCTGCCGGTGCGGGTGCCGGTGCGGGTGCGGGTGCCGGTGCCGGGGGCTCCTCGCGTGCGGAGGGGCCGAGCCCTTCCTCCACAGGCTCCCCGGCCGCCCCGGCGTACGGCGGCCAGGGCTGGGGACGTGGCGCAGGCACGCCTTGGGCGTAGGGCCCCATCGGCGCGTCGGCGATGGCGGCCTCTTCCGCCCGGGCCAGTACGTCCCGTACCTGCGCCTCGAACTCGATCGCGCCCGCCGGCGTCTCCAGGCGGGTCATCCGCGAAAACGCCTCGCGGATGTGGCTGCGCAAGCCCCAGACCAGACCCACCGTCACCAAGGGCCAGACCAGGGCCTCTATGTACTTCAGGACGAGTTCGGCGATCTCCACCCAGGCATGATCGCAGGTTCCATGTCCTGCGTGCCGATGACGGAGAGGAGTTCGAGCTGGGAGGCGCCCTCGGTGCCGGGTGGGGCGGTGAACCACAGGAGGCGCTGGCAGCCGTCCTCGCTGAACAGGCTGTGGCAGTCCACTTCGATGACGCCGAGCGCGGGGTGGACGATGCGTTTGTGGTCGGTCCGCCGGAGGGCGACGTCGTGGGTGGCCCAGAGAGCCGCGAACTCCTCGCTGCGGCGCCGTAGTTCGGCCACCAGCCGGGTCACCGTGGTGTCACCGCCGCGCCGGGCGGCGACGGCCTGGAGGTCGGCGACGAAGACCCGGGAGTGGTGGGGGTGGTCCTCGGCCGGGTAGACGGCGCGGGCGCCGGGGTCGGTGAACCAGCGGTGGACCAGACTCGCCGCCGGGCCGCGCACCGCCGGGGCCGGGCCGACGAGCGCGGCGGCCAGTGGGTTCTGGACGAGGGTTTCGTGCAGGTCGGTGATGACCTGGGCGGGGGTGGTGGTGAGCCGGTCCAGCAGGCCGAGCAGGGCGGGCTGGACGTGCGCGGCCGGTCCGTGGGCGGCGGGGGGAACGCGGCGGTCGGCGAGGTGGAACAAGTGGTCGCGCGCGTCGCCGTTCAACCGCAGCGCCCGGGCGAGGGCGGCCAGCACCTGGGTCGAGGGCTGGGCACCGCGTCCGCGTTCCAGCTCCGTGTAGTAGTCCGCGGAGAGCCCGGCCAGCTGGGCGACCTCCTCGCGCCGCAGGCCGGGCACCCGGCGCCGCGGGCCGGTGGGCAGCCCGACATCGGCCGGGCGGATCCGGTCGCGCCGGGACTTCAGGAATGCGGCGAGCTCCGAGTGGTTCACACCGCTCATCGTCGCGCGTACCGGTGGGCTGAGCCAGGGGACGGCAACCCCTGGGTGGGGACAGCCCTGGCTGGCGCGGGATCACCGGCCCAGGCTGGAGACGCGAGCCGGTGCTGCCGATGGAGACGTCAGCGCCCGGCGCCACGATCCGCGCGTCGCCGCACCCGATCCGCCTTCTCAGGAGCGTCCATGTCACCCGAAACCACCGCGAAGAGCCGCGTCGCCATCGTCACCGGAGGCTCACGTGGCATCGGCCGCGCGACGGTGAGTCGGCTGGCCGCCGACGGATGCGCCGTCGTCGTCGGCTACGCGGGCAACCGCGATGCGGCCGAGGCCGCCGTCGAGGAGATCACCGCGGCGGGTGGCCGGGCGGTCGCGGTGCGGGCGGACGTCGCCGACGAGCAGCAGATGGCCGCGCTGTTCGCCACGGCCGAGTCCGAGTTCGGCGGCGTCGACGTCGTCGTACACGCGGCCGGGCGGATGCACCTGGCGCCGCTCGCCGAGTTGGACCTGGCGGAGCTGGACGCGGTCCACCGCACCAACATCCGCGGGACCTTCGTGGTCGCCCAGCAGGCCGCCCGGACGATGCGCGACGGCGGCGCCGTCGTCACCTTCTCCACGTCCGTGGTGGGCCTGGCCTTCCCCGGTTACGGCGCCTACAGCGCGAGCAAGGGCGCGGTCGAGGCTCTGACGCTGATCCTCGCGCGCGAGATGCGCGGCCGGAACATCACCGTCAACGCCGTCGCGCCCGGCCCCACCGCCACCGACCTGTTCATGGAGGGCAAGGAAGAGGAAACCATCGCCCGCCTGGCCGCGCAGCCACCGCTGGAACGCCTCGGCACTCCCGCGGACATCGCCGAGGTGGTGGCCTTCCTGGCCTCGCCGGCCGGCCACTGGGTCAACGGCCAGATCATCCGGGCCAACGGCGGCATCGTCTGACCGCCGGCAGCTGTCCCTAACTCACATCAGAAGGAGAACCACCATGCCTTTCGCCAACTTCAAGGTCCCCGCCGGAACCCTCGACGAGAAGCAGAAGGAGAAGATCATCACGCGCACGACCGAGCTGTACGCCGAGATCTACGGCGAACGGGCCCGGGCCAACACCGTGGTCCTGGTCGAGGAGGTCACCGACGGCGGCTGGGGCTTCGGCGGCAACGTCCTGACCCTCGCCAAGCTCCAGCAGACACCCGAGGGCTGACGGCCCTCCCACGCCCACTGCTTGGTGGCCCTCCAGGGGCGGGTGCGTCAACTGGGCGGCGCGTCGGGGGAATTCGGGCCGTCGCGCACCACCGTGCGCCCGTGACTCGGTCTTGGTCTCCGTCGGGGGATGCGGGAGATTCGTCCGGGCGGTCAATTCAGACGCTCGCGCATCTTTCATCCAGGAGGGGAACATGTCACCCATTCGCACCTTTGTTGCCGCGGTCATCATCGCCGGTGTTCTCGCGGGAGCCGGTACGGGCGCCGCGCTGGCCGCGCCGGCGGCCAGCCATTTCGATGACGGCAGCTTCGAAACGCCCCGGGTGGCGGCCAGCACGTTCGTGAACGTGGGAACGGGAGGGACCATCGGGCCGTGGAAGGTCACCGGGGGGAACGTCGACCTGATCGGGGCCGGGTTCTGGCAGGCGGCCGAGGGTGACCAGTCCGTCGACCTCAACGGGGGCAACGCGGGCACGGTGAGCCAGACCTTCACCACGGTGCCGGGCAAGAGGTACACGGTGACGTATTCGCTCGCCGGTAACCCGGCCGGCGGTCCGGCCGTGAGGACCGGAAAGGTCCTGGTCGACGGCCAGAACTTCCAGGACTTCACCTTCGACGTCACCGGCAAGACGACCACGAACATGGGCTATGTGACCCACGAGGTGTCCTTCGTGGCCACCGGCGCCACCACGACGCTGGCCTTCGCCAGCACGGTGTCCGGCGCCTACGGTCCGGTCATCGACGACGTGTCGGTCCGCCACTGCGAGCCGTGCCCCTCCTGCGGCTGATCGCCATCCGCGGCTGTACGAACGCCCCGGCGCCCTGCGCGCGCCGGGGCGTTCGTGCGCTTCGCACCGCCGGAAAATCACCGGCACCGCCGCTGACACCCATGAGAAGATCCGTCGCATCGTGGGGTGGGCCGGGCCGTGGAGGGCGATGATGTACGCGATATCCCTGGGGGACGACGGCGCGGAGCTGCGTCCGCTCGAACCGTGGCAGGCCGAGGAGTTCCTGGCACACATGGAGCGGGGACGGGAGCTCATCGGACAGCACGTCGGGCTGGCCGACGTCGTCACGGACCTGGCGTCGAGCCGGACGTTCCTCGAGGCGTACGCGAAGAAGACCGCGACGGACACCGGGCGGATCTACGGCATCTGGGTGGACGCCAAGCTGGTCGGCGGGGTCCTGTTCCGGACGATGGACATCGCGCAGGGGACGGCCGAGGCGGGCTGCTGGCTGGAGCCGTCGGCGGTGGGCCGGGGGCTGGTGACCAGGGCCTGCCGCGTGATCATCGACTGGGCGGTCGAGGAGCGGGGCATCCACCGCGTGGAGTGGCACGTCTCGGCGGCGAACGACCCCAGCATCGCCGTCGCCCGGCGGCTCGGGATGACGAAGGACGGCGTGCTGCGGGAGAGCTTCCTGTACCGGGGGAAGCGGGCGGACATGGAGATCTGGTCGGTGCTCGCCCCGGAGTGGCGGGCGGCCCGGCGGGCGGCCTGACCGTCGGCAGCGCCGGAGTCCGCGTCGTCGCGCAGGGGGAGCGGTCGTCGCGCAGGGGGGGGAGCACCCGCCGCGAAAACACGACTGGGGTTTCCCGGACGAGCCAGGAAACCCCAGGTCAGTGGCGTAAAGCCAGGTGCGCCGCCAGGGACTCGAACCCCGGACCCGCTGATTAAGAGTCAGCTGCTCTAACCAACTGAGCTAGCGGCGCCTGCTGACGACGGAATCCTACCGGACCTCGGAGCGTGGTCCGAACCAGCCTGTTGGCTTGGTATGGACATGACCAGACAGCCTGGCTACGCTCCCCTTGGTCTAGACCGCATCGCACGGCTCGCAGAAGCACTCCCCACGTCTTCAGGAGCGAAGCATGCGCAAGAAGATCCGCGCCGCCGTCGTCGGCATCGGGCTCGCGGCGGTCACCGTCCTCGCGACCGGCGGCAGTGCCACCAGTCACGGCTACACCGACTCACCGATCAGCCGGCAGAAGCTGTGCGCCGCCGGGACCGTCGCCAACTGTGGCGAGATCCAGTACGAGCCGCAGAGCGTGGAAGGGCCCAAGGGGTTCCCGTCGGGCGGGCCCGCGGACGGGACGATCTGCGCGGGCGGCAACAGCCGGTTCGCCCAGCTCGACGATCCGCGCGGTGGGGCGTGGCCCGCGACCAGGCTGACCGCCGGGAAGAGCTACACCTTCAACTGGCGGTTCACGGCCTCGCACGCCACCACGGACTTCAAGTACTACATCACCAAGAACGGCTGGAATCCGAGCACCAAGGTGACCCGCTCCAGCCTCCAGTCCCAGCCCTTCCTGACCGTGCCGTACAACGGGCAGCGGCCGCCGTCCACGCTCTCGCACTCGGGGACGATCCCGAGCGGGATGACCGGGCGGCATGTGATCCTCGCCGTCTGGACCATCGCGGACACCGGGAACGCGTTCTACGCGTGCTCGGACGTGCAGTTCTGACGGCACGCGCCGCTACGGACAGGGCCGCCCGGCCGTGAGGCCGGGCGGCCGTTCCATCGGCTTACGTCACGCGTCGAACGTGCCCGCCTTCGCACCCCGCAGGAAGGCGGCGAGCGTCGCCGGGGCCGTGGTCAGGACCACGCCCGGGTCGTCGCTCTCCCGGATCAGGAGCCGTCCGCCGCTGGCGGCGATCTCCACGCACTGGCCCTCGCCCACGGAGTACGAGGACTTGCGCCAGCGCGGACGGTGCCGGCTCCCGGCGAACGGTGCAGAGGTACATGAGGTGTTCATGTGTGGGGCCCTCTTTCTCATACGAGATCTGCGATGAGGCCCTTCGTCGCATCCGGTGACAGCGCGCTGTCGGCGATGCGGCCGAAGGCGTCGACGAAAACGTTGACGTCGTCGACTCCTTCGACGTACGTGGGGCCCCGCAGGTTCTCCTGGGAGACCACATCCGGCATCGGACCGGGGAAGCCCACGAGTGTGAACGCGCCGGCGTCCCCCGGGTTGGGCGCCGCGTCGATCGGCATCACCTGGAGCGTCACCGTCGGCCAGTCCGCGACGTCCAGCAGCCGGCGCAGCTGCTCGGCCATGATGGCCGGGCGGTCGGCGAACCGGCGGCGCAGCGCCGTCTCGTGGATGACGGCCCACAGCTTGAGCGGGGTTTCCGGGCGGGTGAGCACGGCCTGGCGGGCGAGCCGCACCTCGGCCAGGGCGCTCACCTCGGCCGCGCTGCGGGCCCGGGCGTTCGCGGCGATCGTCTCGCGCGCGTATTCGGACGTCTGGAGCAGCCCGGGGATGACCAGCGGGGCGTAGTCGCGGACGGAGTCGGCGTCCGACTCCAGCGATATGTAGTCGGCGTAGGCGGGCGCGACGACGCCGCGGTACGTCTGCCACCAGCCGCGCTTGCCCGCGTCCTTGGCCAGCCCCTCCAGTGCGATCCGGATGTCGCGGTCGGTGACCTCGTACGCCCGCAGCAGGATCTCGACCTCGGTGGTGCGGATGGTCGCGTTGGCGTTCTCGATGCGCGAGAGCTTGGGTGCGGTCCAGTGGCGGGCACCCGGGGAACCGTTCGCGGTCGCGTTGAGCGCTTCGGCGGCCGCGTCCAGTGTCATCCCCGCTTCGGTGCGCAGCTTCCGCAGAGTCGACCCCAGACGCCTGCGCCGTACGGTGGGCACTGGCTGGTAGGACATGCCGTCAGTCTGGCCTATCGCCAACTGAGGCGACCAGGCGGCATATGCCAGTCTCGAGTCAATGGGTCGAAACATTGCGAGTGACACTCCCGATGGGCCAGGATCGCTCTTGCGAGACGGCGGCAGTGCGCTGCGCATTGGAGGGGCCCCGGACCATATGGCAGACAACATCCCGCAGCGGTACGAGCTTCGCCTCCGTGTCCACCCGCAGGAACTCGCCGAGGTGCGCCGCGCCGTCGGTGCCCGGCTGCGTCTGTGGGGGCGCGATGCGCTGATCACGCCCGCGGCGATGTGCGTCACCGAACTGCTGTCCAACGTCCACAAGCACGCGGCCTCGCCCGACTGCGTACTGACGCTCGAGAACCGCCCGTACGGGATATGCGCCGCCGTCTCCGACTCCGAGCCCGCACTGCCGGTGGTCAAGGAGCCGGACTTCCTCTCGGAGTGCGGGCGCGGGATGTTCCTGCTCAGCAAGACCGCCGATGAGTGGGGTACGGATCTTCACGGCGACGGCAAGACCGTCTGGTTCACGCTGCGTGCCGAAACGGTGGATCCGTGACCGTCGGCGCCGCTAGCGTGGAGTCGACGGAGCGACAGGGGAGGGCCCATGGATCCGGTGACAACGGGTGCGCTGGTCGCGGCGGTCAACTCGGCGGTGTCGGGTGCCGGGGGCGAGGCGGGGCGGCGGGCCATGGAATCGCTCGGCGCGCTGGTCCGCCGGGTGTGGCGGCGCGGTGACGCCGAGCCGGTGGGCGAGCCCGAGCCGGTCGCCATTCCGTACGACGACGAGGAGAGGCTGCGCCGGCTGGCCGATCTGCTGGTCGAACGGTCCGGGCAGGACCCGGAGTTCGGGCGCGATCTGGCCGCCTGGCTGCGGGAGTTCGGCCGGCCCGCCGAGCGGGAGGCGGGTTCGGTGCACAACACCTTCTCCGGGACTGCCTCGGGCCCGGTCATCCAGGGCCGTGACATCCACGGTCCGATCAGCTTCGGCCCGCAGTGAGCCGGGTCCGTTCGGGGACAGTGGCAGCAACCGGACACGGTTGCCTTCATTTGTGGCAGAGCGTTGCCGGGCGCGACTGATCGTGTTCGGATGGCCGCCTCGCGAGCTGACGGTTCGTAACTTGATGACAAATCGGGCCGCTTGACGGGCGGTCGGGCGTCGTATCGCGCCCTGACGCGCCGGACTTGGTCTATTCTTTACTTCACGCCCCGCGTTGACGTCGTCGCTGTGCGCGAATTACTGTCATCAGTGATTTCGCACCATGCTGCGCCTCCGCTATTGAGGCACGGGAATTCCAAGAGCCAGGCTGGTATTCGCACACCTGGGTAACTGTCGCCCTGCAGGGGAAGTCATGGTTGGTCTTGTGACGATGTCCGAGCCTTCTCCTGAGCATGAGGCGGACTCCTCGGCCCCCGCCCTGGCCGGTGACTATGTCGAGCGTGCCCTGCTGGCCGCCCGCGATCTGATCGAATCCACGGTGACCCGGCACCGGCGGGAGCTGGCCCAGGACTCGTGGGCGGGGAAGGCCCTCGGGCAGGTGCCGCTCGCCGAGGTCGTCGACATGCTCGTGGACGGGGCCGAGCGGACCGTGAGCGTCGTCCTGTCGGGCGGCGAGGAGCAGTCGGAGGTCGTCTGCGCGGCGCTGGCCCGGCCCGCCCGCGGTGGCCGGGGGCGCCGCGCGGTGCGGCTGCTGTGTCTGCCGCGGGCGCTGGACGCGGCCCGGGTGCGGGCGCTGGCGCGCACCGACCCGCGCTGCGAAGTCCGCGTGTGTGACGGTGAGTTACCGGAGGCGCTGTTCATCGACGGCCAGATCGTCTACGTACGGAACGAACCGCCGGACCCGGCGCGGGGCGGCGGGCGGCAGGCGTCGCTCGTCGAGGACCCCGCCGCGGTGCAGGCCCTGGAGCTGATGTTCGCGGGGACCTGGGGGAACGCCGTGGCGCTCGAGGACTATCCGCGGCTGGGCGGGCGGCTGTGCCCCACGTCCACGCGGCGCATCCTGGAATGCCTGCGCACCGGCCACACCGATGAGGTGGCGGCGCGCGACATGCAGGTGTCCCTGCGGACCTACCGCCGGTATGTCGCGGAGGCCATGCGGGAGCTGGGGGCCGGGTCCCGCTTCCAGGCGGGAGCGCGGGCGGTGGAACTGGGGCTGCTGCCGGACCGCTGAGACCGCCTCGATCCCTGGCCTGCACAGCTGCATAGCCCATGACCACACAGCTCATGACACTCGAGACCTTGACCACGTCGCGAGGCAGGAATGACGACATGAAGGAACCCGGTGATCCGGGGGACGTTCTGGAGCGGACGTTACGGGAGGTGCGCGCCCTCATCGAGGCCACCGTCGTCGAACATCGGGCCCGCAGAACGAGAACGGGGCAGTTCACCCAGGTCGGAATGACCGACGGGGCGTTCCTGGCCGCCGCCGAACAGGTGATCACCACGGCCCGGGGGCGGGTGGACGCCGTGTTCCCGGAGTCGCCCGGCCGGATGGCGGCGGCGCACGCGGCGCTGACCGCCCTGCTGCTGCACCTGGACGACGACGCGGTGGTGGTGCGGGTGCTGCGCGGCCGCGCCTCGGGTTCCGGACCGGGCGGTGGACCGGGCGGTGGCGGCGCACTGGCGGGGCCCGCGCCCGTACCCACGCCCATCCCGGGGCCCGCGCCCGTGCCCGTCCCCGTACCGGCGCCCGCCTCCCCCGGATCCGCGCCGCAGCCCGAGGCGGGGGCGGACGCACCCGCGCCCGCCCCTCGCCCCGCGCAGGTCCGGATCGCCCCGGTGCCCCTGCCCACGGCCGTGATCGCCGACGGCCGGACCGCGCTGGTGTGCACGGAGTCGGCGAACGGGCGGCACACCTCGGTCATCGAGGACCAGGTGGTGGTCGGCTCGCTCCACGGCATGTTCCGCTCCATCTGGGCGGGCGCCACCCCGGCCCCGCGCCCGCTCGACTTCGGCAACCGCGCCCGTACGGAGATGGTGCGGCGGGTGCTGGCGCGGCTGCGGGACGGGGTGACCGACGAGGCGGCCGCCCGCGATCTGGCGATTTCCGTGCGTACGTACCGCCGCTATGTCACCGGGATCCTGGAACTGCTGGACGCCAACTCTCGCTTCCAGGCCGGGGCGCGCGCCTCCGAGCTGGGCATTCTCGGGGAACGCTGAGGGCGGGGAGGGAAGTCCGGCACCGGAATTGTTTCGTTTTCCCATCGACATTGTGAACCGGTGTGCGCTGGGGATAGGTTGCACGCGGGCGTGCCGCGTCTGGCAACAGCCGGTAATACAAGGGGATTTGGGGATGGGCGAGGGGTACGGGAGAGGCGCGGCGGCCACGGCGGTCGCGCGCGGCGGACGTCGCACGGGGGTCATGTTCCGGGGAGTGCTTCCGCCACTCGTATTCGGGTTGGGGTTGCTTCTCGTCTGGGACATCGTGACCCGTACCGGAGCGGTGGCGGAGTTCTATCTTCCGGGGCCGGTCGACCTGGCCCGGCATTTCATCGATGAGTTACTGCACGATTCACTCGTCGACTACACGTGGGAAACCGTACGAGAGGCGCTGGCCGGAAGCGGTATGGGAATCGCAGTGGCATTGCCGCTCGGCTATCTCATCGCCCGCAGCGACCTCGCGGCCGCCGCACTCCAGCCGTATATCGCCGCTTCGCAGGCGGTGCCCGCGGTGGCGCTGGCCCCGCTGCTCGCGCTGTGGCTCGGCTACGGACTGCTGCCGATCGCCGTGCTGTGCGCGCTGCTGGTCTTCTTCCCCATCCTCGTCAACACCGTGCTGGGGCTGCGCGCCCTGGACCCCGAGGTGCTGGGCGCCGCCCGCGTGGACGGTGTGGGGTGGTCGGGCATGCTCTGGTACATCGAGCTTCCGCTCGCCCTGCCCAGCATCCTCGCCGGGGTGCGCAACGGGCTCACGCTCTCCATCACCGGCGCGGTGGTCGGGGAGTTCGTCATGGGCGGCGAGGGCCTGGGGCAGCTGCTGTCGGTGCAGCGCCAGGCGGCCGACACCGTCGGCCTGTTCTCCACACTCGTCATGCTCGCCCTGCTCGCCGCCGGTCTGTACGGGGTGGTCCGGCTGGTCGAGCGGTTCGCGCAGCGTGACTGACCGGTCCTGTTCGATGCACGAGTCGATTCGCGAGGAGAAGTACGTGCGTTCAGTGCAGATGTCCATGAGGACCGCCCTCGGACAGCGGGTTCTGGGGGCGGCTCTCGTGTCGGTGGTGGCCGCGGCCACCCTGACCTCATGCGCCGAGGAGCCGAAGGACGCGGAGGGCAAGGGCGGCAAGAACATCACCGTCGGGCTGACCTACACCCCGAACATCCAGTTCTCGCCCTTCTATGTGGCCGCCGAGAAGGGCTACTACAAGGACGCCGGGCTCAAGGTGACATTACGTCACCACGGCGCGGCCGAAGATCTCTTCGGGGCGCTGAAGTCCGGCAAGGAGGACGTCGTCTACGCGGGCGGCGACGAGATGCTCCAGGCGCGCGCCTCCGACAATCTGCCGGTCGTGGACATCGCGACCTTCTACCAGAAATACCCCGTGGGCCTGATCGTGCCCAAGGACTCCGGCATCAGGAAACCGGCCGACCTCAAGGGCCGGAAGATCGGCACTCCGGGGCCCTTCGGCGAGACCTATTTCGGTCTGCTCGCCCTTCTCAAGGAGGGCGGACTTTCCCCGAAGCAGGCCAAGATCCAGAACATCGGATTCACCCAGCAGGCGGCCCTGACCGGAAACAAGGTCGAGGGCGTCATGGGCTATCTGAACAACGACGCCATTTCCTTCGAGGAGGCCGGTAAAGAGGTCCGGGCGATTACGCTCGACTCCGGGGACAAGGGCGATCCGCTGGTCGGGGTCGGTCTGGGCGCCAAGAAAGAGGTGCTGGACAAGCGCGGCGACGACATGAAGAAGTTCGTCGCCGCCACGCTGCGCGGGCTGCGCTACGCGATGGACGACCCGGACGGCACCATCAAGCTCAGCGAGAAATACGTGCCCGGGCTGCGCGGCGAAAAGCAGCGGAAGAACGCGATGGCGGTCCTCAAGGCCACGATGCCGATGATGAAGACCGAGCGGGGCGAGGTCGGCGTCAACGACCCGCAGACCTGGGCCCGGATGGCCGACTTCATGTACGACCAGGGGCTGCTGGAGAAGACGGTCACCCCGGAGGACGCGTACGACAACGGCTACCTGCCGAAGTCCTAGCCGCTCGGGGGAGGGACGGCCGCCGCGCGCCGGTGCAGTGCGGCGGCCACCGCGCACGCGACCCCGGCGCCGGCCGCGAGCGCGGTCCAGCCGCCCGTCGCCGAGAAGTGGGCGACCACGAACAGCCCGAGCGGCGGCCCGGTCGCCGTGCCCAGGTTCCAGGCCAGCGAGGCGAGCGCGCTCGCCCGCCCCACGGCCGCCTCGCCGGACCAGCGCAGCAGCAGCGGATAGAAGGCCGAGGAGTACGTCAGCTCGCCCGCCGCGAAGACCACCGCGAAGGCCAGCAGCAGCCCGTGACGGAGGACCGGCGCCGTCCCGTCCCCGGCCAGCGCAGCCCCGAGCCCGCAGCCGAACGCCGCCACCCACAGCACCGGCCCGGCGGCCAGGCTCACGGTCTCCGGCAGCCCCTCCAGCCAGCGGCTCATCAGCGGCTGGAGGGCGATCAGGGCGAAGGAGTTGGCCGCCACGACGGTGCTCACCCAGCCCAGGGTGACGGCCATGTCGTCGTGCAGGAGCAGCGGGACCGTGGCCTCGATCTGGGTGAAGCCGACGATCGCAAAGAGGGCCTGGGCGAGGATGAGCAGCGCCATGGGCCGGGCGCGCAGCAGGTCGCGGTAGGTGGCGTTCTCGGCGGGCTCCTCCGCTTGTGCGGGCCGCTCGGTGTCGTGGGGGCGTACGTACCGGATCGCCGCGACGAGGGGGAGCGCGGCCAGGGCGTTGGCCAGGTACAGCAGGCGCAGGGTGCCGGTCGGGGTGTGCGCCCCGTGCAGCGCGAGCCCGGCGGCCACCGAACCCACCCCGATGCCGACGTTGTTGACGATGTGCCGGACGGAGAACGCGGTGCGGCGCCCGCTCTCCGGGACGGCCGCGTCCACGATGCCCACGATCGACGCGTAGAACAACCCGAAGCCCACGCCCACGCACGCGCCCGAGGCGAGGACCAGGGAGGTGGTGTCGGCCGGGGCCAGCATCCCGTACCCGGCGGCGAGCGCCGCCGCGCCCAGCACTCCCACCCGGTGCGGCCCGTGCCGGTCGGCCAGCGGGCCGCCGACGAGGGCCGCGGCGAAGCTGGCCGCGGCCATCGCGACGAAGTACCCGCCCGCGGCCCGGGCGCCGAGGCCGAGCAGTTCTTGGATGTAGATCGCGGTGAACGGGAAGCACAGGCCGTTGCCGAGAGTGGAGAGCAGGAGGGCGCCCATGAGCAGGGTGAAGCGGTGCCCCAGCGGCTGCTTGCTGGTCACGCGGTGAGCGCGGCGCGCAGCGCGAGCAGCTTCTCGACCGTCCCCAGGTCGTACGGGGCGGGCAGCGACAGCACGAGGTGCACCGCCCCGGCCTCCGCGAACCCCTCGGCCAGCGGCAGCTGGTCCGGGTTGACCATGACCGTACGGGCCACCTGCCCGGGGTCGCGGCCGACTTGCTCGCACCACTCGTCCAGGGCCCGGTTCAGCTCCCGGAACTCGGCGACCGGGTCGGTGGCGGCCCAGCCGTACCAGTTCCACCAGTCCGCTTCGCGGGCCACCAGCTCCAGGGTGCGCCGCCGCCCGGCGCCCCCGATGAGCAGCGGAAGCGGTCCCGCGGGGCCGGGGTTGAGCTTGGCCAGCCGCTCCTTGACGGCGCTGATGGAGGCGGCGAACGCGTCCATGCGCCCGGCCGGGCCGGGGAACGGTATGCCGTACTCGGTGTGCTCGGCCTCGAACCAGCCCGCCCCCAGCCCCAGCACCAGCCGCCCGCCGCTGAGCTGGTCCACGGTGCGGGCCATGTCGGCGAGGAGGTGCGGATTGCGGAAGGCGGTGCAGGTGACGAGGGGGCCGATGGTGGCGTGCCGGGTCTCGACCGCCATCGCGGACAGCAGCGACCAGCACTCGTAGTGGGTGCCGTCGGGGTCGCCGGTGTGCGGGAGGAAGTGGTCCCAGGTCCACAGCGAGTCGACGCCGAGCGCGTCGGCCTGCCGCCAGGCGGCGCGGAGTTCCTGGATGCCGGTGTGCTGGGGGTGAAGCTGTACGCCGATGCGCAACGCTGGTCCTTTCGGTGGTCGTGTGTTCCCCACCCCGCCCCTTCCCGAACCGTGGGCTCCGCCCCTGGACCCCGGCGCCCGCAGCGCACTGCGGGCCGCACGCGGGCCCCGCCCCGGCCCCCGGTTCGCCGGCGGCCGGGGGGCACGGCCCCTGCCGGGCGGCCGGATCGTGCCTCCTGCCGGGGGCCGAGGTCTGCCTTCGTTTAGGTGGGGCCGCCCTCCTCCGGGCGGCGGGACCGCATATCCGGTGTTGCGGGACGTGGTGGGGTGGACGGTGTGGGGCGTGGTCTGCGGGCCACCGCGGGGTTCGGGTCACCGTGGTCCACGGGGCCGCCGTCGCGTACGGACGGCCGTGGCCCGCGGGCGATCGCGGGGCCTACGGGGTGACGATCACGCGGTAGACCGGGGTTTCCGACGCCTGCTGCAGGGCCTTCTCCACCTCGTCCAAGCCGTACCGCGCCGTCACCAGGCCCTCCAGGCGGGGCGACAGCGCGCCGCCGCGGAGGAGTTCGGCGGCCGTGCGCCAGTCGTCCGGTTCGTGGCTGAAGGAGCCCGTCACGGTCAGCTGGCGGCGGTGGACCTCGTAGCCCGGCAGGTCGGCGGGCGGGCCGTCCGGGGCGCCGCCGAAGAGGACGATCGTGCCGCCGTCCGCCACGGCGGTGAGCGCGGCGGCGATGCACTCGGCGCTGGCGATGGTGACGAACACGACGTCGGCGGCGGGCAGTTGGCCGACGTCCTCGGGGCGTACGGCCGCGTCGGCGCCCGCCGCCGCGGCCGCCGTGCGCCGCTCCTCGTCGCGCTCCACCACCGCGACCCCGCGCGCCCCCAGTTCGCGGGCCACGGCCAGGTGCAGATGGCCCATGTAGCCGGCGCCGATGACGGTCACCCGGTCACCGGCGCGGAAGCCGCCGCGGCGCAGGGAGTGGACGACGCAGGCGAGGGGTTCGCCCATGGCGGCGACCGCGGGGTCGGTGTCGCCGACGGACCAGACCCGGGAGGCGGGGAGCACGATGTGGTCGGCCAGCCCGGCGCCCATGGCGATCGCCCCGTCCGCCTCGCGCACCCGGCCCTGGAGGGCGACGCAGATGGCGGACTGGCCGCGGCGGCAGGCGCGGCAGGCGCCGCAGCGGGGGAGGCCGTCGAGGGTGACGAGGGAACCGACGGCGGGCATGTCCTCGAGGCCGGCGGCGGTGGCGCCGATGTGTTCGACCCACCCGGAGATCTCGTGTCCGGCGGCGGCCGGATAGACGGTCATGCGCCCGGCGTACAGGTTGGCCTCCATGGTGCAGATGCCGCATGCCGCGATGCGCACCAGCACTTCCGAGTCCCCGACGTCGGGCACGGGTATCCGTCGTAACTCGACCTCGCCTGCGGCGGTGATGACCGCTGTACGCATGGGAACAGCCCTCCGGAATACGGACGTTGTGCCGGGAGGCTATGCCCGTACCCCCGGGGAGGCAAGGAAAGGATCACCGGGGGTGATCAGCCGGTGCCCTCGGTGTGGGCCGCCCGCCGGAAGGTCCACCAGATGATGACCGCGCCGGCCGCCGCGACGATCGCACCGACCACGGCGGCGATGTGCATGGCGTGGACGAACCCCTGGTCGGCGAAGTCGGACAGCCGCGGCATGCTCAGTCGCCCGGCGATCAGCCGGGTCGCCTCGGGGGACTCCTCGGCGGCATCGGCGGCGCCCGGCGGCAGATCGTCCAGCTTGGGGGTGATCTCGCCGCGGTAGACACCGGCCAGGACGGAGCCGAGGACGGCGACCCCGAGGACGCCGCCGATCTGCCGCATCGCGTTGTTGACGGCGGATCCGGCGCCGGTGCGGTCGGCGGGCAGGACGGCCATGATGGCCTCGGTGGTGGGGGCGACGGCGGCGCCCATGCCGAGCCCCTGGAGGATGAGGAAGACCCAGAACAGGCCCAGCCCGCTGTGCTCGTCGAGGAAGACGTACGCGAAGAAGCCGGCCGTGGCGATGACCATGGCGACGGCGACGACGCGGCGCACCCCGTACGCCCGGACCAGCTTCGCCGAGAGCGGCGCGCCCAGCAGCACGCCGATCGCGACGGGGGCGATGGACAGCCCGCACTCCAGCGGGGTCTGCCGGTGGACGCCCTGGAGATAGAAGCTGGTGTAGTACATCGAGCCGTTGAGGCCGAAGAAGGTCAGCATGACGGCCACGCTCGCGCCGGTGAACCGGCTGTTGCGGAAGAGCCGGACGTCGAAGCTGGGGTTGGCGACCCGCAGTTCGACCAGGACGAACACCAGGACGAGGATCGCGCCGACGGCGAACGCGCCGAGAATGGCCGGATCGTTCCAGTCGTTGCGGTGGCCGCCCTCGATGACGGCCCAGACGATGGCGAACAGCCCGACGGTGGACAGCACCACGCCCAGCGGGTCGAACTTCTGCCGCACCTTGGCGGCCGCCCCGGGCAGGAAGAGCAGTGAACCGGCCACGCACAGGACGACGATCGGCACGTTGACGAGGAAGACCGACCCCCACCAGAAGTGGTCGAGCAGCGCTCCGCTGAGCATCGGCCCGGTAGCGATGGCGATACCGCTGGAGCCGGACCAGATGGCGATGGCGGTCGCGCGGTGCCGTTCGTCGAAGACCTGGGCGATCAGCGCGAGCGTGGCGGGCATGATCAGGGCGCTGCCGATGCCCATCGCCCCGCGGGCGACGATGAGTTCGGTGGCCGAGCCCGCGTAGGCGGCCCAGGCGGAGGCCCCGCCGAAGACGAGCATGCCGGTGAGCAGCAGATTGCGGTGGCCGTAGCGGTCGGCGAGCACTCCGCCGGTGAAGAGGAGGACCGCGAAGACCAGCGTGTAGGAGCTGATGCTCCACTGCAGCTGGTTGGGGCTGGCGCCGAGCCCCTCGTCCGGATCGGCGAGTGTCTTGAGCGCGACGTTGAGAACGGTGTTGTCGAGCCATACCGCGAGTTGGGAGAAGACCAGCACCGCGAGGGCGAGCCATTGACGACCGGTGGGCGACTGCGGGGCGCCCGCCGGTGCCGTGTCGGTGATCGCGGTGTTCTGTGCAGCCATGGGGGCGGCGCCTTTCGGGGACCACTGAAGGTGGGGGGTCCGCGCTCGTACGGCAAGGGACGGCTTGCTGGCTCAAGGCTTGCTGGCTCAGGGCTTGCTGGCTCAAGGCTTGCTGGCTCAGGGCTTGCTGGCTCAAGAGGAAGTTACCAATCTGCCGAGCCGGGGCGCAGCCCCTCGACCCCGTTGGAGGGTCTTCCCGCGCGGGAGAGCGATGGTATTTACCCGGCTGACGGTCCGTTGAGCCATGATGTTCCTTGCCGTTTCGGCAGATGGCTCGTTACTGTGCCTCGATCGGGGAACGGGGGGTGTCCTTTGAGCCATTTTGGAATTCAACCAAATGACCGTACGCCTATTGAGGGTATCGACGGTATTGACGGCGCGGCGGGCACAAGGAGAGCGGTTCGTATGGAGCCGGAAGCCAGGTCGGACAACCTGGAAGAAGCCCTCGGCCAGGCGTTACGGCTGATCGAGTCCGCGGTGACCCACCACCGCCGCAGCGTGCTCGCCTCGGCGACGGCGGACCTTCCGGTGGACGGGGAGGTGGTGGCCGGATGGGTGGCCCGGCTGGTGCTGCGCGCCGAGCGTGACGTGATCTGGAGCCTGCCGGAGGTCACCGGCGAGGATCATGCGCGGCTGGTCGCCCAGGCGCTCGCACAGTTGTCCGGCAAGGGAGTGCGGATCCGGATGCTGTGCCCGCCGCGGGTGATCCGCGGGGCGGGGTGGCAGCGCACGGTCGGCACGGTGCCGCGTCTTGAGGTGCGGGTGTGCGGCTCCGTGCGGCAGGAGCTGGTGGCGGTGGACGGCGCGGCGGTGATCGCGCCCGAGGGCTCCCCGGGCGACCCGGGCGGCTCCCGCGCCTCGATGATCCAGAACTCGACGGTGGCCGCGATGCTGCACCGGCTGATGTGCGGGATGTGGGACACCGCGCAGCGCCCGATGCGGCCGCTGTCGTTCGAGGGCGGGGCGCGCGGCCGGGTGCTGCGCGAGGTGCTGACGCTGATGGCCGAGGGCTACAAGGACGACGCGGCCGCCCGGAAGCTGGGGCTCTCGGTGCGGACGTACCGGCGCTACGTGGCCGACATCATGCGGGACCTGAATGTGGAGTCGCGCTTCCAGGCCGGGGTGCGGGCCGTGCGCGCGGGGCTCATGGAGGCGGAGCGCGACTAGTCGACTGCTGTGACGGGTAGTCGGGTTCCGGCTGATTTGCGCGGTCTGTGGGTATCCCCGTGGCAGCTTGCTGCCGATTGGGCATCCTGACGTTCCGGTAACCGGCTGCGCAGTGCAGCTTTATGACAGCGGGGGTTGTCGTCCGGTTGGGTTCACGGGCGGTGTGACAGGTAGTGGACTCGGGGCTTGTCGGCCCCGGAACCGGCGCATAGCGTCATCGGGAGTCGTCGCTTTGCCCATGCCGAAAATGGAGGTGCGCGGTAATGGCCGCCATCGTCGAAGAGCGTCGGGAAACCATCAAGGAAATCGTCACGGATATCCTTGAGATTGACCCGGACGAGGTCACCGAGACCAGCCTCTTCAAAGAAGAGCATGACGCTGATTCGCTGCGTGCCATTGAAATACTTGCGGCGCTCGAAAAAACGTTCAATGTCGTCATCGACCAGTCCGAGCTGGGCCGGATGGTGAACCTCAGGGGCGTCTACGAGGTTGTTTCCGACGCGGCCGGCTGGTGACTGGACCCTCGGCCAACTCCTCGGAAGGCAGGGCGATATGCGTGGTGAGTCGGGTCGCAGGGTCGTCGTCACCGGCCTCGGGGCGGTGTCCGGCATCGGCGTCGGCACCGCGGAATTCCTCGCCGGACTGCGCGCCGGGAAGAGCGCGGCACGGCCGGTCACCGCGTTCGACACCGAGGGTTTCGAGCATGCGATGGCATGTGAGGTCCCGGACTTCGAACCCGGGCGGTGGATCCACAATCTGGACGTGGAGAACCTGGGCAGGGCGAGCCAGTTCTCGGTGGCGGCGGCCCGCATGGCGGTGGCCGACGCCGGTATCGCGGAGGACGCGCTGCGCGCCCTCCCGTCGCTGATCTCCATCGGCACCACCGACGGCGAGTCGGGCGATCTGGACCAGCTCGTCGAGACGGAGGTCGACCTCGGGCCCGAGCGGATGGACCCCACCGTCGCCCGCCGGGTGCCCGCCGGGCGGCTTTCGGCCGTCATCGCGGCGGAGTTCCGCTTGAGCCGGACCGAGGCGGTCACCCTCCCCACGGCCTGCGCGGCGGGCAACTACGCCATCGGCTACGGCTACGACGCCATTCGCGGCGGCGACGTGGAGATCGCCCTGTGCGGCGGCGCCGACGCCCTGTGCCGCAAGACCTTCACCGGCTTCTACCGGCTGGGCACCATAGCGCCCGAGCGCTGCCAGCCGTTCGACAAGGACCGCAAGGGCATCCTCACCGGCGAGGGCGCGGGCGTCCTCGTCCTGGAGAGCCTGGAGTCGGCGCTGGCCCGCGGCGCCCGCATCTACGCCGAGGTCCTCGGCTACGGCCTCAACTGCGACGCGGACCACCCCGTCGCCCCCAACCAGGACAGCGTGGCCCGCTGCATGCGGCTCGCCCTCGACGACGCCCGGATCAAGCCGGAGGAGGTCGACTTCATCTCCGCGCACGGCACCGGCACCCGGGCCAACGACATCACCGAGGCCCGCGCCATCCGCCAGGTCTTCGGCGACGCCGCCCCGCCGCGCACCGTGTCCATCAAGTCGATGATCGGCCACTCCATGGGCGCCGCCGGGGCGCTCGCCTCCATCGCCTGCGCGCTGGCCCTCACCGAGGGGTTCATCCCGCCGACCATCAACCACGTCGAGACCGACCCGGAGTGCGGTCTCGACGTCGTACCGAACGAGGCGGTGGACGCCGAGCTGAGGGTCGTACAGAACAACGGGCTCGCCTTCGGCGGCAACAACGCCGTCGTGATCTTCGGCAAGCGCGGCACGGACTGGAATTAGAACCATGAGTCAGCTGGTGACCGGCGCGGGCGCCGTGGTGAGCGTGGGCGAGGGCGTCGACGAGGTCTTCGCGGCCCTGTGCGCGGGCACCAGCGGACTCGGTGAACTGCGCGGCTTCGACCCCGGCCGCTACCGGGGGCGGCACGCGTACGAGATCGACGACCGGCCCGGACCGGGCGCCGATGTGCCCGGCCGGGCCACCGCCTGGCTGCTGCGCGCCGTCGGGGAGGCGGCGCGGCAGGCCGGGCTCGGCGAGGACTTGAGCGGGGTGCCGGTCCTCGTCGGCACCGGGCTGCGCGAGCTGCGCTCGGCGGAGCTGGCCTGGCGCGACGGCACCCCGTTCGACACCGGGGCGCGGCTGCACTTCGGCACCGCGCTGCGCGAGCGGTTCGGCGCGGTGCGCACCCACACCTTCGCGGGGGCGTGCTCGGCCTCGCTGTACGCGCTGGCGCTCGGCAGCGACCTGCTGGCCGCCGGCGCCGAGGACACCGTGATCGTGGCCGGGGTCGACACCCTCACCGAGAGCATGTACGGGCTGCTGGACCGGGTGAACGCCGAACCGCCGGACCGGGTGCGGCCGTTCGACCGGGAGCGCCGCGGGGTGCTGATGGGTGACGGCGCCGCAGCGGTGGTGCTGCGCCGGGAGGAGTCCGGCGCGCGCTCCGGCGTGCTGGGCAGACTTCGCGCCGTCAGCATGAACTGCGACGCGAGCCATGTCACCGCGCCCGACGCGCGGGGCATCGTGCGGGCGGTGCACGAGGCCCAGCAGCGGGCGGGGGTCACCCCCGGCGACATCGACCTGGTGCTGCTGCACGGCACCGGTACGCAGCTCAACGACAGCGCCGAGGCGGCCGCCATCGCCGAGGTCTTCGGCCCGGACGTCACGACGCCGCGGATGACCGCGATCAAGTCCATGACCGGCCACACCTCGGGCAGTTCGGGGCTGGTCAGCCTGATCGTGGCGCTGAAGTCGCTGACCTCGGGCCGGATTCCGCCGACCCTCGGCCTCACCGACCCGCTGCCCGAGGCGAAGGGCTTCCGCTTCGTCCGGGAGTCCTGCGGCGGGGAGCCCCTGCGGTTCGCCCAGATCGACGCGTTCGGGTTCGGCGGGGTCAACGCCGTCGCCATAGTGGAGAGGGCCGACCGGTGACCGAGCTGCGCGCGCCCGGCGCCGTCGTCGTCTCCGGGGTCGGGCTGGCCCTGCCCGGCGCGGACACTCCGGACGCGCTGCTGCGCGGCGCGCGCGCCCCCGGGCACGCCCCCGAACCGTTCGACACCGGTGCCCGCATCGGCCGCCGCGGGCACCGCTACAAGGACCGGGCGACCCAACTCGCGCTGTGCGCCGCGCTCGACGCGTTACGCGACGCCGCCCTCGTCCCCGCCGACGGCGCCGACACCCCCGAGGATCTGACCGTGCCGGGCGACACCGTCGGCGTGGTGGCCAGCTCCAACCTGGGCAACCTCGACACCGCCTGCCTCACCGCCGCCGCGATCGCCGAGGGTTCGGCCCGCTCCCTGAGCCCCATGAGCCTGCCCAACGCCTCCAGCAATGTGATCGCCTCCTGGGTCGCGATCCGGCACGGGCTGCGCGGCCCCAATCTGATGCTGTGCAACGGGCCGACGTCCGGTCTCGACGCCGTCCACTGGGCCGCGACGCTCGTGGCCGCCGGCCGCGTCCGCCGCGCCCTGGTGGTCGGCGCCGAAACCCACAACGCCGTCGTGGCGGACCTGCTCGCCCGGCCCGTCGACGACCTGCTGGACGGCGCGGCCGCCCTCGTCGTCGAGGGCGCGCGCTGGGCGGAGGAGCGCGGGGCGCGCGCCCTCGCCGTCCTGGGGCCGTACGAGCGCCGGGCGGGGCTCGCGGGCTGCGTCCGGGCGCTGCTGCCGGAGGGCGGCGACGGACCGGGCGTCTGGTTCACCCCGGAGCGCTACCAGGAGCCGGCAGCCGACGTACCGGTGCGTCCCTCCGTACCGCGGCACGACGTCACCACCGCCGTCGGCCGCGCCTCCGGCGCGCTCGGCGTCCTCCAGTGCGCCGCCGCGGTCGGCTGGCTCGGCACGGCGGGGGCCGAAGCCGGGGCGGGCGAGGCGCTGATCACCAGCGGCGACGACACGGCGGACGCCGTGGCCGGGCTGCTGCTGCGCGGGCCGGGCGAGCGGCGGACGCCAGAGGTTTCAGCGATGTCAGAGATTTCAGCCCTGGAGTGCACCTGATGAGAGCCGCCGCCCCGCCGACGTCGACGAAGGCCCTGTTGGCCGACACCACCACGGTGCGGCTGCGGCCGCGGTACGAGGGCTCCAACATCTGCACCTGGATCGGCTTCAAGCACGTCAACTATCTGATCGAGGAGGCGGTGCTGGTCCACTTCGCCCGCAGCGGGGCGCCCGCCCGCCGGCTGTACGAGGAGCACGGCCTCGGGCTGGACATCGTGGCGCTGGACAGCCGCATCCTGCACGCCTTCCACCTGGACGACGAGGCCGAGGCCGAGGTGGTGCCGCGGACCTCCGACGGCGATACGGCGCTCGACTTCCGGGTGACCCTGCGGATCGTCCGCGACGGCTCCGTGCTCAAGGCCGTCACCGCCAAGGTCCGGGTCTCGCTGCGCGCCGACACCTATCTGACGGGGGCCGCCGAACCGCCCGGCGAGTTCGGCCGGTTCACGGTGGACCGGCTGGGCGAGGGCGCGCCCCCCGAGCCGCGCCCGGCGGTGCCGGACGGCGACGAGCGGGCCGTACTGGCGGCGCTCACGGAGGGCCGTAACGCCCACGCCTGGAAGTGGAACATCACCTACCCCTACTGCCACTTCACCGAGCGGCTGCAGATGTCCGGCTATCTGCGGCTGATGGAGGAGGCCAAGGACCGGTTCGTGAAGTCCCGCGGCATCTCCATCAAGACGCTGCTGGACGAGCGCGGATGGATACCGGTCGTGCCGCGCTCCTGGATACGGATCACCGACGAGGCGCTGATGGAGGAGGACCTGTACACCGTCTACACGGTGGAGGAGATCTTCAAGGACCTCACCTACACCGCCCGCATGGACTGCTACGCGGTCCGCGACGGCGCGCTCACCCTCACCGCCACCGGCGGCATCGTGCACGGCTACGCGCTGATCGAGAACCGCCGCGACTGGCATCTGGTCCCCTTCGACCAGCGGGTGCTGGACGCGCTGGCCGGAAAGCCGAGCGGCACCTGATGGACGACGTGCTGGTCACCGGGGTGGGGGCGCTGTCGCCGCTGGGCACGGGCGCGGGCGCCTTCTGGCGCGGTATGCACACCGCGCGCACCGCCCCGTCCCGGGTGCCCGACCCCCTCGCCCACATGGACCATCCGCGGATGTATCTGGTGCCCGGGGCCGACGTGCCGGAGGGGCCCGCGGAGTGGGAGGGGCTGCCGCTGGGGCGCGGTTCGCGGTTCGCGATCGAGGCGGCCCGGGAGGCGGCACGGGACGCGGGGCTCGCGGAGCCGGGCAGCGCCGACCCGCGCCGGGTGGCCGTCGCGATCAGCAGCGGCATGGGCGACACGGAGCTGCACGAGGCGTGGTGGACGGGCGAGGCCCCGGGCACGGGCCGCTGGGCGCCCGTCTTCCCGGTCGCCTCGGCGGTCGGCGGCCTGCTCGGCGCGCGCGGCCCCAACATGTGTGTCAGCAACGCCTGCTCGGCCAGCGGTTACGCGCTGTCCGTCGCCGCCGACCTGATCCGCTCGGGCGAGGCGGACGTGGTGTTCGCGGGCGGCGCCGAGGCGTACTCCCGGGTCGCGCTCGCCTGCTTCAACCGGCTGGGCGCCATCGACCCCGAGCGCTGCCGCCCGTTCGCCGCCGACCGGCGCGGCACGGTCTTCGGCGAGGGCGCCGCCGTCCTGGTCCTGGAGTCCGCCGCGCACGCCCGCGCGCGGGGCGCCGGGCCCGGCTACGCCCGCCTCGCGGGCAGCGGCTGGAGCTGCGACGCCCACCACGCGACCGCGCCCGAGCCCGGCGGCGGGCAGATCGAGCGCGCGCTGCGCGAGGCGCTGCGCGAGGCGGGGGAGGGCGAGGTCGGGTTCGTGGTGCCGCACGGCACCGGCACCGACCTCAACGACGTGGTGGAGAGCCGGGTGCTCACCACCGTCCTGGGCGCGGCAGCGCCCCCGCTGTACAGCCTGAAGGCGCTCATCGGCCACACCGGCGGCGCGGCGGGCGCGTTCGCCGCGCTGGCCGCCGCCCTGATGCTGCACCACCGCACGCTGCCGCCGAACGTGCCCGTCGGGGCGGCCGATCCGGAGTGCGCGGTGCCGCTGCCGTCGGACAGCACCCCGCTGAACGGCGGCTACGGGCTGGTCAACGCCTACGCCTTCGGCGGCAACAACATCTCCCTCGTCTTCGCGGAGGCCCGCTGATGGATCTCCTGGTCACGGGCGTGGGCGAGGTGGACGCGGACGGCTTCGACTTCCGCGACGAGCTGGGCCGCCGCGGCTACAAGTACCTGCCCAGCGCCTCCCAGTACGTGCTGGCCGCCGCCAAGCGCGCCCTCGCCGACGCGGGCGAGGACGCGCTGACGGCGGCCGGACCCGAGCGCCGCGGCGCTGCGGTGGGCACCAACAGCGCGGCCGTCTCCCTGCACCACGCGATGGACCGTACGGTCGTCGGGGCGGGCGGCGCCGGGGCGCTGAGCCCGGTCACCGCGCCCTACTTCTCCATCAACCTCTTCGGCAGCAGGCTGGCCACCGAACACGACCTCAAGGGGTTCAACCTCACCGTCACCACCCCCCGCGTCGCGGCCCTGGAGGCGCTGCAGACCGGCGTCCGTGCCGTCGCCGCCGGGCGCGCCTCCCGGCTGCTGGCCGGGGCGACGGAGGAGGCGCTGCCGGAGGGCGAGCCGGGCGCGGACACCTCGGAGGCCGGTGCCGTCGCGCTGCTGCTGGAGCCCGCGGCGGCCGTCGCGGAGCGCGGCGGCCGGGCGTACGGGCGCGTCGGTGTCGTCACGTTCTTCCTGCCGCCCGGCCCCGCCGCCCCGGCCGACGGCGCCGGGGCGGCCGCGGAGGCGCTGCGGGACGCGCTCGCCGCCCTCGGCCACCGGCCGGGCGCCCCGCTGACCGTCACCGCCGTCCTGGACGGCTCCCCGGTGGGCGAGGCGGTCGGCGAGGCGGTCGCGGAAGCACTGGGCGACGGCATCGAACGCGTCCCGGCGGGCGCGGGCTGCCTGGCGCCGCTGGCACGCGTCGCCGCCGCCCTGCGGCATCCAACGGAGCACGCACACGCCGTCGTCACCGCGGCGGCCGAGGGGAACACCGCCGTCTGCCTGGTCACCCCGGGCGGGTCCGGCGGCGCCGAAGCGAGCAGCCGATGACCGGACTACGGAGGGCGAGCGGTCGATGATCACCTCACTCGAAGGATCCTGGTGCCTGGTCCTGGGCGCCTCCAGCGGCATGGGCCTGGCCATCGCCCACGAGCTGGCCCGCGCGGGCGTCGGCATCCTGGGCGTCCACTTCGACACCACCGAGGGACAGGAGAAGGCGGCGGTCGCCCAGGAGGAGATGCGCGCGCACGGCGTCGAGGCGCACTTCTTCAACGCCAACGCCGCCTCCGCCCGCACCCGCGAGGAGCTGCTGCCGAGGTTCGAGCAGCTGACCGGCGGCAAGGGCATCCGCGTCCTGGTCCACTCCCTCGCGTTCGGCACCCTGCTGCCGTACGTCACCCCCGACGGCGAGGGCAGCGTCACCTCCCGCCAGATGAACATGACGCTCGACGTGATGGCGCACTCCCTCGTCTACTGGACCCAGGACCTGTTCACCGCGGGCCTGCTGCGCCGGGGCTCCAAGGTGTACGCGATGACCTCCGCCGGAGGCACCCGCGTCATGCCCCACTACGGAGCCGTCTCCGCCGCCAAGGCCGCCCTGGAGTCCCACGTACGCCAACTCGCCCTGGAACTCGCCCCCTCGGGCATCGCCGTCAACGCGCTGCGCGCCGGGGTCACCCCCACCCCGTCCATGGAGCGCATCCCCGACAGCGAACAGCTCGCCGCGTACGCCCGCGACCTCAACCCGCACCGGCGGCTCACCCGCCCGGAGGACGTCGCCGAGGCCGTCTCCCTGCTGTCCCGCACCGACTCCTCCTGGATCACCGGCAATGTGATCGGCGTGGACGGCGGTGAACTGCTCACATGACGGACCATCTGCTGATCGAGAGCGGCGGCCCGCAGACCGGGCCCGCGTGCGAGCGCTTCGTCGGCGACGCGGCACGGCTGGCCGGGGACGGCCACCGGGTGGTGCTGTTCCTCGTCGAGAACGGGGTCACCGCCGCCCTCCCCGGCGCCGCGCCCGGCATCGAGACGTTCCTGCGCGACGGCGGCGAGGTGTGGGTGGACACCTTCTCGGCCGCCCAACGGGCCCTGCCCGCCGCCGACCTGGCCCCCGACGTCCGCATGGTGGAGATGGACGACGTGGCCGCCAAGCTGCTCGAACCCCAGGTGCGGGCGGTGTGGCACTGATGGCCCGGCCCATACCCGCCACCGATGTGCTGCTCAACCTCTTCGGCGCGCCCCACCAGAGCGACCTGGTCACCTCGGCGCTCCGGCTGGCCACCGCGCTGCTCGACCGCGGCGCCCGGGTGCAGATCTGGACCTGCGGCGACGCCACCGGCCTGACCAGCGCGGCCCTCGGCGACACCAAACCGCGCGACCTCACCGACCTGGAGCGCCGCCACCCGTCCACCGCGCTGATCGTGCGCGATCTGCTCGCCGACCACCCCGACCGGCTCTACTGGTACGTCTGCCGCTTCTGCGCCGACGACCGGGGCGCGGCCGACCAGATCCCCCAGGTCAGCAAGCGGTCCCCGTTCCTGTTCGCCGAACACGTCAAGGCGGCGGACAAGAGCCTGGTCATGGGGGTGTGCTGAGCCATGGCGGGCGAGGTCGTACAAGAACGTGCGCGCTGGCTCCTGATCATGGAGAAGGCGTATCGCGGGTCGGTCGAGACCCAGTTCGCGGACGCCCTCTACGTCGTCCCCGATCTGCACCGGCAGAGCGGCGGGGGCTGCCATCTGGCGCTGCGCGGACCGGCCGTCGGCTACGCCCTGCGCGCCGACCCCCAGCCGCCGCTGCGCCTCGGCGGGCGCACCCTGGACACCCTGCCCGATCCGCGCGCGTCCGTCACGAAGGTGCTCGACGCCGGGGTGACCGTGCTGGTCGAGCGGCCCGACCTGACCGCGCTGGGGCGCACCGCCGCCGACCGGCTGCTGCCCGGGGTCCAGGTGATCGAGGCGCACGGGCTCGCCGCGCGATGGCCCTCCTACGAACAGGTGTGGTTCCTGTGAGCACCCCGTCCGGCCCCCGGGCCACAACCGAAGGAGTATCCGCACCCATGGTCAACGCTCCCGTCGCGGTCAGCCCGGTCATCTCCGCCTGGACCGCCGTATCGCCCCTGGGGCTGCGGGCCGCGGACTTCAGCAGCGGGCTGCGGTCCGGCCGCGGCACCGGCAAGCCGCTGGACCCCGAGGAGTGGTCGGTGCCGTTCCGCGAGGCGTGCCTCGTCCCGGACTTCCACATCCGGGAGATCCTCGGCCGCAAGAACACCCGCTCCATGGACCGGGTCACCGGCCTCGCCGTCACCGCGATCCGTCATCTGCTGTCCGGCGAGAGCGCAGGCGGGCGCGGCGGCGCACGAGAGGGCTCACGGGACGGCGGACGCAACGGCGAACGCGGCACGGCCGGCGGCGACGGGGCCGGACGGCTGCCGGGCGTCGGCGAGCACACCGGCATCGCGCTCGGCACCAGCACCGGAAGCGCCCAGTCCATCATGGACTTCACCCGCGACTCGCTCGTCGGCGCCAAGCCCTTCTTCGTGGACCCGGCCCGCTTCCCCAACACGGTCATGAACTGCGCGGCCGGGCAGTCCGCCATCTGGCACGGACTCAAGGGCCCCAACACCACCATCGCGGGCGGCCGCGCCGCCGGGCTGCTCACCCTGCGGTACGCGCTGCGGCTCCAGCGCGCGGGCCGCGCCCGCACCGTGCTGTGCGGGGCGGTCGAGGAGTTCACCTCCGCCCGCGCCTGGCTGGAGTGGCACACCCGCGCCGACGACGACGCGACGGCCGTGCTCGGCGAGGGCGCCGCGGTCTGGCTGCTGGAGACCGCCGACGAGGCCCGCGAACACGGCCGCGGCGGGCTCGCCGACGTCGCGGGCGTGGAGTTCGGCTTCGCCGCGGACCCGGCGGCGGCCCGTACGGCGCTCGCCGACGCCGTACGGCGGCTGCTGGACCGTACCGGCACCGCACCCGGCGACGTACGGGCCCTCGCCGACGCCCAGGCGCCCGGCGCCGAGGGCGAGGCCGAGCGCGCCGCCCTCGCCGACGTCCTCGGCGGGCACCGGCCGCTGCGGGTGGCGACGGCCGACGCGATCGGCGACACCTGCGCCGCCTCGGCGGCCTTCCAGATCGCGGCCGTCCTCGCGCTCGCCGAGCGCGGCGAGATCGCCCCCGGCAGCCCGGCCCTGGTCACCACGATCGACCGGGACGGCGTGGTCGGCGCGGCCCTGCTGCGGACCCGGTGAGGCGGCCATGAGCACGAGGAGCGCGTATGACGGGCAGTGAGATGCCCGCGCCGGGCGTGCGCACGGCGCTGGTCTTCCCCGGCCAGGGCGCCCAGCAGGCGGGCATGGGCCGGGCGTGGCGGGACACCGCGTCCTGGCCGCTGGCGGACGAGATCTCCGAGCACACCGGCGTCGACGTCGGGGAGCTGCTGCTGACGGCCGACGACGACACGCTGCGCCGCACCGACCTGGCCCAGCTCGCCGTCTTCGCGTACCAGGTGATCGTCCACCGCGAGGCGGCCACCGCCGGGCTGCTGGGCGAGGTGGCCGGGTGCGCCGGGCACAGCCTCGGCGAGTACACCGCCCTGTACGCGGCCGGGGCGCTGCCGCTCGCCGGCGCGGCTCGGCTGGTCGCCGCCCGGGGCCGCGCCATGCGCCGCTGCGCCGAGCGCTCGCCCGGCACCATGGCGGCCGTCGTACGGCTCGGCCTCGCCGCCGTGGAGGCGCTGACCGGCCGGGTGCGGGCGGAGGGCCCGGAGGTCTGGGTCTCAGGCGTCAACGCGCCCGGCAACCTCGTCGTCTCCGGCACCGCCGAGGGCGTCGACCGGCTCGCCGCCCTGGCCGCCGAGAGCGGGGGCAAGGTGATCCGGCTCGCCGTCGGCGGCGCGTTCCACACCCCGCTCATGGCCGCCGCCGCGGACGAGCTGCGTACGGCGCTGGCCGCCGTGGAGTTCGCGCCCGCGCACACCCCGGTCGTCGCCAATGTGGACGCGCGCCCCCACCGCGGCGACGGGGGCTGGCGGGACCGCGAACTCGCCCAGCTCACCAGCCCGGTGCGCTGGGAGGACAGCGTCCGGACCCTCGAAGACGAGCTGGGCTGCGCCCGGTTCGTGGAGCTGGGCCCCGGCCGCCGGCTGACCGGAATGATCCGCCGGATCGCGGCGGACGCGACGACCGTCCCGGTCGAGTCCCCCGCCGCGCTCGCCGAACCCGCCGAACCCCGAACCCCCTGAACACCCCCGACCTTGGGAAGGAACCCGCCATGGCCGACGCCACCGCCGCCCTGGACCTCGACGAACTGCGCACCTTCGTCGCGGAAGTCCTCGACGTCGAAGAGGAGGAGGTGACCGACGAGGCCGAATTCGTCAAGGACCTCGGCGTCGACTCGCTCATGGCCCTGGAGGTCATGGTCGAACTGGAGAAGAAGTACGCGGTGAAGCTGGAGGAGCGGGAGATGAAGAGCATCACCACCCTGCGGAAGGTGCACGACCTGCTCGCCTCGAAGCTGGAGAAGTGAGGTGACGGCGACCGCGTGCGGACCTGTCGACGGCACCGTCGAGGTGGTCGACCCCGGGGCACCGGGGGAGCGGCCCGCCCGGTGCGTGGCCGTGATCCGCTGCACGGAGAAGGTGTTCGCCGGTCACTTCCCCGGCTTCCCGATCTTCCCCGGGGTGTGCGTCGTCGAGTACGTCCAGCGCGGCGCCCTCGCCACGCTGCCCGAACCGGGCGGCGCCCTGGCGGCGGTCGAGTCCGCCCGCTTCCTCGGCCCGGTCTTCCCCGGCTCCACCCTGAGCTGCGAGTTCACCTGGTCACGGGACGACGCGACGGGCGACTGGCGCTGCCGGGCCGAGGCCACCACCGAGCGCGGGCTCGCCGCCCGCGTGCGGCTGCGCTTCACCACTCGCGAGAAACGGGAGGCCACCGGATGATCACCGTGGACGAGATCAAGCGGGTGCTGCCGCACCGCTACCCCATGCTGCTGGTCGACCGGGTCACCGAGCTGGTCCCGGGCGAACGCGCCTCCGGGCTGAAGGCCGTCACCTGCAACGAGCCCTGGTACGAGGCCGTCCCCGACGACGCGCCCGCGGAGGCCTACCACTACCCCTGGACGGTGCTCCTCGAATCCTGGTGCCATGTGGCGGGGGTTCTGGTGGCGTGGGAGGAGCCCAATCCGGATGTGCTGGACGGCATGGCGATGCTGCTCGGCGGGGTCACCGACGCCGGATTCCACCGCCCGGTCCTCCCCGGCGACGTGGTGGAACACCACGTCCGGCTGGCCCGGCAGGTCGGGGAGACGTACATGTTCGAGGGGGAGAGCCTGGTCGGTGACGCGACCGTGCTCACCGTCGGGCGGCTGGTGATGACGATGCGCCCGGCCGCCGAACTGAAGGCCCCGGCAGGAGAGGTGACGTAACACCATGTCCGACGCGCACAGCAAGGTGGCCCTCGTCTCCGGCGGCTCCCGGGGCATCGGCCGCGCGACCGTGCTGCGGCTGGCCCGGGACGGTTTCGACGTGGCGTTCTGCCACCAGTCCAGCCCCGACGCGGCCCGCGCCCTGGAGAACGAGGCGGCGGGGCTCGACGGCGGCCGGGTGGTCGGCCGGCAGACGGACGTACGGGACGCGGACGCGGTGCGCGACCTCGTGGCGTTCACCGAGAACCGGCTCGGTCCCATCGACGTGGCGGTGGTGTCCGCGGGCATCGCGCGGGACAATCCGCTGCTGTTGATGAAGGACGAGGAGTGGCGGGGCGTCATGGAAGTCAACTTGGACGGCACGTACCACATATGCCGTTCGGTCGTATTCGGCATGATGAAGCGCAAGTCCGGATGCATCATCAACATCTCCTCGGTGGCGGGCGTGCACGGCCATGCGGCACAGTCGAATTACGCGGCCTCCAAGGCCGGGATCATCGGCTTCACCAAATCGCTCGCCAAGGAGGTCGGACGGTACGGCATCCGGGCCAATGTGGTCGCGCCGGGCTTCGTGGAGACGGATATGACGGCTGCACTGTCCGAAAGTGTGCGCAAGGAGGCGGAGCAGAGCATCCCGCTGCGCCGCTTCGGACGCCCGGAGGAGGTCGCCGACATGGTCGCGTACCTGGTCGGGGCGGAGTATGTGACCGGGGCGGTGTTCCAGGTCGACGGTGGCATCGTGATCTGAGCGAGCGAGTGAGCGGGTGGCGGTCGGAGCGATCCGAACGGTCCCGGTGAAGGGGGAACGGACATGACGGCCAGGCGCAGCAGGGTGCCGCGCTTCTATTTCAATTTCCGCAGCCCGTACAGCTGGATCGCCTACCGTGATCTGATGGACCGCTATCCGGATGTCGCACAGGTGGTGGAATGGCACCCCTGGTGGGAGCCGGACGCGGAGGGCGAGCGCCGTATGGCCGAACAGGGCCGCTCTTTTCCGTACACGGCGATGTCACGCGACAAGCACCTCTATATCCTTCAGGACGTGCGCCGTCTGACCGCCGACCGTGACCTCGCCATCACCTGGCCGGTGGACCGGGACCCGGTCTGGGAAGTACCGCATCTGGCGTATTTTCCCGCGCTGGACGCGGGGTGCGGCCCCGCGTACATCGAGCGGACCTACCGGGCCCGCTGGCAGGAGGGCCGGGACATCTGCGACCGCGGGGTCATCGCGGACCTCGCCACCGGCCTGGGGCTGCCGAACGCCGTGGCGGACCGGATGGCCGGTGCCGCCGACGACCCGGAGCTGCGCGCCGGGCGCGGGCTCCGGGCGCTGCTGGACCTCAGCCGGGACGGGGCGTTCGGCGTGCCGTTCTTCACCCTCGGCTACGACAAGTACTGGGGCGTGGACCGGCTCCCGGCGTTCGCGGGGGCGGTCCGCTCCCGCGACGCGCCCCCACGCGTCCCCGGAGCGCCCACCCCCGAGCCCCCGGCCGACGCGGACTTCGTGGCCGCCCCGTCCGGCGACCAGGGCCACGCCGGGGGCTGCGGGTGACCGCCCGTACTCCCGCGTAGCCGTCATCCTGACGTACCCGCCCCGCTGCCCCACCGCATGGCACCGACCGAGACGAGACCGCCCTGACCGCCGACGGACACTCCACCCCCTCCCGGAGGACGCCGATGCCCGAGCCACCCCGGACGCCGGTGCGGCCACCCACGCCGGTGTCCCGCGCCCTCTCGGTCGCGGCGCTGCCGATAGCCCCGCTGTACGGGGCCCAGCTGGCGTATCTCGCCTTCCATCCGCGCGACCGGACCCAGCGGGAGCACCCCCGGGACCACGGGCTGCCCTGCACCGACCTGGAGATCCCGTTCGGCCGCCGGAAGCGGGTGCACGCCTGGCTCTGCCCCGGCTCCACCGAGAAGGTCGTGGTGCTCGGCCACAGTCTGGGCGCGGGCAAGGACCACAGCCTCGGCCACGCCAAGTTCCTGCACGACGCCGGGTACACGGTCTGCCTGTTCGACCACCGCAACCACGGGGCCAGCAGCGACGACCGGGCGCTGTTCGGGCTCGGCGACCGGTTCGCGAGCGATGTCACCTCGGTGGTGTCCTGGCTGCGCGGCAAGCAGGGGTACGCCACGGCACGCTTCGCCGTCTACGGCTTCTCCTTCTCCTGCTTCTCGGCCATGTGGGCGCTGACCCACGACGGGTTCGAGTTCGACGCGCTGGTGTGCGACAGCGGCCCCGGGCACGACGTTCCGCCGCTGCTGCGCAAGTACCTGGAGGCGGAGGCGCTGCCGATGCCCCCCGCGCTGAGCGGCGAACCGTCCCGTTCCGTGGTGACCCGCGCGCTGTGCGCCCTGGGGCCCGCCATGCTGCGCGCCCAATGGCCACCGCCCGCGACCGGCAAGTTCGCCAAGATCCCACTCTTGTTCATGTCGGGCGAGCACGATGCGATCGTGCCGCCCTCCTCGGTGGACGCGCTGGCCGAGCGCTATGCCCAGGCCGAGACGCACGTCCTTCCGGGAGCCGAGCATCTGCTCGGGCTGCAATCCGATCCTGAAGGCTACGCGAGCGTGGTACTGGATTTCCTCAAGCGGGCCCTGGGATAGCAACGTGACCGTCCCCGCCGGACGGTAACTTCTGAAGAGGGAAGAGAGAGCATGCAGAAGGTGCTCATCGCCAATCGTGGCGAGATCGCTGTCCGTGTTGCCCGTGCCTGCCGGGATGCCGGGATCGCGAGCGTAGCCGTCTACGCCGATCCGGACCGGGACGCCGTTCATGTGCGCGCGGCGGACGAGGCCTATGCGCTGGGCGGTGACACCCCGGCGGCCAGCTATCTGGACCAGGCCAAGGTGCTGGCCGCGGCCGCCGAGTCCGGCGCCGACGCCATCCACCCCGGCTACGGCTTCCT